>CAZKYO010000005.1:0-109320 GCA_964557115.1 uncultured Gemmatimonadaceae bacterium
TCCCGCTGCCGCGCACCCGCTGGTCCCAGTAGCGCATCCATTCGGCTCCGTGGTCGGCGAGCATCGTCCAGTCCATCGGGGCAGTCACCATCCGGCGCTCCACGTCGGCGACCCAGGCCGGCACCCGGTCGAGCGGCAAGTCGTGCCGCGCCGGCAGGCGCCAATTGCGCTCCGCCGTGAGGATCTGGATCTCCGCACTGCCGACGAACTCGAGGAACGCCTCGGCAGCCGCGCGGTGGTGCGTGCCGCGCACGATGCCGATCGCGTCGTCGATCACGACCGTCCCGCTGGACGGGAAATGGTAGCCGAACGGCATCCCCTTGGACATCGCGATCAGGATGTCGGGGAGGTCCCAGAGCGTGACCGTGCCCTCGCCACGGGCGAGCTTCTGCTCCAGGATCGCGGGATTGAGGGCGTAGGTGCGGGTCTGCCCGTCGAGGCGGCGCAGCCATGCCATGCCCGCGCTCGTGTCGCCCGTCTCCCGGATCGAGCGGACCAGCACGAGGCCCCAGATCGCCCGCATCGTGCCGCTGGCGACCGGGTCGCGGATCAGGACCTGGTCGGCCCAGCGGGGCGACAGCACGTCGTCCCAGTCGCGCGGCGCCGAGTCGGCCGGCACCTTCTCGGCGTTGTAGGCGATGACGGCGGGCGTGCGATACAGCGGCCAGTAGCGTCCCTCGGGGCCGATCCCGGCGCTGTCCACGGCGCCGCCCCAGCTCGGCGACGCGGGCTCGAGCACGCCGGCCGCCACGCCGCGGGCGAAGATCGTGGTCGGCCCGCCGAACCACACGTCGGCGACCGGGTTGGGGTTCTCGAAGCGGAGCCGGTCGAGGATCTCCTGGCTCCCCATGTCGAGCCAGCGCAGGTCGATCCCGGGATGGGTCGCCTCGAACCGCTCCTCGATCAACTGCAGCAGGGGCCGGTCGTGCGGCGAATAGAGCGTGAGGTGCTCGCGACCGTCGCCGCAGCCGAGCAGCGACAGGGCGAGGAGCGAGACGCGAAGGGCGGACGCGCGGACGCCGCCCTTCACCCTTCTCCCTTCACCCTTCACCGCCGAGCGCCAGCAGGTTCGCGAACAGCTTCCAGGCGCCGACCACGCCGGCCGGCAGCTCGCGGAAGAACGACAGCCCGGTGTAGATCACGGTGCCCTTGCCGAAGGGTGCCACGAGGAGGCCACCCTGGAGCGGCGGCATCCCGGCGTCGTGGCTCTCCAGCATCGGCCGCCAGGCGGGATCCCAGGTGCCGGCGAAGTAGAGGCCGCGCTCCTGGACCCAGCCGTCGAAGTCGCCCTCGGTGATCCGATTGGGGGCGGTGCGCAGCACCTCGGAGCCGGGGAGGAACCGCATCGGCGCGGTCTCGTCGGTGACCCGGTCGTGCGGCCGCGCGATGGTGAGCGGCAGCGGCGCGAAGCCGCCGTCGACGAACTGGTACTGCTGGTACTGGATGAGCAGGGTCCCGCCGGCGCGGGCGAAGCGCAGCAGGCGCGGGTTGGCGCGGGCCAGCGCGTCGTTCACCTCGTAGGCGCGCGGGCCGATCACCAGCACGTCGAGGGAATCGAGCGAGCCCCCCTCCAGGTCGGCGGCGCCGAGGAGCCGGAACGGCACCCCGGCCGCGGCAAGCGCCTCGGGGATGCGGTCGGCGGCGCCGCGCACGTAGCCGATCCGCCGGTTCGTCGCGAAGCGCACCGGCGCCACCGTCACCCGCACGTCGGACGGGTGGAAGATCGCGCGCGCGATCACGTGCGGATAGGCGATCCGGGTCACGCCGGTCGCGAAGGTGTCGGCGCCGCTGGTGGCGATCGCGCGGAACGTCAGCGCGCCGGCCGTCGGGGTCACGGGCGCGGTGACGCGGAACGTGTAGCTCGCGCGTTCGCCCTCGCGCGTGAAGCGCGCCGTCCTGGGTGCGTCAGCCCTCCAGCCGCGCGGCACCTGCAGAGCGATGGTGGCATCGGTCGTGTCGCGCGCGGCGTGCTCGACCTCGACCGTGAACTCGCGCGAGGCGAGGCCGGCGGGCCAGAGCAGGTCGCCGGGCGTCACGTCCACCAGCAGCCGCGGCACGATCGTCACCGGCTTGCGCACCTCGCCGAGGCCCTGGTCACGGAAACGGGCGGTGACTGGGATGGTGGCCGAGGCCTTCTCGCCGGACGAGAGCCCGAGGGTGAGCCTGACCCTGACCGGCGCGTCGAACGGCTCGCCCCAGGCGGCGGGATCACCCATCCATCGGTACATTGCCCCCGCCAACGGTTCGCGGAGGAAGTACGGCTGGTCGCCCGCTGCAGCCTGCACGTGGAGCGCCAGGTCGCACCGCCACACGGCGCCGGCAGCAACCGGCTGGCCGATCACGTCACACTGCGTCACGCGATCCTGGAGGAACGCGCCGTTGGCGCCGGAAAGCTCAGGCAGTTCGAGGTTGGCTCGGAGCGACCCGGATCCCCCGTTCCAGGCCACGAGGTGCAGCCACACCACCTGCCCCGGCGTGACCTCGTCGTCATCGACATACGCATCGAGCACGACGCCGGCCTGCGCGAGCCGCAGCGCGTCGCGACGCGTCGCGTCCACCGGCAGCACCGGCACGCCGGCGAACAGCGAGTCGTGCCTGCCGGCATTCACTCCCGGCGCGACCTCCTCGAGGCCGATCATCACGGTCGACGGACCCGGCTCCTCCAGCATCCCCATGTCCTGCGAGCGGTGCTGTGACCTCGCCCGCATCCCGATCTGGTGCAGCGAGTGCCCGGTCGCGCGGTCGAGCGTGCCGCCCTGCAGCGTGATCCCGTCGGTCACCCCGTAGTCACGATAGAACTTGAGCGGCTGGAAGGGCGCGAGCCCCTCCTCGCGCTGCAGCTCGGGGAAGCGCGCCGGGTCGGCGGCGGCGTGGAACGCCTCCTTCGCGACGATGCCGGAGACCTGGTGCTGCCCGTGCCCGTCGCGCGGCGTGCCGCTGAACACCGCGACGATCACCTGGGGCCGGAAGCGGCGGATGATCCGCACCACGTCCTTGAGCACCGAGTCGTGCGGCCAGAAGGTGAAGCTTTCGTCGGCCGAGCGGGTGAAGCCGAAGTCGATCGCCCGGGTGAAGAACTGGCGGCCGCCGTCGATGCGCCGGGCGGCGACCAGCTCGCCGCTCCGCAGCACGCCGAGGGCGGTGCCCAGTTCGTCGCCGATGAGGTTCTGGCCGCCCTCGCCGCGGGTCAGCGCGAGGTAGCCGGTCTCGACCCCCATGCCGCGCGAGAGGATCGCGATGAGGTCGTTGTCCTCGTCATCGGGATGGGCCCCGATCACGAGGACGCGGTGGGGCGCGGCGAGGTAGCGCTCGGCCTGGGCCAGGCCGACGGCGCCGCCGGTGCCGGGGCCGCCCTGCTGGGCGGCGAGCGAATGGGCGACGGGCGCGGCGAGGATCGCGGCCACCAGCAGTGCCCGCGTCAGGGACGTTCGGGAGATGGTCATTGGTCCTGATCGGAACGCCGGTGCTGGCGCTCCTGTTCCCGGCCGGTGAGGAAAGCCAGGATGAAGGCGATGAGCGCGGCCAGGAGCAGCGTCTGGCCGGCGCCGCCCCCGACGTGGTTGAGCAGCAGGAGCATCCCGACCGAGGCGGCGATCGTCCCGATGCCGCGAAGCACCTCGTCGATGTTCCGCCACCGCACCTGGCGACCCCAGTTGATGGCCATGACGAGGCCGACGGTCCCGAGCAGCAGGATGCCGTACCAGATCAGGATCCACCAGCGCCTGCCAATCATCATCGGCGGTGGCTCGGGACATCGAGGAGAGGGGGGCCGGGGCCAAGTGAAAATACGCTAGCAGCGAGACTCCGGGCGGCCAAGGGGTCAGCGCCGGCATGCCGGACAGGGACAGCGGGCGAGGAGGGCGTCGTAAGTGAAGATTCCCGTGGCGTGGCCGTCGCTCCAGTGGATGCGCAGGCCGTACGCCCCCACCGGCTGGATCGCCTGGGGTGCCACGTCCGGTGGCACCGTTGTCGGATCAAGCAACGGGCGACCCGACATCTCGTCCACGCAGACGGCGCAGGGGCAGGCGAGGCGCAGCTCGCGGGCCTTGAACCGGCCCACGTGGCCGGTGCGGTCCCAGGTGATCTCGACGACGCCTTCCTGGCGTCGGACCGCCACCGGGATCACGCCACGCTGGGGCACGACGCCCTCCGGTCGGTGTAGGTTTCGGTGTTGGCCAACAAGACTTCCAGACGCGGGAATGATACGGACATGACCCATCCTGATCCCTTCGGCAGCCGCCGGCAACTGGCCGTCGGCGCGACCCGGGCGACGATCCACGACCTCCAGGCCCTCGAGCGGGGCGGGATCGCGTCCCTCGATCGCCTGCCCTTCTCGATCCGGGTGCTGCTCGAGAACGCCCTCCGGCACCTGGGCCGCGGCTTCGTCACCGAGGATCACGTCCGGGCCCTCGCCGGCTGGAGCCCGGCGACCGCGGGAAGCGGCGAGATCCCCTACATGCCGGCCCGGGTGGTGCTGCAGGACTTCACCGGGGTGCCCTGCGTCGTGGACCTCGCGGCGATGCGGGACGCGATGGCCCGGATGGGCGGCGATCCCCAGCGTATCAACCCGGTGGTCCCCTGCGACCTGGTGATCGACCACTCGGTGCAGGTCGATCACTATGGCAGCGCCGACGCATTCAAGCTCAACGTCGCGCTCGAGTTCGACCGCAACGCCGAGCGCTACCAGCTCCTCAAGTTCGCCCAGCAGGCGTTCGGCAACTTCCGGGTCGTGCCGCCCGGGACCGGCATCGTGCACCAGGTCAACCTCGAGTACCTCTCGCCGCTGATCCAGCTGCGCGACCAGCACGGCGAGCTCACGGCCTATCCCGACACCTGCGTCGGCACCGACTCCCACACGACGATGATCAACGGCCTCGGCGTCATGGGCTGGGGCGTCGGCGGGATCGAGGCGGAGGCGGTGATGCTCGGCCAGCCCTACTTCATGCTGCTGCCGAAGGTCGTCGGCATGCGCCTCACCGGCTCGCTGCCGGCCGGGTGCACCGCCACGGACCTGGTGCTCACGGTCACCCAGATCCTCCGCAAGCACGGCGTGGTGGACCAGTTCGTCGAGTTCTTCGGCACCGGCCTCGGCGGCCTGCCGCTCGCCGACCGCGCGACGATCGCCAACATGGCGCCGGAGTATGGCGCCACGATGGGGTTCTTCCCGGTCGACGAGGTGACCCTGCAGTACCTCGCCCGCACCGGCCGCGACGCCGAGCAGGTGGCGCTGGTCGAGTCCTACTGCCGGGCGCAGAAGCTGTTCCGGACCGACGAGACGCCGGATCCGGTCTACAGCGAGGTCCTCGAACTCGACCTCGACACCGTGGTGCCGAGCCTCGCCGGCCCCAAGCGGCCGCAGGACCTGGTGCCGCTCACCGACCTCGAGCGCAACTTCGCCACCTCGCTGCCGGGGCTGATGAAGCCCACGGTGCCGGCCGAGCGGCGCGCGGCGGCCGAGGAGGCGCTGGGGCGCTGGAACGGCGAGGGTGGCAGCTCCGATGTCGCGATCGCCAATGCCACACCGGCCGTCTCGATGAGCTACCCGGTCGACCTCGAGGGCGAGAGCCACCACGTCCACGACGGGTCGGTGGTGATCGCGGCCATCACGTCGTGCACCAACACGTCCAACCCGTCGGTGATGGTCGGCGCAGGCCTGCTGGCCCGGAAGGCGCGCGCCCGCGGCCTCCACTCGCGGCCCTGGGTCAAGACCTCGATGGCCCCCGGCTCGCGCGTGGTGACCGACTACCTCGCGAAGGCCGGCCTCGACCGCGACCTCGACGCACTGGGCTTCCAGACGGTCGGCTACGGCTGCACCACCTGCATCGGCAACAGCGGCCCGCTGCCGGAACCGATCGGCCGCGCGATCGAGGAGCATTCGCTGGTCGCCGCCTCGGTGCTGTCGGGCAACCGGAACTTCGAGGCCCGCGTCCATCCACTGGTCCGGGCCAACTACCTGATGTCGCCGGTGCTCGTCGTGGCGTTCGCGCTCTTCGGCCGGGTGAACGGCGACATCATGACCGAGCCGCTCGGGATCGGCGACGATGGCGAGCCGGTCTTCCTGCGCGACATCTGGCCGTCGCCGGCGGAGATCCAGGCGACGATCGCCGACGCGGTGGGGCCGGAGCTGTACCGCCACGAGTACGGCCACGTCTTCGACGGCGACGCCGAGTGGCAGGCCCTCGACGCGCCGTCCGGCTCGCGCTTCGCCTGGGACACCGCGAGCACGTACGTGCAGGAACCGCCGTTCTTCACCGACCTCTCGCCGGACCCGGCCCCGCTCCGCGACATCGCCGGGGCGCGGGTGCTGGCGCTGCTCGGCGACTCGGTGACGACCGACCACATCTCGCCCGCCGGGGCGATCCCGAAGGACGGCCCCGCGGCGCGCTACCTGCGCGAGCACGGCGTCGAGCAGCCCGACTGGAACACCTTCGGGGCGCGCCGTGGCAACCACGAAGTGATGATGCGCGGCACCTTCGGGAACGTGCGCATCAAGAACCGCCTGGTGCCCGACAAGGAGGGCAACTGGACGGTGCACTTCCCGAGCGGGGAGGTGACGAGCATCTACGACGCCGCGATGCGGTACGCGGCCGACGCGACGCCGCTCGTCCTGCTGGTCGGCAAGGAGTACGGCACCGGCTCGTCGCGCGACTGGGCCGCCAAGGGCACGGCGCTCCTCGGCGTGCGGGCCGTGATCGCCGAGAGCTACGAGCGCATCCACCGCTCGAACCTGGTCGGGATGGGCGTGCTGCCGCTCGCCTTCCCCGCCGGCGAGAGCGCGGCGTCCCTCGGCCTCACCGGCCAGGAGACGTTCGCGATCCGCGGCATCGCCGCGGGACTGCAGCCGGGCGGGACCGTCGAGGTCACCGCGACGCCGCCGTCCGGCGGGGCCGCCATCACCTTCCCGGCGACCGTGCGCCTCAACTCGCCGGTCGAGGTCGAGTACCTCGAGCACGGCGGCATCCTGCAGCGGGTGCTGCGGGTGTTCAACGAGGACTAGACGAGATTCGCGACTCGCGATTCGAGACTCGAGCGAGACGAAAGGCCGGCTCCCCATTGGGGACGCCGGCCTTTCCGCTGCCTCGAATCTCCATTCGCGATTCGCGAATCTCGATTCAGGCCACCAGGTCCTTCAGCTTCTCACCGGTCTCGCCCTCGCGGAGCCGCACCAGGGCGCGGTCGCGCAGCTGGCGGATCCGCTCGCGGGTGACGCCCATCATCCGGCCGATCTCCTCGAGCGTCCGGGGCTGGCCGTCATCGAGCCCGAAGTAGAGGCGCAGCACCTTGGCGTCGCGCGGCGGCAGCGAGTCGAGGGCCGCCTCGATGTCGGCGCTCTGCGAGTTCGCCATCGTGTGCGCGTCGGTCCCCTCCTGCTCGGCGAGCGAGAAGCGCTCCATCCGCTCGTTGCCGTCGCCCTCGCGGGTCGGGTGGTCGAGCCGCACCGCCTCGGTGTTGAGGGAGGAGAGCGACCGGACCGCCTCCTCGGTGAGGCCGGTGGCCCGGGCCAGCTCCTCGACCGTCGGCATCCGCCCCAGCCGCTCCTTGAGCAGCGTGGTCGTCTTGCCGAGGCGCGACAGGTCGGCCGTCCGGTTGAGCGGCACCCGGACCGGGCGGCCGTGCCGGGCGATCGCCGCCTGGACCGCCTGGCGGATCCACCACACCGCGTAGGAGATGAACTTGACGCCGCGATCGGGATCGAACTTCCGGGCGGCCGTCATCAGCCCCAGGTTCCCCTCGCCAATCAGGTCGACCAGCGGGACGCCCCGGTTCTGGAACTTCTTGGCCACGGACACCACGAACCGGACGTTGTGGCGCGCCAGCCGCTCCTGCGCGGCGACGTCGCCCTTGAACGCCTTCCGGGCCAGCTCCATCTCCTCTTCGCGATTCAGCAGGGGAACCCGGGAGATCTCGTCGAGATAGAGATCCAGGCTCTCGCGGCCCTCGTCGACCGCCCGGGCAATCTGCGCCGGACGGAGCGACCGCCGCTTCCCGCGGGCACGCATCGTCACATCGACTCCTCTTCCTTCAGGCTTCTCTGCCGCCGGTCCACCGCAGGGGACCGTGCAGCGGGCATTTTCGGATCAAATCGGCCAAACATAACGCGGCGGTGCCGATTTTGCAATTCGTGTCGCAACACGTTGTGAAACTTCGACTTCAATACGCGCGACCACGTGAAACGGTTCCCGGACCCCCTCGGGTCCCGGGGCCGGGGGGGCCAAACGGACGGCCCCCGGGCATCTAGGAGACGCCCGGGGGCCCGGCCGCGATCACACCGGGAGGCCTCAGAGCGCCTTGATTTCCCCCACCAGCTTGGTCAGCGAGCTCTTGGCGTCGCCGAAGAGCATGGCGGTCCGGGGGTGGAAGAACAGCTCGTTCTCGATCCCCGCGAACCCGGGGTTCATCCCCCGCTTCATGACGATGATCGACCGGGCCTTGTCGACGTCGAGGATCGGCATCCCGTAGATCGGCGAGGAGGGGTCGCTCCGGGCCGCCGGGTTGACCACGTCGTTGGCGCCGATCACCAGGGCGACATCGCACTGCTCGAACTGGTCGTTGATCTCGTCCATGTCATACAGGCGGTCGTAGGGAACGTTCGCCTCGGCCAGCAGGACGTTCATGTGGCCCGGCATCCGGCCGGCGACCGGGTGGATCGCGTAGCGGACCTCGCCGCCGTTCTTCTCGATCAGCTCGGCCAGCTCGCGGACCACGTGCTGGGCCTGCGCCACGGCCAGGCCGTAGCCCGGGACGATGATGACGCTCTGGGCGTAGGCGAGCTGGACCGCGGCATCCTCGATGCTGACGCTCCGGGCCACCAGGCCGGCCGACGACTTGCCGCCGGCCGCCGCCGCGGGGGCCCCGCCGCCGAAGGCGCCGAAGAGCACGTTGGCCAGCGAGCGGTTCATCGCCTTGCACATGATCCGGGTGAGGATGATGCCGCTCGACCCGACCAGCGCGCCGGCGATGATCAGCACGTGGTTGTCGATGACGAAGCCGGTCATCGCCGCGGCGAGGCCGGAGTACGAGTTCAGCAGGGCGATCACCACCGGCATGTCGGCGCCGCCGATCGGGATCACCAGCAGCACCCCGAGCACCAGCGAGAGGCCGATGACGGCGTAGAACGGCCCGAGCTGCGACTCGGGGGTGATCACCTGCATGGTGCCGAGGCCGAGGATCGCGAGGAAGATCACGGCGTTCAGGAGCTTCTGCAGCGGATAGGTGATCGGCTTGCCGGTCATCACCTCCTGCAGCTTGGCCCAGGCGATCATCGAGCCGGTGAAGGTGACGGCCCCGATCAGCAGCGACAGCTGGATGGTGACGCCGGTCTCGACCGGGATCGCCTCGCCGGCGAGGCGCGCCTTCAGCAGCTCGGCGCCGGCCACCAGCACCGATGCCGCACCGCCGAAGCCGTTGAGCAGGGCGACCATCTGCGGCATCGCCGTCATCTGGACGGCCTTCGCCATCCAGAGGCCGAGGCCGCCGCCGATCACCAGGCCGGCGACGATCTCCACCCACGAGACGATGCCGCCGGCCATCAGCGTGACGACGACGGCGATCAGCATCCCCCACGCCGAGAGCCGGTTGCCGCCGGGCGCGGTGGCGGGCGAGCCAAGCTGCTTGAGGCCGACGATGAACAGGGCCGAGGCGACGAGGTAGCCGATCTCGGCGAGCGCGTGCGGGAGGATCACTTGGCCTCCCCCTGGTCCTTGCGGAACATCCGCAGCATCCGGTCGGTCACGGCGTAGCCGCCCACGACGTTCATCATCGCGAAGGCGACCGCGCCGATGCCGAAGACGGTGGAGATCCAGCCGTAGCCGCCGCCCGCGACGACCAGCGCGCCGACGACGGTGATCCCGCTGATCGCGTTGGAGCCGGACATGAGCGGGGTGTGCAGCGTCGGCGGCACCCGCTGGATCAGCTCGAAGCCGAGGAAGGTCGCCAGCGTGAAGATGACGACGCCGATGATGATGCCCTCGCCCATCAGCCCCCCTGCTGGCGCAGCGCGCCGTCGTGCGCGACACACATCGCGCCGGTGATCTCGTCGTCGAGGGCGACGGTCAGGTTGCCCTCGGGCGCGAGGTGCTCGATCACGGTCTGCACGTTGCGGCCGAACATCTGCGACGCATGCTGCGGCATCGTCGCCGGCAGGTTGAGCGGCCCGAGGATGGTGACCTCGCCATGCACCACGGTCTCGCCCGGCCGGGTGAGCTCGCAGTTGCCGCCGGTCTCGGCGGAGACGTCGACGATCACCGCGCCGGCGCGCATCGACTCGACCATCTCCCGGGTGATGAGCCGCGGTGCCGGGCGATTGGGAATCGCCGCGGTCGAGATCACGAGGTCGGCCTGGCTGATCGCGCCCGCGACCGCCTCGAGCACCTTTTGCTGCTGGGCGTCGGCGAGCTCCCTGGCATACCCCCCCGAGCCCTCCGCCTCGCCCATCACGGCCTCGGGGGCGATGAACTTCGCTCCGAGCGACTGCACCTGCTCCGCCGCCGCGGCCCGGACGTCGAAGCCCGACACGATCGCACCGAGACGGCGCGCCGTCGCGATGGCCTGCAGCCCCGCGACACCGGCGCCGAGGACGAGCGCCTTGGCCGGGGTGATCGAACCGGCCGCGGTCGTCAGCATCGGCAGGAAGCGCGGCAACTGGCCGGCGCCGAGGAGCACGGCCTGGTAGCCGGCCACGGTCGCCTGCGACGAGAGGACGTCCATCGATTGCGCACGGGTGATCCGCGGCACCCGTTCGAGGGCGAGGACGGTGACCCGGCGGCGGTTGAGCGCCTCGAGCGCGTCGCCGGCATCGCGACCGAGCAGCGCGACGAGGACCGCCCCCTCGCGCAGGGCCCCGGCCCGCTCGGGCCCCGGCCGCCGCACGGCACAGATCAGCTCCGCGGCCTCCGCCTCGGCGGCGGTGCCGATCGTCGCGCCTGCCTTGCGATAGTCGTCGTCATGGAAGAAGGCCGCCGCGCCCGCGCCGGCCTCGACGAGCACCTCGGCGCCCTTCTTGACCAGCCGCGCGGCGGCGTCGGGCGTCAGCGCGACGCGCCGCTCCCTGGGTGCGGTTTCCTTGAGCACTCCGATGCGCATCGGCGACGGCGCTCCTGTCGTGTCGGGAAAGGGCGGATCAGGCGATCGCCCGGTGTCCAGCGAAGCTACGCGTTCGCGAATGGACTTTCAATGCAGCCGAATGTAGCGTGTGGCGATGACCTCCCGCCCCCGGCGCCCCGCGGTACACAAGTTCGGGGGCGCCGCGCTCGCCGATGCCGCCTCGATCCGCGCCGTCGTCGCGATCGTCCGGACGCTGCAGGACCGCCCGGTGCTCGTGGTCTCGGCCTTGTTTGGCGTGACCGATCTCCTGCTGGAGGTCCTTCGGCGCGCCGAGCAGGGCGACGGCGACGGGGCCGCCGCCCTGATCACCGACTTTCGCACTCGGCATCGCACCGTCGTCACCGGGCTGTTCCCCGCCAGCCGGCGCCGGACGCTCCTGGCGACCGTTGACGCCACCGCGACCGAACTCGAGGCGCTCGCCCGTGCGCTGGCGGTGCTGCGCGAGGTGTCCCCCCGGATCCGTGACCATGTGGTCGCACGGGGCGAGCTGCTGAGCGCGGCGATCGTGGCCGCGGCGCTCGGCACCGGTGCGCGACGCGGCGTGGCGGTCGACCCCGCCTCCGTGATCATCGCCGACGGACCCTACGGCAACGCCACTCCCGACCTGCCCCGCACCCGCGACGCCGCCCGCGGCGTGCTGCTTCCCCTGACGGCCAGCGGCCGGATTCCGGTCGTGCCGGGCTTCACGGGGCGCGCCAGCGATGGCGGGCTGGCGACCCTGGGTCGCGGCGGGTCCGACCTCACGGCCACCACGCTGGGTCATGCGCTCGACAGCGAGACCGTGACCCTCTGGAAGGATGTGCCCGGCCTGCTGACCGCGGACCCCCGCAGCGTCGCCGGTGCGCGACTGCTGCCGCTGGTGCATCCGATCGAGGCCGCCGAGCTCGCGTACTACGGTGCCAAGGTGCTCCACCCGAGGGCGCTGCTGCCGCTCGCCGGCCGGCGGACGGCGCTCAGGGTCCGGCCGTTTGCCGATCCGGCGGCGGTCGGCACCGAGATCAGCACCAGGCGCGAGGCGGATCCGCCGCCGGTGCGGTCGCTCTCCGCGGTCGAGCAGCAGGCGCTCGTGACGGTCAGCGGCAGCGGCATCCTTGGCGTGCCGGGCATGTCGGCGCGGACCTTCGGCGCGCTGCAGGCGGCCGGCATCTCCGTGTCGCTCATCGCCCAGGCCTCCTCCGAATACACGATCGACTTCACCATCCCCGGCAGCGCCGCGGATCGCGCGGTGCAGGTCCTGGAGCGCGCCTTCCGCAGCGAACTGGAGCACGGGGAGCTGGAGGGGGTCCGGGCCCGCCGCGACGTGGCGATCATCGCGGTGGTCGGCCGCGGGATGGCCGGCCACCCCGGCATCGCGGCCCGCGTGTTCGAGGCGCTCGAGGACGCCGAGGTGAACGTCGTGGCGATCGCACAGGGCTCCTCCGAGCACAACATCTCGATCGTCGTCGCCGCCGCCGACGTCCCGGCGGGCCTGCGTCGCATCCACGCGGCCTTCCAGCTCGACAAGGCGGGCGGCGGGCGGCCGCGGCGGCGCACCGGCAAGGACGTGGTGCTGCTGGGCGCCGGCACGATCGGTCGTGCCACGCTGGAGCTGCTCGCGCGGAATCCCCGCCGTTTCGCCGCGCTCCGGGTCGTCGCCGTGATCGATCGCGGCGGCATGCTGCACCGACCCGGCGGCCTCGACCCTGATGCACTCGCGGCGGTGGCCGCACACAAGGCAGGCGGCAGGCCGCTCGCCGAGCTTGTCGACGGCATCCGGATCACGCCGGCCGAGGCGCTCGGACGCCTCGCCGACCACGCGCTGATCCGTCCCGCGCTGGTCGACCTGACCGCCGACGACACGATCGCCCTGCATCACGCCGCCGCGCGGGCGGGCTTCGACATCGTCCTCGCCAACAAGCGGCCGGTGAGCGCGCCGTACGACGAATACCGCGAACTGCTCAACCTCCTCGAGACGCACGGTGGTCGGCTGCGCCACGAGGCGACGGTCGGTGCCGGCCTCCCGGTGATCCTCGCCGTGCGGCAGCTGATCGAGACCGGCGACAAGGTCCGGCGGCTCGAGGGGGTCCTCTCGGGCACCCTCGCCAGCGTGCTGAGCGCGCTCGACGGGGAGGCCTCCTTCGCCGAGACGGTGCGCCGCGCCCGGCGGTCGGGGATGACGGAACCCGACCCGCGCGACGACCTTTCGGGCATGGACGTCGCGCGGAAGGCACTGATCCTCGACCGGCTCCTGGGTCACCACCGCGAGCTGGCGGATGTCGCGGTCGAGTCGCTCGTCGCGCGCGACGCGCGCGGCAGCACCGAGGAATGGCTCGCGCGCCTGGATCGCGACGACGCCGCGTGGCACGCCCGGGCGGGCGCCGCCCGGCGCGCGGGGAAGGTGCTCCGCTACGTCGCCTCGATCACGCCGTCGCGCGTCGAGGTCGGCATCCGCGCGGTGCCGCGGGACCATCCGCTCGGCCAGCTGAGCGGTTCCGCGAATCGCCTGGTGATCACCTCGGGTCGCTACGCCGAGTCGCCGCTCGTTATCACCGGGCCGGGCGCCGGCCCGGAGGTGACCGCGACCGGCGTGCTGGCGGACCTGCTTGCGCTGACCGGCGCATGACGCGACCCGCCGTCACTGCGTTCGCGCCGGGCTCGATCGGCAACGTCGGCCCCGGGCTCGACATCCTCGGACTCGCGCTCGCGGGCGAGGGCGACGAGGTCACGCTCGCGTGGTCGGACGGCCCGACGGTCGTGCTCGAGCCGGGCCATCCGGAGCTGTCCAGCGACCCTGCCGCGCACACCGCCGCGATCGCCGCGACGGCGGTCCTCCGTCATCTCGGCGAGCGGCGCGGCGTGGCGATCCGCGTGCGGAAGGGACTGCCACTGTCGGGGGGCCAGGGCGGCAGTGCCGCATCGGCGATCGCGGGGGCGGTCGCGGCGGATGCGCTGGCCGGTGGCGACCTCTCCGTCGAGGCGCTGCTCGCCGCCGCGCTCGAGGCCGAGGCCACCGTCGCGGGTCGCCACCTCGACAACCTCGCCCCGTCGCTCCTCGGCGGCCTCGTGCTGGTGCGCGGCCTCGATCCGATCGAGGTGGTCCGCGTGCCGATGCCGATCGAGCCGGTCGTCGTCCTCGTGCACCCCGACATGCAGATGCGGACGCGCGACGCGCGCGCCGCCCTGCCCGGGGACGTCACCCGTGCGCTCGCGATGGAGCAGGCCGCCAACGTCGCGGCCATGGTGGCCGGGGCCTGCCTCGGCGACCTCGCGCTGCTCGGACGCGCGATCGACGACCGGATCGCGGAGCCGGCGCGCGCGCCGCTGCTGCCCGGCTTCCCGGCGGCCCGCACCGCCGCCCTCGCCGCCGGCGCGCTCGGGTGCTCGATCAGCGGCGCGGGTCCGACCGCCTTCGCGCTCGCCGCCGATCGGGAGACGGCGGCCCGCGTCGGGGCGGCGATGCAGGCGGCCTATCGCGACGCCGGCCTGCCGTCGCGCCTCACGATCACGACCGTCGATCGCGACGGCGCGAGGCTGCGATGACCACCGGCACAATCGTGATCCGCTGCGACGCCTGCGGCGAGACCTGGCCCGACCGGAGCCTCCGATCGCGGTGCACCTGCGGCGGCCTGCTCGCCGTCGAGCACGACCCCGTGGAGACCGGCGATGCACTGCGCCGGAGCTTCGACGATGCAAGCGAAGCCGCGACCGGTCGCCTCCGGAGCGGCGTCTGGCGATTCGGCGCGATCGTGCATCCGGCGGGCGCGCCCCACGCCGTGAGCCATCCCGAGGGGAACACCCCGCTGCTGCATCGCGAGGCGCTCGATCGGTGGTGCGGCATCGACGGACTGCTCTGCAAGCACGAGGGTCACAACCCCACCGGGTCGTTCAAGGACCGCGGCATGACGGTCGCGGTGACCCAGGCGCGTCGCGTCGGCGCCAGGGCGGTCGCCTGCGCCTCGACGGGCAACACCAGCGCCTCCCTCGCCGCCTACGGGGCCCAGGCCGGGCTCCCCGCAATCGTCTTCGTCCCCGAGGGGCGGGTCGCCATCGGCAAGATGTCGCAGGCGATCGCCTACGGCGCCCGCACCCTGCTCGTGGCCGGCGACTTCGATGCCTGCCTCCGGCTGGTCCAGGAGGCCGGCGAGGAGCTGGAGATCTATCTGGCCAACTCGATCAACCCGTTCCGGGTCGAGGGCCAGAAGACGATCGTGCTCGAGACACTGCGGCAACTCGACTGGCAGGTGCCGGACTGGATCGTCCTTCCGGCAGGCAACCTCGGCAACACGGCCGCGTTCGGGAAGGCACTGCTGGAGGCACGTCACTGGGGGTTGATCGACCGTCTCCCGCGCCTCGCGGCGATCCAGGCGAGCGGCGCCTCGCCGTTCGCGGCGGCGTTCGCACGCGGGTTCGACCGGCTGGAGGCCGTTTCTGCCGAGACGATCGCGACGGCCATCCGGATCGGGGCCCCGGCCTCCTACGCCCGCGCGGTCCGGGCGATCCGCGAGACCGACGGCATCGTCACCGCCGTGGACGACCGCACCATCCTCGAGGCCAAGGCGGCGATCGATGCGAGCGGCATCGGCTGCGAGCCGGCGAGCGCCGCCTCGGTGGCCGGCGTTCGCGCCCTCCGCCGGGACGGGACGATCAAGCCGGGCGACCGGGTGGTCGCGGTCCTGACCGGGCACCTCCTCAAGGATCCCGGCATCGTCACCGAGATGCACCGGGACACCACCTGGATCGCGAACCCCAACCTGCCGATCCGGATCGAGCCGACCCTCGATGCGGTGCGGGTGGCGCTCGGGCAGCACTAAGCCCGCGACCACACCTGTTGCGGGAGCGCCGCACTCGGGGCGAACTTTGTGGTGGAGACGCGGCAGCGGCGTCGGCGACGAGCCGCAATCCGGTCTGGAGTTGGCGTGGAACGCCTTGTCCATCAAGGAGTTGTCCCGATGGCGCTGGACCGGGCACCGCGGTTGCACCACCTCGGGGGTAGCGCGGCCGGAAGTTCCCGACCGCGAATTGAACCGTCGAGGCTGCACCATGCCCAGACTGATCCGACCGCTCCTCGCGCTGGCGCTCGTCACCCCGGTGGCGGCCCGCGCGGCCGATCCGGCGAAGACGTATTCCACCACCTTCGGGCTCTCGACGCCGATCTACGCGGTGTCGAACACCATCGGCGTCGGGTACTACGGGTGGGAAGGCACCACCGTCTTCGGCCACACCCTGTGGGCATTCACCACCCAGCAGTACTCGGACAACCTTGCCAACGGCTGCTTCTGGTGGACCCCGTCCGCGTCGTGCAGCCTGGCCGGGACGAACATCGCGGGCAAGCCGTACGGCGCCGCGAACTCGCCCTACCTGCCCGGGCAGCTGCCGGGGCCGCAGTCGTTCCTCTTCGGCTGGGCGCCGGGGACCGAGGTGATCTTCGCGATCATGGTCGATCAGCTCGACGGCTACAACTGGTTCTTTTCCGGCGACCCGAGCCGCAACGACGATGGCCTGGCGCACCTGGCGTTCTTCAGCCCGACGGTCTTCCCGAACGGCGTGCCCGGCGACAAGGGACAGGGCATCGTGCCGCAGACGGCGGGGCTCTCGCTCTTCGGGTTCGAGGACGTGACGTACCAGCACAGCGACTGGGACTTCGACAACCTCCTCTTCTCGGTGGATGGTGGCATCACGCCGCCGACCGACGTCGTCCCGGAGCCGGCCACGTTGACGCTGCTCGGCACCGGGCTCGGGGCCCTGGCCGCCTTCCGTCGGCGGCGGCGGACCGGCACGTCCACCACGTGACGCCCCTCGCGCGGAGGGTCGCGTGAGCCGTGCATCGATGAGGCCGACCCTGGTGGTCGGCCTCGTTGCGTTGCTGGCCGGATCGTTCGCGCAGTACCTCTCGCAGTCGCACGACACCGTGCTCGCGTTCTGGGACGCGCAGGCCCACCTCGACATCGCCCGCCGCGTGGTCGACTCGGTGACGCCCGGGCTCCAGATGCTCGGCACCGTGTGGCTGCCGGTGCCCCACCTCCTCTACCTGCCGTTCACGCTGGTCGATGCGTGGTGGTGGAGCGGGCTCGCCGGCGGCCTGGTCGGCCTCGCGGCCTACGTGACGACCGTCGTGGCGGCGTTCGCGCTGGTGCGCCGCCACACGGTGGAGGCCTGGCCGGCCTGGCTCGCCGCCGCGATCGTCGGCCTCAACCCGTCGCTGCTCTACCTGCAGACCACCGCGATGACCGAGCCGCTGCTGCTTGGCTTCCTCACCGGCTCGGTCGCGGTGCTGGATCGCTGGTGGAGCGCGCCGACGCGCCACGCACTGCTCTGGTGCGCCGGTGGCCTCGCCGCGCTCGCGGTCGGCAGCCGCTATGACGGCTGGTTCTACGTCGCCGTCGCCACGCTGGTGGTCGGCCTGCATCGTCGCAGCGTGCGCGACGCCCTCCGCTTCGCGGTGCTGCCAGGCGTCGTCGTGGTGCTCTGGCTCGCCTACAACCAGCACTACTTCGGCGACCCGCTCGAATTCCAGCGCGGCGTCTGGTCGGCGGCGGCACAGCAGGCCGCCCTGGCGGCGACGGGCAACCTGCCGACCAAGGGCGCGCCGCTCCGGGACCTCGGCTACTACCTCGGGGCCGCCGGGCTGACCGTGGGATGGCTGGCGCTCGGCATGGGGCTCCTGGGCTCGCTCTCGCGCTGGCGCCGGCCCGGCGGCATGGCCCTGCTCCTGCTCTGGTCGGCGCTGCCGTTCAACCTGCTCGCCCTCTGGGCCGGGCAGAGCGTGATCGCGCTGCCGTGGACCACACCGGCGGGGGTGCTGAACGTGAGGTACGGGATCATGCTCCTGCCGGCGGTCGCGGCCGGCGCCGCCCTTGGCCTCTCGCAGCTCTTTCCCGCCCGGGGCACGCTCCTCGCACTGATCGCCGCCGGGGTCCTCCAGCTGGGGTGGTGGGGCTGGAAGTGGCCATCTGGCGTGGGCGCGCTGCGCGAGGGGCTGGCGATCCGCGATGGCGACCCGGCCCAGATGCGGGCCTCCCGCTGGCTCGAGGCCCACTACGACCGCGGGAGGGTCCTTGTCGCCCCGGCGGTCAACATCTCGCCCCGTAGCCGGGTCGAGCTCCGCGACCGGATCTACCCGTGGACGTGGCAGCTCGGCGACTCGGCCCTGGCACGGCCGGCAGCGGTCGTCGACTGGGTGGTTGTCGATCGTCGCGCGACCGGGGATCCGGTCAGCCGGGCGGTCGCGGCGGACACGAGTTTTGCCCGCGAGTTCCTGCGCGGGTTCGAGGAGCGGGGGCTGGAAATCTGGCAGCGGCGCTGAGCCGCCCAAGGGGGAGATCCGACCGTGCGTAGCAGCTATCGAGCGATCCCGATGGTGGCGGCCGTGCTGGCGGCGGCCTGCGCCGCGCCGCCCGCTCCGGTGGACGAGCCCGGTGCGGCGCTCAGCGCCGAGGCGATGGACTCGGCCCTCGCCGGCGCCGCGAGCGACTCCGCCCGTGCGCCGCAGGTGCTGCCGGCTCCCGACAGTGCGGTCACGGCGGCCGCGACGCTCGCGGACATCGGCTACGAGGCCGGCATCACCCTGACCGGCGCCGTCGACGCGGCGACCGTCACGATCCCCGTCAACCGGGGCCGGCGACCGACGCGACTCGTGCTCGCCGTCGATCCCACCCCGCGGATGCCCGATGCGACGGTCGTGCTTCGGCAGGGCGAGCGGGTCCTGGCCCAGCGGCTGCTGACCGACACGACCCATCAGGTGGTGCTCCCGCTCGACGAGGCGATCGTCGCCGACGGCCGTGCCGTCCTGGCGCTGGGGGTCAACGTCCCCGGCCGGGACGCCTGCGAGGCGCCGCTCTTCTATCGCACGGTGTTCACGCCGGGCGGCACGGTGGAGTATGCCGGCGCGTCGCTGCCGACGACCGGCGTGAGTTCGTTCTTCCAGCCGCTGCTTCGGCGGATCACGTTCTACCTCCCGCCGGAACCGTCGCTGGACGCATCCCAGGCGGCGCTCGAGGCGGCGGCGTTCGTCGCGCGCACCTATCGCGGCATGGGCACCCGGTTCGCCATCGGCCGGCTGCCATCGAGCGACAGCGCGATCGCCGAGCCGCCCTCGGACGAACGGGCGATCCTGTGGGCGAACGACGGTCCGACCCGGGTGCTCGGTCCCGACGGCGGGCGCGGGACCGTGCTCGCCATCGCGTCGCGGCGCGACGCGCACCAGCTCTTCACGCTGCCCTCGGGCCCCTCGCTGGTCCCGGCCCGGGCCTTCGCCGTGACGACCGCGCGGCTCGAGGATCGCGTCGTCGCCAACGTCACGTTCGATGCCCTCGGGATCGGCAGCACCACGCTCCAGGGCAGCACGATCGCGACCGCCGGCTTCCGCTTCGCCCTGGCCGACCTCGGCGCCGCCGCCTCGCCGCGCGCCTTCCGCCTGGTCGCCCGGCACACCTCGCTACCGAAGGACGCCACCGGCGAGCTGGCGATCCTGCTCAACGGATCGCTCATCGCCTCCCGCCCGCTCGAGGGGAATGCGATCGACGCGACGTTCGCGCTGCCGGGGCACCTGGTCGGGCGCGACAACCGGATCGAGGTCAGGTTCACGCTGCGGCTCGGCGAGGGCGAGTGCCGGCTCGGCGCCCCGCTCTTCACGGTCACGATCGATGGCGCCTCCGCGCTGGTGACCGAGTCGCGGCTCGACGTGCCGCCGTCGTTCGACCGCTTCCCGGCCGCGCTGCTGCCGACGTTCTCGGTCCTGCTGGAGCCCCGCGACCGCTACCGGGTCGAGCTCGCGGCGACGCTCATCGGCGCGATGCAGCGCACCACCATGGCCCCGCTGGTCCCGTTCGTGGTGCGCGACTCGAACGAGGTGCGTGGCGCGCTCCTGGCCGTCGGCACCGGCAACCTCGCCGCGGCGCTCGACGCCCCGGTCTCCAGCGACGGCTTCCGCCTGCGCGACATCGACGGCCAGGTGTGGGACGAGTACCGGCCGAGCGAGTCCTACGGCGCGATGCAGGCGTTCCGTTCGCACGGGCGCGACGTCCTGCTCCTCCACCACACCGGTGCCGACGGCCAGCCGCTGGCCGACCTGCTGCGCGAGGCACTGGCCCCCTACGGCTGGTTCGGCGTGCACGGCGACCTCGCGCTGCGCGGCCCCGACGGGCCGACCACCGTGATGACCGCCGCCAACGCCGGCTGGCGCCTCGAGCCGCTCGGTGGCGAGGCGGCGACGACGCTGGCGCGGTGGCGCAGCGCGATCTTCATCGGCGCGGCGATCCTGCTGCTCGCGCTGCTGATCTGGCTCTACCCGCGCGTCGTCCGGCGTGAACTCGACACGACTGGGTGAACTCCTGCTGGCGCGGGGGGTCGTCACCCCCGCGCAGCTCGAGACCGCCCTGCTCCAGCAGCAGCGCACCGGGGAACGCCTCGGGCGCCTGCTGCTGACCCTCGGCTTCGTGTCCCGGCTCGACCTGGGCCGCACCCTCGCCGAGCGCTGGGAGCGCCCGTTCCTCACGGTCGAACCCGGGTCGGTCGATCCCGGGGCGGCACAGCGCTTCCCCCTCGAGGCCACGTTGCGACTCCGGGCCGTGCCGCTGCGCGACGACGGGGCCGCGGTCCTGGTGGCCAGCGCCGAGGCGCCGAGCGAGGAACTCGAGGACATCCTCTCGGTCGTCTACCCCGGCCGTCGGCACGACGTGCGGGTCACGACCGACTGGGACATCGACCGGGCGATCGCCCTCGCCCACCGCCGCAAAGTGGTGGACACGTCCATCTACGGCCTCTACTTCCGCGACCAGGCCGAGAGCGCGTTCACCGTCTTCACGCTGCCGCAGTACCTGGCCCTCGGCGCCGCCGCGCTGCTCCTCCTCGCCGGGCTCTGGGCCGCCCCGGTCGCGACGCTCCTCGCGATCAACATCCCGGTCACCCTCTTCTTCCTGTCGGTCGTCGTCTTCCGGACGTTCGTCGGGATGCGGGGCGCCGAGACCGAGACGGCGATCACGTTCAGCGAGGAGGAGGTCCGCGTCCTCGACGCGCGCGACCTGCCGATCTACACGATCCTCGTCCCGGTGTACAAGGAGGCCGGGGTGATCGGGCGGTTGCTGCAGTCGCTCGCCGCGCTCGACTACCCCGGCGACAAGCTCGACATCATCCTGCTGTTCGAGGAGAACGACCCCGAGACGCTCGCCGCGGCGAAGGCCGCCGCGCCCGGCGCGAACGTCCGCTTCCTCACCATCCCGGCCGGCGAGCCCCAGACCAAGCCGAAGGCATGCAACGTCGGCCTGCTGTTCGCGCAGGGCGAGCACCTCGTCGTCTACGACGCCGAGGACCGGCCCGAGCCCGACCAGCTGCGCAAGGCGGTCCTCGCGTTCCGGCACGGATCGCCGCAGCTGGCGTGCGTCCAGGCGGCGCTCAACTACTACAACTGGAACGAGAACTTCCTGACGCGGATGTTCACCCTCGAGTACTCGTTCTGGTTCGACTACCTGCTCCCCGGCCTCGACCGGCTGCGGCTGCCGATCCCCCTCGGCGGCACCAGCAACCACTTCCGCGCGGCCGTGCTCCGCGAGCTCGGCGGCTGGGACCCGTTCAACGTCACGGAGGACGCCGACCTCGGGATCCGCGCGGCGATGCACGGCTACCGGGTCGGCATCATCAACTCGACCACCTTCGAGGAGGCGAACAAGCGGCTCGGCAACTGGCTCCGCCAGCGCTCGCGCTGGATCAAGGGCTACATGCAGACCGCCCTCGTCTTCTCCCGCGACCCGGTCGCCCTCCTGCGGCGCGCCGGGCTGCGCCAGACGCTCGGCTTCGTGCTGCTGATCGCGGGCACGCCGCTGATCTTCCTGCTCCAGCCGATCGCCATCGCGCTGACGCTCGCGTGGCTGCTGACCAGGACCCACGCCCTCGCCCCGCTCTTCCCGCCCTGGCTGCTCTACGTCTCGCTCTTCAACCTGCTGATCGGCAACGCGCTGGCGATCTACGTCAACATGTTCGCGGTGTTCAAGCGCCGACTGCACGTGCTGGTGCTGTTCGCCCTCCTCAACCCGGTGTACTGGCTGCTGCACAGCCTCGCGTCGATCAAGGCGCTGGGGCAGCTGTTCACGAAGCCGTACTACTGGGAGAAGACCGACCATGGCCTCACCCGGCACGGCGCCGTCACCCCCGGCTGAGCCGCGCGCCCGCGCCTGGGTGCGGCTGCTGCTGGTGCTGGCGGTCGTGCTCCCGCTCGCGCTGGTGGCCGCCGACCTCGCCCGCGAGGGGTGGCTCAGCGACACCCACGGCGCCTTCCTCAGCCGGGTGCGCTTCGCGCTCGAGCGCGGCCGCCTCGAGCTGCTCGGGTTCGAGTATCCGCCGCTGCCCTTCCTGCTGCTGGTGCCCTGGGCGACGACGACGGCCACCTGGGTGCTCGGCGCGCTGGCGATCGGCACGATCACCTGGTTCGTCCTCGACGAGTGCACCGACCGCCGCACCGTGCTGCCGCTCGTGCTGCTCGTCGCGGCGCTCTGGAACCCGATCGGCCTCCGCCTCGTGGCGACCGACTTCAACGAGGCCGTGGGGCTGCTCGCGCTCTTCGTGGGGTGGCGCCACTACCGCCGCTGGTGGGCGACGCGCCAGACGATCCACGGCCTGCGCACCGGGCTGTGGCTCGGCCTCGCGTTCTACACCTCGCCACTGGGCCTCGCGCTGGCGCTGGTGGCCGGGGCCCTGCTGCCGCTGCTCTTCCCGCGCCTCCAGATCCCGCCCTTCGCCTCGCAGCTGGTGCTGCTCGTGTTCCCCGGGGTCGCCGCCGCGTGCACCTGGGCCTACCTCTCGTGGGTGTTCATCGGGCGGATCGCCTTCCCGTTCACGCCGTGGGAGCCATCGTCGCCGGAACTCGGCATCATCGCGCTCTGGTCGATCCCGTTCCTCCTCGTGACGTTGCTTGCCGTGCTGCGACCCTCGGCGACCTCGGCCGGCATGCTGCTGCCGCTCGGCCTCCTGTGGGTGGCCAACCGGATGGGGTGGCACTTCTCGCTGGCGTTCGCCGTCGTGCTGCTCACGCTGGTCGCGATCGTGGCGCTGCCCCGGCACCTCGACCGGGGACTGCGGGCGCTGGTGGGGATGGTGGCGATCGTGCAGGCCATCGCGGCATGGTTCGCCTGGCCGCTGCCGCGCCTCGACGACGCCGACCGCGCCGCCCGCGCCGTCGCGACGGCCCTCGCGCACGCCCCGCCGCGCAGCATCCTGATCGACGACCGTTACGCCGAGCGCCTGCTCAAGTGGGCACCGACGCTCGAGCCGTACCTGACCACCCGCGACACCGGCTTCGAGATCGCCAAGGCCCAGCCGATGAACACCGTGCGCTACGTCCTCGCCACCCCCGATGACGAGGGACTCACCCTCGATGCGGACCTCCGGCCCCCGACCGGCTTCCTCCCGGTCTGGAACTGGCGTGGGTATGCCCTCTGGCGCCGCCCGGACGCCGCGGCACCGCCGCTCCGCTATGACGCCGTGCAAGGCGGAGGGGCACCATGAGCCGCCGCCTCGCGGTCGCGATCGCGGCGGTCCTCCTGTCGGTGCCGGCGCCCGCCGCGGCGCAGTGGACGGTCAAGCCGGGCGGCTGGTTCATGTCGCACGGCTTCAACATCGGCCGGTTCCCGGACCGGTTCTCCGGCGTCGAGGGCGCCACGCGCAACGAGCTGCACAAGGTCGACTGGGGGATGTACTTCATCTACGGGCTGGTGGAGGGGTTCAGCGTCGGGCTCGGCCAGGGCTACGCGCACCTCGAGCAGACGGTCGGGGACGAGACGTTCACGTCCGACGGCTTCGGCGCCACCGGCTTCTTCGCGATGAAACGGATCGCCCAGGGCCGGGCCGGGGTGTTCTCGGTGCAGGCCCGCGCCGACGTGCCGCTGCTCTTCGACACGGCGAAGCGGCCCGCGCTCGGGCCGGTGGAGACCGACGCCGAGCTCCGCCTCCTCTACGGCACCGGCTACGGGATCGCCGGCACCCGCGGCTTCCTCAGCGCCTCGGTCGGCTTCTCCCCGATCCGCGCCGGCGACAACGAGGTGCGCTACGACCTCACGGCCGGGATCGACGCCGGCAAGCGGCTGCTGCTGATGGGCCAGACGTTCAACGTCGCGGGCTTCGCCGAGGGCGGCGGCATCGGCTACTCCGCCACCAAGGTCGGCGGCTCGGCGATGCTGCGCGTCTCGAAGTCGGTCGGGCTCCTGGCCGGCTACTACGCGGGAGTCGCCGGGAAGAACACCGCGCGCGAGCGGACGCTCTCGTTCGCGATCTGGCTCAACCACGACCCCGGCGTCAACCCGGCCGCCGGACAGTGACCGGCAGGAGAGACTCCCCGATGCCGCCTCGCGTGATCTCCCTCGACACCGAGCTTGCCGCGGTCACCGAGCACTGGTCGCCCCGCGTGGTAGCGCACCTCAACGGCCAGTTCGTGAAGGTCGCCAAGGTGCAGGGCGAATTCGTCTGGCACGACCACGCCGGCGAGGACGAGTTCTTCCTGGTGCTGAAGGGCGAGCTCCGGATCGAGTTCGAGGACGGCGGCGTCACCCTGCGCGAGGGAGAGTGCTGCGTGGTGCCGCGCGGCGTGCGGCATCGACCCGTGGCGCCGGACGAGTGCTGGCTCGCGCTCTTCGAGCCGGCGGAGACGGCCCACACCGGCGACGTCGACGACCCGCGGCGGCGGAGCGTCCACCAACAGACTGCGCACCTCAGGAGGTGATCGATGCGAAACCGTGCCTGGATTCCCTGGGTCCTCGCGCTCGCCTACGGTGCGCTGGTGGCCTGGATCGACAGCCGGCCGACCTGGGACGATGACGGCATCACCGCCGGCCTGCTCTTCCTCGGCGCTGGAGCCCTCGGCGCCATCACCCCGCGCGGCGCCTGGCGATGGGGCCTCGCCGTCGGGATGTGGATCACCGCGTTGATGCTCGCCAAGGAAGTGCGTGCGATCGCGCTGGTGCCCCTCGCGATCGCCCTGGTCGGGTCGCTGGTCGGCAGCGTCGCGGGCCGGGCGCTCGGACGCCTGGAGGGACCGTCCGCCGGCTGACTAGTCGCGCATGCGGGAGGCATGTCCCGCGATGAGCTGCCAGCGGTTGTCGCGCCAAACCAGGACGTCGGTGAAGCGACTCCGCCGGACGACCGGCGTCCCGTCGGCACTCGCAGTCGTCGTCGTGGAGGCGGCACTGTAGACCGCCATGCCGCCGTAGAGCATGATCCGCTCCTCCGAGAGCGCGTAGGTCCCTTCCCGCCGCCGGCATTGCGCCTCCCCCGCGAGGTCCTCGTCCCGTGTGGTGATCCCGCCAGAGGAGTCGGTGAAGATGAACTCCTCCGCCTCCACCTCGGCGAAGAACCGATAGTCGCACGCGAAGTTGGCCTCGCCGATCCGCTGCTCCAGCGACTGGATCGCCGCGCGCTGCGCCTCCGCGGTTCCCGGTGGCGAACCCGGCGCCTGGGCAGCAAGGAGCGCCGGGAAGAGACACGGCAGCAGGCGGGTGGTGCACGTCATCGAGGGCTCCGAACCAGGAGGAGAGGGAGGATCCGTCCCGGAACGTACGGCACGACCGGCGGCCGGTTTCTGCCTATCGCCCCCACCAGTAGGAGATCTTGAGCGCCACCGTGTTGTCGCCGGGCGCGCCGAGTGCCTGGAACAGCCCACCCGGCCCGACGCGGTCGATGCGGTCGCGATCCTCGAAGCGATCCTGCTGCCAGACGAGGTACGCGGTGCTCCCGGGCCGCCACTCCCACCGGAGCACCACGTTGCTCCGGAACGAGCGGACGTTGAAGGACGGGTCGGCGAAGGCAAATGCGTCGTCACCGTCGCGCACCGAGTACACGCCATCCACCTGTTCGAGTGTCGTGCCGTCGCTGCCGTAGCGACGCAGGGTGTTGGTGCCGGCGGCGGCCAGTTCGCCGAAGTCGCGATATTCACCGCTGGAGGCGAACGGCTCGAAGTAGCCCTCGAGCGTCAGGCCGGGCGTCAGCGCGACCGAGGCACGGAACTGCGCCGCGACCTCGCTGCGGGACACCGTCCCGAACAGGTAGCGTCCACCGAACGTCGCCGGGGAGCCGCCCGACCTGGTGCCGACGTACTGCAGGGTGTTGACGCTTCGCGAGATCGACGGCTCGACCCGGAACTGCCAGCGAGTCCCGGGCCGGAACCGGACGCCCAGGCCGAACTCCGCCTCGTAGCCCCGCAACTCGTCCCGTGATCCGCTGAACGAGGCCTCCACCATCGTGCGTTCGCTGGAGCGCGTCTCGGCCCCGACATCGAGCCGCCATTCCTGCGGCGCGAGCATCAACGGGCCGCCGCGCGTGAGCTGCACGCTCGGCTCCGCCGGGGAGTATTCGAGCTCCACGCCGAGCTCCCAGAAATTCCGGAAGGTCACGTCGCCGAACAGCTTCGCCTCGGAGAACGTCCGCAACCCGTCGCTGGTCCAGGCCGCGGTCTCGCGGGTGCCGAGGGTCCACTCATGGAAGAGTCCCGGCCTGGTCTGGTGGTAACGGAAGTTGGCCTGGGCCCAATGGAAGTCGGCCTGGTTCTGGAAGCCGAGGTCGTTGAGCTCCGACTCGGGCGAGCTGTACTGGTAGTCGAAGTCCCACAGCCAGTTTCCGGCATTCTTGCTGTGGTTGATGCCGGCGGCCAGGCCGGCCATCGAGGTCCTGGTCGGGTCGTAGTGCAGGTAGGCCGCATCGGGTCGCTGCATGTAGCGCCGCGAGGCCCGCTGCTGCCGCGTGATCGCCGCGGGATCGCCCTCGATGTAGCTGCCGACCAGGTAGGCGGAGACGTCATACCGGCCGCCGTCCCACCGCCAGCGGCCGTCGAGCAGCCCGCTGTAGGCGCGCCGGACCAGCAGCGCGGCGAGCGGCGACGCGGGATCGAGGTCGCGCTCCACCGCCGTGACCGAGACCTTCGCCGTCGATCGGTCGCGACCGATCTCCTGCTGGGCCGTGAAGATGCCGTACGCCGTCCTGGGCGCCACCACGGCGCGACCGAAGCCGAGATCGGGATCGAACGTCCGGACCCGTTCCTCCGCCGTCAACGCCGTCAGTGCGCCGATCGACAGCCCCGAGGGCAGTCGCCCCGTGAGCTTCGCGGCACCCAGGATGGTGCTGTTGCCTGACGACTCTGCGTACGGTGCATCGGCGGAACCGACCGGCGCCGCACCGATCCGGCGGGAGTAGAACGTGCTGCGACCGCCGAAGAGGTTGTTCCCCTCGATGAAGAACGGTCGACGTTCCTCGAAGAAGGTCTCGAATGCCGAGAGGTTGACAACGGCGGGATCGGCCTCGACCTGTCCGAAGTCGGGGTTGATCGTGGCGTCGAGCGTCAGCGCGGCGCCGAGTCCCAGCTTGAGGTCCACGCCACCCCGGGCCGTTCCCGCGGTCCGCGCGGCGAAGGGGTCCGCCGGATCCACCATCCCGAAGCGAGTCGCCTCCATCGCCACGTAGGGAATCACTTCGAGGCGGGCCGGGGCGTGAAGGGCGCCGAGCCCGGCGAGCTCCCCCATCCGCGACGACCACCCGTTCTGGCTGCGCCCGACGAGGACCCAGTAGTCGGTCTCGTTGCGGGAAGGCACCGTGCGGATCAGGTTGACGCCCCACGACTGATCAGGCCCGGCATCGAACCGAAGCTGGGTCAGCGGGATCGCCAGCTCCGCGGTCCATCCCGCGCTGTCGATCGCCGTGTGGACCGACCAGACCGGGTCCCACGATTCGTCCTGCGAACCCAGGTTGTCGGAAGGATGGAACGCGTCGCCTCGCGTGCCACTGGGCGTCACGGTCAGGGTATAGGCGGTCACCCGATCACGCCGCGTGTCGAGCGAGACGAGCAGTTCCTCGGTGGGGAGGGAGCCGTCGCGCCGCCCGACCAGCGGCCGGATCGATTCCGGATGGGTCGAGTGCATCCGTGCGCCGATGACCAGGAGATCGCCCTCCAGAACGAAGCGCACCTCCGTCGCCTCGGTCGCGGGAGCGCCCTCCACCGGTTCGCGCTGCACGAAGCCGGCGGCCGGCTGGGCGGTCGACCAGGCCGCCTCGTCGAGCCGACCATCGAGGTGAATGGTGGCGGGAGCCACCCGTTCGGCAGTCACCTGCCGGGGCGGTTCCTGGGCCACGAGGATCGTCGGGATGCAGAGCAGGACGCCGAGGCGGCGAGCGGACGGGGGCAGGGCCATGAGCACGGTACGCCCTCGGAGGGTAGCTGTTTCACGTTGCACCATTGCAACGACGTGAAAACCCTACGACGGCTACTAGTGTAGAGTTACAACTGTAGTAATCACTGCCTGACCTGCAGGCGCCCCCGGAGCACCATCTCGCGACTCGAGCGCCCGATCGTGACCTCGATCGCCCCCGGCTCCACGACCCGTTCCTGGTCGCGGTCGAGGATCTCGAGGCTCGACGCCTGCAGCAGGAAGCGGACGGTGCGGGACTCGCCGGGCCCGAGGTGCAGCGACTCGAAGTCCCGCAGCGCGAGGACCGGCTGGGCGACGGACGCGAGCTCGTGCTGGATGTAGAGTTGCGGCACCTCGACGCCGGGACGCTCACTCACGTTGGTCACCCGGAAGCTCACGCTCGCCCCCTGGCCGGGGATCACGGTGTCGGGCACGATGCGGAGCGAGTCGTAGCGGAACCGCGCGTAGCTCATCCCGAAGCCGAACGGGAAGAGCGGCCGCCCCGGGAGGTCGAGGTAGTCGTTGCCGCGCCCCGTCGGCTTGTGCGCGTACCAGAGCGGCAGCTGCCCTTCCGTGATCGGGAAGGTGATCGGCAACCGGCCACCGGGGTCGGCGCGACCGAGCAGCACATCCGCCAGCGCGTCGCCGCCCTCCTCGCCGGGATACCACGCCATCACCACCGCGCCGACGTCCGCCAGCCACGGCATCGTGACGGCGCTGCCGCCGACGATCACGACGACCACCGGCGTCCCCGTCGCGGCGACGCGACGGATCAACTCCTCCTGGCGGCCGGGAAGGCCGAGACGCGAGCGATCGCGGAACTCGCCCTCCTCGAGCCCCGCGACGACGATCGCCACGTCGCTGGCCCGGGCCGCATCCACCGCTTCGGCGATGCGGCCGTCGTCCTCGACGGCGTCGCCCGCATCCCAGGCGAGTCGCACCTTCGTCTCGCCCGACGTCGCGTGGAACTCGAACCGGATCGCGTGCGTGCTGCCCGCGGCAAGGATCCCCGGCACGACCCGGGTCGCCGACGTCACCGGCTCCCAGGCATCGAGGACGAGGCGCCCGTCCACGTAGAGGCGGTAGCCGTCGTCGCCGATCACCGCGAGCCGGCGTGCTCGACCGGCGGGCACCCTCAGCGTCCCTTCCCACCGCACGCCGTACCAGTCGGTGCGGAGGCCGCGGGCCGCCGGATTGAACGTGACCGACAGGTTGATCGTGCCGTCGCGGCGACGGACTCGGGGTTCGCCCTCGAGGAGTGGGTTGTCGAACAGCGCGGCATCGAGACCCTCACCCCAGGCGGAAGCCGGCACCAGCTCCCAATCCTCGCTCGCCCGGCCTGGCCCGGCGGCCCACCTGACGTCGCTCGACGGCAGCGCCCGGCGCAGCCCGGCGAGGATGCTGACCGGGGCGACCCCCGGGCCGCTGTAGCCGCCGAGTCGGACCGTGTCGGCGTCGGCGCCGATCACGGCGATCCGCCGTGCCGAGCTCGCGAGCGGCAACACACCCGTGTTCCTGAGCAGCACCATCCCGTCGGCTGCGGCCTCGCGCGCCAGTGCGCGATGGGCCGCCGAGCCGTTCACCCGTCCGGCCTCCGCCGGGTCGATCGCTGCCTCGTCGAACAGTCCCAGCGCGAACTTGAGCCGCAGGACGCGCCGCACGGCGCGATCGATGAGGGAGTCCGGCACGGTGCCGTCGGTGAAGGCCCGGAGCCATGGCCGGTGCTCGCGCCAGGACGACTGGAACACCACGTCGAGCCCGGCCTGCATCGCGTGCAGCGCCGAGGTGGCAGTGCTCGCCTCGGTCATGTGGAGGACGGTGGCGCCCGCGGTGGCGCCGGCGTCGGAGATCACGACGCCACCGAACCCCCAGCGACCGCGCAGCACATCGGTGAGGAGATAACGGTTCTGCGAGGCCGGGGTGCCGTCCACCGAGTTGTAGGCCGACATCACCGAGCGCGCGCCACCCTGCGCGATCGCCGCCTTGAACGGCGGGAACCAGACCTCGCGCAGCTGCCGCTCGCTCGCCTCGATCGGCCACGAGTCGCGACCGCCGTCGCCGACGTTGGCGACGAAGTGCTTCGGCGTGGTGACGATGCCGCGCGACTCGAAGGCCTGGATGAACGGCACGGCCATCACGCCCGCGAGCACCGGATCCTCGCCGTAGGTCTCCTCGGTGCGGCCCCAGCGCGGGTCGCGGGTGATGTTGACGACCGGCGAGAGCACCTGGCGGATGCCGCGCGTGCGCGCCTCCTCGGCGATCGCCGACGCCACGCGACCCATCAGCCCACGGTCCCACGACGCCGCGAGCGCGATCGCCTGCGGGAAGGCGGTGGCACCCGACGCCGTCACCCCGTGCAGCGCCTCCTCGAACGGGATGATCGGGATGCCGAGGCGGGTGCTGTCGCGGAAGAATCGCTGGATGGCGGCGATCCGGCGGGCGTGCGCCACCGCCCCGCCACTCGTGTCGCCCGCCGGCATGCGGATCTGCAGCCCGAAGGCGCCGTGCGACCAGTCCTCGGCGGGATCGTCGCGGTCGCCCGGCACCATGAACAGCTGCCAGAACTTCTCCTCCGGCGTCATCGCCGCCAGCAACGCATCGACCCGCCGCTCCACCGGGAGCGACGGGTCGCGCCAGGCCGGCCGCGCCTGCTGGCCGACGAGGAGGGCGGGCAGCGCGACGACGAGCGCGGCGAGGGAGGCGCACCGGCCCGTCATCGCGGCCACCCGGTTCAGCTCGCCATCTTGAGCGGCTGCATCACCAGGTTGAGGATGAAGAACTCCATCATCCGCTGCCCGTTCATCGACGAGTGGCCCATGTCGGGACCGACCTGCACGTCGAACGACTTCCCGGCCTTCTGCAGCGCCGTGATCAGCTGCATCATGTTGTTCGGGTGCACGTTGTCATCCGCGGTGCCGTAGTACAGCATCAGGCGGCCGTCGAGCTTGCCGGCGTACTCCATCGCGCTGCCGGCCTTGTAGCCCTCGGGATTGGCCTGGGGCGTGTACATGTACCGCTCGGTGTAGATCGTGTCGTAGTGGTACCAGGCGGTCACCGGCGACTGCGACGCCGCCGCGGAGAAGGCCTCGGGATGGCGCAGCAGCGCCATCGCCGACGAGTAGCCGCCGTATGACGTCCCGTAGATCCCGACCCGGCTGCCGTCGACGTAGGGCCGCTTGGCCAGCTCCTTCGACGCCTCGGCCATGTCGTCGATCTCCACGACGCCGAGGTTCTGGTAGATCGCGTCGAGCGCCTTCTTGCCGCGGCCCGCGGCGCTGCGGGTGTCCAGCGTGACGTAGAGGAAGCCGTACTCGGTGGTCGTGGACGGCATCGCGAAGGTCTCGCTGGCGCCGTTGGTGGCCGGCCCGCCGTACACCGAGAAGAGCACCGGGTACTTCTTGTTCGGGTCGAAGTTGGACGGCTTGTGCAGCATGCCGTGCAGCTGGGTCACCCCGTCCGCTGCCGTGTAGGTGAACAGCTCGACCTTCTGCATCCCGAGCGCGTCGAACTTGGACAGGTCGCTCTCGGCGATCGTGGCCACCGGCTTCCCCGCGGCGTCCATCAGCCGGGCCACCGGCGCCTGGTCGTGGGTCTGGGCCACGTCCACGAAGTACTTGCCGTCGGGGGCGAGCGAGACCGCGTGGTTGAAGGCCGGGTCGGTGAGGCGCTTGTCGCCCTTGCCGTCGAGCCCGACGCGGTGAAGCTGCATCTTCATGAAGTTGTCGCCGCTCCGGGCGTAGTACCACAGCTGCTTCGCCTTCTCGTCCACCTTCACGATCGGCCCGACCTCGTAGCCGTCGTGGCCGGTGAGCGAGGCGAGCTCCTTCCCCGACAGGTCGTACAGGTAGTAGTTGCTGAAGCCGTTCCGCTCCGACTCCCAGATGAAGCGCTTGCCGTCGTCGAGCCAGCGCATCGTCGGCGAGTTGTCGGTCCAGGACGCCGGCCACGACTCGCGCACCACCACCCGGCAGCTGCCGGACGTCGGGCTGCAGGCCGCGAGCTCCATGATGTTCTGGCGCCGGTTGGTGCGGTGGATCAGGAGCTCGGAGCCGTCCTTGGTCCACTCGATGCCGTAGGCGTAGTAGCCGACCACGTCGTCGGCGAACGGCTTGCCGTCGCGGATGTCGATCTTGACGGGCTTCTGGCTGGCGATGTCGTAGACGTAGAGGTCGACGATCGGGTTCGGGGTGCCGGCCTTCGGGTACGCCTCGATGTAGAGCGAGTCGTAGACGCCGGTCTGGTTCATCTGGAGGGCGTAGTCCTGCACCGGCGACTCGTCGAAGCGGTAGTAGGCGATCCGCTTGCTGTCGGGCGACCACCACATCGCGGTGGTCTGCCGGAGCTCCTCGCCGTACACCCAGCTGGCGCTGCCGTACTTGATCCGCTGCGCCTCGTTCCCCTCGGTGGTGATCGGGTGCGGCCCGCTGCCGTCGGCCGCCGACATCCAGAGGTTGCGGTCCTTGTAGAACGCCTTCAGCGTCGAGTCGGGCGAGACCGCCTCGGCCGCCTGGCGGCCGCGGGCCACCCCGCCGGCCCGGCCGCCCCGGAAACCGCCGCGCGCGCCGCCGGCCTGGTCGGCGGGCGCCTCCGTCGCCTTGCGGGTCGCGACGTCGTAGCTCCAGCGCTTGCCGTTGAAGCTGTACTGGAACGTCTTGGCGTCGTCGGCCCAGCTGGTCGTGTTCTGGATCGCCGCGGAGACGACCGCATCGCGGTACTTGGGCGACATCTCGGTGAAGCGGGCGTACCCGGGCATCTCCTTGAGCCGGTCCTGGCCCTGCACGGCGAGGAGCGGGACGGCCATCACGGCCGCGATCAGCGGAAGGCGGAATCGCACGCGACTACTCCGGAAAGGGAAGATGGTGAAGGGCCGAGGGTGAAGGGGGCGCCGACGATCGGTGTACGCGCCGGGGCCCCCGGCGGTTGCAGGCTACTTCCGGGCGGCGGCCAGGGCCGCCTTCAGCTCGTCGTAGGAGGTGGGGTCGATCTCCCGGAACGGCCGCATGACCGTGGCCACCTTGCCGTCCCGGCCCACGACGAACAGGACCCTGGACTCCCAGGCCCGTCCCCCGGCCTGGGTGCCGTAGAGCTGGCCGGCCGTGGCGTCCACGTCGGACACGAACCGGAACGGGAAGTGCTCGTCGGCGGCCCACGAGGCCTGGACCGCGGCGGAGTCGCGCGAGATCGCCAGGAGCACGACGTCGTCGCCAAAGATCTCCTTGTAGCGGTCCCGGTAGGCGCGCATCTGGATCGTGCACCCGCTGGTCCGTGACTTCGGGAAGAACGCCAGCACGACGATCCGGCCCTTGAACTCCGCGAGCGACAGCGGAGCCTTGGCCACGCCATCGGCCGTCGCGACCGGCAGGGTGAAGTCGGGCGCGGCATCGCCCACGGCGGGGCCGGCGGCCTGGGCGGAGAGCATGACCGGCGCAAGCAGGGCAACCGACAGGAGGGAGTGGCGCATCGGGAAGATCCTCATCGGGACGGCGTGATTCGCCAGACCTTGCCGGACTGGTCGGAGGTGATGAAGAGCGCACCATCGGGGCCGACCGCCACGCCGGCGGCCCGGAGGCCGGTCGGCGAATCCGCGTCGATCGCGAAGGTGGAATACTCGCCGGTCGGTCGGCCATTCGCGAACGGAATGAACACCACCCGATACCCGGCCTGTGGCAGCGGGGCCCGGTTCCAGGAGCCGTGGAAGGCGAGGAACGCCCCGCCCCGGTAGGCCGGCCCGAACGCCGCATGGTCGTAGAACGCGAGCGCCAGCGGCGCCCAGTGGCCCGGGAACCCGATCGCCGGCTGGGTCCGGGCCCCGCACTCGCCGGGCTTCACCCCATCGCCGCCATACTCGGGGGCCTGCACCTTCTTCTTCGCGATCGGGTCGTAGTAGCAGTAGGGCCAGCCGTAGTCGGCCCCCTGGGCGATCAGTCCGAACTCCTCGGCCGGCTTCTCGGCGTTGTCCTCCTCGCTCATCCCCCAGTTGCGCAGCTGATCGCGTCCGTGGGTGGCGCCCCAGAGCTGGCCGGTGCCCGGCTGGATCGCGAGCGCCATCGCGTTCCGGAGCCCGGTGGCCCATCGCTTCCCGTCCGCCGACGTCTGGCCGGGCGTCGTGGCATCGTAGCGCCACACGCCGGCGCGTTCGGGCAGTTCGGCGCACGGCATCTGCCCGGGACTCTGCGCCTCGCGGCCGACCTGGCACGTGTTGGATGCCGACCCGTGGTCGACGAACAGGGCGTTGCCCGGACCGAGTGCCATCGTCTTGGCCGAGTGCCCACCCGTCGGCATCCCCGACACGATCACGACCCCCTCGCCGGTCGGGGCGAGCGCGTCCCTGCTGCGGGGAAAGCGGAGGACCCGGTCCGAGGGCGCGAAGTAGACGGCTGCGTCGGTCACGGCGATGCCGGTTGCCGACGCGGTGGCGAACTGCTCCTTCTGGTCGGCATGGCCGTCGCCGTCGGTGTCGCGCAGTGCGTAGCCGCCGGCCCCGCTCCGGGCCTGCGACGCGACGAAGACGTCGCCGTTCGACGCGACCGCGACGTGTCGCGCGCCGGCGATCTCGGCGAAGAGGGTGGCACAGAAGCCGTCGGGCAGCTTGAGGCCGGCGTTGCCGGGGTCGCACGCCGCCCGCGGTGCGGGACGCAGCGTCCACGCACCGACAAGGATCGAGAGGGCGGCGAGCAGCGGGCCGCGGAGTCGGTTCATCGCAGGGATCCGGAGGGGGTGGGGAGCACGCGTCGGGGCGCCGGAATCAGTCCGGCGCCACCTGGAGGTCGGCCGGAAGCCGTGGTGACGAGAGCAGCTCGTCGAACGCCTCCCATCGTCCCGCCGGGTCGTCGCCACCCTTGGCGTCGACCCAGGCGGCCACCATGTCGCGGCCGAGATTGTAGTTGATCACGTAGCTGCGGTACTGCTGGATGAAGCGCAGCGTCTTCGCCGCACCCTCCGGCGACTGGAGCCAGTAGCGCTCCATCGCCTGCACCGCGCCGGTCGAGTCGATGTCGCCGTCGAGGTAGCGACGCGCCACCTCGTTGCGGGCGTAGTTCAGGTCGTCGTTGACCTGCCGGATCGCGGCGTTGCGCTCGGCGAGCGCGGTGTCGAGCCCGGCCAGCGGGAAGAGCGTGTCCCGCTCGAACGCGGTGCGCTCCCCGCCCGGGAAGGCCATCGAGATCCCGAAGTTGGCACTCCCCTCGGCGATCAGGCTCTGCGGCGAGAAGAGCGGGTAGATCGACATCTCCACCCAGCCGCGGTCGCGCACCAGCGCGCGCTCGAGCGAGGCGTTGTAGACGTGGTGCCCGGGATACCCCTCGTGGCAGGCGAGGTCGATCGCCCGATCGACCGCGATCGGGAAGTCGAGGTTGACCTGGATCAACGAGCGGTAGTGCCCCTGGTACCAGTTGTAGGCGTTCCAGGACGTGCCGGTGACGTACTCCAGGTCGAACTTCTCGCCCTGGGGAAGGATCATGTGGGCCTGGGTCCGCGCCCGGCAGGCGGCGATCGCGACCTTGAAGACCGTGTCGACCTTCTCCGCGGGGATCTCCACCTGCTTGCGGAACGCCTGGAACCGCTGGGCCAGGGTGCCCTTCCCCGGCAGCAGCGAATCGAGCCGCGCGAGCAGCAGGTCGAAGTGCGCGTCCTCGAAGTGGGGCGGCGTCGCCGAGTAGAGCGCCTGTGCCTCGTCGTCGAAGGCCAGCTTCTCGCCGCGGAGCATCTTCGCCTTGGCGACCATCGATCCCAGCTGGGTGCGCAGGTACTTGTGGCGGAGCTGCACCACCGAGTCGGGATAGGCCGGGACCGAGTCGCCGAGGATCGTGATCAGCGAGTCGGCCGAAGTGAGGATCTGGTCGAGCGAGAGCGAGTCGGCATCCGCGATCGCCTTGAGCGAGTCGGGACCGTAATAGGCGTCGACGTAGTTGCCGTCGTGGTGACCCATCTCGAGCGCCAGCACGACGTACCGATTGGCGATCGGGTCGAGCGCCGCCGGGTCGGGGGGCGTGGCGCAGGCGGCAAGGACGAGCAGCGGCGCTGCAAGGCGAAACATCAAGCGCATCAGGGACTCCGGACGGGACCCCCAAGTGTAATAGGGCGGTGAAGGGTGAAGCGTCAGGGGTGACGGGCGACGGCAGCGGCCTCCGCCGCATCGAGCGCCCCCGCCAGATCGGCGACCAGGTCGGCAGCGGACTCGATCCCCACCGACAGGCGGAGCAGCTGATCCGAGATCCCCGCCCGTTGGCGGGCTGTCGCGTCCATGGAGGCGTGGGTCATCGTGGCCGGATGGGCCACGAGCGACTCGACGCCGCCGAGCGACTCCGCGAGGGTGAAGCAGCCGAACTCCGCCACGCAGGCGCGCACCGCCGCCTCGTCACCGTGCAGCTCGAACGAGACCATCGCCCCCGGCTCGGACTGCTGGCGCCGGGCCACGTCATGCCCCGGATGCCCGGCCAGCCCGGGATACCAGACCCGTCGCACCACCGGGTGTCGCTCGAGCGCCTCCACCACCGCGGCGGCGTTCTCGGCATGGAGCCGGAGGCGCGCGTCGAGCGTGCGCAGCCCGCGGAGGGTGAGCCACGCGTCGAAGGGCGCCCCGGTGATCCCGAGGCAGTTGGCCCACCACGCCAGCTCCTCCCCGACCGCGGCGTCGCGCGCCACGACGGCGCCACCCACGACGTCGCTGTGGCCGTTGAGGTACTTGGTCGTCGAGTGCACCACCACGTCGGCGCCCAGGTCGAGCGGACGCTGCCAGCCCGGCGACAGGAAGGTGTTGTCGGTCACCACGAGTGCCCCGGCCGCGTGGGCGAGATCCGCGACGGTGCGGATGTCGGTGATGCGGAGGAGCGGGTTGGAGGGAGTCTCGATCCAGACCAGTGCGGGAGGCAATTCGCGATTCGAGATTCGCGACTCGAGCGCGGTCTCTCGAATCGCGGCTCGCGAATCACGACCCTCCACCGTCAGGTCGGTGAACTCGACCCGGATCACACCCTTCTTCGCCAGGGCGAGGAGCAACCGGTGCGTGCCGCCGTAGCAGTCGTGCGGCGCGACGACGAGGCCGCCCGGGGGGACGAGCTGGAGGGCGAGGTGCACCGCCGCCATCCCGCTCGCCGTCACGGTGCCGGTTGCGCCGCCCTCGAGGTCGGCGATCGCCTCGCCAAGGATGTCGCGCGTGGGATTGCCCGAGCGGGTGTAGTCGTAGCGGCCCTTCTCGCCGAATTGCGGGAAGGTAAACGTCGACGAGAGGTGGATCGGCGGCACCACGGCGCCGTGGTGCCGATCACTGGCGAGGCCGGCCCGGACGGTGCGCGTCGCGCGCGAACGCTCACGCGGCATGCGCCCTCCGGGGATCGAAGGCCTCGGCCAGGAACCGTCCGACGGCGGCGGTCTCCTTGAGGAAGGCGTCGTGCCCGAAGCGCGACGAGATCTCCGTCAGGCGCACCGGGCCGGCGAGGCGCGCGGCCAGTTCGCGCACCTGCGCCAGGCCGACGACGCGATCCTCGGCGACCGCGAACAGCGAGGTCGGCACCGCGATCGCCTCCGGGGCGACGCGGTGCAGGTCGATCGACTCCGACAGCGCGAGGTAGCGCTCGGGCGCGCAGCGACGCGCGTAACTGCTGCCGCCGTGGTCGAGGTATCCCTCCACCGGCCAGCGCGGCCCGGCGTGGGTGCCGACCGGTGCGCCGGCGAACCGCTCCGCGAACTCCTCCGCGGTCCGGTAGGTCGTGATGCCGAGCGCCCGGGCCAGGGCCACGCCGTCCTCGGGACGGCCCGCGGCGATTCCGAGCCGGATGATGCGCCGCTGGATCACCCGCTGCGCCGTGGCCATCGGATGCGGTTCGTGCGCCGCGCAGAGGATCGCAAGCCGCGCCACCCGGTGGGGGAACAGCTCGGCGAACGCGAGGGCGACCATCCCGCCGTACGAGGCGCCGACGATCCCGCTCAGGTGGGTGAGGTGCAGGTGGTCCAGCACGCGCGCGAGCTGGAGCGCCTGGTCGCGGGTGGAGAGCGTCCCTGCCCGGGGCACGGTCCAGTCGATGCCCAGCACGCGATGGATCGAGGTGTCGAACGCGCGGCCGGGGCCCACGATCTCCTGCCACCACCCGTCGCCCGGGTCGGCGGCGTTGGCGGTGACGTGCCGGCCCGCGGAGATACCGCCGAGGACGGCGACGACGGGCGCGTCGGCGGGGCCGGTGAGCTCCCAGGGAACCGGGCTCGCGATTCGAGATTCGCGATTCGAGGATGGGTCGGACATCACTGCGCCTCCAGCCAGGGTAGAGTGCTCCCGGCAGGGGGCGCGAAAGACGAACGCCCGGCGGCACGAGAGGCCGCCAGGCGAGGATCGCACTTTTAGCAGTTGTTTAACGTGGCTGCAAGCAGCGGCAAATGACCACGGACCGAATCAGTTGTGACCGGATCATCGCGAGGGGACGCGATGCTGTCAACCCCGACCAGCCCCCGCCCGCGGGCGCAGCCCGAGCGGCGGGCCTCCTCGCTCACCGCACGCCTGACACTCGCCTTCCACGGTCAGGCGTCGCCAGCCGAGGGGACCCCGCCGCCCGCGCGCAGCGCGCGCGGGGGCGGGGTGATATCTTCGCCCCCCATGGCCGGCGAATACATCATGACCCTGCGGGACCTCCGGAAGGTGGTCCCACCCCAGCGCGAGATCCTCAAGGGGATCTACCTCTCGTTCTTCCCGGGCGCCAAGATCGGCGTGATCGGCAGCAACGGCAGCGGCAAGTCATCGCTGCTCCGGATCATGGCGGGCGTCGACACCGACTTCCTCGGCGAGGCGAAGCCGCTCGCCGGGACGCGGATCGGCTACCTGCCCCAGGAACCGGCGCTCGACCCCGCCAAGGACGTCCGCGGCAACGTCGAGGAGGCGCTGCAGCCGATCCGCGACCTGCTGGTGCAGTTCGAGCAGATCTCGGCGAAGTTCGCCGAGCCGATGGACGACGACGCGATGAACGCGCTGCTCGAGAAGCAGGGGGCGCTGCAGGACCGGATCGACGCCGCGAACGCGTGGGAAATCGACCACATGCTCGACATCGCCATGGACGCGCTCCGGCTGCCGCCCGGCGACGCCGACGTGACGACGCTGTCGGGTGGCGAGAAGCGACGCGTCGCGCTCTGCCGCCTGCTGCTCGCCAAGCCCGACATGCTGCTGCTCGACGAGCCGACCAACCACCTCGACGCCGAGTCGGTGGCGTGGCTCGAGCGCTACCTCAAGGAGTTCGCGGGGACCGTGGTGGCGATCACCCACGACCGCTACTTCCTCGACAACGCGGCGGAATGGATCCTGGAGCTCGACCGCGGCGAGGGCGTGCCGTGGAAGGGGAACTACTCCAGCTGGCTGGAGCAGAAGGAGAAGAAGCTCGCCACCGAGGAGAAGCAGGCGAGCGCCCATCGGCGCACCCTGGAGCGCGAGCTCGAGTGGGTGCGGATGTCGCCGCGCGGTCGGCAGGCCAAGAGCAAGGCGCGCATCAACGCCTACGAGGCACTCGTGGCGGAGGAGCAGCAGGCCGACGAGCGTGGCCACGAGATCCTGATCCCGCCGGCGCCGCGGCTCGGCGACGAAGTGGTCGTCGCCAAGGGGGTCGCGAAGGCCTACGGCGACAAGCTGCTCTTCGACGACCTCAACTTCTCGCTGCCCAAGGGCGGCATCGTCGGCGTGATCGGCGCGAACGGCGCCGGCAAGACCACGCTGTTCCGGATGATCGTGGGCCAGGAGCAGCCCGACGGCGGCGAGCTGCTGGTCGGCAAGACGGTCGTGCCCGCGTACGTGGACCAGAGCCGAGAGGCCCTCGATCCGGAGAAAACGGTCTTCCAGGAGATCGCCGGCGACTACGACGTGCTGGAGTTCGGCACCCGGACGATCAACTCGCGGGCGTACTGCTCGTGGTTCGGCTTCAAGGGGAGCGACCAGCAGAAGAAGGTCGGCGTGATGTCGGGCGGCGAGCGCAATCGCCTGCACTTGGCCAAGCTGCTCAAGTCGGGCGGCAACCTGCTGCTCCTCGACGAGCCGACCAACGACCTCGACGTCGACACGCTCCGGGCACTGGAGGACGCGCTGCTCACCTTCTCGGGCTGCGCGGTGGTGATCTCGCACGACCGCTGGTTCCTCGACCGGATCGCGACCCACATCCTCGCGTTCGAGGGCGACTCCGAGGTGCACTGGTTCGAGGGGAACTACCAGGATTACGCCGCCGACTACAAGAAGCGGAAGGGCGTGGCGGTGGACCAGCCGCACCGGATCAAGTACCGCAAGCTGACGCGGTAGCGACGGGCGAGACCCGGAATTCGAGATCCGAGGGGGCCGCGATGCGGCCCCCTTGCCGTGTCCGGCCGGTCGAGACTGCGCCGGCAGCGCCCGCCCCCTTACCCTTACCGCCATGACCGACCCCGAGATTCCGTCCTTGACCGACCCGGCCGAGGCCGCCGTCGCCCTCCTCGAGGCGATCGTGGCCGACCGAGGGGTCCTGCTCGACATCCCGGAGTCCACCCGGCACCGGCTCCTCAACGCCGCCGGGAAGGTGTTCGCGCCCGATGCCGCCGCCCGCCGCAAGATCGTCCGCGAGGTGGCCCGCCGCCGCAAGGCGGAGGCGGTCGAGCGGGAAGAGTCGGCGCTCCGGGAGACCGGGATCCGCACCCTCCGGCGCCAGCCGGTGTTCACGACGCCCAACATCTTCCCGCCCTCGGAGTTCGCGCAGGACGACGTGGAGGACCCCGACTTCCGGGAGGAGACCGCCCCGCGGCACTGTTACGTCTGCAAGCGGCGCCACACGGCGGTCCACCACTTCTACGACCAGCTCTGCGTGCCATGCGGCGACTTCAACTTCGCCAAGCGGAGCGAGACCGCCGACCTCCGCGGCCGGGTGGCCCTCCTCACCGGCGGGCGGGTCAAGATCGGCTACCAGGCGGGGATCAAGCTGCTCCGGGCCGGCGCGTCGCTGATCGTCACCACCCGCTTCCCGCGCGACGCGGCGAGCCGCTTCGCCGCCGAGCCGGACTTCGCCGAGTGGGGCGACCGTCTCGAGGTCTTCGGCCTCGACCTCCGGCACACGCCCAGCGTGGAGGCCTTCGCGCACCAGCTGCTCGAGTCGCGCGATCGCCTCGACTTCATCGTCAACAACGCCTGCCAGACGGTGCGCCGCCCGCCCGCGTTCTATCGCCACATGATGGCGCGCGAACGCGAGGCGCTGGGAGGGATGCCCGCCGAGGTGCGGCGGCTGCTGGGCACCTGGGAAGGGTGGCGCGGGGCGCGGATGCTGCCCGAGGCGGCTGCGGGCGCGGACGGGGCCACGATCGTCGACGCCGCCGGCCTCTCCCGCGCCGCCGAGCTGTCGCAGGTGCCGCTGATCGCCGGCGACACCGATGCCTCGCACGACCTCTTCCCCGAGGGCGTCCTCGACCAGGACCTCCAGCAGGTGGATCATCGCGAGCACAACTCATGGCGGATGCTCATGGCCGAGGTCCCCTCGGTCGAGCTGCTCGAGGTGCACCTGGTCAACGCCGTGGCGCCGTTCATCCTCAACGCGCGGCTCAAGCCGCTGATGCTCCGGAGCCCGGAGCGCGACAAGCACATCGTCAACGTGTCGGCGATGGAGGGGCAGTTCTACCGGCGACTCAAGACCACTCGGCATCCGCACACCAACATGGCCAAGGCCGCGCTCAACATGATGACGCGCACGTCCGCCACCGACTACTGGCAGGACGGCATCCACATGAACGCGGTCGACACCGGCTGGGTGACCGACGAGGACCCGGTCGCGCTGGCGGAGCGCAAGATCGCCGAGCACCGCTTCCATCCGCCGCTCGACATCGTGGACGGCGCGGCGCGGATCGTCGACCCGATCATCGACGGCCACAACACCGGCCGCCACGTGTGGGGACAATTCCTCAAGGACTACAAGCCGACGGACTGGTAGCGTGGCGATGACTCGCCCGATCCTGCCGCCCTTCCTGCTGCTCGCCGCCTGCGCGGCACCCGCCGCGTCGGGCCCCGATGTCGTCAGGCGCGACAGCGCGGGCGTCGCGATCGTCGAGACCAATCGCGCGCGCTGGGGCGACTCGATGCCGTGGACCGTCGACACGGCCCCATTGCTGACCATCGGGCAGGAGGACGGCGAGGAACCGTACCTCTTCGACCGACTCGCCGGGGCCCTTCGGCTCGACGACGGCTCGATCGTCGCCGCCGACGGCGCGACCCGGCAACTGCGGCACTTCGACGCCAACGGCACCTTCATCGCCACCGCGGGACGGAAGGGGCCGGGGCCAGGGGAGTTCCGGTCGCTGCAGCGCATCGCCCGGTGCGGCACCGATGCGATCTGGGTGGACGCCGGCGCGCGCCTCTCGATCTGGGGCACCGACCTCCGCTTCCGCCGGGAAGTCCCTGTCCCCGAGCGGATCATGTCGCCGCTGGTCTGCTTTGGCGGAGCGCGCGTGGTGCTCGTGCAGGACCTTCAAGATCCCGACGCCGACGTGCCGCATGGCACGATCGAGTACGACAGCCTGCAGCTCTTCGTCCGGGACTCGAGCGGGGAGACACGGCGTGAGTTGATGCGCATCCCGGTCAACCCGCATGTGATTGTCATGGGAGACGACGGGCCACAAGGCATCACCCATCCCTTTGCACCCAGCACGCGCCTGGCGGCGAACGGCCGCTCGATGCTGGTGGGGACGGGCCAGACCTTCGAGATCCGGATCGTGGACCCGACCGGTCGAACGATCCGCATCATCCGCGGTCCAGCCGCGGACCTGCGCATCACCGACAGCGTGCGCGCCGCCTATGCCGCGGCCGAACTCGGCGAGGGACAGGCCGGGGAACGGGAGCTTCTGCGCAGCGGCGGCGTCGCGATGCCGGCAGCCTTCCCCGCCTACACCGCCCTGCTCACCGATCGCGTGGGCAACGTGTGGGCACGGCGGTTCAGCGTTCCCGGAAGCGACCAGAACCGCTGGGGCGTCTTCGATCCCGACGGACGCTTCCTGGGGCACGTGGCGCTGCCGAACGGCCTGGAGCCCTTCGAGATCGGCGCCGATTACGTCCTGGGCAAGGTGCAGGATGCGCTCTACGTGGAGCGGCTGCTCGAATTCCGGCTCGACAAGCGATGAGCACGACCTCCCGCACAAGGCGGTCCCTGATGATCGTCCCGCACCGACACCTCCTCCTGGGCCTGGCACTCCTCATCGGCGCATGCCAGGCCGGGACACCGACTCCGCTGCCCGGGCGGTACGCGATCTACATCCACGGCCGCATCGTCGAAGATGCCGGGCGCAACCCGACCAGTCCGGAGTTCGGGCCCTACGCGTACGACGCGATCCTCGACTCGCTCCGCGCCGCCGGATTCACGGTGCTGAGCGACCAGCGCCCGTCGGGCGCCAACTCCGAGGCGTGGGCGGATCGCATCGCCGGCCAGGTCGATTCCCTGCTCCGCCACGACGTGGCGGCCGACTCGATCACCGTGATCGGCTTCTCCAAGGGCGGCTGGATCGCGATCCTGGCGTCGGCCCGGCTCGGCAATCCGGCCGTCTCCTATGTCTTTCTGGCGGCGTGCGGGGAGTGGAGCAACGACGCGCCCGACCTGCACGTGACGGGGCGCATCCTGTCGCTCCGCGAGGCGAGCGACAGCCTCGGGATCTCGTGCGCACCGATGCTGGCCCGACGCGGTGCCGGGCCGGCACCGCTCGAGCGCACCCTCTCCCTCGGCCTGGGTCACGGGACCTTCTTCGTGCCTCGGCAGGATTGGCTCGCCCCCACGGTCGCCTGGGCGCGCCACGACGCGTTGCCGTGAACCGTCGCGGGGCACCGCGTCACGGCTGCTGGAAGACCGCCCCGCTCAGGTACTTGATCCCGCTGTCGATCGCGACCGTGACGACCGTCGCATCGGGCCCCAGCTCGCGCGCGACGTCCAGGGCGGCGAGCACGTTCGCGCCGGTCGAGACCCCGGCGAAGATCCCCTCCTCGCGCGCGAGCCGCCGCGCCATCCGGATCGCGTCGGCGGTGGACACCTGTCGCAACTCGTCCACCGGCGTGCCCTCCCAGAGCGGCACCACGAATCCCGGCCCCGTCCCCTCGATCCCATGCGAACCGCTCGCGCCGCCCGAGAGGACCGGCGATTCCGCCGGCTCGATCCCCACGATCCGGATCGCGGGGTCGACCACCTTGAACCGCTCCGCGTTGCCGCGGATCGAGCCGGCCGTCCCCACCATCTGCACGAACGCATCGATCCGCCCGCCTGCCTGCGCCAGGATCTCGTCGGCCATCCCCGCATAGGCCGGCAGCACGTCGCGGTTGTTGAACTGGTCGGTCCAGTAGGCGCCGCGCTCCCGGGCGATGCGGTCGGCGGTCGCGACCATCTCCTCCGTCAGCGCGCGGGTCGTCCCGCCCGTCGGCGAGTGGATGACCGTCAACTCGGCGCCGAGCGCGGCCATGTGCCGGCGCTTCTCGAGCGAGAAGGCATCGGACGTGACGAGGTGCAGCGGCAACCGGTGCGCGGCGCAGACCAGCGCCAACCCGACGCCGGTGCTGCCGCCCGTGAACTCCACCACCGCGCCGCCGCCGGCCAGGCGACCGTCGGCGAGCGCCGCCTCGACCATCGCACGCGCCATCCGGTCCTTCATGCTGCCGGTGGGGTTCTGGTACTCGAGCTTGAGCAGGACGCGCGCGCTTCCCGGCGGGACGATCGCGCCGAGGGGCCAGAGATCGGTGTTGCCGATCAGGTCGAGGACGGACATGGCGGAGAACGATAGGGCCGAGAGTCTCCGGGCGACATCGCCCCCCGCATGGGCCGCCGCCAACCGCGGCCCAAAGGCACCGTAACACAACGCCATGCAACGACTTGCGACGTGGTCACCGGTCGGCCGTCACCGAGCTCCTGAAACCGGCGCTTGACAGGGAGCGTTCTGGTGCTCAAATATCAGCAGTGCTGAATTTTGAGCAGCAACCCTTTCGGGAGCAGCGGATGCCACGGAAGCCGAAGGCCGAGGAACTGAGTCGCCGCGAGCGCCAGGTGATGGAGGTGCTCCATCGTCGCGGCGAGGGGACGGTCACCGACATCATGCGGGAACTCCCCGACGACCCGACCTACTCCGCCGTCCGGTCGGTCCTCCGGATCCTGGGGGAGAAGGGACTGGTCGACCACAGCGAGGACGGCGCCAAGTACGTCTACCGACCGGCCACGCCGACCGAGGTGGCTCGCGAGGATGTGCTGGCGCGGGTGATCGACACGTACTTCGCGGGCTCGACCGAGCAGGCGGTCACCGCCTTGCTCCGGATGAGCGACGCCGAGCTGAGCGACGACGAACTCGCCCGGCTGCAGGCGCGGGTCCGCGACGCACGGACCAGGGGGCGATAGGCGATGCCGATCGAGACCCTCACGGCGGCGAGCGTGCTGCCGACCCTGCTCGTCGTCGCCAAGGCGACCGCCATCCTCCTCGCGGCGATGCTGCTCGCGGTCGCGCTGCATCGCTCGAGTGCCAGCACCCGCCATCAGGTGTGGCTGGTTGCCCTGGCGGGCCTGCTGCTCCTTCCCGCGATCGCGACCTACGCGCCGCTCGGGATCAAGGTGCTGCCCGCCCCGGCGGTGGCCGCGGATCGGGAGACCGTCGCCACGCCGCCCGACGGCATCCGGCTGGACGGTGCGTCGACGCAGTCGTCCACGGGAGGGGCGACCCTTCCCGGGGACAACGCCGAGAGCACCCGCAGCCCGGACGCCTCGCGCCGGATCCCGATCGGCACGCTGCTGCTGGGCCTCTGGGGCGCCGTCGCGCTCGTGCTGCTGCTGCGCCTCGGTGCCGGCGTGCTCGCGGTGCGCCGGATCGTGCGCGGTGCCGTGCGCCTCGACGACGAGGCCTGGCAGGAGTCGCTGCTCCAGATCGCCGATCGCCTCGCGATCGAGGAGCCGCCGGCGCTGCTCCGGAGCGACGCCATCCACATGCCGTTCGCCGCGGGGATGCGCACGCCGATGATCGTCCTGCCCGCCGAGTGCGAGGGATGGAGCGAGGCGCAGCGCGGGGCGGTGCTGATCCACGAGCTCGGTCACGTCCGCCGCAAGGACATGATCGGACACACCCTCGGCCGGATCGCCTGCGCGATCTACTGGTTCCACCCGCTGGTGTGGTCGGCGGCCCGTCGCCTCCGGGACGCGAGCGAACGCGCCTGCGACGACCTCGCCATCCGGCTCGGCGCCGTGCCCAGCGACTATGCCCAGCACCTCCTCGACATCGTGACCAAGGTGCGGCACCCCAACACTCCCACCGCGGCGATCGCCATGGCGCGCCGCAAGGAATTCGAGGGACGCATGCTCGCCATTCTCGACCCGTCACTCCGTCGTGCCGACGCCTCGCGCTGGCGCCCTGCCCTGCTCTCGCTCGGCCTCGCGGGCTTCGTCGTGGCCGTGAGCGCCGCGGCGCCCGCGCGCCGGGAAGTCCCGCCGGCCCCGGCGCCCGTCGCCAACGGCGACCGGCCGATCGCGCCGCCCGCGCTCCCCGCCTCCAGCGAGGCGCCTGCCGGCGACGCGGCACGGGTCGCGACGCCGCAGCCGTCGCCCACGCCGGCCGCGACCGGGACGGACCACGCCGTCGCCGATCCGCTGCCGGTGGTGGACAGGCTGCTGCGCCAGTACCACGTCGACCTGAAGATCGATCTGGGCGATGCCAGCGCGGCGGCGGACGAGAAGATGGACCTGCTGATCCGAGTGCTGAAGTCCGACAGCAGCGCGCGCGTCCGTCGCGTCGCCGCCTGGGGGCTGCAGCACTATGCCGACGAACCGGCGGCGCGCACCGAGCTCGCGCGCGTCCTCGGCAGCGACGGTGATGACGATGTGCGGCGCATGGCCGCGTGGGCGCTGTCCCACTCCACGAACGCCGCGGTGGCGACGGCACTTCGCCAGGCGCTCAAGACCGACACCGATGCCGAGGTCCGCGAGATGGCCGCGTGGGGACTCGGGCGCCAGGAGGACGCGGCGTCGATGGAAGCGGTCACGGCGGCCCTCTCGGATCCGTCGCCGCGCGTGCAGGGCACCGCCGCATGGGCGATCGGCCAGATGCAACCCAAGGTCGCGCCGTCGGCGCTCGTGGCGATGCTGAAGTCCGAGGACGCCGGCAATCGGCTCAAGGCGGCGTGGGCGCTGTCGGAGATCGCCGACAAGGACGCGATCCCCGCGATCCGCACGGCGCTCGATCGCCCAGACAACGACGCCGCCACGAGCCGCGCCCTGTTGCGCGCGCTGGTGAAGAGCGGGACGAGCACGGACGACCTCAGCAAGTTCCTGTCGTCGGCCAACGACGAACTGCGACTGTTCGCGATCAAGTCGCTGACCGGCGGCGGCAGCGTCGATCCCTGGCCGTGGCCCTGGCCGCGCCCGATCCCGTTCCCCTGACCCGTACCGACACCCGCCGGGGCGGTCGGCATGCCCCGGCGGGTTTTTCACGACCATGAGTGCTCATTTTTCACCACTTGGAGACGGCGACCGTGGTCGCCGCTGGGGGCCCCCGATGCTGCGACTCTCGATCCTCGCCCTGGCCGCGGTCGCCGCGGGCGAGGCGTTGCCCCGAATCCCGACGTCCGTGCCCGAGGACATCCTGACCTCGAGCACCGTCGACGTCCGGGCCCTGATGGCGGAGGCGGACGGCGCGCCACCGATCCTCTGCATGCTCGCCGCGCGTGCGGTCAACAACGGCGGCTGGCTGCGCGGCGGACGCGCGCCGATCCATCCGGTGTCGGCCGCCAACGAGGAGGGTGCCTGGGAGGTCGGCCGCACGCTGTCGCGCGCGGATACCGACTATCTCCTCTCCCTCCTCCCGGCGGGCGGTGATTGCCGGCGCGAGATCGCGGTGCAACTGCTCGCGCGCGGCGACAATCCTGCTGCACGCGATGGATTGACCGGCCAGCTGCGGAGCGACGATGCCGCGCTCCGAGCCGTCGCGGCGCTGGGACTGGGGCTGATCAGCGAGCGGGCGTCGGTGGAACCGCTGCTCCGGACGATGGGTGACGCCGACCCCGCACCGCGCGTGAATGCGACCTGGGCGCTGGGGCGGATCGGGGATGGTCGCGCGTTCCGACCGGTCGAGCACGCCCTCGACGACCGCGACGCCCGGGTCCGCGAGGCGGCGGCCGAGGCGCTCGGGCATCTCGACTCGACGGCCGCGGTCGCCGCGCTGATGCGGCACCTCCGGACCGACGACGCGGCGGGCGTGCGACGCACTGCCGCGTGGGCCCTCGGGCAGCTCGACGCCACGACGGCCCTGTCGGCACTCGGCGAGTCGTTGCGGCGCGACGCGGATGCCCCGGTGCGCGAGATGGCGGCGTGGGCGATCGGCAACATCGACCAATCGGGAGCGGACGACGCCCTGCTCGCCGCCGCCCGCGGTGACCAGGACGCCAGGGTCCGCGAGATGGCCGTCTGGGCCCTCGGCAACCGCGACGACCGGAGCCACGCCGCGGCGCTCGGGGAGATCCTTGCCGCGGAGCGGGAGACCGCCGTCCGGGCGACGGCCGCCTGGGCGATCGGCACGATGCATCCCGATCGCGCCCCTGCCGGGCTGGTCGCCGCCCTCGCCGACCAGAGCGACGGCGTGCGGCAGCGGGCCGCCTGGGCGATCTCCGAGATTCGTGACAGCAGTGCGCTGCCGGCATTGCGGCGTGCGATGTCGCGCGACGACAACGGCCCGCAGACCCAGCGCGCCCTGCTCCGGGCGATGGTGCGCTCGGGCGAGAGCGACCGGCAACTGCTCACGATGTTCGACGCGCCCGACGCCAAGGTCCGCGAGTACGTCGCACGGGCGCTGGCCGGCGGGCACGGCGGGGTCGACGTGTGGCCCTGGCCGCAGCCGCGCCCGAGGCCCTTCCCGTGAGGCCGGCCTTCTCGCTCGTCGCGATGCTGCTCCCCGCGGTGCTCGGGGCACAGGCGGCCAACGAGGTCCGCGCCGTGCGGACCGACCGGCCGATCGTGCTCGACGGCCGTGACGACGATCCGATCTGGTCACGGATCCCGCCGACCGGCGGGTTCGGCGAGGTGCGTCCCTCCGAGGGCGCCACGCCCCTGCAGCGGACGGAGTTCCGGGTCGCCTACGATCGCACCAGCCTCTACGTGTTCGTCCGGGCGTTCGACACCCATCCGGACAGCATCCGCGGCCTGCTGGCGCGGCGCGACGAGGGCAGCGCGTCGGACCACGTGACGCTCATGCTCGACTCGTACCACGACCGGCGGACCGGCTTCGAGTTCCTCGTCAACCCGGCGGGGGTCAAGAGCGACTTCGCGATCTACAACGACGGCCAGGAGGACGCCGCCTGGGACGCCGTGTGGGACGTGGCCACCCGCGTCGACTCGCTCGGCTGGGTCGCCGAGTACCGGATCCCGTTCTCGCAGCTCAAGTTCGCGCCCGGGGACGACCTCACCTTCGGGATCATGGTGTGGCGGAACCTGCAGCGCTACACCGCGCAGGCGAGCTGGCCGCTGTACCGCCAGTCGCGGAGCGGATTCGTCTCGCAGTTCGGCGACCTGGTCGGACTCGAGGGGCTCGACTCGCCGCGTCGCGCAGAGATCTCCCCCTACGTCCTGACCCAGAACGAGCCGAACGCGGCCGCCGCGGTCGGCGATCGCCGCCAGCAGGTGAGTGTCGGGGGCGACGTGCGCTACCGGGTCACCAGCAACTTCGCCCTGAACGCGACGATCAACCCCGACTTCGGCCAGGTCGAGGCCGATCCGGCCGAGCTCAACCTCGGCGCCTTCGAGACGTTCTTCGGCGAGCGGCGGCCGTTCTTTGTCGAGGGCGCGGGGTTGTTCGACGTCCGGGTGAACTGCTTCATCGTCTTCGACTGCCGGACCGGCGAGGGGCTGTTCTACTCGCGCCGCATCGGGCGCGCCCCGTCGCTCGCGGGCGTCAACGGGGACGCCACCACGCCGACCGCCTCGCGGATCCTCGGCGCGGCGAAGCTCTCCGGCCGGACGTCGTCGGGGTGGTCCTTCGGCCTGCTCGACGCGGTGACCGATCGGGTGGCCGGCGCGCAGGACCGCACGGCGGAACCGGCGACGAACTTCACCGTGCTCCGCGTCTCCCGCGACTATCGCGAGGGACGGAGCTCGCTCGGCGTGATGGCGACCGGGGTCAACCGGTTCCTCGACGGCGACAGCGATCCCTACCTGCACTCGAGTGCGTTCACCGGCGGACTCGACGCCCGCCACCGGCTGGGCAACTACGAATTTTCCGGCTCGCTGATGGCGAGCCGGGTGGCCGGGACGGCCGAGGCGATCGCGCGGACCCAGCAGGCCCCCGCACACTACTACCAGCGCCCCGACGACGGCCTCGTGTTCGACTCGAGCCGCACGGCACTCGACGGCGGCTCCGCCGAGGTCCGCTTCGGCAAGGTCGGCGGGAGCCACACCCGCTTCGAGACCGGCTATGCCAGGCGCTCGGCGGGCTTCGACCTCAACGACGTCGGCTTCCTCAACCGCGCCGGCGACCAGAGCTGGACCTCCTGGTTCCAGGCCCGCTGGACCACCCCGAACGCCGTCTTCCGGCAGTTCAACTGGAACCTCAACTGGTGGCAGCTCTGGTCGCTCGAGGGGCTGCCCACCGAACGGGCGTTCAACACGAACATCCACACCCAGCTCGTCAACCGGATGTGGCTGCACCTCGGCGGCACGATGACGATGGGCGACGTGTACTGCGACCGGGGCTGCACCCGCGGCGGCCCCGCCCTGCGCGTGGGCCAGCGGTTCTCGCCGTGGGGTGGCATCGAGGGCGACGGCCGGCACGCGATCGTGCCATCGGTGTTCTTCAACTACACGCGGCAGGACGGCGGACGGAGCACCTTCTTCAACGTCAGCCCCCGGGTGCAGGTCAAGCTGGGCGATCGCCTCGCGACGACGCTGAGTGCGTCGATCAGCCACAACCACGATGACAGCCAGTGGTTCGGCAACCCGATCGACGGCACGGGCACGACCCACTACACCTTCGCCGAGCTCGACCAGCGGACCGTCGGGTTCACCTGGCGCCTCAACTACACGTTCTCGCCGACGATGTCGCTGCAGTGGTACGCCAACCCGTTCATCTCGAAGGGCGCCTACAGCAGGGTCCGCGAGCTCGCCGATCCGCGCGCGGCGGCCTACGAGGACCGGTACCAGCCCTACGAGGGCGAGGGAGCCGACGATCACGGCGGCTTCAACGTCAAGGCGTTCCGGTCCAACGCGGTCTTCCGGTGGGAGTACCTGCCGGGGAGCACGCTGTTCGTCGTGTGGTCCCAGGGTCGCTCGGCCTACGACCCCCGGCGCGGCGACGGATCGTTCGGCGACGACCTCGGCGACCTCTTCGGCCAGCGGGCCGAGGACCGCTTCCTGGTGAAGGTGAGCTACTGGCTCAATCGATAGCCGACGACACGTCCTCCGCCTCGTCGTAGTCGATCACCGGGACCCAGAAGGTGACCGCCTCGGCGTGCGCGAACCGCAGCGTCACCTCGACCGAGTCGCCGCGCGCGAGGCTCGGCAACGGTGGCGAGAGCATCAGGTGGGTGCCTCCGGGGGCGAGGACCAGCTCGCCGCCGGGGGCGATCGGCTGGGCGCCGATCATCCGCATCCCGGCGCCGTGGAACATCACCTCGGCGCTCGCCGGCGACGTCGCGGCGAGGAGGGTATCGGCCACGGAACCGCCGTTGCCGACGGTGAAGTACACCGCCATCGGGGCGTCGGTGAAGGGCGGCAGGGCGTACATCGTGTGGATCCGGAGCCGGCCGGACGTCACCGAGGCGTCCCGGACCCGCTGCAGCAGCGGGTCGGGCGCGCGGCAGCCGGCCACGAGCAGCATCGCGAGCAGCGGGTTGGCGAATCGTGGCATGCGGGCCAATTTAGGCGACGTGGCCTCTTCGAGGCACCACGGCACCCCGGCAACGGAGCGGATCGACATGCGGTTGGGACGCGGACTCCTGGCACTCGGCACCCTGGCGGCACTGACGGCGGCGGCGGCGCCGGCACATCGCGCGGCGCGGATGCACCTCCATCTCAAGGCCTCGGTGCCGGCGCGGGACACGGTGCTCGCCGCCTCGCCCTCCACCCTGTCGCTGTGGTTCTCCGAGAAGCCGATGGTCCGGCTCACCAGCGTGACGGTCACCGGGGCCGCCGGACCGGTCAAGCTCGCCAAGCCCGTCGCCGACCCCAAGGACGAGACCCTCGTGACGGTCGCGGTCGAGGGAAAGCTCGCCCCCGGCGCCTACACGATCGCCTGGCGCACGGCGAGCGCCGATGGTCACCCGGTGAAGGGGACGGTGCCGTTTCGGGTGAAGTAGCGCCTCGTCACTTCCGCTTCATCCCCGCGGCTACCAGGCCTCCCCCGACCATGATCGCCGCGATCCCGGCCCAGATCGGGATCGGCCGCTCCCGATTCGCGGTGACCGAGACATCCCCGATCTCCAGCACCTTCTCCCTGGTGGTGAACGACCCGCCGTTGATGGTGACCCAGCCGCCCGCGAGGATGAGCAGGAGGCCGACGATGGAGGCGACGCGCATGGAGGCTCCGCGTTCGAGGTAGGCCCGGCGACCGGGTTGTGTGGGATACCCTCGAGTCGTCGAGTTGCTCCACCGCGCCCCGCGGGACAGCTTCCCTGCACTTCCCCGTTCCGCGCTGACCAGGCACCGACGACCCGGGAGCAATCATCCGCCTCCTCCTGATCGAGGACGACGCGCAGCTCGCCTCCGTGGTGGCCACGGGGCTCGGCGAACTCGGCTTCCAGGTCGAACGTGCGGCCACCTTTGCGAGTGGCCTTGATCGTTTGCTTGACGGCACCTGGGACCTGGTGGTCCTCGACGTCGCGCTGCCCGGCGGCACCGGCTTCGCCCTGTGCGTCCGGGCGAGGGAGGCCGGCATCACGACCCCGATCCTGATGCTGACGGCTCGCGATGCCGTGTCGGACCGGGTGAGCGGACTCGAGGCCGGCGCCGACGACTACCTCGTCAAGCCGTTCGCGTTCGCGGAACTGGTGGCCCGGCTCCGGGCCCTCGCCCGTCGGCCCGCCGTGATCCAGCCCGAGTCGATCACGATCGGCGACCTCGAAATCGACATCGCCTCGCGGCGGGCAAGCCGGGGGGGCAAGGCGCTCCGACTCACCGCCAAGGAGTGGGCCCTGCTGGAGGTCCTCGCGCGCCACGCGGGACGGGTCGTCGACCGGCCCACGATCGCCGCCGCGGTGTGGGACGACAACCATGACCCCTTCACGAACCTGCTGGAGGTCCTGGTCGGCCGGTTGCGGCGCAAGATCGACGATGGCCACCCGCACCGCCTGCTGGAGACGATCCGCGGCGCCGGCTACCGGCTCGGCCCATGAGGCAGCACTCCCCCCTTGGCGCGGTCCGGCGTCGGCTCACGCTGTGGTTCCTCCTCACGATCGGGATCGTGATCGCGGTGCTCGGCGGCGGCCTCTTCCTCGCCATTCGTCACCAGTTCGGCACCGAGCTTCAGGCGTCGCTGCTTCGCGCGACCCGCGAGATCGAGCGTGCGGCAGCCATCCGGGCGATCGAGTCGCGCGGCCCGCAGCCGGTCGTGGACGCGCTCGACGAACTGCGGATCCCCGATCGGGAGCTCTACCTGCTGACCGTCGAGGGTGCACCGATCCGGCCGGAGGCCGCGGCCGCGTGGATCCGCGACGCGGCGCGGACGGCCGGCGCGGGGCGCAGCGTCGACCAGCTCCGCGAGGGCGACGGCGAGCGCACTCTCCGCCTCCACGCGGAGCGATTCCGCCTGCCCGACGGCACGGCCCAGGTGGCGGTGGTCGTCGCCGACGAACTCGAGCTCGAGCAGCGCTACGCCTCGCTCATCGCCGCCTTCGGCGCGGCGGCCATCGCCGCGCTGCTCCTCGTCGCGGCGGCCGCTGCCATCCTGGTCCGGAAGTCGACGGAGCCGGTCGAGCGGAACATCGACCGCATGCAGCGCTTCATGGCCGACGTGGCGCACGAACTGCGCACCCCCGTGTCCGTCCTTCGTGCCCGCACCGACGTGGCGCTGCAACAACCGCGCGACGTGACCACGTACCAGGAGGCACTCCGGGGCATCGACGCCGAGCTGCGGCGGGTGAGCACCCTGGTCGACGACCTCCTGACGCTCGCACGCGCCGACGCCGGCGAGCGCCCGGCGCGCCGCGAACCGGTCTTCCTCGATGACGTGACGCTCGACGCCTGCGACGCGGCGCGCAGCCTCGCGCGGGTCGGCGGGGTGGAACTCGTGGTGAGCGGCTTCGAGGAGGCACCGGTCACGGGCGATCCGGGACTGCTCCGGCAGCTCGTCCTGATCCTGCTCGACAACGCGATCAAGTACACCCCCCGCGGAGGGGCCGTGACGGTGGATGTCGGCGTATGGGACGGCCAGGCCGCGCTCACGATCCGGGACTCCGGACCCGGCATCGCCGCGACCGACCTCCCGTTCGTCTTCGACAGGTTCTACCGCGGCGAACAGGAGGGAGCCGCGGGCGGCGCCGGGCTCGGCCTCTCGATCGCCCGCTGGATCGCCGAGGCGCACGGCGCCACGCTTGCCCTGGCGTCCCCACCTGGCGGCGGGGTCACCGCGTCCCTCCGCTTCTCCCGGAGGTCCCTGTCAGGCCACTGACAGGTTGCGGACGGTAGGTTGGGAGCATGAACACGCTCACCTGTCGGATGACGGTCGGCCTGCTGCTGCTTGCCCCCGCAGCGATGGCCGCGCAGGGCCGCCTGCCCCTCTCCCGTGAGGCGGCCATTGCGCGCGCGCTGGCGGACGCGCCCGAGCTGCGAGTGGCGGCCGCCGACACCGTCCACGCGGCGGGCGCCCTCCTGGCGGCCCGCCTGCCTCCGGATCCTGCCCTCAGCGCCAGCTGGACCAAGTCGGTGCCGCGCTGGCATGCGGAGGTCGAGTGGCCTCTCGCCCTGTTCGGCGCGCGAGGCGCCACGACCCGCGCCGCGGAGGCCTGGCGCGGAGCGAGTCAGGTCCGGTGGCGGCTCGCCCGCCTGGGCACGGCGACCGCGGCGGACACGAGCTACACCCGCGCGCTCGAGGCCCGCGACCGGGCCGACCTGAGCCGCCACGAGGCCGATGATGGTCGGGAATTGCTGCGGATCGCGACGGCACGCCAGGACGCGGGCGATGCCTCGGCGTTCGATGTGGAGCTCGCACGACTCGAGGCTGGCCGGCTGCAGGCGGGCGCCACCTCGGACTCGCTTGCGGCGGAGGCCGCGGTGCTCGAATTGCGCGTGGCGATCGGCCTGGACGCGCACCGTGAGCTCGCCTTGACCGACTCCATGGCGCCACCGATGTCGGCGCCTTCATCCGGCACGTTGCTGTCGCCAGCCGAGCAGGCCGCGCGCGCCGCGGTCGAGGCGTCCGTCCTCGACCTCGCCGCGGCACGACGCGGCCGCTTCGCCGGAATCAATCTCCTGACGGGAGTCGAATTCGGCGATCCGGGTGGTGGCGAGACCGGCCTGCTGCCTGTCCTGGGTATCTCGGTCCCGCTGCCCCTCTTCAATCGCCAGCGGGGCGAGATCGCGATGGCCGAGGCGGATCGATCCCGCGCAGAGGCAGAGCTCGCAATGGCCAGCATGGAAGCGGCAGCGCTCCGACTCCGCATGCGGCAGCTGGCGGCAGCATCGCGGGCAATGGCGGCGAGTGACGACTCGTTGCTGCGCAGTGCCGAGCGGGTCGCCGCGATGGCCACCACCGCCTACCGCGAAGGCGAGGCACCGCTCGCCACCGTGCTCGAGGCGCGGCGCACCGCCCGCGAGACTCGCCTCGCACGCACTGGACACCTCGCCGATCTGCTGGTGGCCATGTCCGTCCTCCGATTCCTCGATGCGACGCTGTCCGGGAGTGCGCCATGATCACCCGTCCCTACCGATTGATGTGCGCACTCGCGTTCGCCGCCGGGTGCGGCGAGGACGTGGAGGCGCCCCCGGCCGAGCCGCTCGTGACGGCGGAGACTGCGACCGTGGCGGTCGGGGATTTCACGCCGACGATCCGGGCCACCGCCACGGTCACGCCACGCGCGGGAGCCGTGGCCCGGCTTGCCGCGCCGGCGCCAAGCCGCGTGACGGGGATCCAGGTGGGCCTCGGCGATCGGGTCGCGGCAGGGCAGGCGCTCGTGACGCTCGACGGACCACTCTTCACTGCGGACAGCGCCAGCGCCGCCGCCCAGGTCTCGGCCGCCGAGGCGGGGTGGGAGCGGGCGGTCCGCCTGCAGGGCGAGGGGATTCTCCCCGTCCGCGAGGTCGAGCAACGCGCGGCGGAGCTGGCCCAGGCCCGTGCCACGGCGGCGGCGAGCCGACGCAACGCGGAACTCGCCGTCCTCCGGGCCCCGATCGCCGGCGTCGTCACGCGACTCGACGCCGCCCTCGGCGCCGCCGTCGACCCGTCGATGCCGCTCGTGGAAGTGGTTGACCCGAGCGCACTCGAGCTCTCGCTCGCACTCCTTCCCGAGCAGGCGTCCGGCCTGCGCGTGGGCATGCGGGGCCATTTCATGGTGGCGGAAGGCGAGTCGGTCGCGTTCGTGGTGACGGCGATCGGCGCAGTGGTCGACCCCTCGAACCGAACCATCGCGATCCGTGCCAGGCCATCCTCGCCCCGCGGGCTGCGGGTGGGCCAGAGCGTGGCCGCCGTGGTCGAGCTGCCACCCGTGGCGGCATCGCTGATGATCCCTGCGGCCGCCTTGGTCCCCGAGGGTGACAGCGCCACCGTGGTGTTCACGGTCGACGCCGGGCATGTGGTGCATCGCACGCCGGTCACGGTCGGTGTCCGAGCCGACAGCCTGGTGACGATCCTGACCGGTCTCGAGGTCGGCGAGACGGTCGTCACCGCGGGCGCGTATGGCATGGTCGATGGAGCGACCCTCGGCCAAGCCGCGCGGCGCCCGGAATGACCGCGCCGACGCAGCCCGGCTGGCTCACCGCCCACCGACGCGCGGTGTACCTCGTCGTGGCGCTGCTCAGCGCGGCGGGGATCCTCGCGGGACTCCGGATTCCCGCCGCGATCTACCCGGAACTCCGCTTCGCCCGGATCACGATCGTGGCCCAGGGGCCGGCCCTCGGCGCGCGGCAGATGCTGTTCAGTGTCACCCGGCCGATCGAGGAGGCGGTGTCGATCGTCCCCGGCGTGAGCCGGGTCGAATCGCGCACGATCCGCGGCGGGAGCGAGACCACGGTGACGTTCACGGGCGCCACCGAGATGTCGATCGCGCTGCAGCAGGTGCAGTCGCGCCTCGCGCAGGTCCAGCCGGAATTTCCGGACGGAACGACCACCCAGGTCGAGCAGCTCACGCCCGCGCTCTTCCCGATCCTCTCCTACAATCTCGAGGGCGGCGACCCGGCGACCCTGTACGACATCGCGCGCTACCAGATCAAGCCGGTGTTCTCCCGGGTCCCCGGCGTGGCGCGCGTCGACGTGCTCGGGTCGGTCGAGCGCGAGGTCGAGGTCGTGGCGGACCCGGTCCGTCTCGCCGGTGCCGGGCTCAGCTGGACGCAGCTTGGCGACGCGATCCGCGAGGGGACGACCGTCGAGGCGGTCGGTCGCCTCCCCGAGGACTACCGCCAGTACCTGATCGTCTCCGCCACCGAGGCGCACTCCGCCGACGCGGTGCGCGCCATCGCGGTGCGTCCCGGACTCACCGTCGGTGACGTGGCGGACGTGCGCCTCGGCACGACCGACCGGGTCAAGGCGATCACCGGCAATGGCCGGCCGGCCGCGCTGCTCAACGTCAGCCGGCAGGTCGGCGGCAACACCGTCGCGATCGCCGACTCGATCGCCGGCGCGGCGCGCACCTTCGCCGCCGAGCTGCCGCCCGGCGTCCACCTGGTCCCCGTGTACGACCAGTCCGAGCTGGTGCGGGATGCCGTGCGCTCCGTGCGCGATGCCATGCTCATCGGTGCCGTGCTGGCGGTGCTGGTCCTGCTGGCATTCCTGCGCGAGCCGCGGATCACCATGATCTCCGCCGCCGTGATCCCGCTGACGATGGCGATCACCGTGCTGGTGATGGCGCTGATCGGCCAGAGCTTCAACCTGATGACCCTGGGGGCGATGGCGATCGCCATCGGCCTGGTGATCGACGACGCGGTCGTCGTGACGGAGAACATCGTCCGCCACGTGCGGCGCACATCGGATCGCGCCCTGGCAGTGCGCGAGGCGGTCCGCGAGCTCGGCTGGCCGGTCACCACGTCCACCCTCACCACCGTGGTCGTGTTCCTGCCGCTCGGCCTGCTCACCGGCGTCGAGGGGCAGTTCTTCAAGGCGCTCTCCGTCACCCTGACGATCGCCGTGCTGGTGTCGCTGGCCCTCGCCTTCACGATCATCCCGCTCCTGTCGGCCCGGTACCTGCGGCCGGTCGAGGATGCAGCGGACGGCTCGGCGCCGCGGCTGGACCGCCTGACCGAACGCTACGCCCGCAGCCTCGCCGCGGTGCTCGACCACCGGACCCTGGCGCTGGCCGTCGCGGCGCTGCTCGTCGCGGGCGGCGCAGTGACGTACCGGATGGTCGGCACGGGGTTCCTGCCTGAAATGGATGAGGGCGCGTTCGTGCTCGACTACTTCACGCCCGGCGGCACCGCCCTCGACGAGACCGACCGACAGCTCCATGTCGTCGAGGAGATCCTGGCCGGGATCCCGGAGATCGCGGGGACCTCCCGGCGCACCGGCGCGGAGATGGGACTGTTCGCGACCGGCCAGAACACCGGCGACCTCGTCGCCCGACTGGTTTCCGCCGGCGAGCGGCATCGCAGCACGCAGGAGGTGATCGACGATGCCCGCACCCAGATCGAGACCCGACTCCCCGCCTTGCGCATCGAGTTCGTCCCGATCCTCTCCGACGTGCTGAACGACCTCGCTGGAGTCCACTCGCCGGTCGAGATCAAGCTGTTCGGCGGTGACCTCGACGCGCTGGAACGCTACGGCCGCGAACTCGCCGGGGCGCTGGAGCCGGTCGCGGGGCTCGAGGACCTCTACGACGGGGTGAGCGAACGTGCCGCCGAGATGCGGATGGTCCCGCGGGGCGACGAGTTGCGGCGCGCCGGCCTCACCGTGGCCGACCTCGACGGCCAGGTGGCCGACGCGATGCTCGGGCGGGCTGCCGGCGAGGTCGTGCTCGACGACCGCACGATCGGGATCCGGGTGCGGGCCCCCGATTCGCTGCGCGCCTCGCCGGGTGCGATCGCGGCGCTGCCGATCACGGTGCCAGGGAGTGCCGCCCCGGTGCCGCTCCGGACCTTCGCGACCCTGATCCCGGGCGAGACGCGCGACGAGCTGCGTCGCGAGAACCAGCAGCAGCTCATCACGATCACCGCCGAGCTTGCGGGGCGGCCGCTCGGCGATGTCATGCGCGACGTGCGGCGCATCGTTGGCGAGACGCCGCCGCCCGCCGGGGTCCGGCTCGAGCTGGCGGGACAGTACGCCGGCCAGCGCGCGGCGTTCCGGACCCTGCTCCTGGTCCTGACCCTCGCCGCCCTCAGCGTGGTGACGGTGATGGTGGTGCAGTTCCGCTCGTTCATCGAGCCGGCCGTGATCCTCCTGGCGGCCCCGCTCTCGTTCGTCGGCGGCCTGGCGCTCCTGTGGTTCACCGGCACGGCGCTCAATGTGGCGGCGCTCATGGGGTTCATCCTGCTGGTGGGACTCGTGGTCAAGAACGGCATCATCCTGCTCGACGTGACCCGCCATCACGCGGCGGAGGGGATGGCGCTCCGCGAGGCGATCAGCGCCGCGGCCCGGATCCGGCTCCGCCCGATCCTGATGACCACGCTCTGCACCCTGGTCGGCCTGTTCCCGCTGGCGCTGGGACTCGGCCCCGGCAGCGACCTGCAGCGCCCGCTCGCCCTGACCGTCATCGGCGGCCTGGCGCTCTCCACCCCGGTGACGCTGTACCTCGTCCCGATCCTGCTCGTGGCCATCCGGTCGCGGCACTACCCCACTGAAAGGACCACCCCATGAGCTCCACGCGGCTGCACCGCACCCTCCTGCTGCTCACCCTTGCCGCTGGTGCCGGACTCCTTGCCTGTGCCCCGAAGGAGGAGGACGACGATGCCCCGAAGATGAGCGCCACCGCCGGAACCGGGGAGGCGAAGGAGGCTGACGAGGCCGATGAGGCCGATGAGGCGAGCGAGGCCCTGGCCAAGGAGGCCAAGGTGGCGGAGTCGGACGCCCGGGCCACCGCCCTGGCGGCCGTCCCTGGCGGCGCCGTGAAGGACTTCGAGCTGGAGCGCGAGGACGGCGCCCTGATCTACTCCTACGACATCAGCGTGGCCGGAAAGACCGGGATCGACGAGGTCCACGTGGACGCCATGACGGGCAAGGTCCTCTCCAACAAGCACGAGACCCCCGAGGACGAGGCGGCCGAGGCCGCCGAGGATTCTGCCAAGGGCACCTGATCCGCGAGCGGGTGGCCCGTCCGGTCACGGTCGGGCCGCCGCCTTGCGCCCGGGCGGGTTTTCCGTTGCTTTCCGCGATGGACATCACGACCCTGCAGCGCGCCAAGATCCCCGAGCTCCCCCCCCGCCTCGAGGGGCTCGCCGCCCTCGCCGTCAACATCGCCTGGAGCTGGCACCGGCAGGCCCGGGCCCTCTTCCGGCGGATCGACCCGGTCGTCTGGCGCTACACCCAGCACAACCCGATCACCCTGCTGCGCCGCGTCCCGGCCGAGCGGCTCGAGCAGCTGACCCGCGACGCCGACTTCCTGCTCCACTACGACCAGGTGATGGAATGGTTCGCGGTCGAGTCCACCGCGAGCACCGGGTGGTTCCGGGACACCTTCCCCGAGCTCGCGAGCGGCGCGCCGGTGGCGTACTTCTGCGCCGAATTCGGACTCCACGCCACCGTGCCGATCTACTCCGGCGGCCTGGGGATCCTGGCAGGGGACCATTGCAAGACCGCCTCGGACCTCGCGCTGCCGTTCGTCGGCATCGGCCTCTTCTACAAGAAGGGGTACTTCGACCAGCAGATCCGGCCCGATGGCTGGCAGGAGGACGGCGAGGAACGGATCCACCCGGACCTCACCCCGCTGGTGCCGGTCCCGTCGCCGGACGGCACCGAGTGGCTCACCGAGCTCGACACCTTCGGCCGGCCGATCAAGATCCGCGTCTGGACGATGACGGTCGGGCGGGCGCCGATCTACCTGCTCGACACCGACATCCCGGAGAACGATCCCACCGACCGCACGCTGACGAGCCGCCTCTATGCTGGCGGCCTGCCGATGCGGCTCCGCCAGGAATGGGTCCTCGGGGTCGGCGGCGTGCGGGTGCTGCGGGCGCTCGGCGTCGCGCCGGGCGCGTGGCACGCGAACGAGGGTCACGCGGCGTTCCTGATGCTCGAGCGGGTCCGCGAGGGGATCGCGGCCGGCCGCGAATTCGGTGACGCGGTCCTCGACGTCCGGAAGACGACCGTCTTCACGACCCACACGCCGGTCCCGGCCGGCCACGACCACTTCGACCTCGCCAGCGTCACCGAGTGCGCCGGCGCGGACTACCTCGCCGGCTTCGGCGAGGCCGCGGCCCACGTCCTCGGCCTCGGCGTCCACCCGCGGCGCGAGCCGAACCAGTTCCACATGACCGTGCTCGCGATGCGCCTGGCGGGACACGTCAACGGCGTCGCGCAGCGGCACGGGATCGTCTCGCGCGAGATCTGGGGCGACCTGTGGGGCGACCGCCCGGCCGAGGAGGTGCCGATCGGCGCCGTCACCAACGGCGTCCACCTGGCGACGTGGATGGCCAATCCGGTCATGCGGCTGCTCGACCAGCACCTCGGACCCGACTGGAGCGATCGCCGCGACGAGGCCGAGACCTGGGACGCGGTGCTCGGCCTCGAGGCGCGGAAGGTCTGGGACGTGCATGGCGAGCTCAAGGACATGCTGCTCCAGCACGTGCGCGAGGAGGCGAGGCGCCGGTGGACCACCACCTGGCACGAGGCCGCGCAGGTGGTGGCCGCCGGGACGCTGCTCGACCCGCACGCGTTCACGATAGGCTTCGCCCGGCGCTTCGCGACCTACAAGCGCGCCAACCTGCTGTTCCGGGACGTCGAGCGCCTGCGGCGCCTCCTGACCGACCCGCGGCGACCGGTGCAGGTGGTGATCGCCGGCAAGGCCCACCCGCAGGACGATCCGGGGAAGGAAGTCCTCCGCTCACTGTACCACTTCACCCGCGACAGCGTGTTCGAGGGACGGGTGGCGTTCCTCGAGGACTACGACATGCACCTGGCCCACCTGCTGGTCCAGGGCGTGGACCTCTGGCTCAACGTGCCCCGGGTGCCGTTGGAGGCCAGCGGCACCAGCGGGATGAAGGCGGCGCTCAACGGCGTGCCGCACCTCTCCACGCTGGACGGCTGGTGGGAGGAGGGCGCCACCGGCCGGAACGGGTGGACGATCCCCAGGGCCTCCGAGCACGTCGATGCCGATGCGGCCGACGCCGAGTCGCTCTACCAGCTCCTGGAGAACGAAGTCGTGCCGATGTGGTATGATCGGGATGACAACGGCATCCCGCAGGCCTGGGTCCAGCGCATGAAGGAGTCGATCCGCATCGCGGGTCGGCGCTTCACCTCGCGCCGGATGCTGCAGGACTATGTCGGGATGTACTACGCGCCGATCCTCGCCGGCGACCCCTTCGTCGACGATCCACCGCTCGGGTAACCGATGGCCGAACCGCTGACGCTGCCACCGATCGACGGCACCACGCCCACCGTGGTGCACGTGGCGGCGGAGTACTATCCGTACGCACGGACCGGGGGACTGGCCGAGGCGGCCTGGGGGCTGCACCGCAACCAGCACCGGCGCGGCCTCAAGACCGCGGCCGTGCTGCCGCTCTACCGCGTGGCCCGGCAGCACACTCGCAACCTCGAGCCGGTCGGCGAGCCGTACACGCTGCGCTTCGGGGCCCGGAGCGAGACCTTCCGGCTCTGGCGCGACCGGGCGCCGGCCTCCGAGACGCCGACCTGGTTCATCCAGCACGACGGCTTCTTCGATCGCGACGGGATCTACGGCGAGCGCGGTCGCGACTATCCCGACAACGCGCTGCGCTTTGCCGCGTTCTCGGCCGCCGCGATCGCCGCCCTGCCCCGGATCACCGACGGCCCGGTCCTGCTCCACGTCCACGACTGGCATGCGGGGCTCGCCCCGGTCTACCTGCGCACCTGGTTCGCGGGGCAACCGTGGTTCGATCGCATCCCGGTGGCGCTCTCGGTGCACAACGGCGGCTACCAGGGCCACTTCCGCCCCGAGGCGATCGCCGACGCCGGACTGCCCTGGTCGGTGTACACGTACGACCGGCTCGAGTGGCACGGCCAGGTGAACTACCTCAAGGGCGGGCTGACCCACTGCGACGCGGCGACGACGGTCTCGCCGAGCCACGCCGACGAGCTCCGCACGGTCGAGGGCGGCTTCGGGCTGCACGAGAACTTCCAGGCGCTCGGGGAGCGCTTCACCGGCGTGCTCAACGGCATCGTGGTCGCCGAATGGGACCCGGCGATCGACCCCCGGATCGCCGAGCGGTACGAGGCGGGGCGGCTGGACGGGAAGCGCGCCTGCAAGGCCGACCTCCAGCAGCGTTTCGGCCTCCCCCGGAACCCGTTCGTGCCGGTCGTGGCGCTCGCCGGCCGGATGGTGACCCAGAAGGGCCTCGACCTCGTGGTGCACAACCACGGGTTGTTCCAGCTGCCGGCGCAGTTCGTCTTCCTCGGCAGCGGCGAGCAGCGCTTCGAGGACGCCCTGCACGCGCTCCAGCATGCGATGCCGCACCGGATCGGCGTCGAGACCCGGTTCTCCGATGAACTGGAGCACGTGTTGATGGCGGGCGCCGACCTCTTCATGATGCCGAGCCAGTACGAGCCGTGCGGCCTCACCCAGATGCGGGCGCAGCGCTACGGCACGATCCCGGTGGCCCGCCGGGTCGGCGGCCTGGCGGACACGATCGACGACGGCGTGACCGGCTTCCTCTTCGATGCCTTCGAGGAGCGGGCGCTGGCCGGCGGGATGTGGCGGGCCCTCACGGAGCAGGCGTCGCCGAAGGCGTGGCTGGAAATGCAGCGCGAAGGGATGGCGCGCGACTTCAGCTGGGACCGGGTGGCCGAGGCCTACCTCGGCATCTACACGCGCGCGATGGATTGGCGCGCCCGGAAGGGCGGGTGGTGATGCGCTTCGTCCTCACGCTCCACTCGCACCTGCCGTGGGTGCTGCACCACGGGCGCTGGCCCCACGGAAGCGACTGGCTCTCCGAGGCGACCCTCGACACCTACCTGCCGCTGCTGGCGATGCTGGAGCGCGCCGAGCGGGACGGGCTCGACACGCCGATCACCCTCGGGATCACGCCGATCCTCGCGGCGCAGCTCGCCGACCCCGCCTACCCGGCCGAGGTCGATGACTACTTCGCGCACCGGCTGCAGACGATCGCCGAGGCGCCCGAATCGCTCAAGGCGGCCGGCGACGACGACCTCCTGCCGGTGATCCCGTTCTGGCAGCGCCACGTGCGCGCCCTGCAGGATCTCTGGCGCCGCCTCGACGGCGACCTGATCAGCGCGTTCAAGCGCCACGCGCAATCAGGGCGCATCGAGCTGATCTCGTCGGCTGCCACCCACGGCTTCCTGCCGCTGCTCGGCCGCGACGAGTCGATCCGCTTCCAGCTGCTGGTGGGCCGGGCCGAGCACCTGCGCCGCTTCGGCGAGCTGCCGCAGGGCTGCTGGGTGCCGGAGTGCGCCTACCGGCCGCGCGGCCCGTGGAATCCGTGGCCGGGCGCCCCCGCGTCGCGACTCCGGCGCGGCATCGAGGACCACCTGCGCGACAGCGGCTTCCGCTGGTTCGTGGTCGACGCGCACCTCGCACGCGCCGGCGAGGCGTGGGACCTCTACCACGGCAAGGCCACCGCCCCGGCCACCACCGGCGTGCGCCGGTCGCCGTACCGCTCGTACCAAGTCGGCTCCCGCGTGCGTGGCCACGGCCGCCCTGTGCAGGTGCTGGTGCGCGACCCCGAGACGACGGCCCAGGTCTGGAGCCGCCACGGCGGCTACCCGGGCGACTCGCGCTACCTGGAGTTCCACAAGATCCGCTATCCCGGTGGCCTCAAGCTGTGGCGCGTGACCGATCCGAAGGCGGACCTCGGCGCGAAGGAGCGCTACCTGCCCGACGCCGCGATGGACGCGGTGCGGATGCACGCGCGCCACTTCCGCGACGTGCTCGATCGCCTGGCGGCCTCGGCGGGCACCGGGGACACCGTGGTGATGGCCCCGTTCGACACCGAGCTGTTCGGCCACTGGTGGTTCGAGGGCGTCGAGTGGCTGCACGAGTTGTACACCGCACTGGGCGATGATCCCGCGATCGCCCCGGCCAAGGCCGGCACGGTGCTCGCCGAGTCGCCGGCCGGCAACGCGATCCGGATGCCGCCGGGGTCGTGGGGTGCCAACGGCGACTGGTCGATGTGGCTGGGTGACGAGACGGCCTGGACCTGGGAACGACTCTGGCCGCTGGAGGAGCGCTTCTGGAATGCGGTGCCGGGCGCGCTCGCCCACGTCGCGATCCTTCCGGTGCTGGAACAGGCCGCCCGCGAGCTGCTGCTGGCGCAGTCGTCCGACTGGCAGTTCATCATCTCGACCGGGGCCGCCGGCGACTACGCCACCAAGCGCTTCAACGGCCACTGCGACGCGCTCGAGCGCCTGCTGCCGATCCTGGAATCCGGTGCGGGCGATCTCGAGGGCGCCCGCGCGATCGCCGCGGCGTACGAGCGGATCGACGGGCCGTTCGCGACGCTGATCGGGGCCCTCGCCGCCGCGAGCGACGTCACCGCGCCGTGAGCGCCGCCACGCGACTGGTGGTGCACGGGCACTTCTACCAGCCCCCGCGCGAGGATCCCTGGCTCGAACTGGTGCCGCGCGAACGTGGCGCCGCGCCGGATCACGACTGGAACGAGCGCATCACGCGCGAGTGCTACGCGCCGCTGGCGGCCGCGCCGGTGCTCGATGCCACCGGCGCGATGCGCCGCGCCTTCAATGCCTACGCCTGGATGTCGTTCGATGTCGGCGCCACGCTGGCGCGCTGGCTGGCGCGCGAGGCGCCGGTCGTCCTCGACGCGATGGTGGCCGGCGATCGCGAGGCGATCCAGCGCACCGGGCACGGCAACGCCATCGCGGCGCCGTACCACCACGCGATCCTGCCGCTCGCCTCGCGGCGCGACAAGGTCACCGAGGTGCGCTGGGGGATCCGCGACTTCCGGCGCGTCTTCGGTCGCGACCCGCTCGGCCTCTGGCTGCCGGAGACCGCGGCGGACGAGGAGACCCTCGAGGTGCTGCTCGAGGAGGGGATCCGCTTCACGATCCTCGCGCCCCACCAGGTGACCGCCCCTGATCCGCTCGGCCGGCCGCTCGCGTGGCGCCGGGGCGATCGCACCCTCTCGCTCATCGTGTACGACGGCGGCCTCTCCCACGAGGTCGCGTTCGGCGACCTGCTCAAGGACGGGCGTCGCTTCGCGGAGCGCGTACGGGAAGGAGAATCGCGACTCGAGACTCGCGATTCGAATGGCGGGATTCCAGTCTCGGATCGCGAGTCGCGAATCTCGGTCATCGCCACTGACGGCGAGACCTTCGGCCACCATCACCGATTCGGCGACCTCGCGCTCGCCTCGATGCTCGACCGGGTCCGGCAGGACGCGACCGTCGAGATCGTCGGCGCCGAGGCGGTCGCGGCGCTGCCCGCGGCGGGGGACGCGACGCTCGTGTCGCCGACGTCGTGGAGCTGCGCGCACGGCATCGGCCGTTGGCAGGAAGACTGCGGCTGCCGGATGGATCCGTACACGAGCCAGGAATGGCGCACGCCGTTGCGGGCCGGGCTCGACGTCCTCGCCCAGGGAATCGACGCCGTGGTCGAGCGCGACTGGCCGGTCGACGCCGGCGACTGGCATGCCGCCCGCGACGCGGCGGGACCGGATCAGCTCGGCACCGCGGACCTGCCGGTGTCGTGCCGACCGCTGCTCGAGGCGGAGCGGCATCGCCTGGCGATGTTCACCTCGTGCGCGTGGTTCTTCGACGACATCGCCCGGATCGAGCCGCGCCTGGTGCTTCGTCACGCCGCGGCGGCGCTCGACCTCCTGCCGATCCTCGACGGCGAGGCGCTCGAGGAGGCGCTGCTCGTGGCCCTCGGCATGGCCAGGGCGAACGATCCCGCGGACGGCACCGGGGCGGAGATCTGGCGTCGCGCGATCCTTCCGGGCCGGCTGGTCCTGCCGCGCATCGCCGCGGCGATCGCGGCGATCCGCGACCTGGTTCCGGAGGCGCTCGAGCAGTTCGTCCTGCCGGTGCACGCGTGGACACTCGACCGCGACGGCGTCACCATCCGCCACCGCCGCACCGGCCTGGTCACCCGCTGGGCGACCGAGACGGTGGTGCCTGGCATCGTCGCCAGTCGCGTGCACGTCCGCGCGATCGACGCCGAGGCCGGCGTCGTCGTCGAGGTGAGCGACCTCCCGAGTCCGGCCCGTCGGCTCCTCCTCGAGGTCGCCACGCCGCTGGTGCTCGAGGCGACGGTCGCGGAGGAGACCCGCGCACGGCTCCGCTCCGGCGCGGTGCCGGTCCCGGTCGTCCGCGCCGAGGCGCTGCGTGGGGCGTGGGAACTCGTGGGGCGCGACGGCCTCGACGCCGCCGACGTGGTCGTGCACGCTGCCCTCGACCTCTACGACCTCGATGGCGGGGCGCTCACGCTGCTCGAGCGTGGCGACGCGTGGCGACGGATGGCCGACCTGCCGGAGAGCGCCGCGCGCCGGCGACTCGCCGAGCGAATGCGGCTGGAACTCTGAAGAGAGAGGAGAGCAGAGCGAAACGAGCGGTATCCGCCAGCTCTTCTCCCTGTTCTCTGTTCTCCGTTCTCTGCTCTCCCTTCCTATCCCGCCTGCTGCTGCAGCCTCGCGATGCGGGCCTTGATGTCGCGGACCTTCTCCTGCTGCGCCGGCTCGGCGTCCTTCCAGAGCTCGACGAACTCGCCGTAGCGCGCGATCGCCTTGGCGACCTCGCCCTTGGACTCGTAGGCCTCGCCGATCCGGACCAGGCCGAGCGGGCGGAGGCCACCGTCAAGCAAGAGCGGTCGGTCACCGTCACGACTATCGAGGAACCGCTGCCAGGCGGCGATTGTCCCATCGGTGTCGCGCATGCGCTCGGCGGCCATCGCCTCGAGCGCCATCCCCCATCGCCGCGGGTAGCCGGGGAGGCGCGACCAGTCCTGGAGCCTGGCGCGCACGTCCGACCACCGCTGCTCGGCCATGGCGAGATCGACGGCGAAGCCGACCCGGTCACCCGAGGCGACCTGATCGTCCTTGGCCTGGTCGCGCTCCCAGCCGGCCTGCGCCTGCTTGACGAGCGCGGGATCGCCCACGAGGCCGCCGATGCCGGAGAGGCCGATCCACGGCCGGTCGCTGGGTGGAACCGAGTCGAGCGGGATGTCGCGGAGCGCCGCGAGGGCCACGGCTCGCGCCGACGCCGCCCCGCCGCCGTCGAAGAACTCGAAGTAGGCCGAGTCGGTGAGTCGCCCAAACCGAATCGTCCAGCGAGGTGCCCGCTGGAGCTGCGCCTCGTCGGAGCGACGGATCCAGTTCCACCGCTCCGTGTACCGGCCGGTCAACTCGGCGAGCCCCGCGACGAATCGGGCGGAGTTGGACCGCACGAAGCTGTTCGGTGCGCTGTCGTAGACCGCGCGCATCAGCCGGTCGGACTCGGCGACGTTGCCCTTGCCGTACTCCGCCATGGCGGCGAGCGGAGGCAGATTGGCGCTCCCCGGCAGCCGCTCGCGCATGAGCGCAATGGTCGAGTCGAGCGCGGCCGCGGACCGCCCGTTGGTCACCTGGGTGACGACCCGGTTGCTGAAGGCGACGGTGAACGTCCGCGGCACCAGGGTGGCCCGGCGCGCCCGCTGCTCGGCCTCGTCCCAGCGCCCCATGTCCTGCAGGATGATGCCGGAGTTGTTGAGCGCGGTGCCGTTGGTCGAGTCGATCTGCAGGGCGGCGTCGTAGGCCGCCAGCGCCTTCGACAGGTCGGGCGACGGGCCGGACCGGTAGTACGTCCCCTCGGTGAGGAGGCGCTCCTCGTCGGTGAGGTTCTGCCGGAACCGGAATGCCTTCGAGAGGGCGTCGAGCTCCCGATCCCGCGGGAGCCCGAGATTGCCGATCGTGATCGCAATCTTGCGCCACGCCATCGCGAAGGTGCTGTCGATCTGGACCGCCTCCTCGAGCAGCCCGAGCGCCCGCTCCTCCTCGCCCTGCTCGGAGGAAACGCGGTTGGCTTCGACGTACTTGCGGAGCGCCGGGAGCGAACTGGTGGTCACCCGCTCGAGCTCGCGGGTCGCCTGGATCGCACGGAGCGATTCGCCGGCCCGCTCGCGCACCGCCTTGCCGAGCCGGCCGATCGCGTTGATCAGGCCGTTCTCGTCGTCGGCGGTCTCGCGGAAGGTCGCCAGCTGCTTGCCGTCGAGCGTCCCCATCAGCGAGGCCGAGAGGACGTAGCCGCTGCCGAGCTGGGTCACCTCGCCGTCGAGCACCGCCTTGGCGCCGGCGCGCTGCGCGATCTCGCGGGCGAGGTCGTAGGGGATCTGGGTCTCGCCCTCGCGTCGCATCAGCGTGAGCTGCTCCCGGAGCGCCGCCCGGGTGAGGACATCGAGTGATCGTGACTGGGCGAGGTCGGTGCGCAGCGCCTCGGCCACCGTCATGCCGAGCGTCGAATCGGTGGCCGGCGCCTTGAAGTCGGAGACGACGAGCATCTCGTTGTCGCCGAAGACCCCCTTCGCCTTGAGCGAACCCATCGGCCCGATGCCGAGGGCGCGAAGGACCATGAACCCGATCACGAGGACCGCGAAGCCGCCCACCGCGATGGCACCACCGGTCCACGTCCGCTTCCACGAGAGGTGCGGGCTCGCCTTGAGGGCGAGGGTCGCCATGGTGCCCTGCACGGGCGCGGTGCTTCCCGGCGTCAGGGTGAAGGCGCGATGGGTCGCCCGCTGCACGTAGGCCGTCGCCGCGAGGACCGGAAGGCCGGCGAGCATCACGCCGAGCGCCCCGGGGAACACCCAGTCCGGCAGCCCGATCACGCGGGTGGCCGCCCAGGCCGTCACCACCACGACGAGCGTCGCGACCAGCCAGAGCGTGAACGCCTTGCCGAGCGGGAGGTGGCCGCCGCGCAGCACGGCCGGCACCGAGGCGCCGGTCCCGCTCGTCGTGACGGTGTCGAGCACCCGCACCAGCTGGCTGGCGTCCTGCGGCCGCTTGTCGGGGTCCTTCTCGAGGCAGAGCATCACCAGCTCGGCCAGCGCCGGCGGCGCATCGGGCGCGACGTTGCCGAGCGGGGTGGCGGCCTCGCCGAGGTGGGCCGCCAGCACCTTCGAGGGGTTGCTCCCCTGGAACGGCGGCTTGCCTGCGAGCATCTCGTACGCCATCACCCCGAAGGCATAGATGTCGGCACGGTGGTCGGTGTCGGGATCGCCGAGGGCCTGCTCGGGCGCCATGTAGGTCGGCGTGCCGATCGAGGTGCCGACCTGGGTGAGGGTCTCGGTCCCGGCGGCACCGCCGCCGGTGCGCGCCGCGTTGATCGCCTTGGCGATCCCGAAGTCGGTCACGGTCGCGCTCCCGCCCGAGAGGAGCACGTTGTCGGGCTTGATGTCGCGGTGCACGATGCCACGGCCGTGGGCGTAGGCGAGCGCCCGGGCGACGTCGCGCAGGATGCTCACCGCCTCGGTGCCGCCCAGGCCGCCCCGCTCCAATCGCTGCCGGAGCGAGTTGCCCTCGACGTAGGGCATCGTGAACCAGGGCAGCCCGTCGGACTCGCCGGCGCTCAGCACCGGCACCACGTGCGGATGCTGCAGGGCTGCCGCGAGCAGGACTTCCCGCCGGAACCGCTCGATCGAGATGCCGGCCAGCAGCTCCGGCGCGAGGACCTTCACCACCACCAGGCGGTTGAGCGTCGTCTCGCGGGCCAGGTAGGTGCGCGACATCCCGCCGCCGCCGAGCTCGCGCTCGAACGTGTGCGTGCCACCGAGGGCCTGTTCCAGCGTGGCGCGAAGGTCGCTCATGAGGCGGGGAATGCCCTTAGAGTGGGGACGCGGAAGTATGGGGCCGTACTGCCCCGGTCGCCAGCCGTCGTGCTAGCGCCGCAGCCGCACGTCCACCGGTGCCCGTACCACCAGCCGGTAGGAGAGCTCCCAGGAGGTGCCGAAGAAGGCCTCGCTGGTCTCGTGGTCGATGTGGTGGAAACGGACCTCGCCGTCGAGCGAGAGCCCGCCCCGCCGGGGAACCACTCGCTTGAGCACGCCAAGTTCCGTGTACAGCCGGTCGGCGCGGTAGAAGCCGGCCGACTTGCCGACCGAGCCGTAGTTCGCGTCGCCCGCGGCCGCCGTGAAGTCGGTGCCCCACCACTGGATGCCGAACAGCTCGAGTCCCCAGACCGGCGTGATCGCCGCGCGCAGCAGGGTCCCGCGTCCGTTCGCGGGGCGCGCGGCCGGATAGTCCGGTTCCAGGTGTCCGGTGCTCCACAGTCCGTACCCGGCGAGCGAGCTGGCGCCCAGGACGCCCAGATCGCGGTGCAGCTCGAGTCCCGCGGCCGTCACCCGGTTGTTGGTCACCGGGACGCCGGCGTCGTAGAGCTGGCCTCCCCGGTGCGACCAGAGATGCTGGACGTGCACGGCGAGCCAGTCGGTCGGGTCGGTGCGCAGCACCGCCCCCACCTCGAACCCCTCGCGCTGCGCCGGGGTGTTGAGCCGCTGCCAGTTGACCCACAGCTCGCCCTGGAACCAGCGGCGCCGCTCGCGCCACTGCAGCCCGTATTCGATCGGCGTGGTGAGCTCGCGGGTGCTCACCATCAGCGGGTCGATCAGGCCGTGGCGCCGCTCGTTCTCGAGGGTGCCGAGGACGCCGAGCGAGTGACGCGTCTCGTGCCGCACGGCAAGCACCGGCTTGAGCGAATCGGTGAACTCGTCGCTGCCCCAGCGGCGGTCGGCGAAGAGCCCGACGCGGAGCGCATCGCGACGGCCGACCGCCGCCTCGAGCCAGGTGGTGACCTGACCGCCGAGGATCGTCTCGCCGGTGCGGTAGGGGGTGAAGAACTCGGTGTTGTCGGCGTAGAGCACCGCGCGGGTGCGCCAGTCGATCCGCTGGGCGGCGAGCGGCGCGGCGAGGAGCAGCAGGGCGAGGAGTGCGCTACCCCTTGGCCGCACTCAGCCTCGCGATCCGCCCGCGGACGTCGGTCACGCTCGGCTGCAAGGCCGGATCGGCGTCCTTCCAGAGCTGGGTGAACTCGCCGTAGCGCTCGACCGCCTTGGCGGTGTCGCCCTTCGCCTCGTAGAGCTCGCCGAGCGTCTTGAGGATCCGCGCCTGGTAGAACCCCTGGTAGTAGCCGAACGGATTGGGCTCGGCGCGTGCGCGCTCGAACGCGGCGATCGCCGAGTCGGGCTGCCCGAGTTCCCGCCAGGCCAGCCCGCGGAAGAAGCCGCCGACCTTGGGATCGAGCGCGAAGCCCGCTTCCGCGGTCCGGGACTCGGTGACCACATCCCGCCAGCGCCCCTCCGCATTCGCCACCGCGAAGCGGTAGCCGGCGCGCTCGGCGTCGGGCTTGTCGCTCAGGGCGGCGAGGTCGCGTTCGAACCCTTGCAGCCCCCGCTTCGCGAGATCGGCATCGCGGGCCAGGTTGCCGACGTTCCGGAGCGCGTTCCAGGGGCGCTCGCTCGCGGGGATCTTGTCCATCGGCGCTCGGGCGAGTCCGCGTTCAACGGCCGCCACCGCCTCGCGGTCCTGTCCCAGTCCGAGATGGTAGTACGCCGTGTCGATCGCCAGGTCGAGGAGGTTGCCCACCGTCGGCTGGACCTTGTAGAGCGCCTCGTCGCCGCGCACCGTGGCCGCCAGCGCGTCGCGATACCGGCCGAGCAGCCAGTTCACGACCATGCCCCGCTGGCCGGCCTGGACCGACTGACGCAGGGTGTGCGGGTCGGCCGCCACCGTGGCCGCGATCGAGTCGGCCTGCGCGTAGTCGCCTTTCGCCCACGCCGCGAACCACTCCGCCTCCCAGATGTCGGCACTGTTCGGCAAGCGTTCCTTGAAGAGCGCCACGGTCGAGTCGACGTCGGCGATGTTGCCGGTGTTGATCTGGGCGACCAACAGGTTGGTGAAGGCGCCGCCGAACGGCCGCGGCAGGCGTACCACGCGGCGATAGAGCGACTCGGCGCGGCCGAACTGCCGCAGGTCGCCGAGCACCACCGCCGCGTTGTTGAGCGCCGACATGTTCATCGAGTCGAGCCGGGCGGCGTCCTCGTAGGCCCGGATCGCGAGCTCGGGATCCGGCTTGGGACCGCGCGTGTAGTAGAACCCCTCGGTGAGCAGCCGCTCCATCTCGGTGAGCCGGTCGCGATGCCGGTAGGCGGTCGCCACCGCATCGAGCATCGCCTGGCGGTCGCGCCCCTCGTTGCTGAGCAGCACGGCGAGCTTGCGCCAGGCCATCGCGAAGGCGGTGTCGAGCTGCACCGCCTCGCGCAGCATCGCCATCCCGCGTTCCATCTCGCCCTGCTCGTCGGCCAGCCGCGACCCCTCGACGTACTTGCGGAGCGCCGGCAGCGAGGGGGTCGTCACGCGCTCGAGCTCGGTGCTGGCCCGGATGCTCCTGAGCGACTCGCCGGCCTTGGTGCGGACCTGCTTGCCGAGGCGGCCGAGGGCGTCGAGGAGGTCGTTCTGGGTCGCGGCGTCCTCGCGGAACACCGCCAGGTCGTTGCCGTCGAGCGCCGAGACCAGCCGGGCGGAGATGATGTAGCTCTGGCCAAGCTGCTGGATCTCGCCGTCGAGCACCGCCTTGGCGCCTTCCCGGGTCGCGATCTCGCGCGCCGTGGCATAGAGCACCGGCTGGTCGACCGGCCGCTGCATCAGCGTCAGCGCGTCGCGAATGGCGGAGCGCGTGAGGATGACGAGCGAGCTCGACTGCGCCAGGTCGGTGCGCAGCGCCTCGGCGGCGGTGGCCCCGAGCGTCGAGTCGCTGGCCGGCGACTTGAAGTCGGCGATCATCAGCGTCTCGTGCTCGCCGAAGGCGCCGCTCCCCTTGAGCGAGCCCATCGGGCCGATGCCAAGCGCGCGCAGCACCATGAAGCCGACCACCAGCACCGCGAATCCGCCGACCGCGATCGCGCCGCCCAGCCAGGTCCGCCGCCACGACACGTGCGGACTCGCCTTCATCGCCAGCGTCGCCATCGTCCCCTGCGGCGCCGGCGTGCGATGCGGGGTCGCCGTGAAGGCGCGGTGTGTCGTCCGCTGCACGTACGCGGTGAAGAGCAGCACCGGCAGCCCCGCCAGCATCACGCCGACTGCGCCGGGAAGCACCCAGTCGGGGAGCCCGATCACCTCGCGCGCCGCCCAGGCGGTCACCGCCACCAGCAGCGTCGCGACCGCCCAGAGGCCGACGGCGCGTCCCAGCCGGATCGGCCCGCCGCGCAGGATCTCCGGCACCGTCCCGCCGCTGCCGCTGGTGGTGACGTTGTCGAGGATCCGGACCACGTCGGTCGCCTGCTGCAGCCGGTCGCCGGGATCCTTGGCCAGGCAGCGCATCACCGTGTCGGCCAGCGCCGGCGGGCAGTCGCCGCGCAGTTCGCGGATGTCGCGCGGCGCCTCGCTCATGTGCGCCGCGAGCAGCTTGGTCGGCGTGGCGGCCGTGAACGGCGTCCGCCCGGCGAGCATCTCGTAGGCCATCACGCCGTAGGCGTAGAGGTCGGCGCGATGGTCGGTGGACGGATCGCCGGCCGCCTGCTCCGGCGCCATGTACGCCGGCGTGCCGATCGAGGTGCCGACCTGGGTGAGCGTCTCGCCCATCCCGCCGGCGCCGGTGCGCGCGGCGCTGATCGCCTTGGCGATCCCGAAGTCGGTGACGGTGGCGCTGCCCCGGGAGAGCAGCACGTTGTCGGGCTTGATGTCGCGGTGGACGATCCCCTGCTCGTGGGCATAGGCGAGCGCCCGCGCGACGTCGCGCAGGATGCTGACCGACTCGCCGATGCCGAGCGGGCCCCTGGCGAGCCGGTCGCGCAGCGAATCGCCGTCGACGTACGGCATCGTGAAGAACGGGATGCCGTCCACCTCGCCGCTCGTGAGCACCGGCACCACGTGCGGGTGCTGCAGCTTGGCGGCCATCAGCACCTCGCGCCGGAACCGCTCGACCGAGATCCCGGCGAGCAGCTCCGGCGCGAGCACCTTGACCACCACCCGGCGATCGAGGGCGACCTCGCGCACCAGGTAGGTGCGCGACATCCCGCCACCGCCCAGCTCGCGCTCGAAATGGTACGAGCCGGCCAGCGCCTGTTCCAGTCGCGGGCGGAGGTCATCCACGGGCGTCGCTCGATGGGTCAAGGAAGGCCCAAGTATGGGCCGGAACGGCCGACAAGGGAAGCCGATCCGGGCGATCCCGGCGACGGATCAGCTGCCGCCGGTCGCGCTCAGCACCTGGCCGGACGAGAAGTCGGCCGCCTCGATGATCGTCGTCGCGCCGGTGAGGTCGTCCACCTTCGTGGCACCGGCGCCGGTCGGATTCGCCGCGTAGCCCTTGGCGCCGTGGGCGACCTCGGCGGCCCCCGACGCGCCACCGCCGCCACCGATGCCGACGATCAGGTTCGACCACCCGTCGGTCGCGCGCGGCGAGACGCGGATCGGCGTCCGGGTCACCGGGATGTCACCGATGGAGGCCCAGCCATCGCGATCGGCACTGAAGACGACCGTGTTGCATCCACCGGTCCCGCAGGCCATCGGACCGAGGAGGTAGGCGACGTATTCGTCGCTGCCATCGCCGTTCAGGTCGACCTTGGCGGCGACATAGCGCGTCTCGGCCCCCTCCATCGCGTAGGTCTGCCGGAGCGCCGCCTGGATCGCCTCCGGCAGGACGATCGCGGTCGGCGCGGCGACCTCCGTGGTGGCCGGCGGCGGCTCCTCCGCGGGCGGCGTGTCGTCCTTCGGCCCGCAGCCGGCGGTCATCGCGAGGAGGCCGGGCAGGACGGCGGTCGTGAGTCGGTGGATCTGGGCCATCGGGCGGGTCTCCCCTTGCGACGCGTGGAGGACGGGTTCGGAGGGCGCGGGCCGCGCTCCGGGAGTTTTCGCACCGATCCGCCGGCGCCGCAAGTCGGCGTCCCGAGAACCGAGGCGTCCCTCCGCCACCCGAAGTAAATTTCCGGGATGGCCAATTCCCGCTCCGTCCGCATCGGACTCGTCCAGCAGCAGGTCGGCGGCGATCCCGCCGCGAACCTCGACCGCGCCATCGACGGGATCCGCGAGGCCGCCCGCCAGGGCGCCCGGATCGTCTGCCTCCAGGAGCTCTTCGGCTGGTACTACTTCTGCCAGCGCGAGGACCACGACTTCTTCCGGCTCGCCGAGGCGATCCCGGGACCCAGCACCGCCCGGCTGCAGGCCGTCGCGCGGGAGCTCGACGTGGTGATCGTCGCCTCGCTCTTCGAGAAGCGAGCCGAGGGACTCTACCACAACACCGCCGCGGTCATCGATGCCGACGGGTCGTATCTCGGCAAGTACCGCAAGATGCACATCCCCGATGACCCGCAGTTCTACGAGAAGTTCTACTTCGCCCCGGGCGACCTCGGCTTTCGCCGCTGGGACACGAAGCACGGCCGGATCGGCGTCCTGATCTGCTGGGACCAGTGGTATCCCGAGGCGGCGCGACTCACCGCGATGACCGGCGCGGAGATCCTCTTCTATCCGACCGCGATCGGCTGGCTGCCGCCGGAGAAGGCCGAGTACGGCGAGCGCCAGCAGGCGGCATGGGAAACGATCCAGCGGAGTCACGCCGTCGCGAACGGCGTGTTCGTCTGCGCGGTGAACCGCACCGGCCACGAGCTCCTTCCGGGCAGCGAGCCGGGAGCGCCGGGCATCGAGTTCTGGGGCGGCTCCTTCATCGCCGATCCCAACGGCCGCGTGATCGCCAAGGCGGGCCAGGGCGAGGAGGTCCTGGTCGCCGACTGTGACCTCGGCGCCGTCGACACCGTGCGCACGCACTGGCCGTTCCTCCGCGACCGCCGGATCGACGCGTACGGCGACCTCACCAGGCGATACCTGGATGACTAGCCCCGCCCCGCGAAGCGGCGGCGGGGCCTCCGAGGATCCGAACGCCCCGTCACCCGCCGAGCGCGGATTTCGCATGCCGCCCGAGTGGTTTCCCCACCGGGGCACCTGGCTCTCGTGGCCCCACAAGGAGGCCTCCTGGCCGGGACACTTCGCGCCGGTCCGGCCGATCTTCGCGGAGATGGTCCGTCACCTCGCGCCGCACGAGGAAGTCCATGTCAACGTCGCCGACGGCGAGATGGAGGCGGGCGCGCGCGAGGTGCTCCGCGCCGCCGGAGTGCCGCGGGACAACGTCCACTTCCACCACTTCCCGACCAACGACGCCTGGTGCCGCGACCACGGCCCGATCTTCGTCCAGCGGGACGACGGTCGCCAGCTGATCCTCGACTGGGGCTACAACGCCTGGGGCGGCAAGTATCCGCCGTTCGACCTGGACGACGTGATCCCCACGCGCATCGGCGAGGCGTTCGGGATCGAGGTGGTCTCACCGGGGATGATCCTCGAGGGCGGCTCGATCGACGTCAACGGCGCCGGCACCCTGCTCACCACCGAGGCGTGCCTCCTGCACCCCAATCGCAACCCGACCCTCTCCCGCGAGCAGATCGAGGCGCGGCTTCGCGACTTCCTCGGCGTCCGCCACATCCTGTGGCTTGGCGACGGCATCGTGGGCGACGATACCGACGGGCACGTGGACGACCTCAGCCGCTTCACCGACCCGCGCACGATCGTCACCGTGGTCGAGGACGATCCCGCCGACGTCAATCACGAGGTGCTCCGGGACAACCTCGACCGGCTCCGCGCGATGCGCGACCAGGACGGCGAACCGTTCCGGATCGTCACCCTGCCGATGCCCCGACCGGTCTTCTGCGAGGGCGAGCGGCTGCCGGCCAGCTACGCCAACTTCTACGTCGGCAACGGCACGGTCCTGCTGCCGGCCTACGACCCCGAACGCGACGAGATCGCCCGGTCGACGCTGCAGGAGCTCTTTCCCACCCGCAGGGTGGTGCCGATCGACGCCACGCCCCTGGTCTGGGGACTCGGCGCGTTCCATTGTGTGACGCAGCAGTGGCCCGAAGATCGACCACTCGGAGGGTAGGTTCGGGATCGTGGTGAAGGGTGAAGGGTGACGGGGCCTCGCCTCGGGTTCCCCTTCACCCTTCACCCTTCACCGGCCCGCCCCCGTTCCACCCCTGCAACCCTTTCCTCCGCGCCTCCATCGAAAGGGTCGTGAACAGCGCGATGGCCCTCCCCACCCCGCTTCCCGGCACGCCGGCCCTCGACCTCGAGTCGCACCTCGTGCGGCGCGCGGCCTCGGGGGACGATGCCGCGTTCGAGGGGCTCTATCGTCGCCACGTCGCGCGGATCCACTCGTTGGTGCGGCGGATGACCGATGCGACCCAAGCCGACGAACTGACCCAGGACGTGTTCGTGCGCGCCTGGGACAAGCTCGCGTCCTTTCGCGGCGAGAGCGCCTTCGGGACCTGGCTGTATCGGCTGGCGGTCAACGTGGTGCTGAGCCGGCGGCGCAGCGACCGGACCGAGCGCGGCTGGTTGCTCGGCGACGACTCGGCCCTCGAGCTCGTCGGGCAGCGGTCCGTGCATCCGGGCGTCGCGCTCGACCTGGAGCAGGCGATCGCGCGACTCCCCGAAGGCGCCCGGCAGGTCTTCGTCCTGCACGACATCGAGGGATGGACGCACGAGGAGATCGCGGCGGACCTCGGCCTGGTCCCGGGCACGTCGAAGTCGCAGTTGTCGAGGGCCCGCGCGGCCCTCAGGAGGATGCTCGATGGCTACTGATCGTGAGGGACTCGATCCGCGCCTGGCCGCGGCGATCGACGGGCTGGCCGACCGTGAACCGGCCGCCGACCTCTGGCCCGGCATCGCCCGCCGCATCGCGCCGCGGCGACCCGGCACGCTGCAGCTTCGGTGGCCGGTGGCGCTGGCGGCCGGCCTGGCGTTGATCGCCGCCTCGGCGGCGATCACCACGCTGGTCCTCCGGCAGCCGTCGCGTGACGGCGACCGGCGCGCCGTCGCCTCCGGACCCGCGGCGGCGACCGTGGTGCTCCCGGCCGGCTACGACCGCGCGGAGCAGTCGCTGGCCAGCGCCATCGACCGGCTCGAGGAGGCGTATGCCGCCGCCGAGCCGCGTCTCGATCCCGCGGTGCGCGAGCAGATCAAGACGTCGCTCGCCGCGCTGGACACCGCCATCTCCGACGCGCGGACGCGCGCCGACGCCGCCCCCACCGACCTGCGTGCCGCGCGGTACCTCACGCGTGCGATGCAGCGCAAGCTCGACGTGCTGCGCACGGTCGCCACCATGACCACGTCGAGCTGACCGATGCTGTCCCTGACCCTCCTCGCCGTCGCCGCCTTCGTGCACGCCCCGGGCGACACCACGATCCGGATCGCCCGTGGCGATCGCGTCACCATCGATGCCGGCATGCAGTCGGTGCTGGTGCGCGGCGTCGACGGCGACCGGGTCACCACCAGCGGCGGCGAGCTCGACTACGACAAGGGCGAGGTCACGGTCGACGCGATGGCCGCCTCGATCAAGGGAATGATCCGGGGCGGCGGGGGCACCCTCGTCGTCTCGGTGCCGCGCTGGGCCAGCGTGAGCGTGACGACGGTGAACGGGTCGATCCGGGTCGAGGACGCCCCGGAGGAGCTCGAGGCCGAGGCCGTCAACGGCGGCGTCACCGTGAGCGGCGGAACCGGCACGATGACGCTCTCCAGCGTCACGGGCCAGGTCCGCGTGCGCGACTTCCGCGGCAAGCGGCTGGAGATCGAGTCGATCGCGGGGGCGGTCGAGGTCGACGGGGCGACCGGCTCGCTCGCGATCGAATCCGTCAACGAGCCGATCGTGCTGCGCCGGGTGACCGCGCGCTCGGTCGAGGCCTCGAGCACCAATGGCGACATCAACTGGACCGGGGCGATCGATCCGGCCGGACGCTACCGGTTCGAGTCGCACAACGGGAGGGTCGCCCTCCAGGTCCCGGCCGGCCTGGATGCCCGGCTGCGGATCACGACCTTCCTGGGCGACTTCTCCACCTCGATTCCGGCCACGACGAACGGGCGGGTGACCGGGACGCCCGGGGGCGACGGCGAGCGGACCTTCACCGTCACCTTCGGCCGGGGCGCGGCCACGGTCGAGATCCAGACCTTCAACGGGTCGATCCGGGTCGCACCGATCGGTGCGACCTGACCGGATGCAACCGTCACGCGACCCGGGGCGTCTGACCCCTCGACCGCCGCGGCACGGGGGCTTCCCCGGCGCCGGATGCCGAACCCGAGGGAGGACCCCGGAATGCTGACCCCGATCGTGCTCGCCGCCGCCACCGGCCTGAACCTGCTCTGGCCGGCCAGTGGCCTCGCCCAGGGCCCCGACTACCGCTTCAGCCGGGCCATGCGGGCCGGCCAGACGCTGGCGATCTCCAACATCGACGGGAGCGTCACGGTCAGTCGCGCCTCGGGCGCGACGGCGGAGGTGCTCGTCACCAAGCGGGTCATCAAGGGCGACGGCACCCTGGTCAAGGCGGTGCTCCAGGAGACTGCGGACGGGATCAAGGTCTGCACCCTCTACCTCGACGATGCCGGCGACGATCGCGACGACTGCGAGCGGGGCAACCGGGGCAACCGACGGCGCGCGCCGCTCGAGGTCGAGATGACCTACGAGGTCCGCCTGCCGAGCGGCGTCGAGCTGGCGGTCGGCACGGTCGATGGCGACATCGTGGCGAGCGACCTGGACGCGCCGTCCCGGCTCAGCACGGTCGACGGCAGCGTCCGGGTCTCGGGCGGACTCGCCCCCGAGCGGATCGCGACCGTCGACGGCAATGTCGACCTCGACGCGACGGGTCGGCTCCCGGCCTCGATGCGGATCTCGACTGTGGATGGCAACGTCCGCCTGACGCTGCCGACGGGCGCCGGCTTCACGGTGAACGCGACGACCGTCGACGGGTCGCTCGAGAGCGACTTCCCGATCACGGTCCGCGGCAAGTGGGGCCCGCGCGCGATGCGCGGCAGCGTGGGCGACGGCCGCACCGACCTGCGCGTCAGCACGGTCGACGGCAACCTGGAGATCCGCAAGCGGTGAACGGCACGACGATGGTCCGGGACCGCGCGCCGCGCGTGCCCCGCGGTGACTCACCCCCGGAGAGGGAGCATGTGATGCGAAAGCTGGCTCTGGTGCTGGGCCTCGCGCTGGCGGCGTCGCCGCTGGCGGCGCAGGACTACCGGTTCACCAAGGAGATGCGGTCGGGCGACCGGCTGCAGGTCGAGAACATCAACGGGTCGATCAGCGTGACCCAGGGCACCGGCCGCACGATGACGGTCGAGGTGACCAAGACCGTGAAGCGGGGCGACGGCAACCTCGTCAAGGCGATCATGGAGGAGAGCGGCGGGACGGTGCGCGTCTGCACCATCTACCTGAACCGTGACCCCAACCGCTCCACCTGCCGCGGCGACAACAACTCGAACGACGCGATGCGCGGCGATCGCCTCCAGGTCGAGATGGCCTACGTGGTCCGCGTCCCGGCCGGGGTGGCCGCCGAGATCTCGAGCGTCAACGGCAACGTGACCGTGCGCGGCGTCGACACGCCGGCCTCGATCGAGACGGTGAACGGCGGGATCGAGTTCGACGGCGCCGGCGCGCATCACCTCGAGACCGTCAACGGCAAGATCCGCGCGTCGTTCGACCGCGCCGACTGGACCGGCACCCTCGACCTGAGCACCGTCAATGGCGGGGTCGAGCTGACCCTCCCCGCCGACTTCGCGGCGGAACTCCGCGGGGAGACAGTCAACGGCGGCATCGACGTCGGGGACTTCAAGGTGACCGTGTCGGGCCGGTGGGGACCCAAGGAGTTCCGCGGCACGATCGGCGGCGGCGGCAACCGGGTCATCAACATCGAGACCGTCAACGGCGGCATCACGCTGCGGAAGCGGTAAGCAGCGAACGGCGAACAGCGAACGGCGAGCAGCGAAGGTCACCGGGCAACTGGCAGCACGCCCGCTGGCTTTCGCTGTTCGCCGTTCGCCGTTCGCTATCTTTGCCTGATGCCCGACCTCTTCACCCCCGAGGGGATCGCCGCCTGGCGCGCGACGCTCGAGCACTCCACGGCGTTCCGCGAGGCGGCCGGCGACTGGACCGGCACGCTGCTGCTGGTGGACGGCGACGCCGAGGCGCCGGCGCGCACCACCTACCTCTCCCTGTCGGATGGCCGGATCGTCGCGGCCCGCCCGGGCGCGGCGGGCGACGGCGCGACGGCGGAGTTCGTCCTCGCCGCCGACCGGGCGACCTGGGAGGGGCTGGTCGCCGGGCAGGACGACCTGCTGGCCTGCGCCATGCGCGGGTCGCTGCGGCTGGTGCGCGGTCAGGTCTTCCGGCTGCTGCCGCACGCCCGGGCGGCGGCCGCGATGCTGCGCGCGGCGACCGGCGGGCCCTGACCCCTCGCGGTCACGCCGGGGCGTCGAACGCGATCGGCGCCGCCAGCACCGCGTCGGGGATCCCGAAACCCTCGGTCACCTCCTCGGCGATCGGACGCAGTTCCTGGCAGCACTTGTTGGCGAGGTAGCGGATCCCCTTCGCCTTCGGCGTCTCCACCACGCCGTTCATCAGGAACCAGCCGAGGTCGGCCTCCATCCGGGTCGACCAGAAGGTGTCCCGCAGCAGGCCGAGGAGCGCCGCGAGGCGCGGCCGCGCCAGCCGCTCGGCGTCGATCACTGCCTCGAGCGCCACCCGCTCCACGTGCGCCATCGCCAGGTGCATCAGGTGATCCTGCACCTCGTGCATCGCCTGGACCGGCGCCTTCCGGAGCCCGGCACGCAGCCGCCGCGCGGCGGCGTCGAGCATCCGCTCCTCGCGGTAGCGGAACAGGTCGAGCTGCTGGGCCGGATCGCGCAGGTGGTCCTCGTCGTCGCGCCGAGCCGCGACCGGATTCATCGCCTTGAGGATCCGCGAGGCGCGCCGGCGCAGGATGTGGATCACCCCCACCTCGGCGAACTCCTCCTTGTAGCCGGTGAGCAGCGCCTTGGCGAGGAGCTGGTAGAGGACGGTGTTGTCGCCCTCGAAGGTCGTCCAGACGTCGATGTCGCGACGGAGCACGGCGATCCGGTTGACGGCGAGGTAGCCCTGCCCGCCGCAGCACTCGCGCGCCTGGGTCACCGCCTCGGAGGCGAACCAGGCGGTGTAGGCCTTGAGGCCCGCGGCCAGCCCCTCGAGCTGGCGATCGGACTCGCCGTCGAGCTGGGCCCAGCGATCCACCAGCCGCGAGAGGGCGAGGTCGAGCACCACGCTCGTCGCCAGGGCCGGCAGCAGCCGCCGCTGATGGGTGCGATAGTCCAGCAGCGGCGTCTCGTTGCCGCCCTCCGGGCCGAACTGGCGGCGACGGTTGCCGTAGCGCACCGCGATCGTGAGCGCCCCCTTCGCGGCGGACAGCGCCGAGAGGCCGATCGTGATCCGGCCGCCGACCAGCGTGCCGAGCATCTGGAAGAAGCGCCGCCCGTCGCTTGCGATCGGCGAGGTGTAGCGACCGTCCGGGGTCACGTCGCCGAAGCGGTTCAGCAGGTGGCGGCGCGGGATCCGCACCCGGTCGAACCAGATCCGCCCGTTGTCGACGCCGTTGAGCCCTTCCTTGAGGCCGGTGTCCTCGATCCGGACGCCGGGACACGGCGTGCCGTCGTCCTCGCGGATCCGCACCAGGAAGGCGTGCACCCCGTGGGAGGCGCCGTCGGCCACCAGCTGCGCGAACACCGTCATCATGCGGCCGTGGCGCGCGGCGTTGCCGATCCACTCCTTGTGCGCACCGGGGTGCGGCGTGTGGACCACGAACTCGTCGGTCGCCGGGTCGAACGTGGCGGTCGTCTCCAGGTCGCGCACGTTCGACCCGCTGCCGAGCTCGCTCATCGCGAAGCCGCCGAGCAGCTCGCCGCGCGAGATCGGCGGCAGGAAGGTCTCGTGGTGCCAGCCGGTGCCGAGGAGCTGGACGCTCCCCTGGAAGAGCCCGAATTGCACGCCGAACTTGATCGTGAGCGAGAGGTCGTGGTACGCCAGCGTCTCGAAGGCGGCCATGAAGCCGCGGGGATCGCCCTTGCCCCCGAGCGCGGTGGGGATCGCGAGGCGACCGAGCCCGTCGGCGGCGAGCAGGCCGAGCCACTCGCGCACCTGCTCGCGGTAGGCGTCGGTGTCGAGGTCGTGGCGGTAGCCGAAGCGCGGCTCGGCGAGGCGACGGCGGACGAAGTCGCGGATGCCGTGCTCGTGGCCGTCGAGCAGCGCGCGGAGCGCGCCGACATCCACCGCGGGCGACGGCCGGAGCGGCGCCGGACTGGGGGTGGTCGTGGCGGCGGGGACGGTCATCCCCAACGGTAACGCCGCCCAAACGGCTCGTGAAGGGTGACGGGGCGGCCTCGGCCGGAGGGCTAGCTTTCCTCCCCATGTCGCGGACGATCGTCATCATCGGAGCGGGGGCCGCCGGGCTCGTCGCCGCCGCGCACGCCGCCGGCGCCAACCGCCGGGTGGTCCTGCTCGAGGCGACCCCGGATGGGGGGCGCAAGATCCTCATCTCTGGAGGCGGTCGCTGCAACGTCCTCCCGAGCGCGCTCGATCCGCGCCGCTTCACCAGCGCATCCTCGGCCAACCTCGTGCGCCGGATCCTCGCCAGCTGGCCGCTCGAGGCGATGCGACGGTTCTTCGAGGACGAGGCGCGCCTGCCGCTGGTGCTCGAACCGGAGACGGGCAAGCTCTTCCCGGTGGCCGACCGGTCGCGCGCCGTGCGCGACGCGCTGGTCGACCTGGCCGCGGCGCGAGGCGTCGAGTTCCTCGGTCGCACCCGGGTGCGCGCCCTGGTGCCCGCCGCCGGCCGCTGGCGGATCGACCTCGAGGACGCGCCGTCGCTCGAGGCCGACGCCGTCGTCGTCGCGACCGGCGGACTGTCGGTGCCGCAGACCGGTTCGGACGGATTCGGGCTGCGCGAGCTCGCGCGACTCGGTCACGCGGTGCGGCCGACGTATCCCGCGCTCACGCCATTGACCCTCGACCCGCCGGCCTTCGCCGACCTCGCCGGCGTGGCCCTGCCGGTCACGATCCGCGCGACCTCGACGCTCGGACGCGCCGCGGCGAGCGGCGGCTTCCTCTTCACGCATCGCGGCTACTCGGGGCCGGCACTTCTCGACGTGTCGCACGTGGCGGTGCGGGCCCGCCTGGCGCGCGCCCCGCGGGCGGAGCTCACCGTGGCGTGGGGCGACGTCGCGGAATCGGAGTGGCGCGAACGACTCGCACCTGCGCCGCATCAGGTGAGCACGGCCCTGCGCGCCGTGCTCCCCGACCGCCTCGCAAGCCGGCTGCTCCTGGAGGCCGGCGTCGACGGCACCACGCAGCTGGCGCAATTGCCGCGGGCCGAGCGGCAACGACTCCTCGACGCGCTGCTGCGCTTCCCATTGCCCTGGACGTCGGACGAGGGCTACAAGAAGGCGGAGGTCACCGGCGGCGGTGTCGCCCTCGAGGAGGTTCAACCCGCCACGATGGCCAGCCGTATCCATCCGGGACTCCACCTGGCCGGCGAGCTGCTCGATGCGTTCGGCCCGATCGGGGGCTACAATTTCTGCTGGGCCTGGGTCACCGGGCGACTGGCCGGGCTCGGGGCCGCGGGAGAGTAGGCGAGCAAGCGAGCACGCTGGATCGCTGGATCGTACCGGCCCAGGCCATTTGGCCGCCTGCACTCCCTGCTCGACCGCTCGCCCGCCCTGCTGATCGCTGTGTCGCCTTTTCGCGTTCTCGCTTTCTCGCTTTCTCGCTTTCTCGCTTTCCAGGAGCCTGCATGCTTCGCCGCCTGCTCGTCGTGACGTTCCTCACCGCGCCGCTCGCCGCCCAGCAGCACCTCACCACGCCGACCGAGGCACTCGGGTTCACGATCGGCGCCGACTACCAGCTGGCGACCTACACCCAGCTGCAGCGCTGGTGGGAGAAGCTGGCGGCCGAATCGCCGCGGATGATGCTCGACACGATGGGCACGACTGCCGAGGGGCGGCCGCAGCTGATGGCGATCATCTCCTCGCCGGCCAACCTCCAGCGACTCGAGCACTACCGGACGATCAGCGAGACGCTGGCGCGCGGGCGGGTGGACTCGGCGACGGCCGCGGCGCTCGCCGCCGAGGGGAAGGCGGTGGTCTGGATCGACGGCGGGCTCCATGCCAACGAGGTCCTCGGCGCGACGCAGCTGATGGAGCTGGTGTGGCAGTTCGTCTCGCAGGACGATCCCGAGACCCGGCGGATCCTCGATGACGTGATCATCCTGGCCGTGCACGCGAATCCGGACGGCATGGAGCTGGTCTCGTCCTGGTACATGCGGCACGACAAGCCGGAGGAGCGGACCACCGGCGGCCTGCCCCGGCTCTACCAGAAGTACGTCGGGCACGACAACAACCGCGACATGTTCCGCAACGCCCAGCCGGAGTCGCGGAACATGAGCCGGGTGATGTTCACCGAGTGGTACCCGCAGATCATGTACAACCACCACCAGACCGGCCCGGCCGGCGCGGTGATGTTCGCGCCCCCGTTCCGCGACCCGCTGAACTTCAACTTCGACCCTGACCTGATCACCTCGCTCGACTGGGTCGCGATGGCGATGCAGCGGCGGTTCGCGTTCGAGGGCAAGCCGGGCGTCGTCTCGCAGGACGCCTCCAGCTACTCGACCTGGTGGAACGGCGGCGTGCGCACGACCGCCTACTTCCACAACATGATCGGGATCCTCACCGAGACGATCGGCTCGCCGACGCCGACCACCGTGCCGCTCCGGCTCCAGTCGCTGGTGGCCAACCGCAGCCAGCCCTACCCGGTGCCGTGGGGGCCCTGGCACTTCCGCCAGTCCGTCGACTACTCGATGACCGCGAACCGCGCGATCCTCGACCTCGCCTCGCGCTATCGCGGCGACCTGCTGATGCACATCTGGCAGATGGGACACAACTCGATCACCCGCGGCGGCACCGACCACTGGACCTACACGCCGGACCTCATCGCCGATGCCGGCGCGGCGATGAACGCCGGCCGGACCCCGGCCGCACCCGGCGCCGGCGCCGGCGCCGGCGCCCCGGGCGGCCTCCGTGGCGGTGGCGGCGGCAACCAGGATGCCGCGATCGCGGTGCTGCGGGACACCGCCCGGCGCGATCCGCGCGGCTACATCATCCCCGCCGGGCAGGCGGAGATGGGGAACGCGATCGACTTCCTCGACGCGATGCAGGTGAGTGGCATCGAGATCGGCCGGACCACCCGGCCGGCGACGGTCGAGGGCCGCAGCTATCCCGCCGGGTCGTTCGTCATCCGCGCCGACCAGGCGTTCCGGCCTCACGTGCTCGACATGTTCGAGCCGCAGGACCACCCCACCGACCTGCAGTATCCCGGCGGGCCGCCGGTGCCGCCCTACGACATCGCCGGCTGGACGCTGGCGATGCAGATGGGGTTCAAGTTCGACCGGATCCGCGACGCGTTCGACGTGCCGACCGAACCGGTCACCGCACTCGATGTCGCCCCGCTGGCCGCGCCGTTCGACGCCGGGGCAGCGGCGTGGCGGGTGTCGCCCGCCTCGACCGACGCCTTCCTCGCCGTCAATCGCGCCCTCGCCGCGGGCGGCGCGGTCGAGCGCCTCGCCGGTGGTGACTTCGTGCTGCGCGGCGCGCCGAGCCGTGCCGTGCTCGCCGAGCTCGCCCGCACCCGCGCGCTGCCCACGCAGGCGGCGCGCGAGCGCGGCGCCCCGGTGAAGGCGCTCCGGGTCGGGCTGGTGGACGTCTACGGCGGGTCGATGGCCGCGGGCTGGACGCGCTGGGTCCTCGAGCAGTACGGCCAGAAGTTCACGCGCGTCTTCCCCGCGCGCCTCGACGCCGGCGACCTGGCCCGCGACTTCGACGTGCTGATCTTCGACGACGGCCTGCTGCCCACCGCCGATCGCGGGGCCCGCGGCGGCTTCGGCGGCGCCCCCGACGACGTCCCGGCGGAATACCGCGACCAGGTCGGCCGCATCACCGTCGAGAAGACGGTGCCGGAGCTGAAGCGCTTCGTCGCCGGCGGCGGCCGGCTCATCACGATCGGCTCTTCCGCCTCGGCGATCGTGCGCCACCTCGACCTCCCGATCGAGGGCCACCTCGTGGAACGGAGCCCGGACGGGACCGACACGCCGCTGCCGCGGGACAAGTTCTACGTCCCGGGCTCGCTGCTCGAGGTGGCGGTCAATCGCGCCACCCCGGCCGCGGCCGGCGCGGACTCGGTCGCGACGGTGATGTTCGACAACAATCCCGTCTTCCGGCTGCCGCCCGACGCGACGATGCGCGGCATCACGCCGATCGCATGGTTCGGGGACGCCACCCCGCTCCGGTCGGGCTGGGCGCACGGCGAGGGCTACCTGCAGGATGGCGTGGCGATGGCACGCGCCGACGTCGGCAAGGGGAAGGTCTACCTCTACGGCCCGGAGATCACCTTCCGCGGCCAGCCGGCGGGGACGTACCGGTTCCTGTTCAATCCGCTCTTCGAGTAGCACGAACAAGGGAGAAGAGAACAGAGAACAGCGAACAGCGAACAGAGAGAAGAGAGAAGAGAGGAGAGAGGAGAGAGCGTGGCGACGCAGGCAGGTCGCGTCTCTCTTCTCTCTTCTCTCTTCTCTCTTCTCTCCTTTCTCTACCGGAACGTCACGTCCATCCGCACGACGATGTCCGGGTTCATCTTCAGCACGCCGAGGAACTTGCTGAGTCCGCCGACCTTGTGGTCGCGCACGTCCATCGGCAGGCGGCCGCGGAAGCGGACCCGGTCGGCCGCGACCCAGACCCAGCCCGGCACCGCCGCCTCGCGCGTAACGCCGTGGATCGTGAAGCGGCCGCGCAGCGTCACCGCGATGGAGTCGCCCTGGCGATCGCCAGGCGCCACCGCGTCGAGGTCGAATCGGATCGTCGGGTAGCGCTCGACCTCGAGCGACTTGTACATGTCGCGGTCGCGCTTGCCGTTGCCGGTCACCAGGCTCGCCGCGGGCGCCTCGACCCATCCCCGCGCCCCGGCGAGCGATTCCGCGCCGACCAGGCGGCCAGTCACCTTGGTGGTCGTGCCCGTAAAGTCGCCGAGGGTGGCGCTGCCGTCGAAGGCGAGCTGGCCCTCGACGGTCGTCATCGCCGGAACCGCCTGCGCCGGGAGCGCCAGTGGCGACATGATGATCAGGGCGGCCAGGAGCATCCTCATGCCGGTGCTACCCTTCCCGCCGCCGGATCGATCCCGCCACCCGGCTCACGAGGCACCCGGGCCGATCCATCGGGCCACCACGCGCGCGGCGAGCCGATCCCCGACCGTGTAGTAGCCCTCCCCGGTGAACCGCAGCGGGCCCGCGGCGATCGTGGCGCCGGCCAGGAGGGCGATCCGGGAGAGATCGACCTCGACGCGGCGGTTGTCGGTCTCCCCCTGGGCGTTGGTGAAGTCCACCTGGAAGCGTGGCCGCAGCACGGTGTACCCGACACCGAGATGTGGCGTGAGCCGAGCGCCCGCGCGCGAGGCGATGACCTCGACGCCGAGGATCCCGGGCCGCCACCGGTCGTCGGATCGCTGGCCCCCGAGGCATTCGCTCGCGGGGTCGACGATCGCCTCGTCGCTGCAGGTGACCGGGGCGTGCAGCGTCCCGAGCACCGCATGCACCCGCGGCTCCAGGCGCCACGCATGCGGCAGGGCGAACGACCTCCCCACGCCGAGGCCGACGAGATTCGCCTTGACGCCCGAGGCGCGAAGCGGCGGGATCCAGCCCGCGGACAGGCGCCAGCCGGTCACCTCGAACTCGACGCGCAGCCGTACCAGCCCCGGCAGCGGGTTGGTGTTCTCCGGCCCCTTGCCCGGTCGACAGGTGGTCGGCGTGGCGAGGTCACGCGGCACCTCGGGGATCGACGCGGCCTCGACGCCGAGCGACAGGCCGTGCCCGCCTCCCCCCGCCGCCGTGAAGGCGATCGGTGTCGAGAGGATCGCGAACGTCTTCGCCTCGTGCGAGTCGGCCGCGGGGAAGCAGTCGCCCTGGGCCGCCGCCACCGCGGGGGCGAGCAGCATTCCCGCCAGGGCGAGCCGGGTCCTCACTGCACCACCACCGTGCCCCGCATGCCGCTCGTGCGGGTCCCGTGCACGTCGCAGTAGTAGGCGTAGGTTCCCGCCTGCGTGAAGGTGAATTCGTAGGTCTTCGGCGGGTTCTCCGCGGCGGGATTGCCGGTAAACGTGCCAACCGTCGAGGGCGACACGGTGTGCGGCCCGTCATCCCAGATCCATCGCACGGTGGTGCCGACGGCGACCTGCACGTTTGCCGGCACGAACCGGGCGCCACCCGACGTGGTGAGGTGGATCTCCACCAGGGTGCCGCCCTGGCCGGCGGTGGCCGTCGCCGTGAACGGCAGCGAGGCCGATCCGACCGTGGCGGCGGCGTTCTGCGTGCCGACGGTGGTGCCGAGGGTCCAGAGCGTCGACGCCGTCCCGTCGGAGGCGGTCGTCGACTGCGGCGGGTCGAAGAACCCGTTCGCCGCCGTCGTCGACCAGATGACAAGCGCACCCGACGCCGGGGCCCCGTTGTTGGTGGCCGAGACCTTCAGCGCGACGGGAAGCTGGGTGCCCAAGATCGCCGTCTGGGCGTTGCCCGAGGGCGTGCCGTAGTTCAACTGGAATCCGCCGCCCGGCTGGGCGACCGCGGTCGCCGAGAACTGCACCGAGACCGCTCCCGACGTTGCCGTGGCCGTCTTGGCGCCGGTCGTCGCGCCGAGGACCCAGGTCGCCGTGGCGGTGCCGTCGGCGCCGGTGGCGCCGCTCCCGGTGATCTGCCCGGAGGTGGTCGTCCAGGTGACCGGTTCGTTCGGCGCGGCCGCCGAGCCGCGGGTCGCGCGAACCCGCAACACCGCACTGAGCGCCTGGGAGACGATGCCGGTCTGTCCGTCACCGCTTGGCGTCCCCTTGGCGAGGGCGAGGGCCGGTGGTGGCGGTGGCGGCGGAGGCGTGTTGGTGCCGCTGTTGGAACCGCCGCCACAGCCAAGCAGCAGCCCGGGGATGAGGGCAACCATCGTGAACCGCCGGGGGATGGACATTGCTGGACTCCAGACGGATTGGGGGTCAGACCACGGCGCGACGGAACGCGTGCGGCTCCCGCAGGGTCCGCGCGAGGATGAGCAGGGCACGCTCGAGGTCGGCATCGATCCTCGGCGCGCTGATCGAGAAACGGACGGCGGCGGGCGGGGCGGTCCCGATGGCGAACTCGTCGGCAGGGCGCACCGCGACGCCGCGTTCGCGGCCGCGCTCGGCGAAGTCACGACCCGTCCAGCCGTCGGGCAGCACGAGCCACCGGTGCGGACAGATCACGCCGTGCCCGATCACGTGGGCCGGGAGGTAGCGGGCGCAGATCTCGTCGCGCCGCACCAGGTCGGCCCGGGCGGCGGCCAGCGCGGCCTCCGCCTCGCCACCATCGATCCAGCGTGAGGCGACGGCCGCCGCGAGCGCTGCCGGCGTGCACGTCGTGGCGCGCGCGGCGGCACCGAGTCGCCCGGCGAGCGGGCGGGAGGCGGAGCCCAGGTAGCCGACCCGGAGGCCCGGCGCGAACGACTTGGAGAACGAGGTCAGGTACGCCGTCCGTTCCGGTGCGAGCGCCGCGACCGGGGACGGTGCGACCGTCGGGTAGAACCCGTAGACGTCGTCCTCGAGCACCAGCAGCTCCTGCCGACGGGCGATCTCGACGAGCTCGCGTCGCCGCGCCAGCGACATCGTGCGGGTGGTCGGATTGTGGCAGGTCGGCGTGATCGCGACGATCGCGGGCCCGGCGGCGGCCGCACGCGCGAGCGCCTCGGGAACCATGCCATCCTCGTCGCGGGCGACACCCTCCACCGGCAGGCCGAGCATCCCGGCCATCGATCGGAGGCCCGGATAGCTGAGCTCTTCGACCAGCACCCGCGGGTGCGACGAGGCGAACGCGGCGAGCGCGAGCAGGATCGCGTGGTCGGCCCCGTCGGTCACCACGACGCGCTCGGCATCGATCTCGAGGCCGCGCCGCGCCAGCCAGCGCGCCCCGGCCGCTCGATCGCTCGATCCGCCACCGAGCTCGGGGTAGCGCAGCAACTGCTCGGCGCCGCTGCCGCGGAGCAGGTTTGCCGTCGTTTCCTGGAGCAGCCGCGGCAGCGGCGAGCCCGGCGGCTCGGGCGGCAGGTTGAGCGTGAGGTCCAGCAGGCCGTCCCGCATCGCGCCGGGATCCTCGGCGATGAAGGTGCCCCGTCCCTGCTGCGCGCTCACCAGCCCGCGCCGTTCGGCCTCGGCGATGCCGCGGGTCACCGTCGCGAGATTGAGCCCGAGCAACGTGGCCAGCCGCCGCTGGGTCGGCAGCCGATCGCCGCGATGCAGCGTGCCGGTGGCGACCCCCTCGGCGATCGCGTCGACGAGGGCGAGGTAGCGCGGGCCGTCGGCGGCGAGGCGGGGCCGCCAGCGCTGGACCGGAGCAGGCAGGGTGGTCATTGCGGGCGTTCCTCTGAAACGTGGGACACCAAATCCGTAGATCGTCGCTTACAATACGTCAAATTGTCTCGTGACTGATCAACATTGTCCCGACCTGCCCGCCCCTGAACGTCGAACGGCGACCCCGTGGTGGGGGCCGCCGCTCGCACTGCCGGTCTCCGCAGGGGGCCGCTAGGGCACCACCCCGCGCTTGGGCTTCACGTACCGGTCGAGCCAGTCGGTCATCTCGGCGAGCGTCTGCCCGACCGACTCGCGGGCCGAGTACCCGTGCGCCTCGCCGGGGAGCATCACCAGCCGCGCGGTGCCGCCGAAGCCCTTCACGGCGGCGTACATGCGCTCCGACTGGATCGGGAAGGTGCCCGAATTGTTGTCGTCCATGCCGTGGATGAAGAGGATCGGATCCTTGAGCGAGTCCGCGTACGTGAACGGCGACATGCGCCGGTAGACCGGCTCGGCCTCCCAGTAGGTCCGCCGCTCGCTCTGGAATCCGAACGGCGTGAGCGATCGGTTGTAGGCGCCACTGCGGGCGACGCCCGCGCGGAAGAGCCGCGTGTGCGCGAGCAGGTTGGCCGTGGTAAAGGCGCCGTAGCTGTGCCCGCCGACGGCGATCCGGTCGCGATCGGCGACGCCCATCGCCACGAGGGTGTCGATCGCGGCCGTCGCGGAGGAGATCAACTGCTCGACGTAGGTGTCGTTGGCGGTCTCGCCCGCGCCGATGATCGGGAACGACGGGTTGTCCAGGATGCCGTACCCCTGGGTGAGCAGGAAGAGGTGCGACGCGCCGCCCGGGCGGGTGAAGCGGTACGGCGAGCCGCGCACCTGGGAGGCGGCGTCGGCCGACTGGAACTCGGCCGGATAGACCCAGAACAGGAACGGCAGCGGGCCGTCGCGACGGCGGTCGTATCCCTTGGGGAGGTACAGCGTGCCGCTCAGCGTGATCCCGTCGGCACGATGATAGGTGAGGAACTGCGACGTGACACCGGCGAACTCCGGCGCCGGATCGGCAATGCGCGTCAACTGGATCGGGGCGCGCCGCCGGATCACGTCACGGAGCCAGTAGTTGGGCGGCTCGGTCGCCGTCTCCCGCCGGGTGATGAAGGTCCCGGCGTCGGCATCGACGGCGGCGACCATCGATTCGTACGCCTCGCCGGACGACTGCCAGAGCCGCTGCGCCTTTCCGGACGCGAGCTCGAGCCGATCGATGAACGGTCGATCGCCCTCGGGCGACGCCCCCGCCCCGGTGAGCCAGAGCGCCTTGCCGTCCCGCGAGAACTGCAACGCGGTGTTGCCCAGCGTGTCGGTGGCCTGGAGCGGGGAGCCGGGATCGCCATAGCGATCGTCGCTCGCGCGGTCCCACAGCAGCCGCGCCGTCCGGGTCGGGTTGCGCGGATCGACGATCCAGGTGCGCGACCGGCGCTCCGGCGCCCAGCTCTCGCTGACGAGCGCCAGGTCGGCGCGGCCCCACCAGATCCCGCCCACGCGGCCGGCGACCTCGAACCACGTCTGCGGATCGCCCCGGAACGGGGCGTCCAGCGCGACGATCCGGTCGCGACGCGGCGCGGCGACCGACGGATCACCGTTGTCGAGCGCCTCGGTCCAGAGCAGCGTCGCGGGGGCGTCGCCGCGCCAACGCCAGCCACGCGCCCCGGGCGTCACGGCGCCGCGCGCGATCGACTGCACCTCGACTTGCGTCTCGTTGCGGAGCAGGCGCACCTCGCGCCCCTGGCGATCCCAGAGCGCCGTCCGCGAGGGAAAGCGATCCCACGTCACCTGGTACGAGAAGGGCCGCTGCACCGTCTCGGCGATGAACCACTCGCCATCGGGCGACGGCGACAGCGAGACGGTCAGTCCGGGCGCACCCACCGGCGTCTCGGTGCCGTCGAGCCCGACGATCACCCACTGGCGCGTGAAGTAGTGCGCGAACAGCTCCTCGTCGTACGGCGATGCGAGGAGGTCCTGATAGGTGCGTTCCGGCGCGGCGCGGCCGCGCGTCTCCTGCGTCGCGGGACCGGACGGGGCGCGGGGCGGCTCCGGCCGCTCGCCACGCGATGCCGGGATCCTCGCGCAGAGGATCTCCGTGCCGCCGTCGAGCCATCGACACGGCGTGCCGCTGGTGCCGTTCAGGATCGGATCGGTGAGACGCTGCACCGTGCCGTTCGTGTCGGCCACCCAGAGGCCGATCCCCTCCTCGCTGGTGTGCGTGAAGAGGAAGTGCCGTCCGTCGGGCGCCCAGGATGGCGCCGAGAGGCGCCCGGTGCCGGGGACCTCGACCCGGCGCTGGCCGCCGTCGCGCACCCGCTGCAGCACGAAGCCGTCGTAGCCACCCGCCCCGGCCGGCCCGTTGGTGATCGGGTCGATCCGCGAGCCGGCCAGCTTGAGGTGCGGCGCCGCCACCTCGGCGATCGACGGCAACCCCGGCCGGTCGAGCAACACGAACCAGTCACGACGCGGCGACAACGTGATCGCCGGGGTCGGCCGCGCGTCGAGCATCGCCGCGATCGGGGCCGGCGGATCGCGATAGCCGTCCTGCGCCAGGACGAGCGCCGGCAGGCCGGCGAGCAGCAGGAAGGCGGCGAGGGCGGGACGACGGTTCATGGGACGCCTCGGGAGGTCGGGAACGGCCGCGGCACGTCGCGGGGTAGGAGCGGAGGGTAATCGAGCATATCCTACCCCGCAGGGCAATCCGTGCAACACGGAGCGGGAGAACGGCGATGACGCGACTCGGGATCACGATCACGTGGCTGGGACACAGCGGCTTCCACCTCGCGCCCGATGGCGGGGCACCGTCGTTCCTCTTCGATCCCTTCCTCGGCAATCCGAAGGCGCCATCCAACGCGGCGACACTCGCGGAGTCCGCGCGGGTGATCCTCCTCACGCACGGGCACTGGGATCACGTGGGCGGTGTCGCCGATCTCGCGATCCGGACCGGAGCCACGGTGCTCACGAACGACGAGCTGGCGCAAGACCTCGCAGCCGACGGCGTGCCCGAGGCGCAGCTCGTCGGCTACAACATCGGCGGGTCGGCCACGGCGCACGGCATCCGCGCGACCCTGGTGCAGGCGCTGCACTCCTCCTCGCGGAAGGGGGCCGACGGGCGACCGCGCGAGGTCGGCAGCCCGTGCGGCTTCGTGGTGGAGCTGCCCGACGGCCCGGTGATCTACAACACCGGCGACACCGGCGTGTTCGGCGACATGGCGCTGATCGCGGAGATCTACCGGCCCGACATCCTCTTCCTGCCGATCGGCGACTTCTACACGATGGGCGCCCGCCAGGCGGCGATGGCGGTCGAGCTGGTGGACCCGAGGTGGATCGTGCCGCAGCACTACGCGACCTTCCCCGGCCTGCCCGGCACTCTCGATGCGTTCCGCGACGCGCTCGCGCCGCGCCACCGCGACCGGGTGCTCGCGATGGCCCCGGGGGAGGCGGTCTCGTGACGCGCACGATCGAGATCCTCGGCGTCCCGATGGACCTCGGCGCCTCGCGCCGCGGCGTCGAGATGGGCCCGTCCGCGGTGCGCCTCGCGCGCCTCGCCGACCGGCTCGCCGCGCTCGGTCACCGGGTCACCGACACCGGCGACGTGGCCGTGCCGACGCGCGAGACGCTCAACTTCGGCCGCGGGATCGACTACCTCGGCACGATCGCGCGCGTCTGCGACGACGTGGCGATGCGCACCCGCACGATCGTCGAGCGCGGCGGCGTGCCGCTCGTCCTCGGCGGCGACCATTCGATCGCGGCCGGGTCGGTCGCGGGCGTGGCCGCCGCGCTCGCCGCTCGGGGCGAGCGCCTCGGGCTGCTCTGGCTGGACGCGCATGCCGACCTGCACGTGCCGGAGAGCTCCGAGACCGGCAACGTGCACGGCATGCCGGTGGCGCACCTCCTCGGGCGCGGCGACCAGGCGATGCGGGCCCTCGGGGGCGAACGCCCCGCCGTCCTGCCCGAGCACGTGGCGATCATCGGCGCCCGCGACCTCGACGCGGCGGAGCGCGAGCACGCGCGCAGCTGGGGCGTCCGGATCTACAGCATGCGCGAGATCGACGAGCGCGGCATGCGCGCGGTGCTGCAGGAGGCGATCGCCCGCGTGAGCGACGGGACCGCCGGGCTGCACGTCTCGCTCGACCTCGACTTCGTCGATCCGCAGGAGGCCCCCGGCGTCGGGACGCCGGTGCGGGGCGGCGCGACCTACCGCGAGGCGCACCTGGCGATGGAGACCCTCCACGACACCGGCAGGATCGTGGCGATGGACCTCGTCGAGGTGAACCCCGTCCTGGACCGCTTCAACCACACCGCCGAGCTGGCGGTGGGGCTCGTCGCCTCGGGCTTCGGACAGCGGATCCTCTGAGGCCGGGGATCGACCGCGGCACCCGCCCGGTCGATACTCGGGGTCGAGGGGAAGGAGCGGTGCAGGGTCGCCAGGACCCGAGCGGCCGACATCGCCGACCGGCCCCACATCGCGGGAAGCGCGTCCGTTTCAGAATGAGACGGCCGGTTCGGCTGGACTCAGTCGGTTCCCCGGGATACGTTGTGCCGTCCGAGACCTTGTACCTCCAGCCGTTGAGCGACCGTGGACCGCCGTTCCTCGCCCAATCGTCTCCTGGTGCTCGCCGCCTTCCTGGCGGCGATGGTCGCGTCCCCGCTCTCCGCGCAGTCCGCGTTCGCGAAGGGGCAGAAGCCCTTCGCCGCGATCTCCAGCATCTTCCTGAAGAACGACCAGCGCGACTCGCTCGTCACGCTCGCCAAGGCGCAGGTGGGGCTCCAGTACAAGTGGGGCGCCGTCAACCCGGGCACGGCGTTCGACTGCAGTGGCCTGGTCCAGTGGCTCCTCTCGAACTTCGACCTCGACCTGCCGCGCACGTCGCGCGAGCAGGCGCTGGCCGGCATCGAGATCCCGAAGGATCCCGACCAGCTGCGGCCCGGCGACCTGCTGTTCTTCGGCCGCGGCAAGTCGGTGAGCCACGTCGGGATCTACGTCGGCGACGGCAAGTTCGTGCACGCCGCCAATCGCAAGCTGGGCGTGATCGTCCAGAACGTCCCGACCGGGTCGAAGGCCAAGACCTGGTGGAAGGGCGTCCGCCGGATGTTCAGCACCGGCGACGAGCTGAGCGAGGCGATCTCCCCGGTGCTGCAGCCGGCCTTCCGCACCGCGGGCAGCTGAAGTAGAGAGAAAGCGCGAGGAGGGAAGAGAGCGAGCGATGCTCTCTTCCCTCCTCGCGCTTTCTCTCCCTCTTCTCAGTTCCGTTCGCCCTCGCCCACCACCCACGTCAGCAGCGCCCCGATCCCGAGCGTCACGGCACCGCCGACCGCCTGCATCGGCCGGTCGCGGATCACCACGACCACCGTCCAGAGCGAGAACGCCGTGAAGAAGAGCGGCGTCCAGGGATAGCCCCAGGTGCGCCACGGCCGCGGCAGGTCGGGCTCGCGCCAGCGCAGCACGATCACGCCGACGACCGCCAGCAGCGCGAACAGGGTGAGCGTGAAGCCGGCGTAGGTGAGCACGCCCTCGAACGACTCGGTGAGCAGGAAGGCGAGGGCGAGGGCGCCCTGCAGCAGCACCGCGCGGTTCGGCGCCCCGGTGCGGGTCCGCTCGGCGAGCGGGCGGAGCGGCGGGATGTCCTCCGCCATCACCTCGATCACGCGCGGGCCGGCGAGCGTCATGGCGCTGATCGTCGAGACAAGGAGCAGCGCGATCACCCCGCTCATCAGCTGGCCCCCGTCGGGACCGAAGATCCGTTCCGCGGCGATCGCCCCCACCTCGGGCAGGTCGTACATCGCGTAGATCGGCGTGGTCCGCAGGAAGATCCAATTGAGCCCGAGGTAGAGCAGGATCACCAGCAGCGTGCCGAGGACCAGTGCGCGCGGCACGTTGCGCTCGGCGTGCTTCACCTCGCCCTGGAAGTAGGCGGCGGCGTTGAAGCCGGAGTAGGCGTACGAGACGATCACCAGCGAGATCGCGAAGGGCGCGCTGGCGATCTGCCGGAACGACTCGGCCGTCGGGGCGAACGACATCGCGGTGGTCGGGCCGCTCAGCAGCCCGGCCGCCACGAACGCGACGATCAACAGCACCTTGAGCGTGGTGACGGCCACCTGCACGCGCCCGCCGGTCTCCGGGGCGAGCAGGTGGATCCCGGTGACGGCGACGATCACCGCGATGCCGAGCGGGCGGGGCGGGATGCCGAGCAGCGGCCCGGCGTACTGGCCGAGGGCCATCGCCGCGAGCGCGACCGAGGCGGCGAACCCGACCGCGATCGAGACCCAGCCCGCGACGGTGCCGAGGGCCGGATGGTAGATCCGGCTGAGGAAGCGGTACTCGCCGCCGGAGCCGCGGATCGACGCGGCCAGCTCGCCGTACGACAGCGCGCCGGCCATCGCGATCAGGCCGCCGATGGCCCACAGCGTGAGCAGCGCGAAGCCGTCGGTGGTCTGCTTGACCTGGAAGCCGAGCGTCGTGAAGACGCCGGTGCCGATGATGTTGGCCACCACCGTCGCGAGCGCCGCGGCGAATCCGAGCGATCGGGGAGCGTCGGGTGAGCGGGACACCCCGGTAACATACGCCCGCCCTTGTGGCGCGACGAGGCCGGGCGTAGCCTCCGGCGTCGGCAGCACGCCTCCCCCGCACCGCCAAGCCACCCTCCGGCCCCGGCCCGCCATGTCCCCACCGCGCCCCGACTCGCCGCTCTCCCGTCGCGACCTCCTCAAGGCCGCCGGTGCCGTGGGCGCCGGCCTGGCCGCGGCCCCCGCCGCGCTGCGCGGCGCGACCCCGCCGCCGCAGCTGGCCCGCGCGGCGACGATGATGGGCGTGCCGTTCGAGCGCCACGACACCGTCCGCCTCGCGATCGTGGGAACCGGCGGTCGCGGCACCGGGATGCTCGGCGAGTGGCTCGCCGTCGACGGCGTGCGGATCACGGCGCTCTGCGACCTGGTGCCCGACCACGCGCGACGGGCGGCGAAGATGGTCACGGATGCCGGGCAGGACGCGCCGGCCCTCTACGTCAATGGCGAGCGCGACTTCGAGAACCTCGTCCGTCGCGACGACATCGACATCGTCTACACCGCGACGCCGTGGGACTGGCATGTGCCGGTCTGCCTCGCGGCGATGCGCGCCGGCAAGCACGCCGCGACCGAGGTCCCGGCGATGACCTCGCTCGAGGACGGCTGGGAGCTGGTGCGGACGTCGGAGGAGACCCGGCGCCACTGCCTGATGATGGAGAACTGCAACTACGGCTTCAACGAGATGCTGATCGACACGATGGTGAAGGCGGGCCGCTTCGGGGAAGTGCTCTACGCCGAGGCGGCGTACCTGCACGACCTGCGCAGCCTGCTCTTCGCCGACGAGGGCGAGGGGCTCTGGCGCCGGTTCCCGCACACCAGTCGCGAGGGGAACTTCTACCCCACCCACGGCCTCGGGCCGGTGTCGTGGTACCTCGACATCCACAAGGGCGACCGGTTCGACTACCTCGTCTCGATGTCGACCCCGGAGCGCGGCCTCACCGAGTGGCGCGCAGCGCACGTGCCGCGCGACTCGGCCAAGTGGCAGGAGCGCTACGTGGAGGGCGACCTCAACACGTCGCTGATCAAGACCCACCGCGGCAAGACGATCCTGCTGCAGCACTGCGTCTCGCTGCCGACGCCATACTCGCGCCTGAACGCGATCCGCGGCACCAAGGGGCTCTTCGAGGACTACCCGCCCCGGATCCACCTCGAGGGGCAGGACGGCGGCGAGGCCTGGCAGCCGCTCTCCGACGAGCTCAAGGCGCAGTACACCCATCCCCTGTGGCGGCGGGTCGGCGAGGTTGCCAAGGCGAAGGGCGGCCACGGCGGGATGGACTACGTGATGGCATGGCGGCTGATCGAGACGATGCGCGAGGGGCAGCCGCCCGACTTCGACGTCTACGACGCGGCGGCCTGGAGCGCCCCCTGGCCGCTCAGCGAGGCGTCGCTGGCGCTTTCCAGCGCCCCGGTGCGCTTCCCCGACTTCACCCGCGGCGGCTGGCAGGGGGCCTCCCGATGAACCCGACCACGCTTGACTGGGCGATCGTCCTCGGCTCGATCGCCGTCTGCTTCATCCCGGCCTTTCTGATGGCGCGTCGCGCCGGGACCAGCACGGCGGAGTTCTTCACCTCCGGGCGCGCGGCGCCCTGGTGGCTGATCGGCGTGTCGATGGTCGCGACCACGTTCTCGACCGACACGCCGAACCTGGTGACCGACCTGGTCCGCACCGGCGGCGTCGCCAACAACTGGCAGTGGTGGGCGTTCCTGCTGACGGGGATGCTCACGGTCTTCTTCTTCGCGCGGCTCTGGCGTCGCAGCGGCGTGCTCACCGACCTCGAGTTCTACGAGCTGCGCTACAGCGGTCGCGCCGCGTCGCTGGTGCGCGGCTTCCGCGCGGTGTACCTCGGCCTCTTCTTCAACGGCTTCATCATGGCGTCGGTGAACCTCGCCGCGGCCAAGATCGCGAACGTCGTCCTCGGCTGGCCGATGGGCAAGACGCTGTGGATCTGCGCCGGCCTCAACGTGCTCTTCGCGGCGACCGGCGGCCTCTGGGGCGTGATGTACGTCGACCTGATCCAGTTCGGCGTCGCGATGACCGGGGCGATCGCGGTGGCCTACTTCGCCCTGGCACAGCCCGAGGTCGGCGGGCTCGCCGGCCTGGTCGACCGCCTGCCGCACGAGACCCTCGCGCTGGTCCCCGACTTCGGCAACTGGGGGCTGGCCCTCTCGATCTTCATCATCCCGCTCACGGTGCAGTGGTGGTCGGTCTGGTACCCCGGCGCCGAGCCGGGCGGCGGGAGCTACGTCGCGCAGCGGATGCTCGCGGCGAAGAGCGAGCGCGACGCGCTGGGCGGCACCCTGCTCTTCAACGCGACGCACTACGCCCTCCGCTCCTGGCCGTGGATCCTGGTGGCCCTCGCCTCGCTGCTCGTCTTCCCCGACCTCGAGTCGATCCGCGCCGCGTTCCCGCAGGTCGACCCGCGGCTGCTCGGCCACGACATGGCGTACCCGGCGATGCTCAAGTTCCTGCCCCACGGCTTCCTCGGCGTCATGATCGCCGGGATGCTCGCCGCGTACGTCTCGACGCTGGTGACCCACCTCAACTGGGGCGCGTCATACCTGGTGCACGACCTGTGGCGCCGCTTCATCCGGCCGGGGGAGGCGGAGGGCCACTACGTCCGGGTCGGCCGCGTGATGACGGTGCTGCTGATGGCGCTCGCCGCCGCGCTGACCTTCGTGCTCGACAGCGCCCAGCAGGCGTTCCAGCTGCTGCTCTCGATCGGCGCGGGCACCGGGCTGCTCTACCTGCTGCGCTGGTTCTGGTGGCGGATCAACGCCTGGTGCGAGATCGTGGCGATGATCACCTCGTTCGCCGTGGCGATCGGCTTCTTCGTCGCGCAGAAGCAGGGGGCCGCCATCCCGGCCACCACGACGCTCCTGGCCACGGTGGCGATCACCACGGTCGCGTGGGTGGCGACCGCCCTGCTCACCCCGGCCGAGCCGCGGGAGACGCTGGTCGCGTTCTACCGCAAGGTCCGGCCCGCCGGACCGGGGTGGGCCGACATCCGCCGCGAGGAGAACCTGCCGCCCTCGCCCGATTCGCTGCCGCAGGCGTTCCTCGCCTGGACGCTCGGCTGCCTCGCCGTCTACGGCGCGCTGTTCGGCACCGGCTCGTGGCTCTATGGCCACGTCGGGATCGCGCTCTTCTGGACGTGCACGGCGGTCGTCGCGACCGCGTGGCTGGTGCGGCTGGTGCCGCGCCTGTGGAGCGGCTCGGAGGAGGGCGCGACGTGAATGGGGATTGGTGATTGGTGAATGGGTCGGAATGGCCGGTTCCCATTCACCATTCACCATTGACCATTCACCGTCAGGGATCATTGATGACCGTTTCCCAGCCGTTCGCCGAGACCGCCGTGATCCTCGCCCGCGGCCTCGGCACCCGGATGCGCCGGGAGGATGCCGGCGCGGCGCTCGACCCCCGGCAGGCCGCCGCGGCCGCGCGCGGCCTCAAGGCGATGATCCCCGACGCCCGCGGCCGCCCGTTCCTCGACCACATCCTCGCGTCGCTCGCCGACGCGGGGATCCGGCGTGCGGTGCTCGTGGTCGCGCCCGACCATGCCGCGATCCGCGATCACTACGCGGCCCATCCGCCGCGTCGCCTCGAGCTCGCGTGGGCGGTCCAGGACGAGCCGATCGGGACGGCGGACGCGCTGCTCGCCGCAGCGTCGTTCGTCGGTGACGCCCCGTTCCTCGTCTGCAACGCCGACAATCTCTACCCCGCCGCCGCCCTCGAGGCGCTGGTGCGGCTCGACCAGCCGGGACTCGTGGCCTTCGCGCGCGACGGGCTCCTTGCGCATGGCAACATCGATCCGGCCCGGGTGCAGGCCTTCGCGCTCCTCGCAATCGACGCCGCGGGCAACCTCGTCGACCTGGTCGAGAAGCCCGATGCCGCGCAGTTCGCCGCCGCCGGTGCCGACGTGCCGGTCAGCATGAACCTCTGGCGCTTCGACGCCGGGATCTTCCCGGCCTGTCGGGCCGTCCCGCGCTCGGCGCGCGGCGAGTTCGAGCTGCCCGAGGCGGTCCGGCTCGCGGTGGCCGGTGGCTACCGCCTCCACGCGGTGCCGAGTCGCGAAGGGGTCCTCGACCTCTCGGCGCGCGGCGACATCGCGTCAGTCGCGGCGCGCCTCGCCACCCTCGAGGCGGCCCCGTGAGCGACGTCGACGCGCTCGAGAGCGTGCAGCGCACCTTCGCCGCGCGGTTCGGCGACCGCACCGGCTCGCGGCGCTGGTGGGTCCCCGGCCGCATCGAGGTCCTCGGCAAGCACACCGATTACGCGGGGGGGCGCTCCCTCCTCTCGGCGGTCGATCGCGGATTCCATCTCGTCGCGCGCCCGCGCCGCGACCGCAGCGTGCACGTGATCGACGCACGCTCGCAGCAGGCGTTCCACGGATCGATCGATGCCGACCTGCCGCCCGCCCCGGGCCGCTGGATGGACTATCCGGTGAGCGTGCTGCGGCGCGTCGCGCGCGACTTCCCGGGCGCGGCCACCGGGATGGACGCCGTGCTCTACTCCACCCTGCCCTCCGCCTCGGGGCTGTCGTCCTCGAGCGCGCTCGTGATCGCGATCTTCCTGCCGATGGCCGCGTTCAACCGGCTGGAGCGTCACGAGGCCTGGGGGGAGACCCTTGCCTCGCCCGACGCCCTCGCCGGGTATCTCGGCGCGGTGGAGAACGGCCGCGCGTTCGGGCCCTTCGCGGGCGACTTCGGCGTCGGGACGCAGGGCGGCAGCGAGGACCACACGGCCATCCTCCGCTGCCGCGCGGGGCACCTGGCCCGCTACCGCTTCCTGCCGGTCGCGCCCGAGGGCGAGGCCCGCCTGCCCGACGACTGGTGCTTCGTGATCGCGGCGAGTGGCGTCGCCGCCGCGAAGGCCGGCGCGGTGAAGGAACGCTACAACCGCCTGTCGGCCGAGACCACCGCACTCATCGCCGCGTGGAATGCCGGCGCCGGCGACACCGAGGCCTCGCTCCTCGACATCCTCCTGGGTGCCGAGGATGCCGCGGATCGTCTCGCCCGAACGATTGGCGAGCACCCGAACGGGCCGGCGATGGTGCGCCGCCTTGGCCAGTTCCGCGAGGAATGCCTCGAGATCATCCCGGCCGCCGCGCTGGCGATCGCCGCGGGCGACGCGGCGCGCCTGGGACCGCTGATCGACCGCTCGCACGAGCTCGCCGACACGGTGCTGCAGAACCAGATCCCCGAGACCAACCACCTGGTGCGCCGGGCACGCGAGTCCGGTGCGATCGCGGCCTCGGCGTTCGGGGCCGGATTCGGCGGCAGTGTCTGGGCCCTCGTGCGCCGCGACGACGCCGAGCGGTTTCGCGAGGCCTGGCTGGCCGACTACCTCGCCCGGTACCCCCAGCACGGGGAGGCGGCCTCGACCTTCGCGGTGCTCCCGGCGGACGGCGCGCGCGAGGTGAGCTGAGGCCGGCGGAGCCGGCCCGGAATCCTTTGCCCGCCCCGCGGGCATCGCTAGACTTAGGGCTTCCTCCCCCCACCGGCCGATGACCCAAGCGACCCGCAACTGCCCGACGTGCAACACCCCGCTTCCCGGCGTGGCGGCCTACTGCTACGTCTGCGGGTCGGCCACGCCGCCAGGGTTCGACCTGATGACCGGCGAGCGGGTCGCCATCACCAAGAGCGACATCAGCGCGGCGGACCTGCACACGCGGGTCCAGCGGCTGCTTGGTCCGGGGTACGCCCTTGGCGAGCGGATCGGCGCGGGCGGGTTCGCCGAGGTCTTCAAGGTCCAGGACCTCCGCCTCAAGCGCACGATCGCGGTGAAGGTGCTGCGGCCCGACCTTGGCCTCACCCCGGGGATGCTCGAGCGGTTCCGGCGCGAGGCCGAGGTGATCGCGGCGCTCCGGCACCCCAACATCGTGCCGATCTACGACGTCGGCGAGGGGACCGGGGTCGCGTTCATCGTGATGCCGTTCATCGAGGGTGAATCGCTCCGGGCGCGCATGGAGCGCGAGGGGGCGATGCCGCCGGAGGAGACGCGCCGAATCCTGCGCGAGGCGGCGAGCGGCCTCGCCGCCGCGCACGAGGCCGGCGTGATCCACCGCGACGTAAAGCCCGAGAACATCATGCTCGAGGGGCGCGAGTCGCGGGTGCTGCTCATGGACTTCGGCATCGCCAAGGCGGTCGGCGGCGAGCTCGACACGCCGGTGACCGACGAGGGTGTCGCGCCGACGCTCACCTCGACCGGCATCATCGTCGGGACGCCGCAGTACATGAGCCCCGAGCAGGCCTGCGGCGACAAGACGATCGACCCTCGCACCGACCAGTACTCGCTGGCGGTGGTCGGGTACCGCATGCTGAGCGGCCAGCTCCCCTTCGACGGTGACTCGACCCGCGCCGTGCTCTACAAGCAGCTGGTGGCGGAGGCGACGCCGCTGCTCGACAAGGCCCCCGACGCGCCGCCCGGCCTCGCCGGTGCGATCGCCAAGGCGATGTCGAAGGAGCCGCGCGATCGCTTCGCCGACATGCTCGCGTTCGGTGCCGCGATCGCCGCGCCCGAGGTGGCCACCGCAGGAGCCCGGGCCAAGGCGCGGCCCAGCGGGCCGCCGATCGGCGAGCGCGTCGGCGCCGTGGCGAGCAGCGTCCGCAAGGGGATCAACGTCATCCCCAGCCCCGCCCTTGCCTGGCCCCGCATCAAGGCGCTCCCCGGCTCGGGGCGCACCCAGTCGCTTGTCGCCCTCGCCCTGCTGGTGCTCGGGGCAGTCGGCCTGAAGGTCGCCCTGTCCGGCGGCAACTCCGGACTCACCGATTTCCGGCCCAGCTCCGCGGTCGATCCGCTCAGCACGGCCGCTGAGACGTCACCCTCCGATGCAGGCGCGACGCCGCCGGTGACGCCCGAGGTGGCCCCATCATCCGCGCCAGCGGCGACACCGAAGAACGCCGCGGGCCGGACACGCACCGGCAGCCCACCGCCCCCGCCGCCGACCGGCACGACCGCGGCCGCACCCGCTCCCGTCCCGGAGCAGCCCAAGGGCCCCACCTGCAGCGGTGCGGTGGCGTCGGGCACCTGGACCGCCGCAGCCACCGCGTGCGAGGCGGCCGCCCAGGCCGGCGACGCGACGGCGATGCGCCTGCTCGCCGGGATGTACGATCGCGGCAATGGCGTCGCCGAGGATCCGGCGAAGGCGGTGAGCTGGTACGAGCGCGCTGCCCCGAGCGATGCCGCCGCCAAGCTCGAGCTGGCGCGACTGCTGGAGATCGGCCGCGGGACCAAGCGTGACACGAAGCGCGCCATCGACCTGTTGCGTGAGGCAGCCGGCATGGGGAATCGCCAGGCGATGCTGACGCTGGGGTTCCGCCTGGAGAACGGCGCCGGGATGTCGCGCGACTACAAGGAGGCGGCGGTCTGGTATCGCAAGGTCGCCGACCTCGGCGACCAGACCGCCATGCTCAAGATGGCCGACTGGCTCCGCCGCGGACGCGGCGTGGAGAAGAACGAGGCCGAGGCGGTCTCCTGGTACCGCAAGGCGGCCGATGCGGGATCGTCCGAGGGGGCGTGGCAGGCGGCCAAGGCGCTCCTCGATGGCCGCGGCGTGGCCAAGGACGAAGCGGCCGGGATGGTTCTGTTGCGAAAGGCCGCGCAACAGGGACATCCCGACGCCCAGGCGGAGTTCAAGAAGCGCGGCGGATGAGCGATCAGCGGGGCTGAAGCCGGCCGCCGGTCGCGTCGATACTCGGGGTCTCCTTTTTTCCCCGAGGATCCCCCGTGCACCGTTCCTCCCGATTCTTCGTGGCCGCGCTCGTCACCCTGGCGGCCTGCAGCAGTGATAACAGCGGTCCCAATCCCACCTGTACCGTCTCCAGCGTCGCGATCAGCGGCGCGCCCGCCACGCTCGACGTCGGCGCCACCGCCCAGCTCACCGCGAACGTCACCTCGCAGGATTGCGGCACCGCTCCGGCGGTGACGTGGTCCACTTCCGCCGCGGGTGTCGCGTCGGTCTCGTCGAGTGGACTGGTCTCCGGCATCGCGGCCGGACCGGTCGTCATCACGGCGATGGCCGGCGGCAAGAGCGGCAGCGCGAACATCACCGTGCAGGTCGTGCCGGTGGCGTCGGTGCGGGTGCTCCCCGATTCGATCGTGATCGGCGTCGGCGCCGGACCGGTGCTGCTCGCCGAGGCGCTCGATGCCGCCGACCATGTCCTCACCGGCCGCACGATCGCCTGGACCTCGCTCGCGCCAGGCAACGCCGCCATCTCGGCCACGGGTCAGCTCACCGGGGTGACCGGTGCGACGACGGCCAACGTCACCGCGACCGCGGAAGGACACGCCGGCAACGCGGTGGTCCACGTGGTGCGCCAGCGGGTGGCGTTCTTCTGGAACAACTGGGCGACCCCGGCGGGGACCCAGACGCCGAGTGGCGGCTACGCCTACAACGAGCTCGGCGGCGCGATGCAGGTGACGTCGAACGTGACCGGTCAGTACAACGCCGCGTTCGCCGGCAACGAGCGGGCGCTCAGCGACGAGAACGAGGCGATGTTCGTCTCCGCCTACGGGTCGCCGCTCGGCGCCTACTGCGGCATCGTCTCGTGGGGCGACACCAGCACCGGCGTCGACTGCCACGCCGCGAACGGCTCGGCACTCGACACCCGGTTCGACGTGGCGCTGATCGGCAGCGCCGCGTTCTCCGGCCGCTCGGCGTTCGCGTGGATCTCGACGGCCTCGTCCACCGGCACGGCCGACCACTTCTACCGCTTCAACCCGACCGGCGGCGAGATCACCAGCACGTACCAGTCGACCGGTCGCTACACGGTCACCTTCGCGGGGCTCGGCCGAGCGGCCACGGGCGACCGCGAGGCGGTGATGGTGAACGCCTACGGCGGCGGCGGTGCGCAGTGCCAGCCGGCCTCCTGGAACACCCTCGGCGACGACCTCGCGGTCGAGGTGCGCTGCTTCGATGCGGCCGGGGCGGCCGCCGACTCCCGGTACGTCATCCTGGTGCTCGACGGCCCGCGCTCGGGCGCCACGCTCGGCTTCGCGGTCGCCGACCAGCCGGCGAATGCCAGCTACGCGCCGACCAACAGCGCGGTCCGCCCGACCGGCTCGGTGCTGATCACCCGGACGGGCCCGGGACTGTACCACGCCGCGTTCACCGGCTTCTGGCGGAGCGGCCTGTTGCAGGAGACGTTCCTGGTGACCGCGATCGGCGAGACCCCGGGGCGCTGCGTGATCGGCGGCTGGAGCTACTCGATCGACGTGGCGACCCCGGCGACGATCGACATCACCTGCAGCACGACGGCAGGGGTGGCGGCGGACATGCCGTTCTCACTGCTCGCCTTGCAGTAGGGGCCGCCGGATGCGTCGAGGCCCCGCCGATCTCGCGATCGGCGGGGCCTCGGCACATCGGGACGGCGGGATTTGAACCCGCGACCCCTGCAACCCCATTGCAGTGCGCTACCGGACTGCGCTACGTCCCGTTTTCCTTCGGGGGGTGAAGGTAGCCCGCCCCCCCGAGGCCGGGCAACCATCCCGACCCCCCACGCACCGAGGACCGATGGCCAATCCGCTGGAATACGCCGTCCACCGCGGCGACGACGACGCACCGATCCTGGTGCTCCTCCACGGCCGGGGGGCCGACGAGGGCGACCTGCCGCCGGTGGGGCGGATGATCGCCGAGCGCGCCACGATCGTGACGCCCAGGGCCCCCTTCCCGGCCGCCCCGTGGGGGTACGGCCCGGGCTGGGCGTGGTACCGGTTCCTGCACGACACCACCCCCGAGGCGGAATCGTTCCGCGAGGGGCAGGCCCGACTGGCGTCGTTCCTCGAAGCCCTGCCTCGCCACCTCGGACTCGACGACGCCCCGCTGGTGGTGGGTGGCTTCTCCCAGGGCGGCACCTCGTCGCTCGCATGGGCCCTCGGCCATCCTGGCCGGGCGAAGGCGGTGCTCGTCTTCTCCGGCTTCCTCGCCGACCATCCGGACGTCCGGGCCACCCCCGAGACCGTCGGGAGCACGCCGATCTGGTGGGGCCATGGCACCGACGATGGCGCGATCCCCTTCCGCCACGCCGAGGACGGCTGGCGCACCCTGGCCGACGCCGGCGCGCG
>CAZKYO010000006.1:0-82440 GCA_964557115.1 uncultured Gemmatimonadaceae bacterium
GGACCCGCTGGTGGAGTACAAGAAGGAGGCCTTCGAGATGTTCGAGGACCTCCTGCGCGACATCCAGACGACCTTCGCCGAGCGCTTCCTCAAGGTGCAGGTGAACGTCCAGGCGCCGCCGCCACCGCCCCCGCCGCCCCGGTCGCTGCCGACCCCGGCGGCGACCAGCGACGACCTCTTCACCGGCGAGCCGGCCCGTGCGGCGCCCGCCCCGGCCTCGGTGCGGGCGACCGATGCGCGCGGGCGCGCGGCGCTGCCCGATCAGGGGGGGGCGGCGGCGCCCGCGGTCGGACGCAACGACCCGTGCCCGTGCGGCAGCGGCAAGAAGTACAAGAAGTGCCACGGCGCGGGCGCCTGACCGGCCGGAACGCCCCTCGGGGGGCAGGGTAGCAGCGGGGGCGGCCGACGAGGTCGCCCCCGCGTGCGTTCCCCCTTCCGGGAATCCGCGGCGGGACGTACCCTCGGTCTCGGCCGGTCCCCATCGTCCACCACCCAGCCCACGCAGGAGCACGCCATGCGCTTTCCGGTCGCGCTCATCCTCCCCGCCGCCCTCCTCGCCGTGGCGGCCACGGCGCGCCGCGCCGAGGCCCAGGGGACCCGCTACGTGACGTGCGAGTCCGGCGGCGACATCAAGCGCTGCTACGTGCAGAATGTCGATCAGTACACCATCACGGTCGACCGGCAGCTCTCGCGGGCCGCGTGCACCCGGGAGAGCAGCTGGGGCACCGACACCCGGGGGATCTGGGTGAGCGACGGTTGCCGGGCCCGGTTCCGCGCCGAGCCGAACAACGCCGGCGGCAACGGCGGTGGCGGCGTCAACGAGATCACCTGCGAGTCGCCGGGCCGCCAGATCACCTGCACGATCCCGGACCTCCGGGTGACCTCGGTGCACGTGATCCGCCGCCTGAGCGACGCGCAGTGCACGCAGGACTTCTCGTGGGGCGTCCTTCCCACGGGCATCTGGGTCAGCCGCGGTTGCCGGGCGGTGTTCGGCTACCAGCAACTCAACGCCGGCAACGGCGGCGGCAACGGCAACGGCAACGGTCGCCGCACGATCACGTGCGAGTCGCGGGGCGGTCCGCTGCAGAACTGCCGGGTGTTCAATCTCAACGAGCAGTCGGTCCGGATGGAGCGCCAGCTGAGCGACGCACCCTGTGTCAACGGGCAGACGTGGGGCACGATGCCCGACATGATCTGGGTGGAGAGCGGCTGCCGGGCGACGTTCTCCTACACGACCGGCTTCGGCAATGGCAACGGCGGCAACCAGCGCCTGACGATCACCTGCGAGTCGAAGGGCGGTCCCCTGCAGAACTGCCGGGTCCCCGGCCTCGACGAATCCACCGTGCTGCTCACCCGCCAGTTGAGCGATTCGCCGTGCGTCAAGGGCCGCACCTGGGGCACCCAGCGCAACATCATCTGGGTGGAAAGCGGTTGCCGCGCGACCTTCTCGTACCGTCGCAACTAGCCCGTGCGGCGCCCGGGAACGCGCTCGGGGACGGTCTCGCGGGGCCGGCCACGCGCGCGCGCCCGGGGACGGCTTGCGCGGCGGAGGACCATTGGACAGACTACCCCCCGTCCGGATCGCAGGCGACGGATCCGGCCCACTTTTCGAGCCGCCATGACCCGCGCCTTCGCGACCCCGCGATCCCCGACCGCCGCGCTCCCGTTGCGCCGCCGCGGCGCGGGCGCGCGACCCGGGTCACCGGCGCGGCGTAACTCTCCAGTCACAGGTCGGACGCGTGCTTGACCGCCCCCGCGGGCTCGGTGATCTTCTCGGCGCTTCGGCGCGGGGGACGGTCGCCGCGACGGCGCGGGGGCACAGGCAGGCGGGACGGGATTCGGCGCGACGGGATGGTCGCGCCGACTTCGCGCGGGCCATCGGACCCCGTCCCCGGTGGCACTCACGTTCTGGGAGGTTCGGGATGAAGCGATTGCTGACCATCGGTGCGCTGCTGGCCGCCGTCGTGGTCGTCGGGAACACCACGGTGTCCGCGCAGGGCGTCACCACGGGTGCGGTGCGCGGCATGGTGCACGACCAGGCGGGGTCGGCGGTGCCCGGCGCCGCGCTCACCCTCGTCAACGCGGTCACCGGTTTCCGGATCCAGGTGTCGGCGCGGGCCAACGGCTCGTACGCCTTCGAGAACGTGACGCCCGGCGGCCCGTTCACGCTGAGCGCGCGGGCGATCGGGTATCGTCCGGTCTCGCGGAGCGGCATCTACGTCGCACTCGGCCAGGTCGTCACCGTCCGCCTCGAGATGGAGCAGGCGGCGGTCGAGCTGGCGGAGCTGACGGCGACGGCGGAATCCGACCCGCTGCTGTCGCGCGGCCGCACCGGCGCCGCGGTGACGGTGTCCGACTCCTTCATCTCGCGCCTGCCCACGCTGTCGCGCAACTTCACCGACCTGATCTCGATCGCGCCGCAGGTGGGCAGCGGGACGTCGGTGGCCGGCCAGAACAACCGGTTCAACAACATCCAGATCGACGGCGGGGTCAACAACGACCTCTTCGGCCTCGGCTCGACCGGCACGCCGGGCGGCCAGGTCAACTCGCGGCCGATCTCGGTCGCCGCGATCAAGGAGTTCCAGGTCCTGATCGCGCCGTTCGACGTGCGCCAGGGCGGCTTCACCGGCGGCCTGGTCAACGCGATCACCAAGTCGGGCTCGAACGAGTTCCACGGCTCGCTGTTCATGTACGGCCAGAACCAGTCGATCGCCCGGAAGGAAGTGGACCGCGGCGCGCTCGGCACCGACAACCTGGCCGACTTCCACGAGTACCAGTACGGCGGCACCATCAGCGGGCCGATCATCCGCGACCGGCTCAACTTCTTCGGCTCGGTGGACCTCAAGACCCGCTCCTCGCCGTTCGCGCAGTACCTGCAGGGCGACGACGCGGTGGACAAGGCCGCCTTCGGCGTGACCCAGTCGCTGGCCGACACGGTCGCGAACTGGGCCGCCGCGAACCTCGTCGACGCGGGCACCGCGGGGCAGGTGAACCGCGACACGCCGGACAAGAACTTCTTCGGGAAGATCAACGCCCAGCTCTCGGAGCGCGGCCAGGTCGAGGCGTCGTTCAACTACGTCAAGGCCAGCGACGGCTCGCTGATCCGCAGTTCGTCGTTCTCCGGGTACCGCAGCGGCTACGAGCTCGGCAACGCCGGCTACACGATCAACAACACCACCCAGACCGCCCGGGTGCGCTGGAACCAGCAGTTCGGCACCGGGATGACCAACGAGCTGCTGCTCGGCTACCAGCGGATCCGCGACCTCCGGAGCCCGGGGATGAACACCCCGCTGATCTTCGTCGGCACCGGCAGCGCGATCGCGATCGGCGCCGAGCGGTTCTCGCAGGGCAACCAGCTGAACCAGGACGTGGTCGAGATCTCCGACAACCTCACGTTCGGCATGGGCGACCACCTGCTGACGATCGGGACCCACAACGAGCTGTTCAAGTTCTACAACCAGTTCTTCGCCGGCAGCTACGGCGTGTGGGGCTTCGCCAACGGCCAGGCGCTCCTCGACGGGACGCCGAACCACTACGAGATCGCGCTGCCGCTGCGCGAGAACGGCCCGCTGGCGGAGTTCAAGGTCAACCAGATCGGGTTCTACGCCCAGGACGTCTGGTCGGTGTCGCCGCGCTTCTCGCTGACCTTCGGCGTGCGCTACGACAAGCCGAACCTGCCGACCAAGCCGGACGCCAACGCCGCGCTGGCGGCGGTGGACTTCACCCAGGACAACATGGGCCGGGTCGTCAGCGTGCCGAGCGCGCAGACCGACCAGATGAGCACCGGCGGGCTGTTCTCGCCGCGGCTCGGGTTCAACTTCGACGTCAACGGCGACCGGAGCCTGCTGGTCCGCGGCGGCGTCGGCGTCTTCAGCGGCCGGCCGCCCTACGTCTGGGTGTCGAACGCGTTCGCCAACTCGGGCCTCACCCAGGCCCTCCTGAGCTGCAACGGCGCCCAGGTGCCGACCTTCTCGGGCGACGTCGCCAGCCAGCCGACGGCGTGCGCTGGCGGCGGCGAGCCGAGCCCGCCGACCCCGTCGATCGTGTACTTCGACCCCGACTTCAAGTTCCCGCAGACGATGCGGGCGGCCTTCGGGATCGACAAGGACCTCGGCTGGAACACCGTCGGGACGGTCGACCTGCTCTACACCAAGGCGATCAACCAGTTCTACCTCAACGACGTGAACCTCAAGGGCGTGCAGCGCACCGAGTCGGGCGAGGGCGGCCGCCTGCAGTACGGCAACCCCGGCACCCCGAACGGGTCCGGTATCGCCTCTACGGTGCGGCCGAGCCGGATCTCGACCGCGTTCAACGACGTGATCCGCAACTCGAACGCGAGCGGCGACCGGTCGTACCAGGCCACCCTCGCGGTCAACCGCCGGTTCTCCGACGGGCTGGCCTTCACCGCCGGGTACACGTACTCCAACACCAAGGACAAGGAGTGCACGACCTCGTCGATCGCGAACTCGAACATGCGCTTCCAGGTGCTCGAGGGGCCGCTCGATGACCGGGTGCTCACCACGTCGTGCTTCGACGTGCCGAACAAGCTGACGCTGACCGGCATCGTCAACGCGCCCCTGGGCATCCAGGTGTCGCTCTCGTACCTGGGCCGCTCCGGCACGCCGTTCACCTACACGGTGAACAACGACGCCAACGGCGACGGGCTCTCGGGCAACGACCCGATCTACGTTCCGGCCTCCCAGAACGACGTCACGCTCCAGAAGCCCGAGGACTGGGCCACGCTCGACGGCTACATCAGCAGCGAGCCGTGCCTCGACGCGGCGCGGGGCACCCTGATGCAGCGCAACACCTGCCGCAATCCGTGGCAGAGCTTCGTCAACGCCCGCTTCACGAAGGTCTTCACGACCTTCAACGGCCAGTCGCTCGAGCTCAACCTCGACATCTTCAACGTCCTCAACCTGATCAACTCCGACTGGGGCGTGGTCAAGGCGACGACGTTCAACGAGAACCAGCCGATCCTGAATGCGACCGGCTACGACGTCGCGAACGACCGCGGCCAGTACACCCTGATGAACATGACCGCCCGCGAGGGCGTCGTGGCCAACAGCACGCGGTACCAGCTGCTGCTCAGCGGCAAGTACGTGTGGTAGCCCGGCGCGCCGGCTGACGCCGGCGCGACGGAGAACGGAAGACGGAGAACGGAGAGCGGGGGAGTCCTCGTTCTCCGTTCTCCGTTCTCCGTTCTCCGTTTCCCCCTCCTCGATCCCGCATCCCCGGGATCCGTCTCGCGGCCGGCGACGCCGTCCCCGGGCGCCGCCCGCGCCAACCTGCCCGGATGGCCCCCACCCCGAGCGACCGTCCCCGCGAGCGGCTCTGGCGCCTCGGCGCCGGCGCGTTGACGGCGCCCGAGCTTCTGGCGATCCTGCTGGGGACGGGGGATGGCCGGCAGGACGCCACCGGGGTCGCCCGCCGGCTGCTCGACCCGGGAGGCGGGACGCTTCGCCGGCTCGCGGCCCGGCCGCCGTCGGAGCTGCTCCGGACCGGCGGGGTGGGGCCCGCGAAGGCGGCCCGGCTCCTGGCCGCCTTCGAGCTGGCGCTGCGGCTGGACCGCGAGGCCCGGCCGGTGGCCCCGCGAATCGCCTCGCCGGCGGACGTGCTCCGGGTGGTGGGGCCGGCGCTCCGCGACCTGGCCGTGGAGGAGTTCCACCTGCTGGCGCTCGACACCCGGTCGCGGGTGCTGCGGGACGTGCTGGTGACGCGGGGCCTGCTGGACAGTTCCCTGGTGCACCCCCGGGAGGTCTTCCGCGCCGCGATCGCGGAGGCCGCCGCCGGGATCATCCTGGTGCACAACCATCCGAGCGGGGATCCGACCCCCTCGGCGGAGGACCGCGCGGTGACCCGGCAGCTGGTGGCGGCCGGCCAGCTGCTCGACCTTCCGGTCTACGACCACGTGATCGTGGCGGGCGACCGCCACGTCAGCTTCGCCACCGCCGGACTCCTGTGACCCCTCCCGCCGCCCCTGCCGCGCTCGCCGAGCTGTCGCCGGCGTTCTTCTCGACCCTCGAGAAGTACGCCGAGCGGCTGGACATCGTCCTGATCGACCGGGCGCTGCGCTACTCGGCGACCGCGCACCGGGGCCAGAAGCGGATGAGCGGCGAGGACTTCGTCGAGCACTCGATCGCGGTCGCGTCGATCCTCGCGTCGCTCCTGGTCGACACGACCTCGATCTGCGCGGCGCTGCTCCACGACGTCGTGGAGGACTCCGATGTCTCGACCGACGACATCGCCCGCGACTTCGGCGCCGAGGTCGCCACGCTGGTCGACGGCCTCACCAAGATCTCGCACCTCACCTTCCGCTCCTCCGCCGAGGAGCAGTCGGAGAACTACCGCAAGCTGCTGCTGTCGGTCGCCAAGGACGCGCGGGTCATCATCATCAAGCTCGCCGACCGGCTGCACAACATGCGCACGCTGGAGCACCTGCCGGAGGAGCGGCGCCGGCGGATCGCCACGGAGACGCGCGAGATCTACGCGCCGCTGGCCCACCGGTTCGGCATGGCGCAGGTCAAGGCGGAGCTCGAGGACCTGGCGTTCAAGTTCCTCGAGCCCGACGACTACGCCGCGCTGGCGCAGCAGGTCGCGGCGAAGCGCGCCGAGCGGCAGGAGTCGATCGAGCGGCTGCGCGGCCCGCTGGAGCAGGAGCTGCGCCGCGCGGGCCTGGCCGACTTCGAGGTGAGCGGCCGGCCCAAGCACCTCTGGTCGATCTACCAGAAGATGCGCAAGCGCGACAAGCCGTTCGACGAGATCTACGACCTCATGGCGATGCGGGTGATCGTCGGCACGGTGCCGGAGTGCTACCACGTGCTGGGGATCATCCACCACGTCTGGACGCCGCTGCAGGAGCGGATCAAGGACTACATCGCCAGCCCGAAGTCGAACGGCTACCAGTCGCTCCACACCACCATCTTCGGCCCCGGCGGGCAGCTGTTCGAGATCCAGATCCGCACCCGCGAGATGCACCGCACGGCCGAGTACGGCATCGCGGCCCACTGGCTCTACAAGACCTCGACCGAGCCCGAGGACGAGATCGGCCGGCAGCTCGGCTGGTTCCGGCAGCTGCTGGAGCTGCAGCAGGAGAGCGCGACCCCGGAGGAATTCCTCGAGTTCCTCAAGGTCGACCTCTACCACGACGAGATCTTCATCTTCACGCCGCAGGGCGACGTCAAGCAGCTCCCCAAGGGCGCCACCGCGATCGACTTCGCCTTCCACGTGCACACCGATGTCGGGCTGCACACCACCGGGGCCCGGGTCAACGGGCGGATCGCGCCGCTCCACCGCGAGCTCAAGAACGGCGACACGGTCGAGATCCTCACGTCGACCCAGGCGAAGCCCTCGCGCGACTGGCTGGCGCACGTCCGCACCGGCCGGGCGCGCAGCAAGATCAAGCAGTGGATCCGGCAGGAGGAGGAGACGGTCTCGGCCCAGCTCGGGCACGACATCCTCCTCCGCGAGGTGAAGCGCCGGCGCCTCGAGCTCCCCGACGACGACCGGCTCGACGCGGCCGGCCGCCAGCTCAACCTGCTCGACGGGACCGCCCTCGCGGCCTCGCTCGGCCGCGGCGACGTGGCGGTGGGACAGGTGATGAAGGCGCTCTTCCCCGAGCTGCCCGGCGAGGCGCTCGCCGAGAAGCCGCCGACGATGTTCGGGCGGGTCATCGAGCGGTTCCGGCTGGGACGTGGCATCCGGATCCAGGGCGTCGACGGCCTGATGGTGCGCTACGCCCAGTGCTGCCAACCGGTCCCCGGCGACCCCGTGGTCGGCTATGTGACCCAGGGGCGCGGCATCTCGATCCACCGCGCCGACTGCCCCAACCTGCTGACGCTCACCGACCAGGGCCGCCGGGTCGAGATCGACTGGCAGGAGCAGAGCGGGGAGACCTACGCGGTGCGGCTCGCCGTGAGCGGCGAGGATCGCCGCGGCCTCTACGCCGACATCATGTCGGCGATCTCCGGCAGCGGCACCAACATCAAGGGCGCCGACCTGCAGACGAAGGACGGCAGCGCGTTCGGGACCGTGTTCGTGGAAGTCGACAACCTGCCGCACCTGGCGAAGGTGCTCAAGGCGATCCGGCGCGTGAAGGGCGTCTCGAGCGTCGAGCGGCGGGAGGCACCGGAGAACTGAATGGCCACCTTCCTGCTCAAGACCGAACCGTCGACCTACTCCTGGGATGACCTCGTCCGCGAGCGCCGCACCACCTGGGACGGCATCACCAACGCCGCCGCCCTGATCGCCATCCGCCAGATGCGAAAGGGCGACGAGGCGATCATCTACCACTCCGGCAAGGACAAGGCGGTCGTCGGGATCGCCAGGATCGTGAAGGGCGCCTACCAGGACCCCAGGCGCGACGATCCCAGGCTGGCGGTGGTCGACGTCGAGCCGGTGAAGGCGCTCCCGGAGCCGATCCCGCTCAAGACGATCAAGGCCGAGCCAGGGCTCGCCGACTTCCAGCTGGTCCGGATCTCCCGGCTCTCGACCATGCCGGTGAGCGAGCGGCACCGGAAGCTCCTGTCGAAGCTGGGGGTCAAGTAGCGGCCCGGGCCGGTCCGAAGATTTCCCGAAGACCCGGTTATATTCCCCCGATGCCGAAGTTCGAGGTCCGCGCCCCCTTCCAGCCCGCCGGTGACCAGCCGCGCGCCATCGCCGAGCTCTCGGCGGGGCTGGCGCGGGGCGACCGGTACCAGACCCTCCTCGGCGTCACCGGCAGCGGCAAGACGATGACGCTGGCGCACACGATTGCCGCGCACGGCAAGCCGACGCTGGTGATGAGCCACAACAAGACCCTGGCCGCCCAGTTGTACGGCGAGCTCAAGCAGTTCCTCCCCGGGAACGCCGTCGAGTACTTCGTCTCGTACTACGACTACTACCAGCCCGAGGCGTACGTCCCCTCGACCGACGTCTACATCGAGAAGGACGCGTCGATCAACCAGGACCTCGAGTCGCTGCGGCTCCGGGCCACCTCGTCGCTGATGGAGCGCGACGACGTGGTGATCGTGGCGACGGTCTCGGCGATCTACGGCCTCGGCGACCCGGCCGCCTATCGCGCGCTGATGGTGGCGGTGGCGCGGGGCGAGCGGCGCGGCCGCGACGCGATCCTGCAGGACCTGGTGGCGATCCAGTACCAGCGCAACGACGCGTCGTTCGAGCCGGGGACCTTCCGGGTCCGCGGCGACACGATCGAGATCTTCCCCGCCTACGACGAGCAGGCGGTGCGGATCGAGCTCTGGGGCGACGAGGTCGAGCGGATCACCCGGTTCCATCCGCTCACCGGGCACGCGATCGCGCAGCTCGACCGCACCGCGATCTACCCGGCCAAGCACTTCGTGACCGAGCGGGCGACGATCGAGCGCGCGGTGGCGCGGATCCGCGCCGAGCTCGCCGAGCGGCTGCTTGAGCTGCGGAGCGCCGGCAAGCTGCTCGAGGCGCAGCGGCTCGAGTCGCGCACCACCTTCGACGTGGAGATGATGCTCGAGGTGGGCACCTGCGCCGGGATCGAGAACTACTCGCGCCACCTCGCCGGCCGGGCCGAGGGGGAGCGGCCGGCCTGCCTGCTCGACTACTTCCCGCCCGAGTTCCTCGTGGTGGTGGACGAGAGCCATGTCTCGCTGCCGCAGATCAACGGGATGTACAACGGCGACCGGGCCCGCAAGCTCACCCTGGTCGAGTACGGCTTCCGGCTGCCGAGTGCGCTCGACAACCGGCCCCAGCGCTTCGACGAGTTCATGGCGCTGGTGCCGCAGCTGATCAACGTCTCGGCGACGCCGGGCGACCTCGAGCTGCAGCTCTCGGGCGGCGTGGTGGTGGAGCAGATCATCCGGCCCACCGGCCTGGTGGACCCCGAGGTCGACATCCGTCCGGTGGCCGGCCAGGTCGACGACCTCCTGGCCGAGATCCGCGAGCGCGAGCGCCGGCGGGAGCGGGTGCTCGTCACCACGCTCACCAAGCGGATGGCGGAGGACCTCACCGACTACCTGCAGCAGGCGGGCGTGCGGGTGCGCTACCTGCACAGCGACATCGACGCGATCGAGCGGGTCGAGATCCTGCGCGGGCTGCGGCTCGGCGACTTCGACGTGCTGGTGGGGATCAACCTGCTGCGCGAGGGGCTCGATCTCCCGGAGGTGTCGCTGGTGGCCGTGCTCGACGCCGACCAGGAGGGCTTCCTGCGCAGCGACCGCGCGCTGATCCAGACGGTCGGTCGCGCGGCGCGGAACGTCGCTGGCCGCGCGATCCTCTACGCCGACCGGGTGACCGGGTCGATGGAGCGGGCCCTCGGCGAGATGGACCGACGCCGCGAGCGGCAGCGGGCACACAACGCGGAGCACGGCATCGTGCCGATGTCGATCGTGAAGTCGCTCGACGAGGTGCGGCTCTCGACGAAGGTCGCCGATTCGCGCAGCGAGAAGCCCGACGTGCGCAAGGCGAAGCCGGCCGAACCCGACCTGCGCGACCCGGCACAGCGCGCGGCGGCGATGGCCGCGCTCGAGCGGCAGATGCGCGAGGCGGCGGCCAACCTGGAGTTCGAGGTGGCGGCGCTGCTCCGCGACCAGCTCAACGAGCTCCGGGCCGCGTCGGCGCCCAACGTGCGACGTCCGGTGGCGCGTCGGTGACGCCCCGGACGGTGGACCTCGCCGGCCTCGAGGCGGCGGCGGCCGAACTCGCGGCGACGCTCCGGAGCGGCGCCGTGGTGCGGCTCGAGGGGCCGCTCGGGGCGGGGAAGACCACCTTCGTCCGCGCCTTCGTCGCTGCGCGCGGCGCCACGGTCGGTGCCACGTCGCCGACGTACAACCTCGCCCACCGCTACGACGGCCCTGGCGGCGAGATCTGGCACCTCGACTGCTACCGGCTGCGCGACCCGGACGAGGCCGCCGACCTCGACTGGGAGCGCCTCGCCCAGGCCGACGCGCTGCTGGTCGAATGGCCGGAGCGGGCCGGGCCGTGGCTGCCCGACGCCGACTGCACCATCCGCCTCGACCACGTGGACGACGACACGCGGCGGCTCGAGGTGGCGCGATGATCACGCTCGCGATCGACACGGCGAGCGACCGGCTCACCCTGGCCGCCACCGACGGCACCGCCACCGTCTCGCGCCACCTCGATGGCGCCCGGGGCCACGCACGCGCGGTGCTTGGCCTCGTGGGCGAGGCGCTCGCCGACCTCGACGCCGGCGCGCGCGACGTGCGACACCTGCTGACCGGCGACGGGCCCGGATCGTTCACGGGGCTGCGGGTGAGCGCCGCGGTGGCCAAGGCGATGACCTGGGGTCGCCGCGACGTGACCTGGAGCACTGCCCCCTCGTTGCTGGTGCGCGCCGCGCGACACGCCCCGTCCGGCGGGGGCCGGGTGCTGGCGCTCGCCGATGCGCTGCGGGGCGAGCTCTACGCCGGCTGCTGGCGCTTCACCGGGGCGGCGGTGGTCCACGAGCACGGCGCCGCGCGCACCACGACGCCCGAGGCGCTCGCGGCCTTCGGGCCGGTGGATCTCGTGGTGGGCAGCGTGCCCGAGCGCCTGCTCGCCGCGGTGCAGGCCGCCACCGGCCGCCCGCCGGTGCTCGGCGAGGCGGCGCTGCCGGATGCGCGCGCGCTGCTTGCCCTCGACCGCCTCGCCGGCGGGACGCAGCCGGTGGCGGACCCCGCCGCGTGGCAGCCGACCTACGGCCGCCCGGTCGAGGCGCAGGCGGTCTGGGAACGGAAGCATGGCCGACCGCTGCCGGATTCGACCCACCGCGTCGGCTGATCTCGGCGCGCTCGCGCTGCTGGAACAGGACGCCTTCAGCGATCCGTGGACCAGCGGCATGATCGCCGAGGCGCTGTCGAGCGACGGGGCCATGGCGCTCGTCGCCGACGCCGACGGCGAGGTGGTCGGGTCGATCATCGCGCGGCGCGTGGCCGACGAGGGCGAGATCCTCACCGTCGCGGTGGCGCCGTCCCGGCGGCGGACCGGCCTCGGCCGCCGCCTGCTCGACGCGGTGCTGGGCCAATTCCGCGAGGCCGGGGTCGCCGCCGTCTGGCTCGAGGTGCGCGCGTCGAACCTGCCCGCGCGCGGGATGTACCAGGCGGCGGGCTTCGTCGCGGCGGGGCTGCGCCGGGGCTATTATCGTCGGCCGACGGAAGACGCGATCATCCTGCGGTGCGACCTGTCGCGGCGCGAGGCGCCGCCCGGCAGCGAAGGGTGACCTGGGGACGGTCAGGCGTCACCGATGTTGGCGATGATCGTGCTGCAACTCGTATCTCGAACCACGGCTGGAGTCCACTGATGAGCAAGTCCCTCAACAAGGCGATCCTGATCGGCAACCTCGGCGCCGACCCCGAGGTCCGGTCCACCTCCAACGGCGGGCGGGTGGCGACGCTCTCGGTCGCGACGTCGCGGCAGTGGAAGGGCACCGACGGCCAGCGCCAGGAGAAGACGCAGTGGCACCGCGTCGTCTGCTGGAACGCGCCGCGCGGCCAGCAGCTGGCCGACGTCGCCGAGCGGTACTGCAAGAAGGGCGAGAAGGTGTACATCGAGGGCGAGATCGAGTACCGGACCTGGCAGGACAAGGACGGGCAGACCCGCTACTCGACCGAGATCAACTGCCGCGAGCTGATCCTCCTCGGCGGCCGCGGCGGCGACGACACCGGCGGCTCGTGGGGTGGCGGCGGCAGCCGCTCCAGCGGTGCCTCGCGCGGCGAGGCGGCGTCGGCGCCGAAGAAGGACGAATCGTTCGGCGACTTCCCGGACGCCCTGGACGCCGAGGACGACGACCTGCCGTTCTAGGCGAGATTCGCGATTCGAGATTGGAGATTCGAGGGTGCGGACACGAATCTCCAGTCTCCAGTCGCCGGTCACGAGCTGTGGTCGTGCAGCACCCGCCAGCCCTCCGCCGTCCGTTCCCACACCAGCGTGAACCATCCCGACTGCTCCGCCTGGCCGCCACCGGTCAGGTGGAAGTTGCCGGTCATCAGGGCATGGTCCTTCCCGAGGGCGCGGATCCAGACGTGGTCGAACTCGAGCGCCTGGATCGGCTTGCCGTCGCGGAAGTAGCTGGTCGAGAACGACTGCACCACGCGGTCCTTCCCGGGCCTGGGCCCCTGCCGGGTCATGAAGGTCACCGAGTCGACGTAGAAACCGACGTGCTTCGCCAGATTCGCCTCGTTCCACCCGTCCCGGCTCTTCATCAGTTCGGTCATGATCGCGGCGGAGTCGGCCGGGGCGGGGCTCGGGAACGCCTGGGCGCCGAGGGGCAGGGCGGCGGCCCCGAGGAGGGCGAGGGTCAGGGCCAAATGCGCGCCACGGCTGGCGTTCTGGCGGTCGGGCATGCGGTGCTGTCCTTGGCTGGGGTCTCGGACGATACTGAGGGGACTGGTTACCATACTCGGGCCGGGTCCGCGAGGATTCGGGGCCGGGTTTCTGGCACGGTTCGTGTCCCACGGATCGACATCCGCAGCCCTTCGGAGGCTCCTTGATGCGCGCCACCTTCCTGCTGGTCGCCGGTGCGATCCTCGCGGGTCCAGCGACCGCCGGTGCCCAGGCCGGTGACAACACGCCGTTCTTCCTGCGCCCGCCGCCGCCGACGTCCGAGGCGCTTCGGGCGTACAGTCACGCGCCGTACCGCCCGGTCCGCCCCGACGAGGTGCGTTCCGCCGGCTTCCTCACCGAGGGGCGGATGCTTGCGTACGGCACGGCGCTGGGTGGGGTCGAGCCCCCACACGTCCGGGCCACCCTGCAGATCGCCCCCAACGAGGTCGGCGCCGTCTTCGCGGTGCAACCGCCCGCGGGAGGGACCTATGCGGTCGGGGACACCCTCGTGGTGGCGACCCGGACCCGCGGCCCGAGCCAGTGGGGCGAGGTGATCCAGCCGACGGGTCTCCTGGTGGTGACCGAGATCGGCTCGCGCCAGACGCTCACCCGGGTGCTCAAGATCTATGGCCCGATCCGTGACGGGCAGGTGGTCCTGCCGGTGGCGCCGGTGCCGCATCCAGGCGCGGCCCAGCCGGTGGCGACGCCGCAGGGGCCGAGCGGCATGGTGATCGCCCAGCCGGGCATCATCGGCCTGGTGACCCCTGGCGAGCAGATGTTCACCAACCTCGGGAGCGACGCCGGGATGCATGTCGGCGACTTCGTGCAGGTCCGTCGCCCCGTGAAGGCCCGGTCCAACGCCCCCGACACGGTCGGCGAAGTGATGGCGACGGCCCAGGTCGTCGCGGTCAACGCCGGCAGCAGCACGATCAAGCTCATCAACGTGACCGCGCCGGACATCCCGTCCGGGACGCCGGTCGTCCGGGTCGCCACGCTTCCCAACTGAAGCGTGGCACCGACCGGGCTATCTTCCCTCCCCGACGACAACGCATTCACCCCCCAGTGGCGGGCGCCTCGCGGCGCCCGCCCCGCGAGGCGTACATGAGCGGATCGATCTGCATCACCGGTGGGGCCGGCTTCATCGGTTCCCACATCGCCGAGGCCTACCTGGCCGCCGGATGGTCGGTGACCTGCCTGGACGACCTGTCGCGTGGCAAGCGCGCGCAGGTTCCCGCGGGCGCGGCCTTCGTCGCGGCGGACATCCGCTCGCCCGAGGCCCGTGACGTCATCGCCGACGGCGGCTTCGACGTGCTGTGCCACCAGGCGGCGCAGATCGACGTGCGCGTCTCGGTCGAGGACCCGGCGACGGATGCCTCGATCAACCTGGTCGGCTTCGCGAACCTGCTGCGCGCCGCGCAGGATGGGGGGGTGCGCCGGGTCGTCTTCGCCTCGAGCGGCGGCGTCGTCTACGGCGACCCGACGGTGGTGCCGACGCCGGAGACTGCGCCCAACCTGCCGATCTCGCCCTACGGCGTGAGCAAGCTGTCGAGCGAGCACTTCCTGCGGGTCCTGGGGACGCTGGGGAACTTCGAGGGCGTGGCGCTGCGGTACTCCAACGTCTACGGCCCGCGCCAGGACCCGAAGTCGGAAGCCGGCGTGGTGTCGATCTTCGTCTCGCGAGTCCTCGCGGGACAGGGGCTGACGATCTTCGGCGACGGCGAGCAGACGCGCGACTACGTGTACGTCGGCGACGTCGCCCGGGCCAACCTGCTGGCCGGCTCGCTGGCGAGCGTGTCACGCGGCGACCGGCTGGACGTCCCCGCCTACAACGTGGCCACCGGGACCGAGACCACGGTGAACGAGCTGGCGCGCCGGGTGATGGCCGCGCTGGGTCGCGAGGTCCTGGTGGAGCATGCCCCGGCGCGCGCCGGTGAACTGGCGCGCTCCTGCCTCGACGTGAGCAAGGCCGCGGCCGGACTCGGCTGGCGGCCCGAAGTGCCCTTTCATCAGGGCCTCTCGGCCCTGGCCGACTGGTTCCGGGAGACGAGCGCGTGATCCAGGCGGATTCCTCGGCGGTGTCGCTCGACCTGCTCGGGCTGGTCCTGAGCGCCTCCATCGAGACGAAGGTGGTGCTCGTCCTCTGCGCCGTCTTCTCGCTGGTGTCGTGGTACCTCATCTTCGCCAAGTCGGTGGAGTTCCGGCGCCTCCACGCCGCCGAGCGCGCCTTCGCCCGCGCGACGGAGGGTCGCCGGTCGCTGGAGGAGCGCGAGCAGGCGCTGGCCGCGGTCGGGCGCTCGCCGTTCGCCGACCTGGTCCGGACCGTGGGCTCGTTCCTCGCCGACCTGCGCCACGCCAACGAGCGCGACGGGATCAGCCGCAGCGGCCTCTCGCTCACCCAGCTCGAGGCGCTGACGCTGGCGCTCGACACCCAGGTCCGCGCCGAGGCGGAGGTGGCCGGCCGCCGGGTGCCGTGGCTCGCCACGATCGCGGCGACCTCGCCGCTGCTCGGCCTCTTCGGCACCGTGCTCGGCATCATGCAGGCGTTCCAGCGGATCGCCGTGAGCCAGAGCAGCAACATCGCCGCGGTGGCACCCGGCATCGCCGACGCGCTGGTGGCGACCGCCGCGGGCCTCGGCGCCGCGATCCCCGCGGTGATCGCGTACAACGTCTTCACCTCGCGGGTGGAGCGCTACGAGGGCGAGCTGGAGCGCGCGGCGCAGGCCCAGATCGCGGCGCTCGGGCGCGAGGGGAGGCTGTAGCGTGCCGCTGCGCGGGATCGGCACCGGGCGCCACAAGCGGCACCTCAACGCCGAGGTGAACATCATCAACCTCGTCGACGTGGTGCTGGTGCTGCTGCTGATCTTCATGCTGACCGCACCGATGCTGCAGGGCGGCATCGAGGTGAAGCTGCCGCGCGCGGCCGCGGCGCCGCTGGAGGCCCGCGACGGACTCACCGTCACCGTGACGCGCGACGGCCAGGTGGCGGTCGGCGGGGCCCGGATGAGTCTGGCGGAATTCCGCAGCCAGTTCCCGGTGATCGTCAAGATGAAGCCGCCCGAGGGCGTGTACCTGCGGGGAGACGACGCGGCGACCCACGGCACGGTGATCCGGGTGCTCGCGGCGATCCGCGCGGCGGGGATCACCAACGTCGGCGTGGTGGTGGAGCCCGAGGGGCGGCCGTGAGCGTGGCGGCGGTGCCGGGGGCCAATCGGGCCGGGATGGTGGGGAGCGCCGCGGTGCACCTGGCACTGCTCGCCGGCCTGCTGCTGGTGGCCCGGGGTGCCAGCGCCCCGCCGCCGCTCGTCTACGAGGTGAACCTCGTCGCCGCACCGGCGCCGGGGCCGACGCCGCGCCGCGCCGCGGAGGCCGCCTTGCCGGCCCGCCGCGACGAGGAGGTGGCGCCCCCGGAGAAGCCGCGCCCGAAGCCCAAGCCGGCCGAGCAGCCGCCCAAGCCGAAGTCAGACGCCCCGGAGCGACCCGATCCGCAGCTGCAGACCCGCAGCGACGTGACGCCGCTGCCGGGCGAGACGCCGAGCACCGGGACGGACCAGCTCACCTTCCGGCAGGAGGGGCTGCGGTTCCCGTATCCGGACTATCTGAAGAACATCGTCACCCAGGTCCGCAAGCGCTGGGTCAATCCGGCAGGGAAGGGGCTGCGGCTCCGGACCGAGGTGGCGTTCACCATCCAGCGCGACGGAACCGTGACCGACATCTCCGTGAGCCGGCGATCAGGCAACTTCACCTTCGACACCGAGGCGATCGGGGCGGTCGAGCGGGCCGGCAAGGACGGCGCCTTCGGCCCGCTTCCAGACGGGTTCAACGGCCCGTCGCTGCCGATCGCCTTCGCCTTCACGCCGGAGGACCGGTGAGCACCTTCCGAGGCGCCCTCGTCGCCGCCGGGCTGGCCGCCCTCGCGGCCATGCCGCTCCACGCCCAGGACCGGATCCAGCTCGGCATCAAGTACAGCCCCGGCGTGCAGCCGGGAGTGATCGTCGTGGCGGGGCCGGGGCTCGACTCGGTCCGCAAGATCGTCGAGCGCGACCTGCAGTACTCCGATCGCTTCCAGGTGGCGTTCTGGCCCGACAGCGCCGGTCCCTTCACCGGGACGCTCAACACCCAGCTGTACCGCGAGACCCTCGGCCTCACCTGGGCGGTCGAGCTGCAGCCGTCGGTCGGCGGCGTGCACGTCCGGCTCCACAACCTGGCCTCCGGGCAGGTGGCACTCGACGCGGTGCGCGGGGTGATCACCGCCGGGACGGGCCGCGACCGGCTCGACATCCACCGGCTGAGCGACGAGGTCACCAAGCTGGCGACCGGGTCGGTGGGGATCGCGGCCAGCCGGATCCTCTTCCACAACGCCGACAACGCGATCTGGTCGATCGACAGCGACGGGGCGAACCTCGAGAAGGTCTCGCGGGGGACGGGGATCGCGTACTCGCCGAACTGGTCGCGGGACGGAGGCCAGTTCGCCTACAGCGAGATGCGCGACTACGGCGCCGCCATCATCCTGCAGAACCTCGCCTCGTTCTCCCGCAAGGTGGTTCCATCCACCACCGGGTCTGGTCAGGCGATCACCCCGGCGCTCTCGCCGGACGGCAAGGAACTGCTCTTCGGGTGGTCCACCGACCACGGCACCGACCTCTACCGGGTGGACGTCGCCCGGATGTGCTGCGTGATGGCGCTGACGGCGAGCGGGCGGCTGGCGGATAACCTGTCGCCTACCTATTCTCCGGACGGTCGCCGGGTCGCGTTCGTGAGCACCCGGGCGGGGAATGCCCAGATCTACGTGATGGACGCGGACGGGGCGAATCAGCGGGCGCTCGACCTGGCCGCGGGGCCGGGGACGGGCAACTCCTACGCCCCCGACTGGTCACCGGACGGCGAGCGGGTCGCCTTCCATCGCGACATCGCCGGCGGGCGGCAGGTGCTGTTCTATGACTTCGGCACCGGACGCGCCACCGCGATCACCTCGGCCGGACGCAACGAGGACCCGAGCTGGGCCCCGGATTCGCGCCACCTGGTCTACAAGTCGGATCGGTCCCGGGGGCAGCAGCTCTGGGTGATCGACACCGAGACCGGCAATTTCCGGCAACTGACGACGCTGAACGGCGCCAACACCCTGATGCCCGACTGGTCGCCATCACTTACCGGTACCACACCCTGACCTGGAGCAGCTGATGTCCCGCACCCTCGCCACCTTCCTCGCGCTCGCCATGACCGTGACGGCCTGCAGCAAGAAGAAGGAACCGGCCGTGCAGCCGACGCCGGCCACCCCGACGAACACCCAGTCAGGGGTGAACCAGGACTCGATCGACGCCGCGCGCCGTGCCCAGCGCCAGCAGGAGATCGCCGACTCGATCCGCCGCGCCAACGAGGCGGCCGAGGCGGCCCGCGCCGCGCTGGTCAACGAAGTGGCGACGATCATCCACTTCGACTACGACAAGTTCGACGTGCGCGCCGAGGATCGCGGCCTGCTCGACCGCAAGGCGGCGATCATGCAGGCGAACCCGGCGCTCCGGATCCGGATCGTGGGCCACGCCGACGAGCGCGGCTCCGACGAGTACAACCTCGCCCTCGGCATGCGCCGCGCCGGCGCCGCCAAGGACTACCTGGTCCGGATGGGGGTCGAGGCCGGCCGCATCGAGACCGCCTCGCTGGGCGAGGAGGTGCCGCTCGACCCGTCGTCGAACGAGGCGGCGTGGGCGATGAACCGCCGCGACGAGTTCGAGGTGATCGCCGGGGCCCAGACGCTGGTGGCGCCGCGATGACCCACCGCGCCGCTCCCCTGCTGCTCCTCGCCACCGGCCTGGCGGCCGCCTGCGCCACGCCGGGGCAGGTGCGCAAGCTCGAGACCCAGATGGCGGTGCAGCAGCGGGAGCAGGAGCGGCGCGACTCGACCAACGCGGCGCTGCTGCGGCAGATCATCGCCAACCAGCGCGCGACCCTGGACTCGCTCGAGAACACCCGTCGCCAGGTCTCGGTCGCCAAGGGCGAGACCTCGGCGGAGACGCTCCAGCTGCAGCGCCAGATCCTGAACCTCCAGGAGCAGATCCAGCAGAGCAACCAGCGGATGAGCGACTACCTGGCGCAGATCGACGCGCGCCAGGCGATGCAGGTGCGGCCGCCGGCGGACAGCGACACGCTGGCCGCGACCGACGGGGGCGCCACGCCGACCGCGGTGCAGATGCTCGAGGCCGGCAACAGCCAGCTGCGCCGCGGGGCGACGACCACCGCCCGGGCCGCCTTCCAGCAGCTGCTCGAGACGCACCCGATGTCGCCGCTGGTCCCCGACGCGCTGTTCGGCATCGCCGAGACCTACGCGACGACCCAGCCCGACTCGGCCGAGGCGTACTACCGCGAGGTGGCCCGCAACTACGCCACCTCCTCGCGCGCGGCGTCGGCGATGTTCAAGCTCGGCACCCGGGCCCAGGAACGCGGCGACCTGCGGGCCGCCCGGTCGTGGTACAGCCAGGTCGCCACCGACCAGTACCGCGGCACGGCCGAGTACGACCTGGCGCGCGACCGCCTGCGCCAGCTGCCGTAACCGACCCGACGGCACCGCCATGACCAGGGCGAAGGGCGAGATGCCGTTCCTCGACCATCTCGAGGAACTGCGCACCCGCATCCTGCTCTCGCTCGCCGCGCTGGTGGTCGGCGTCGGCGTCGGCCTCTGGCTGGTGCTCGGCTTCGGGGTCCTGGATCTCCTCAAGGCGCCGATCGCCCCGTACGTCCCCAACGGCAACCTCACGATCACGGCGGTCACCGAACCGTTCATGATCACCCTGAAGCTCGGCGCCGTCCTCGGGATGGTGCTGGCCTCGCCGGTGGTGCTCTACCAGATCTGGGCCTTCCTCTCGCCGGCGCTCTACGAGCGTGAGCGGAAGGCGATCATCCCCTCGCTCACCATGGGGCTGGGCCTCTTCCTGCTCGGTGGCTGGGTCGGCTGGCGCTACGTGCTGCCGCGGGCGATCCCGATCATGCTCGGCTTCCAGGCCGGGTCGTTCAACCAGTTCATCACCTACGATTCGTACTTCTCGTTCGTCCTGCAGATCGTGCTGGCCTTCGGCATCTCGGCCGAGGTGCCGCTGGTGATGATCCTGCTGTCGGCGGTGGGCGTGGTCGACGCGCGCCAGTGGAACCGGCTGCGGCGATTCGCGATCGTCGGCAGCTGCATCGCCGGCGCGCTGCTCTCGCCGGGCGGCGACGTCTTCCTGATGCTGCTGGTCACCGTGCCGCTGCTGCTACTCTACGAGCTGGGAGTGGCCGGGGCGCTGCTGGCGCAGCGCGCACGCCGCGGCAAGCTGCAGCGGGGTGGCGACGGCGGCGGCGACGACGACCGTCCCGACGACGATGGTCCCGGTGACGATCCGGGCCCTGGCCCGGGCGGGCATCGTCCCGCCCCAGGCGGGTTGATCGCCGGGGTGCTGCTCGCGCTCGCCCTCGGCGGCGGGACCGCCCCGGTCCAGGCCCAGGACCGCCCCCCGCCCCAGGCCGGGCGGCTCGGGGCACTCGGGGGGCGCGACACGCTCCTCGGGCGCGCCCAGCCGGCCCGCGAGATGGACAGCGCGACCGCCAAGCGGCTCGGACTTCCCACGAAGCCGAGCCGCGACTTTCCTGCGCCCGACTCGGTGATGAGCGCGCTGCTCGCCCGGCGGGGGTTCGCGGTGACCCGCTACCTCGGCGACTCGGCCTTCCTCCGCGCCGACTCGCAGCGGATCATCCTCACCGGCCGGGCCGCGACCTCGCGCGACAGCGCGGTGATGGAGGCCGACCGGATCCTCTACGCCGACCGCCAGTGCGAACTCGTGGCGAGCGGGGAGCCGCGGCTCTTCGACGACCGCAAGATCGCCGTCGGCCGGGTGCTGCGCTTCGACACCTGCGGCGACCGTGGCGTCTTCACGGACGCCTTCACGACCTTCGACGAGCTGGGCGACAACTGGTTCGTGCGCGGCAACCTCGCGGTGGACTCCTCCGCCTCGCGCCTCTACGCCTCGAAGGGCGAGTTCACCTCCTGCGACCTGCCGCTGCCGCACTACGAGTTCCGGGCCGGCGAGGTGAAGTGGGTCTCGCAGTCGTACCTGGTGGCCCGCCCCGCGGTGCTCTACATCCGCGACGTGCCGATCGCCTGGCTGCCGTTCCTGTTCCAGGACACCAAGCCCGGCCGGCGCTCGGGGATCCTCGTCCCGCAGTTCGGCTTCAACGACATCGTGCGGCCGACCCGCGGCTACAACCGGCAGGTGAGCAACATCGGCTATTACTGGGCGCCCAACGACTACATCGGGGTGACCGCGCGGTTCGACTGGTTCTCGTCCCGCTACGTGCAGTTCGGCGGCGAGCTGGAGTACGACTGGCGGAACCGCTTCCTGCGCGGCGCGCTCGCCGTCAACCGGCAGGTCGAGACGCAGGGCGCCAGCAGCACCCAGATCCAGTGGACCCACAGCCAGGAGTTCAACAACACCACCCGGCTGCAGCTGAGCGCGAACTACGTCACCGACTCGCGGGTGCTGGCCGGCAACGCGGTGGACCCGATCCTCTCGACCCAGCAGATCTCCAGCTCGGCCTCGTTCAGCAAGCGCTTCCGCTGGGGGAACGTGACGCTCGGCGGCACCCGCCGGCAGAACGTCACCGACGGCTCGGGCACGATGACGCTGCCCTCGCTCACGATCACCCCGTCGCCGATCCAGCTGCTCTCGTTCGCCTCGTGGTCGCCGACGCTCTCGGCCACCAACGACCTGCAGTTCAAGACGCCGCTCACCGCGCAGCTGGTGGTGGGCGGCTCCGGGGTGGACTCGCTGCTCCGCACCGGCAGTTCGCGGAACTCGTCGTTCCGCTTCGACACCCCGCTCACCATCGGCGGGCTCACCTGGCGCAACCAGGTGACGTACCAGGACCAGCGGGTGACCGGGCGGACGGTCGTGTCCGAGCGGCAGCCCAACCTCAATACCGCCGATCCGAACGATTCGGTGACGGTCAGCACCATCCAGGGAGGCACCTTCCAGTCGGGCCTCAATTTCGACACCGGGATCAACCTGCCGATCGTCTTCCGGAGCACGTTCAAGCTGCAGCCGACGATCTCGATCGTGAACTCGGCGAGCGGGCCGTACATGCTGCGGAACCAGCGGACCAACGGCCGCTGGGTGACCCAGAGCAAGCGGGTCGAGTTCGGCCTCTCGATCCGGCCGGACCTCTACGGGATCCTGCGGATGGGCCTCGGGCCCTACGACCGGTTCCGGCACCAGCTCTCGCCCAACCTGACGCTGCAGGTCTCGCCGAAGGCGAACGTGCCCGCGGAGTACGCCGCCGCGCTGGGGCCGCGCTCCACCGGGCCGACCTCGCCGTCGCGCACGGAGGTCCGGATCGGCCTGACCCAGAACTTCCAGGCCAAGCCGCGGCTCGCCGCCAACGACACCACCACCGATCCGCTGAGCGTGCGGCCGGTGACGCTGCTCGCGATCACGACCTCGCCGTTCGGCTACGACTTCTCGCAGGCCAAGCTCGAGGGCCGCACCGGCTACACCACCCAGACGATCACCAACCAGTTCTCGAGCGACCTGCTGCGCGGCTTCACGCTGTCGATGACGCACGACCTCTGGGAGGGGCAGGTGGGCACCGACACCGCCCGCTTCTCGCCGTTCCTGCAGAGCGTCTCGGCAAACGTGTCGATGAGCGGCCGCACCTTCCAGTCGCTCTTCGCGCTGGTGGGGTTGGGCACCGCCCCCGACGCCCGCGGCGCAGGCCGCGACACGATGCCGGCGGTCTACTCGCCGTCGGCGAACCGCCGCTTCCGCCCCGGGTCCTTCGCGACCTCCAACCCGATGCTGAGCCAACCGTCGAGGGCGTTCAACGCGTCGCTCACCTTCTCGCTCAACCGCCAGCGCACGCCGGGCGTGGTGCAGCTGCCCACGACGACCCCGGGGCCGGGCGAGTTCCCCGACGACCCGCTCAGCCAGTTGCCGATCATCGTGCCGCCGGTGCTGGGGAGCCGGTCGTCGATCGGCCTCAACATGAGCTTCGCGCCGACGCCGTTCTGGACGGTGTCGTGGAATACCCAGTACAACGTGACCGACGGACGCTTCGAGTCGCATCAGTTGCAGCTCACCCGCGACCTCCATGACTGGCGCGCCGCGTTCAACTTCGCCAAGAACGCCAACGGCAACTTCGCGCTGTACTTCAACGTCTACCTGATGTCGCTGCCGGACCTGAAGTTCGACTACAACCAGACCACGCTGCAGCCCTGACCGTCCAGATTTCTGGACACTGCCGGTCGGGGGCCCCCGAAATCGCCCGCCACGACGGGCCTTCCGCGCGGCACGCGCCCTGCGCCTCCGGAGCCTGACCCGAACCGGAGCCGGTCCGATGCGCACCTTCCTCCCACCGCTGGCGCTGCTCGCCCTCGCCGCCTGCGATTCCCTCGTCCTCGCCCCCGCGGGCGAGCCGCCGCCGGTGCCGACCGACCTCAGGAGCACCTCGCTCGACGGCGCGATCGCGCTGTCGTGGTCGGACGCGTCGTATCGATGGGACCCGGCGCGGTTCCGGCTGTACCGGGTCTGGAGCGCCGACTATGACCTCGATGCCGACCGCTGCCGGGCGCCCTGGTCGGTGGAGGGGACGACGGTGGCGCCTTCGTTCGTCGTCGCGGCGCTGGCCAATGGGGCGCCCCGCTGCTTCCGGGTCAGCGCCGAGGCGATCGACGGCAGCGAGTCGGCGATGTCGGCGGCGCACTTCGACACGCCGCGCTTCGAGGCGCAGGACGTGGCGATCTTCGCGCGCGAGGCGGACGACGCGCGCGCCGGCTTCCGGTTCTGGCGCGACGACGATCACGACCTCCGAGCCGGCCGGGACGAGCTGGCCCGGATCGGCAGCGGCACCGGCGACGTGGACTTTCGGGTGGTGCGCGGACCGGACGGCGCCCTCTTCCTCGAACCACGCCGCGAGGGCACCCGGATCGCGGTCTGGGGCAGCGCGCCGATCGTGGACCTCACCACCATCGACCTGGCCCCGACCGCCGGCTACCGTCGCGATGCGATCGAGGCGGTTCCCGGCTGGGGCTACGTGGTCGAGATGGCCGGGCCCGACGGATTCAAGCGATACGGGGCCCTCAGGGTCACCTGGGCGGGGCCGAATCACCTGATCCTCGAGTGGGCCTTCCAGGACGACCCGGGGAACCCGGAGCTGCTCGTGGGCCGGTAGGCGGACGATACTCGAAGCCGAGAACCGAGAACCGAGAACCGAGGACCGAAGGCCCAGAGCTGGGGCGGGCTTCTCGGGGCCGTGGCGGACGATAGCCCTCCTCGGTTCTCGGTTCTCGGCTCTCGGCTCGCTTCCGCTTGTGCCGCCACCCCACGCGGCCTAGACTTCAAAGCTCAAGCAGCATATCAACTTGAGCCTCGTCCCATACCCCGGTCGGCCATGACGCTTGACAAGCTCAAAGTCGCCGCGCGCCAGCACGAACAGCGGGACGAATGGCGGGCGGCCATCGACCTCTATCGGCAGGCGATCCGCGCTGCCGAGGGCGGCGAGGAGGCGGCCGATCCGGCGCTGTACAACCGGATCGGCGACCTCGAGCAGAAGGCCGGCAACGAGCGGGCCGCCTGCGAGGCCTGGGAGCAGGCCGCGACGCGCTACGGCGAGCAGGGGTTCTTCAACAACGCGATCGCCCTGTGCGGGAAGATCCTCCGGCTCGATCCCGGGCACCTCCGCACGTATCTCGAGCTGGCGCGCTTCCAGGCCCGCAAGCGGGTGATCTACGACGTCCGCCAGAACCTGCGGATCTACCACGACCAGATGCAGTCGCGTGGCCACGCCGACCAGGCGGCGGCCGACCTCGATCGCTTTGGTGCCGAGTTCGGTTCGTGGAAGGACCTCCGTCGGGTGCTCGATGAGCTGCTTGGGCGCGACACCGGCGACGATGCCGGGGGCCACGTGGCCGGCGACGGCCCGTCCGCCGGCGGGCTGGTGTTCCTCGATGTCGAGAAGGGCCCGGCCCCGCCGGCCCGCGCCCCGCTGGTCGCCAGCGACGAGCCGCTGGTGCTCGAGCCGACCTTGATCGCCGACGCGATCACCGATGACGTCGCGCCGGCCTCGGGCCTCGAGCCGACATCGCCGGATCGCGGCGAGTCTGCCGGCGCGGCCGACGAGCCGGCCGGAATGGTCGAGTTCGGGCGCACCGCGGAGGCGGTCGGCGAGACGGCCGCGCTCGAAGGGCTGGTGACGCCCACGACCGGCGAATCGAGCGCCGCGGCGGAAACGACGATCTCGATCGACGGTTTCGAGACGACGGCGATCGACGTGCCGGCCATCGAGTCGAGCAGCGAGGTCGATCTCGGCGCGGCCGCCCCGGCGGCGACGCCCACCGGGTCCGAGGGCATCATCTTCCTGGACACGGCGGGTGGCGACACGGCGCCGCCGGCAGATCCGGAGCCGGGGCGCGGCGATGATCCACTGGGCGACCGCGCGACCGGGCATGCGCTGCTCGAGCACGGCGACCGTGCCGGAGCGATCGCGTCGCTCGAGCGCTCCCTCGAGGGCTACACCGAGGAAGGCGACTGGGTGCGGGCGTGGCAGGTCGCCACGGAGTTGATCCAGGCCGAGCCGCAGGCGATCGCGCGCTACCAGGCGCGCGTCGAGGTCGCGGCGCGGATGCGCGACGCCGAACGGCTCTGCCAGTCGTACATGGAGCTGGGTGACGCGCTGGTGCGCGAGGGCTCCAAGGAGAAGGCGGTCGCGGTGTACCGTCGCGTCCTGGAGCTCGACGAGCACCATGAGGCGGCGCGCCGCGCCCTGCGACAGCTCGGACCCGAGGATGCGGCCAAGCCGGTGGAAGAGGGCTTCATCGACCTCGGCGCGATGGTGATCGACGACGTGGGCCCGCGCACCACCCGGATGCGCACCGAGACGACGACGATCTCCGACGACGAGGACGAGACCTTCCGCGAGGCGCTGGCGGAGTTCAAGCGGGCGCTCGACCAGAACCTGCCGGTCGAGGACCACCAGACGCACTACGACCTCGGCCTCGCCTTCAAGGAGATGGGGCTCCTCGAGGAGGCGATCAGCGAGTTCCAGAAGGCGCTGCGCTCGCCCGAGGGGCGGCTCCGCACCAGCGAGGCGCTCGGCGAGGCGTTCTTCGAGCAGGGCCGACCGGCGGTGGCCGAGGCGGTGCTCAAGAGCGTCGAGAAGGGCGACGAGGGCGACGCCGAGAAGATTGGCGTGCTCTACTGGCTGGCCCGCGCGCTGGAGGCGCAGGGGAAGACCAGGAATGCGCTCGGGTTCTACGAGCGGGTGCTCGCCGTCGATGTCGGCTTCCGCGACGCCAGCGACCGCATCGGCCGCCTCGGCGAGGGCCGGGCGTGACGCTGCCCCAGGTCGCCGCGGCCTCCCTCGAGGAGCTCCAGGAGCCGGTGCTCGAGCGGCTCGGCCGGGTCGAACTCGAGATGCGGCGGCTGATCGAGGAGGACTTCCCGCTCATCAGCGAGGTCAACCAGCACCTGCTCCGGATGCGGGGCAAGATGTTCCGGCCGACCCTGCTGCTGCTCGCCGACGAGGCGACCGGCGCCAGTGGCCGCCGCGGCGAGACGCTCGCCGCCGTGATCGAGCTGATCCACCTCGCCACGCTGGTCCACGACGACTCGGTCGACCATTCCACGCTCCGGCGCGGCATGCCGACGATCAACGCGATGTTCTCGCACCAGGTCTCCGTGATCATGGGCGACTTCCTGTACTCGCGCGCCGTGGTGGAGCTGGTGCGGCTGGCGAGCCTGGATGCCCTCGGGGTCCTGGCCCGGGTGACCAACGAGATGACGGTCGGCGAGATGCGCCAGCTGCTCGCGCACGATCCGCTGGCCTTCAGCGAGGAGCACTACGACCTCCTGATCCGGGCCAAGACGGCCTCGCTGATCTCCGGCGCCTGCGAGGTCGGCGGGCTCGACGCCCCACCGGCGATGCGCCAGGCACTGGCCCGATACGGCGAGCGGCTGGGGATGGCGTTCCAGATCATCGACGACCTGCTCGACTACACCGCCGACCCGCGCGACACCGGCAAGCCCTCGGGGCTCGACCTGCGCGAGCACAAGGTGACCCTGCCGCTGATCAACGCCCTGCCGCGCTTCTCGCGGGGCGAGCGGCAGCTGGTGGAGTCGCTGATGGGCAACCCGGAGCCGCTGGAGGAGGAGATCGCGGCAGTGGTGGCGGCGGTGGCCGCCCGGGGCGGGATCGACTACGCCCGGGGGCGCGCCCAGCGGCTCATCGCCGAAGCCGACGACGCGGTCCAGGAGCTTCCCCCATCCGAGGCCCGCGAGCTCCTCCGCGGCGCCCTCGGCTACGTCCTCGACCGGAGGCGCTGATGGCCAGCGGACCCCGCCGCCCGGTGTTCTACCTTGGCGTGCTCGCCTCCGGCTTCGTGATTGGCGGCCTCCTGTCGGCCCTGCTGGAGCGATTCCTCCCCGAGAGCGCCGCCCGGGCCTTCTTCACCTCGGCGGTCACCCCGTCGGTCGGGCCTGTCTCGGTGGACCTCCTGGTTGTATCCTTCACGCTGGGCCCGGTCGCCCTCCACGTCTCGCTGCTGTCGCTCGTGGGTGTGGCGATCGCCTACTACGCGGCCCGGTCGCTGTTCTGACACCTGGAGCACCAGAATGCCGAATCTCGGCTTCACCGAAATCATGGTCATCATGCTCGTCGTGCTGCTCGTCTTCGGCGCCAAGCGGCTGCCGGAGATCGGGGCCTCGATGGGCAAGGGGATCCGCGAGTTCAAGAACTCGTTCAAGGAGACCCAGGACGCCGTCCTCCGCGACGACTCCCCGAACCGCCGGATGGTCGACGGCAACCGCTACGACGACGAGCGCGCCCCCTCGGGCGGCGAGCCGAAGCGGCTGTCGCAGTAGGGCCCGCCCGTCAGGGCGCGCCCCCGGCCACGAAATGCGAAACCCCGCCGTTCGGCGGGGTTTTGCGTTTGCAGTGCGGCACCGACGCGCCCTGACGGGCGCGCCTGTCAGCGGCTGGTTCCCGGCAGCGTCGGGCTCTCCGCCTCGATCTGCGCGTCGGTCTTGAAGACCTCGGCGCGCTCGTCCTTGATCTTCGCGCCGGCCCGAAGCGCCGCCATGAAGTAGCGCACGCGATCCTGGCGCGCGGTGCGCACCTCGTTGGCCTGGAACTGCCCGATCGTCTTGTTGAACTCGGCCGAGTCGGCCGGCGTGTGGGCGAGGACCCGGATCACGTAGATCCCCTCGTTCGTCACGATCGGCGCCGAGAGTCCACCGACCGGCAGGCCGAAGGCGGTGCCGATGAGCTTGGGGTTCGGGAACGGCGGCTGGATCCGGGTGAACGCCGGGAACTCACGGTGCTGCAGCCCCATCGCGGCCGAGGCGGCCGCCAGCGTCTCGCCGCCCTTGACGCGGCGGACGAGCTCGTCGGCCATCTGCACCGCGAGGGAATCCTTCTTGTGCTCGGCGATCGCGGCGGTGACGGCGGGGCGGATGCCCGCGAGCGGCGGGACGCCGCCCTGCTGCAGCGAGTCGAGGCGGAAGACGTAGTAGGCGTCGGTGCCCTCGATCACGGGCGAGGTCTCGCCGACCTTGGCCTGGAACGCCCAGATGCCGGGGTCCTCGAGCAGGGTGCCGCCGATCACCACCTGGCCGCCCTTCTGGATCGGCGCGGCCTGGCCGATCGGGAGCTTGAGCGCCCGGGCGGCGGTGTCGAGCACGGCCGGGTCGAGTCGGCTCGCGGCCAGCTGCTCCAGCGAGTCGGCCTGCGCATCGACCAGGTCGCGGTGGGCCCCGGCGAGATCGAACGGGATCAGGATGTGCCGGGCCGTGGCGCTGTCGGCGGTGCGCTTGGTGACCTCGATGATGTGCACCCCGAACTGGGTCGACACCGGATCGGAAACGGAGTTGAGCGGCAGCGACCAGACGGCATCGGCAAACTGCTTGTCCATGTCGTTCTTCGTGAACGTCCCGAGCTCACCGCCCCGCTGGGCACTCACCTGGTCGATCGACTCGCGCCGGGCGACCTCCGCGAACGGGGCGCCGCCCTGGATCTCCGCCTTGATGTCGCGGGCGCGCTGCAGCACCGCGGCGCTGTCCGACGCGTCGAGCGCGCGGTTGACGGCGAGGTAGGAGACGAACGCCTGCTCGGGCCGGTCGAACTCCGCCTTGTGGTCGCGGTAGTAGGCATCGACCTCGGCGTCACTGACGTGGACCGCCGAGTCGGCGATCACCCGGGTCGACACCAGCGGCGTCAGCGCGATCGCGACGGTCTCGTGCTGGTCGCGCCAGCGCTGCCAGAGCGCGGCGTCGGAGAGCACCACGTCGGCGGTGACGTTGCGCAGCAGCTTGGCCTGCAGGATCTGGTCGCGGTAGCGCGCCTCGAGGTACGGCACGTACTGCTGGCCGACGGCCGAGCCGAGCCAGGCCTGGTACTTGGTCGGGTCGAACTGGCCGCTGGTCTGGAAGTCCGGCGCCGACTGCACCTCCGGCGGCGGGACCGCGGCGATCAGCTGGGCGACCTCGGCGTCGGAGACGGTGATGTTGTGCTTGTTGATCTGGTCGCGGAGCACCGCCGACTGGATCATCCCCTCCCACACCTCGTCGCGGACCTGCTGGGTCTCCTGCAGCGTCAGCGACCGGCCCAGCTCCTGCTGCCGCTGGGTGCTGGCGTCCTGGACCGCCTGCTGGTAGGTCCTGAGTTCGACCGACTGGCCGTTGATCGACCCGACACTGGTGCGGCTGAAGAGGCCGCCGCCGCCCGAGATCCCGCTGAGGTCCACCACCAGCCAGATCATGAAGGTGATCGTGATCAGGTAGACGACCGGCTTGGCGGCGTTCCGGAATGCTTGCATCATGGTTTTGCGCCCACTCCCGGCAAGGTGAAAACAACCCGGAAACCTAGACGCCGAGCCGGGGAAGCTCAAGCAGGCCCGCATCGGGCTGGTTGACACCCCGGGCCGGCGCGGGATAGTCTTGCCTCCCCGCACTCCCGCTCCCGATCGTGATCGGAACGATGGCCCACGACACGCCCCTCGACACCCTCGCGGCCCGCTGGGCCGCCGGACCCGACGCCGCCGTCTTCGCCCCGCTGGCCGATGGCCTGCGCAAGCGCGGCGAGCTGCTCGAGGCCGCCCGGGTGGTGACGGCGGGCCTCGCCCGCTTTCCCGGGCATCCGGCCGGCCTCATCGTCCAGGCCCGGATCGCGACCGAGCAGGGGGACGCTGCGCTGGCCGAGCGGGCCCTGGCCGAGCTGCTCGAACGCGACCCGGAGCATCCGCTCGCCCTCGAGCTTGCCGCCCAGGTGGCCCCAGCGCTCCTCGGCGAGGCGCAGGACGCCGAGCCGATCGTCCTGACCGACGAGGCGGAGGAGGAGGAGGCCGGGGCCGAGGACGTCGTCCCCGGGCACGCACTCGTGACGGAGTCGCTCGCCGCGCTGTACCACCGACAGGGTCACCTCGAGGCGGCGCTGGAGGCGTACCGGGCCCTGGTCGAGCGCGATCCGGCGAACGACCGGTTCGCCGAGCGCCAGGACGCGATCCGCCGTGAGTTGCTGGCCGGCCGACCCCTGCCGTTCGACGCCGCCGAGAGCGGCGGGCGGTCGGTCGCGGAGTGGCTGGGGGCCCTCGCCGCCGTCCGGCCGGCGGCCGAGCGGAAGGCGGCGTCGTACGACGCCTTCTTCGCCCCGACCCAGGCCGAGGCGACCCCGCGCGACGCCACGGCCGACTTCGACGCGTTCCAGCGCTGGCTCCAGGAGCTGGGACGATGACCCGCGTGCTCGTCATCAACGGCCCGAACCTGAATCTCCTCGGCACGCGCGAGCCGGGGATCTACGGCAAGGCGACCCTTGCCGACATCGAGGCGTCGTTGCGCCAGCGCGCGGAGGCGGCCGGCGTCGAGCTGGCGGTGGTGCAATCGAACCACGAGGGCGAACTGGTCGACCTGGTGCAGGGGGCCCCCGCGCGGGCCGACGGGCTCATCGTCAACCTCGGCGCCTATACCCACACGTCGCTGGCGCTGCGCGACGCGTTTCTCGCCGCGCCGATGCCGTTCGTGGAGGTGCACCTGTCGAACCTCTTCCGGCGCGAGGCGGCACGGCACCATTCCGTGATCGCCGACCTCGCGATCGGGATGGTGACCGGGTTCGGACCGCAGGGCTACCTGCTCGCCCTCGAGGCGCTCCTGGCTGCCCTCGCCGATGGGTGACCCCCGATCGGGGCGGGTGGCGCGGCTGCGGGCGCAGCTCGCCGCCCGCGACCTCGACGGCCTGCTTGTCACCCACCTTCCCAACATCCGCTGGCTGACCGGCTTCACGGGCAGCGCCGCGACGGTCCTCGTGACCGCCGGGGAGGTCCGGCTCGTGACCGACTTCCGCTACGCCGTCCAGGCGCCGCAGGAGGCGGGGGCGATCGCGGAGGTGCTGGTGGAGCGGGCATCGGTCTGGGGTCGGCTGGGGCGGTTGCTGGCGGAGCTGGAGGGACGGCGGGTCGGTTTCGAGAGCCACGTCATGGCGGTGCGCGACGCCGAGCGACTGGCGGCCTACATCAGCGGCGGGGCGGTGCCGATCCCCGAGATGGTGGAGGAGCTCCGACAGGTGAAGGACGAGGGCGAGGTCACCGCGATCCGGGAGGCGGGCCGGCTGGCGCTCGAGGCCCTGGCCGAGGTGGTGCCGACCATCCGGGCGGGGGAGCGGGAGCTCGACGTGGCGGCCCGGCTGGAGGTGGCGCTGCGGCGGCGGGGGAGCGAGTGGCATCCGTTCGAGACGATCGTCGCCTCGGGGCCGCGCTCGGCCCTGCCGCACGCGAGGACGTCCGAGCGGCAGCTGCGCCGGGGCGAGCTCCTCCTGGTCGATTTCGGGGCACGGCTGGACGGCTATTGTTCGGACATCACCCGCACCTTCGCGATCGGGACGGCGGACCCTCGCCAGCGGTCGATCCACGAACTGGTGGAGGCGGCCCAGCATCGGGCCCGGGCCAACCTGCGGGCCGGGATGAGCGGCCGCGAGGCGGACGCCCTGGCCCGCGAGGTGATCGCCGAACGGGGGTTCGGGGATGCCTTCGGCCACTCGCTGGGACACGGCCTGGGGCTGGAGGTGCATGAGGGGCCGCGACTTGCAGCCACGGTCGAGGCCCCGTTGCCGGCCGGCGCGGTGGTGACGGTGGAGCCGGGAATCTATCTTCCGGGGTGGGGTGGGGTCCGTCTGGAGGACGATGTCTGGCTCGGGCCCGATGGCCCCGTCCTCCTCACCGATGGCCGAACCGACCTTCTCGAACTCGACGCCTGACGGCGGGAGCGCGCTTGGCGACCACCGCGGACATCCGCAACGGCCTGGTGCTGGCCCTCGAGGGCCGGCTGATGCAGGTCAGCTATTTCCAGCACGTGAAGCCCGGGAAGGGGAGCGCCTTCGTGCGCACCAAGCTGCGCGACGTGCGCACCGGGGCGGTGCTGGAACGCACCTTCCCGTCGGGGGAGCGGCTCGAGACGGTGGAGCTGAGCCACCGGCCGATGACCTACTCCTATCGCGACGGCGACTTCTACCACTTCATGGACCTGCAGTCGTTCGACGACGTGATGCTGACGGCCGAGCTGATCGGCGCGGAGCAGCTGAAGTACCTGAAGGAAGGCATGGAGTGCACCGGCCTGGTGCACGACGAGCAGGTGATCCTGATCGACCTCCCGAACTTCGTGGAGCTGGAGATCGTCGAGACCGACCCCGGGATCCGCGGAGACACCGCGACCGGCGGCACCAAGCCCGCGCGCCTCGAGACCGGCGCCGTGGTGCAGGTCCCGCTGTTCATCGAGCCCGGCACCATGATTCGCGTCGATCGGCGCGAGGACAAGTACCTGACCCGCGTATGACACCAGACGAACTGCAGGATCTCGCCCGCGCGATGGAGAAGGTGCCCGGCCTGAAGGGCATCGACCTGCGCGATGTCCGGCGGCTCGCCCAGCTGCTGCACGACCATCCCGAGATCGGCGCGATCGAGCTGAAGGGGTTCTTCGGCACCGGCGTCGTGATCTCGCGGACCGCGCACGGCCAGCCGGTGCCGATGCCGGGCCCGATGGCCTGGCCCGCGGCGCCGGCCCCGGTGGCCGCGCCGGCGCCGGCGGCACTGCCGTCGGCCGGGACGGAGGCCGCGCCCGCCGCGGCGCCGTCGACGCTCAAGGAGATCAAGTCGCCGATGGTCGGCACCTTCTACGCCCAGCCCGAGCCCGGCGCGGAGCCGTACGTGCGGGTCGGCACCCGGGTGAGCTCGGGGCAGACGGTGTGCATCATCGAGGCGATGAAGATCATGAACGAGATCGAGGCCGAGGTGACCGGCGTCGTGCGCGAGGTGTGCGTCGACGACGCGTCGCCGGTGGAGTACGGCCAGGTGCTCTACCGCGTGGATCCGAATGGCTGACGGCGCCGCCCCGGGCGCGGGGACCGATCCGGCGGCCGAGGGCGGCAACGCCTTCCAGTTCCGCCAGGCGATCGTCGAGATGGTCCGGCGCGGCGCGTCGGACCTGCTGCTCAAGGCGGGCCGTCCGCCGACGATCCGGGTCAACGGCCAGCTGAAGATGCTGGAGATGCCGCCGCTCCGCCCCGACGAGCTGAAGCAGCTCGCCGAGTCGCTGATGACGCCGCGGCAGCTGCGCGACTTCGCCGACACGAAGGAGGCGGACTTCGGCATCGGCGTGCCGGGGATCGGCCGGTTCCGGACGAACGTCTACCAGCAGCGCGGCACGGTGGCCTTCGCGCTCCGCGGCATCCCCTACGAGGTGCTGACCATCCGCGAGCTGCTGCTGCCGACGGTGCTGGAGGAGGTCGCGATGCGGCCGCGCGGCCTGGTGCTCGTCACCGGGATCACCGGCAGCGGCAAGTCGACGACGCTCGCGGCGATGATCGAGCACATCAACCGGCACCGCCGCGTGAACGTGATCACGGTCGAGGACCCGATCGAGTTCCTGCACCGCGACCAGCACGCCAACGTGTCGCAGCGCGAGATCGGCTCGGACACGATCTCGTTCGGCCACGCGCTGCGCCACGTGCTGCGGCAGGACCCGGACGTGATCCTGATCGGCGAGATCCGCGACATGGAGACGATGGACACCGCCCTCAAGGCGGCCGACACGGGCCACCTCGTGCTGTCGACGATCCACACCACCGACGCGACCCAGACGATCTCCCGCGTGCTCTCGTTCTATCCGCCGCACCAGCACGGCGAGATCCGGATGCTGCTGTCGACCGCGCTCGCCGCGGTCTGCTCGATGCGGCTGGTGCCGCGGGCCGACGGCAAGGGCCGGGTGCCGGCGTGCGAGATCCTGGTCAACACCGCGGCGGTGGCCGAGAACATCCGCGACACCCAGAAGGCGCTGGGCATCCCCGAGCTGATCGCCGAGGGCGGCACCAGCTACGGGATGCAGTCGTTCGACCAGTCGCTGATGCGCTGGTATGCCGACGGGGTGATCTCCTACGAGGACGCCGTGTTCCACGCCACCAACCCGAGCGAGTTCGCGCTGCGCGTCTCCGGCATCAGCGCGGCGAGCGACCGGACCTTCGAGGACATCGCGGACAAGGGCCGGCACTGATGTTCCGCAAGGTCCTGATCGCCAACCGGGGCGAGATCGCCCTGCGCGTCATCCGCGCCTGCCGCGAGCTCGGGCTCGGCACCGTCGCCGTCTACAGCGAGGCCGACCGCGAGTCGCTGCACGTCCGCTTCGCCGACGACGACATCTGCATCGGCCCGCCGCAGGGCCGCCAGAGCTACCTGCGGATCCCGGCGCTGATCGCGGCGGCCGAGGTGACCGGCGCCGACGCGATCCACCCGGGCTACGGCTTCCTGGCGGAGAACGCCGAGTTCGCCGACACCTGCAAGGCGTCGGACCTCACCTTCATCGGCCCCACCGGCGACCAGATCCGGGCGATGGGCGACAAGGCGTCGGCGCGCCGCCTGGCCAAGGAGGCCGGGGTGCCGACCGTGCCCGGCTCCCCCGGCGTGCTGAAGGACGCCGACGAGGCGCTCGGGGTGGCCAGCGAGATCGGCTTCCCGGTCATCATCAAGGCGACCGCCGGCGGCGGCGGCAAGGGGATGCGGATCGCCCGCGACGCCGACGAGTTCTCGCAGCTCTTCTCGCTGGCGCAGAACGAGGCGCTGTCGGCCTTCGGCAACGGCGACGTCTACGTGGAGAAGTACCTCGAGCGGCCGCGCCACGTCGAGATCCAGGTGCTCGGCGACCAGCACGGCCGAGTGATCCACCTCGGCGAGCGCGACTGCTCGGTGCAGCGGCGCCACCAGAAGCTGATCGAGGAGTCGCCGTCGCCGGCGCTCACGCCCGCGCTGCGCGAGCGGATGGGCGAGGCGGCGGTGCGCCTGGCCAGCGCGATCGACTACGTCGGCGCCGGCACGATCGAGTTCCTGCTCGACAGCGACGGGTCGTTCTACTTCATGGAGATGAACACCCGGATCCAGGTCGAGCACCCCGTGACCGAGATGGTGACCGGCTGGGACCTCGTGAAGGAGCAGATCCTGGTCGCCGCGGGCGAACCGCTCCGCAACGACCCGGTGGCGCTGCAGGGCCACGCGATCGAGGTGCGGATCAACGCTGAGGACCCGTACAAGAACTTCCAGCCGAGCCCCGGGCTGATCACGGCGTACCACCCGCCGGGCGGCCCCGGCGTGCGGGTCGACACCCACGTCTACGCCGGCTACACGGTGCCGCCGTACTACGACTCGCTGCTCGCCAAGCTGATCGTGCACGGACGCGACCGCGCCGAGGCGCTCGCCCGGCTCGGCCAGGCGCTCGACGCCTTCATCCTCGAGGGCGTGACCACGACGATCCCGTTCCTCGCGCGGGTGGTGCGCCACCCGGCGTTCGTCGCCGGCGACATCGACACCAAGTTCCTCGAGCGCGAACCGCAGCTGCTGCGTCCCGAGCCCGCCGGGGCCGCATGATCGATGTCGCCTTCGCGCCGAACGACGTCGTCGCCGCCGACGTCGCCGGACGCGCCGTGGTCGTCATCGACGTGCTGCGCGCCACGACGACGATCTGCGCCGCGCTGGACCACGGCGCCCGCGCCGTGATCCCGGCCGCCGACACCGAGGAGGCCGCCCGCCTGGCGCAGGCGCTCGACCGCCGCGAGGTGCTGCTCGCCGGCGAGCGCAACCTCGAGATGATTCCCGGCTTCCAGCTCGGCAACTCGCCCGCGGAGATGACCCGCGACCGGGTGCAGGGCAAGAACCTGGTGATGACCACGACCAACGGCACCCGCGCGCTGCTCGCGACCCACGCCGCCCACGCGGTGATCCTCGCGGCCGGCGTGAACCTCACCGCCGCCGGCGAACGCGCCGCGCAGCTGCTGGAGGAGTCCGGCCGGCTGCTGGTGCTCTGCGGCGGGCGCGAGAGCGGCTTCGGCATCGACGACGCCTACGTCGCGGGACGGATCGTGATCGGGGCGATGCGCGGCCGGCGCAGCCGCAAGGGACTGAACGACAGCGCGATCGCCGCCGTGGACCTGGTGCGCCGCTACGGCGACCGGCTCGACCGCGTGCTCGGGATCTCGCGGGCCGGCCGCGAGCTGAACCGCCGCGGCCACCGCGACGACGTGACCTACGCCGCGACGATCGACCGCCATCCGGTCGTCCCGGTCTATCACGACCGCCGGGTCACGCTCGGCGGGGGCGCGGCGGCCAGGGCGTGAGCGGCGAGAATCGCCGGCGACTCCGGGCGATCCTGGCGCTGGCCGCCGGGGCGTTCCTTGCCCTGACCCTCCTCCCGATCAACCTCACCGGCCCGTTCGGCCACCTCCTCGGCCCGGCCCTCTGGCGCGCCCTCGGCCTCGGGGCCCTCGGACTGCCACTGGTCGGCTTCCTTGCCGGGCTCGCCGGCTTCGGCCGCCTCGGCCACCTCGACGCCCGCCGCGCGACGATCCTGACCCTCGCCGGTGCCGTGTTGATTCCCTACGTCATCGGGGTGATCGGCCGCGTCGAGCAGGCGTCCTTCCTCCCGGAGCCATCCGACTGGAGCTGGGTCGCCCGCGTCACCGGCTGGTTTCCCGGGTTCCTGGCCCGCAGTGCGCTCGACTCGATCGGGGTGGCGGGTGGCCTGATCGCCGGCTTCGTCGTCCTGACCGGCGTGACGCTCGCCACGCTCGCATGGCATCCGCTCCGGCGCCTCGAGGAGGGACCGCGGCCACGGGAGGCGTCACCCGACGAGGCGGCGGACGAGATCGCCGCCGATCCGCCGGCGCGGGTCCGCAAGCCGCGGAAGGCGAAGGCCGCGGTGGAACCGGAACCCGAGCCTGCCGCGCCCGTGGAGGAGGAGGCCCCCGCCGAGCCGCCACCCCCGGTGGCCGACGACGAGGTGATGCCGCCGATCGAGCTGCTCGCGCCGCCGTCGCGCGCCCACGAGGCGGAGGACGAGGCCGAGCTCGACCGCCTCGGCGAGCTGCTCCTGTCGACCCTCAAGACCTTCAAGGTCGAGGGGTCGCTGGCGGGCCGCACGACCGGTCCCTCCGTGAGCCAGTTCGAGGTGGTGCCGGCCGCCGGCGTGAAGGCGGGTCGGATCGTGGCCCTCGCCGACGACCTGGCGATCACGATGCGGACGCCATCCCTGCGGGTGGCGCCACTGCCGGGACGGGGCGCCGTCGGCGTCGAGATCCCCAATCCGCATCCCCGGATGGTGACGCTGCGGGAGCTGCTGGAGAGCGAGACCTGGCTGCGCACCGGCGCGACGCTGCCCGTGGTGCTCGGGCGCGACGTCGAGGGGAAGCCGGTGATCGGCGACCTCGCCCGGATGCCGCACCTGCTGGTGGCGGGAGCCACCGGCAGCGGCAAGTCGGTGGCGATCAACACGATCATCACCTCGCTGGTGTACCGGTATCCCAAGCGGCTGCTGCGGTTCGTGATGATCGACCCGAAGATGGTCGAGCTCTCGATCTACAACGGACTGCCGCACCTCCGGCACGCCGTGATCACCGACAACCGCGACGCCGCCAATGCGCTCAACTGGGCGGTGCTCGAGATGAATCGCCGCTACGAGCTGCTGCAGGCCAATGGCGCCCGGCAGCTGAGCGACTTCAACCGCAAGGTCCGCGACGGGAAGCCGCTCAGGAACCCGCCAGGGTCGCGACCGACGCTCGCCAGCATCGCGCGCGGCGGAGATGGCGCGCCGGCCGGCGAGGCGGAGTGGCGCGAGGAGTACACCGACGGCGAGCTGCCGATGATCGTGGTGATCGTCGACGAACTGGCCGACCTGATGATGACGGTGCAGGGCGAGGTCGAGAAGCCGCTGGCGATGCTCGCGCAGAAGGCGCGCGCGATCGGGATCCACCTGATCCTCGCGACTCAGCGCCCCAGCGTGAACGTCCTCACCGGCCTGATCAAGGCCAACTTCCCGAGCCGGATGGCGTTCCGGGTGGCGAGCAAGGTCGATTCGCGAACCATCCTCGACCAGAACGGCGCCGAGGCGCTGCTCGGCAACGGCGACATGCTTTGGGTCCCGCCGGGGCGGAGCGAACCGGTGCGGATCCAGGGCGCGTTCATCGGGACCGACGAGACCGAGGAGCTGATGGAGTGGTACCGCGGCCGCGAGGAGGCGCTGGCGGGGACGGCCGCGGAGGCGGACATCGTCGAGGAGGGACGCAGCGCCACCGGCGACGGCGATGCGGGACGGGGCGGCGGGGCGGGCGACGACGAGCGCCGCGACGCGCTCTTCCGGCAGGCCGCCGAACTCTGCATCCAGCACCAGGGCGGCAGCACCTCGCTGCTGCAGCGGCGGCTCGAGATCGGCTACGGTCGCGCCGCGCGGATCATCGACCAGCTGCACGACGCCGGCATCCTCGGTCCGCCGAACGGCAGCAAGCCGCGCGAGGTGCTGATCGGGATGCACCAGGTGGAGGAGTACTCGTAGCGAGCTTCGCGATTCGAGCCTGGCGTTTCGAGAGGTGGGGTCCCGGGGTCGGGGCCCCATTGCATTTGCCGCGCTTGGCATCCAGCGGAGCCCCCGCATCTCGACTCGCGAATCCCCATTCGCGAATCTCGGTATCTGGTACCTCGCTGCGCTCCCCGGTGACGGGATTCGCCGGTGCGGACGACGATCGTGCCGCATGCGCACCGACCCCGATCACTGGACCGACCCACGCCACCGCGCGGGTCTCGACGCCGAGACGGCGGCCGGACGCTGGCTGGCGGACCGGGGCTGGCGGATCGAGGCGCACCGGTGGCGGCTGGGGCGCAATGACCTCGACCTGATCGCCCGTCGGGCAGACCTCGTGGCCTTCGTCGAGGTGAAGTGGCGCCGAAGCTTCCGCTGCGGCGACGGGATCGAGTCGATCGGCCGGCGGAAGCGCCAGGCGATCGAGCGGGTGGCGTGGAGCTGGATCCTGCGCCACGGGCGGGGTGGCGACCACTACCGGTTCGACGTGGTGCTGATCGATGGCAGCGGCCCGCGCCCCCGAGTCACCCATGTGGAGGATGCCTGGCGCCCAGGCTGGCGGTGATCTGTGCCGATGTGGAGCAAAACGCTACACTTTTGCCTATTGCTTCGGGATAGATTCGGTTGTACTTTGGTTGGTGTTCGGTATGTGGAGCGAAACGCGACACTTCGATGGTGGTCGCTCTCGATCCTTCAATCTCTCAATCTCTCCTGCTCGAGGCTCCCATGGCATCCGATTCCGACCGCAAGAAGGCGCTGAACCTGGCCATCGCCCAGATCGAGAAGCAGCTGGGGAAGGGCACCATCATGCGGATGGGCAGCGACGCGCCGCGGGTCAAGGTGGCGGCGGTGCCGACCGGTGCGCTCAACCTCGACGCCGCGACCGGCATCGGCGGGATCCCCCGCGGCCGGATCACGGAGATCTACGGCCCCGAGTCCTCGGGCAAGACGACCCTCTCGCTGCACCTGGTGGCCAACGTCCAGCGGGCCGGCGGGGTCGCCGCCTACGTCGATGCGGAGCACGCACTGGACGTCGAGTACGCCCGGAAGCTGGGGGTGAACGTCGACGACCTGCTCGTCTCGCAGCCCGACACCGGCGAGCAGGCGCTCGAGATCGTCGAGATCCTGGTCCGGTCCGGGGCGGTCGACCTCGTGGTCGTCGACTCGGTGGCGGCGCTGGTGCCGAAGGCGGAGATCGAGGGGGAGATGGGCGATTCGCACGTGGGCCTGCAGGCGCGGCTGATGAGCCAGGCGCTGCGCAAGCTCGCCGGCGCCATCAATCGGACCCACTGCGCGGTGGTGTTCATCAACCAGCTGCGCGAGAAGATCGGCGTGATGTTCGGCAACCCCGAGACGACGACGGGCGGCAAGGCGCTCAAGTTCTACGCCTCGATGCGGCTGGACATCCGGCGGATCGGCCCGGTCAAGGAGCGGGACCAGGTGATCGGCTCGCACGTCCGGGTGAAGGTGGTGAAGAACAAGGTCGCCCCGCCGTTCAAGCAGGCCGAGTTCGACGTGATGTTCGACGAGGGGATCTCGCACACCGGGCTGGTGGTGGACCTCGCCAGCGAGGCGGGCATCATCCAGAAGTCCGGGGCGTGGTACTCGTACGGCGACCAGCGCATCGGCCAGGGTCGCGAGAACGCCAAGCTCTTCCTCAAGGACAATCCCGCGCTGCTCGCCGAAGTCGAGGGGAAGGTGAAGGACGCGATCGGGATCGGCGAGGCCGTCGGTGCCGCGGTGGCGGGTGACGAGGACGAGGGCGCAGCCGAGTGATCGTCGACGGCCTGGCGCCCGATCCGCGGCGGCCCGGGAGCACCCGGGTGCAGGTGGACGGGCGTCCGGCGTGGACGGTGCCGGCCGACGTGGTGCAGGGGCTGGCGCTGGCGGTGGGGCGCCCGGTGCCGGTCGGTGCCGTGGAGCGGCTCGATCGCGCTGCGGACGAGGAGGGGGCAGTCCGCGCCGGGCTGCGGTTGCTGGAGCGGCGCGCGCACGGCCGCCGCGAGCTGGAGCGCAAGCTGCTTCGCAAGGGCCACGGCGAGGAGGCGGTCGCGGCCGCCAGCCGGCGACTCGACGAGCTCGGCCTGCTCGACGACGCGGCGTTCGCCGAGGCGTACGTGACGGGCCGCGCCGGACGCGGGCGGGGACCCGACCGGTTGCGTCGCGACCTCGCCGCGCTCGGAGTGTCCGACGCAGTCGCCGCAGGTGCGATCGGGCGACTCGCGGCGGACGACACCCCCGATCCCTGGGAGCGCACCCTCGAACAGGCCTCGCGACGGGCGGCATCGATGCGCGGGTTGCCGCGGCTCACGCGCCAGCGCAGGCTGCACAATTTCTTCGCACGTCGCGGCTTCAGTGGCGTGGAAGCGCGCGAGGCGATCGAGCGATTGCTGGAGGACTAGGGGGGCTGGTCTGCGCTGCATCCGGAGAGTGGGATCGCCCCCCCGGGCTCCCCGGCCAGACCCCGACGGCGATCATCCTGAGGCGAGTGGCCGAACAAGCCCGGGGGGCGATCCCACTCTCCGTGGCCATCTCTGTCAGGTCCCGCGCGGTTCGTTCGACCCGATCCGGAAGGTGGAGCCTCCCCGGATCCAGGGTCGGCGGGCCGCCGGGACCTTCCCATCCACCGGCGCGTTCCGCGCGAGGCGATCCCGGGCGGTTTGTTCGCCCCCCGCAGCACGGCCGGGGCCCGCGCTCACCCCAGGACGGGGAACCGCCGGGATCGCCTCGCACGGACCGGCGTCACGCCGTCATTGGCCAGCGGTGCCGCACCACTCAGGCCGTTGTCCCGGTTAAGTTTCCGGGCTATGAACGCCGCCCAGATCCGCCGCCGGTTCCTCGATTTCTTCGTGGCCCGGGGCCACGCCGAAGTCCCCTCCTCGTCCCTGGCCCCCAAGGACGATCCGACCCTGCTGTTCACCAACGCGGGGATGGTCCAGTTCAAGCGCACCTTCCTCGGCCAGGACCCGCGCGCCTACCGACGGGCGGTGACCTGCCAGAAGTGCGTCCGGGCCGGCGGCAAGCACAACGACCTCGAGCAGGTGGGCGTCACGCGGCGCCACCACACCTTCTTCGAGATGCTCGGCAACTTCTCCTTCGGCGACTACTTCAAGCGGGATGCGATCGCCTTCGCGTGGGAGTTCGTCACCGGTGCCGAGTGGCTCGCGATCCCGGCCGACCGGCTCCGCGTCACGGTGCATCACACCGACGACGAGGCGCGCCGGCTGTGGCACGAGGTGACCGGGTTGCCGATGGAGCGCATCTACGGCCTGGGCGACGCCGACAACTTCTGGCAGATGGGCGACACCGGCCCCTGCGGGCCGTGCTCCGAGATCTACGTCGACCTCGAGTGGACGCCCGGCACCGCGCCGGCGGCGATCGACACCGCGACGTTCGAGCGACTCGCGGAGGCCGGCCGCTTCCTCGAGATCTGGAACCTCGTCTTCATGCAGTTCGACCGCTCGGCCGACGGCACGCTCACGCCGCTGCCGAAGCCGAGCGTGGACACCGGCGCCGGCCTGGAGCGGATCGCGGCGGTGCTCCAGGGGCAGGACGACAACTTCCACACCGACCTCTTCCGTCCCCTGATCGCCGACGTGGAGCGTCTGGTCGGCGCGCCCTATCCCGGCGGGCCGCAGGGCACCGGCGTGTCCTACCGGGTGCTGGCGGACCACGCGCGCGCGGTGAGCTTCCTGCTGCTCGACGGCATCTATCCGAGCAACGAGGGGCGCGGCTTCGTGCTGCGGCGGATCCTCCGCCGGGCCGTGCGCCACGCCTGGCTGCTCGGCCGCCGCGAACCGACGCTCGCCCTGATGGTGCCGACCGTCGTCGCGCTGATGGGCGACGCCTACCCGGGACTGCGGGACAAGCAGGAGACGATCATCACCTGGGTGCGGCAGGAGGAGGAGAACTTCCTGCGCACGATCGAGGCGGGCCTCGATCGCCTCGACCAGCTCTTCGCGAGCGGCGTGCGCGAGATCGGCGGCACCGAGGCCTTCACGCTCTACGACACCTTCGGCTTCCCGATCGACCTGACGCAGCTGATCGCGGCGGAGAAGGGCGTGGCGGTGGACCTCGCCGGGTTCGAGGTCGCCCTGGACGAGCAGCGCGAGCGGAGCCGCGCGGCCCGCGCCGGAGGCGACGCGGTCGCGTCGGGTGGCCCGGTGATCTCGGTGGGAGGCGGCGCGGCGTCGCGCTTCGTCGGCTATGATCGCGTCGAAGCCGAGACCGAGGTCCTCGCCCGTGCCGGCGACGGGGAGCACCAGGTCCTCGTCCTCGCCGAGTCGCCCTTCTACGCGACCAGCGGCGGCCAGGTCGCCGACACCGGCGTGGTGGAGGGCGACGGCTGGCGCTTCACCGTCACCGACGTCCAGAAGGACGCCGAGCTGGGGCAGCGCCTGCTGGGCACCCTCGAGGGCGCCTACGCTCCCGGCCCGGTGCGCGCCGCGGTCGACGCCGCGCGTCGCCGCGACATCGAGCGCAACCATTCGGCGACGCACCTCGTGCACATGGTGCTGCGCCGTCGCCTCGGCGACCACGTGCGGCAGCAGGGCTCGCTGGTCGAGCCCGGCCGGATGCGCTTCGACTTCTCGCACCACGGCCCCATCGACCCGGCGCAGCTCGCCGAGCTGGAGGCGGAGGTCAACGAGCTGGTGCTCGACAACGCCGCCGTGGACATCCGCGAGATGCCGTATCCGGACGCGCTGGCGCTGGGCGCGATGGCGTTCTTCGCCGACAAGTACGGCGACGTGGTGCGGGTAGTGCGGATCGGCGACTCGATCGAGCTCTGCGGCGGCACCCACGTGCGCAGCGCGGGGCAGGTGGGGCTCTTCCGCTTCGCGTCGCAGGGCGGCGTGGCGGCCGGCGTGCGGCGGATCGAAGCGCTCACGGGGCACGGGGCGTACGCCGGCGTGCGGGAGCTCGACCATCGCATCGCGACGATCGCCGGCACGCTGCGCGCGCAGCCCGACCAGGTCGAGCGCAAGCTCGAGGGGCTGCTCGCCGAGCGCGAGAAGCTGGCGGCCAAGCTCGACCAGGTGGCGAAGTCGGGCGTGCAGGCCGACGAGCGCCGGTTCGAGGCGGGACCGGTGACGCTCTACGTCGCGCCGACGGTCTCCGAGGACCGCGGCCAGCTCGGCGAGCTCGCCGACCAGTTCCGGAGCGACAAGGGCAGCGGCAGCGTCCTCGCGCTGGTCAATCCGACCGCGCCGCAGGCGATCTCGGTGGCGGTCACCGACGACCTCGTGGCGCGCGGGAAGGACGCGAATGCCCTGATGAAGCTGCTCGCCGAGCGTTACGCGGGCCGGGGTGGCGGCCGGAAGACCTTCGCCTCCGGCTCGCTCGGCACCGAGGCGGAGCGCGTGGCGGTGGAGGAACTCCCCGGGATGCTCCGGGAGTGGATCGCGGGATGAACCCCCTGGTGGCCTGGTTCGCCGAGCGCACGGCCGGCGCCCCGCCCGTGCTCGCCGAGCGGGCGCGCTCCTTCCTGGAGCTCACGCTCGATGCCTACGCCGCCGCCGACCGGCTGACCGACGCCGGGACCACCGCGCTGCGCGCGGCGGAGGGCCGCGGGAGCAGCCGCGCGGCCGCCCTTGACCTGCTCGCGGCCGACGCGCTGATCACGCTCGCGCTGCTGGACGTGACCGAGCGCGCCCCGGAGGAGCTTGCCGCCGAGGCGGCACGCCTCCGGCGCCGCGCGGCGGGGGGCGGATGATCGACCTCCATTCGCACCTGTTGCCCGGGGTGGACGATGGGTCCCGGACCGTGGCCCAGTCGGTGGAGGTTCTGCAGGCCTTCATGCGCGACGGGATCACCGACGTCGCGGCGACGCCCCACCTGCTCGCCTCGAAGCTCGGCGACGGGGTGCCGGTGGCGCACGAGATGGCATGGCAGCAGCTGGCACCGCACGTCCCGGCGGGGATCACGGTGCACCGCGGGGCCGAGGTGATGCTCGACCGGCCGCTCGGTCCCCAGGCGTCGCCGCGCGCGGTCACGATTGGTGGCACGCGGTACCTGCTGGTCGAGTTCACCAGGATGGTCGCGACCGAGGCCGTCTCGCGGGCGCTGGCCGACGTCATCCAGCACGGGTTGGTCCCGGTGCTCGCGCACCCGGAGCGCTACGCGTGCTGCACGGTCGAGGCCGTCCGGGCCTGGCGGAGCCTCGGCACGATCATGCAGGTGGACGCGACGACGATCACCATGCGGAGCCGGCGCGGCGACCGGGCGCGCGACCTGCTCCGCGCCGGCCTGGCCGACATCCTCGCCGGCGACAACCACGGCGACGGCCGGTCGCTCGCCACCGCGCTGGCGTGGCTCGAGGAGCGCGAGGGGTCCGACCAGGCGGTGGCACTGCTCGAGCTCAACCCGCGCGCGATCCTCGAGGATCGTGCCCTCTACGAGGTGGATCCCCTGCCGCTGCGTGACTCGCTCTGGGGCCGGATGCGCCGGCTCTTTCCCGACGATGAGCTCTGACGCCGCGGGCATCGGCGCCGGCCTGGCGTCCCTCGCGCGCCTGGCCACGGCGACCGCGGCGCGCGCGGCCGAACTCGAGCCGATCGTCGCCGCGATGCGCGGCTGCCTCGCCGGGGGCGGCACGCTCTTCTTCGCGGGGAACGGCGGCTCCGCCGCCGACGCGCAGCACCTGGCCACCGAGTACGTGGTGCGGTACCGGCCCGGTGGGCAACGGGCGCTGCGCGCCGTGGCGCTCACGACCGACACCTCCACGCTCACGGCGGCCGGCAACGACTTCGGGTTCGCGCAGGTCTTCGCACGACAGGTCGAGGCCCTCGCCCGTCCCGGCGACGTCCTGGTGGTCCACAGCACGTCGGGCGACAGCGCCAACCTGGTCGCCGCCGTGGAGGCGGCGCGCGAACTCGAGGTGACGACCGTCGCGCTGCTGGGCGGCAGCGGCGGCGCGCTGCGATCGCTGGTGGACCATGCGTTCGTGGTCGAGGACGACCGCACCAACCACGTGCAGGAGCTCCACCTCGCCATCCAGCACCAGATCGCGGCGCTCCTCACCGCGGAACTCGGCGGATGATCTCGCTGGCCGGGCGCCGGATCCTGGTCACCGGGGGATCGCGCGGCATCGGCCGGGCGACGGCGCTGATGGCGGCCCGCGCGGGCGCCGACGTCGGGATCTGCTATCGCACCCGCCGCACCGACGCCGAGCAGGTGGCGCGTGAGGTGCGCGCGATGGGGCGTCGCGCCTACGTGGGCGGCGGCGAACTTGGCGACGCCGAGCGCGTGGCCCAGCTGCTGAGCGAGGTGCACGCGGCGTTCGGGGCGCTCGACGGCGTCGTGATCAACCACGGCGTGTGGCCGCCCGTCGAGACCCCGCTCGCGCGGATGGCGCCCGAGCGCTGGCGACAGACGATGCGCGCGAACCTCGACAGCACCTTCCTCGTGGCGCGCGCGGCCCTCGGCCTCCTCGGTCCCGGTGGGCGGGTGGTCATGGTGTCGAGCACCGCCGGCCAGCGCGGCGAGGCGTTCCACGCCGACTACGCGGCGAGCAAGGGCGCGATGATCGCGCTGGTGAAGTCGCTCGCCGTCGAGTGCGCCCCGGCGGTCACGGTCAATGCGGTGGCGCCCGGTTGGGTGGACACCGAGATGGTCGCGAGCGCCACCGCGGGGGAAGGGCGGACCGGCATCGCGGCGACGATCCCCGTCGGACGCCTCGCCACCGCCGACGACATCGCCGGGCCGATCGTGTTCCTGCTCTCGGACCTCGCGCGCCACGTCACCGGCGAGGTCCTCAACGTCAACGGCGGCAGCGTGCTGTGCGGCTGATCCGCCATCCGTTCCGTCCCCAGGAGGTTTCCGTGCCCGTTCGCCACGCGTCCCCCGTGCTCGCCCTCGCGCTCCTGCTGGCGACGGCCCCCGCGGCCCGCGCCCAGGACGCCAACACCCTCACCGCGGCCGAGCGGCAGGCCGGCTGGATGCTGCTCTTCAACGGGAACTCCACCTCGGCGTGGCGCGGCTACAAGGCCGACACGATGCCGACCGGGTGGCGGGTCGCCGGCGGGATGCTGACCAAGTCCGGGAGCGCCGACGACATCGTGACGCGCGGGACGTGGGGCGACTTCGAGCTCGAGCTCGACTGGCGCATCGCGCAGGGCGGCAACGCCGGGATCTTCTACCGCGGCACCGAGGAGTATCCCAAGATCTACTGGACGGCGCCGGAGTATCAGCTCCTCGACGATCCGAACCACCCCGACGGCCGCAACCGCCTGACGTCGGCCGGCGCCGCGTACGGGCTGTATCCCTCGCCCGCGGGCGTCGTGAAGCCGGCCGGCGAGTGGAACCACACCCGCATCGTGGTGCGGGGCAACCACGTGGAGCACTGGCTGAACGGCACCAAGCTGCTCGAGTACACGCTGAAGAGCCCCGACTGGACCGCCAAGGTCGCCAAGAGCAAGTTCACCGAGTGGCCGCACTACGGGCTCGCCCGGCGGGGCCTGATCGCGATCCAGGGCGACCACGACGGCGAGCTGTCGCTCCGAAACATCAGGATCCGGCCGCACTGACGCGCGAGTGCCGCCGATGTCCCACGCGCCGACTCCCGCCCCGGTGATCGCGATCCCGGCCCCGGTGCTCCGGATCCTGGAGCGCCTCGAGGCCGCCGGGCACGAGACGTGGTGCGTGGGTGGCGCGATCCGTGACGCGCTGCTCGGCGATCCGCAGCAGGATGTCGACCTGGCCACGGCGGCGCTGCCGGCCGACGTGCGGCGCCTGTTCCCGCGCACCGTCCCGGTGGGGCTGGAACACGGCACCGTCGGCGTCCTGGACGAGGACGGCGTGCTGCACGAGGTCACCACCTTCCGGCGCGACGTGCGCACCGACGGGCGCCACGCCGAGGTGGAGTTCGGCGTGTCGCTCGACGACGACCTCGGCCGGCGGGACTTCACCATCAACGCCATTGCGTGGCACCCGGTGCGGGGATGGCGCGACCCCCATGGTGGTCGCGAGGACATCGCCGCGCGGATGGTGCGGGCGGTCGGCGATCCGGCGGCGCGGTTCCGGGAGGACCGTCTGCGGATCCTCCGGGCGCTGCGCTTCGCGGCACGCTTCGGCTTCGCGATCGCCCCGGCCACCTGGGAAGCGGCGCGCGCCCAGGCCGGCGACACGCGTGACCTGTCGGCCGAGCGCGTGCGCGAGGAGTGGTGGAAGGGCGTGCGCTCGGCGCGCGATCCGCGCGCACTCGTCACGCTCTGGCGCGACGCCGGGGTGGCCGCCGCGTGGTTCGCCGAGAGCGAGGTCCGGTGCGATCCGCTCCCCGACCTCGATCCCGCCATCGCGCGCGATCCGGTGCTGCTGCTCGCGGCGTGGCGCACGCCGGTGGCGCCGTTGCTCCGGCGCCTCAAGGCGAGCGGCGCCGACATCGGCCGGGCCCGTGGGATCGACCGCGGCCCCGCGGAGCCTGTCGACCCGACGCCGGTGGCGGTGCGCCAGTGGATGGCGGCGGTGGGGAGCGTCGCCGCGGCTCGAGCCCCCCACGCGGCGATCGGCGGCGGGCGCGAGCCCGCGTGGGTGGCCACCTGGCGCGAGGTGCGCGCGCGCGGCGACGCGACGTCCCGGGCGGAGCTCGCGATCGGCGGCGACGAGCTGGTCGCGGCGGGGATCGCCGAACCGGGGCCCGCCCTGGGCCGGCTGCTCGATCGCCTGCTCGACGCCGTCCTGCGCGACCCGGAGCTCAACGCGCACGATCGCCTGCTGGCGCTGGCCCGCGAGGCCCCGCCATGAGCGAACCGGGGCTCTTCGCTCCTGCCGAGCCGCTCGCGGCGCGGATGCGACCGCGCACCCTGGCCGAATTCGTCGGGCAGGACCAGATGCTCGCGCCCGGCAAGCCGCTCGGCGACGCGATCCGCCGGGGCGACGTGGGCAGCAGCATCTTCTGGGGCCCCCCCGGTTCGGGAAAGACGACGCTCGCCCGGCTCATCGCGACGACCTCCGATCGCCACTTCGTGCCGTTCTCGGCGGTGAGCGACGGCGTCGCGAAGGTGCGCGAGATCATCGCCGAGGCGGAGAAGCGCCTGGCCCTCGGCCGCGGCACGATCCTGTTCGTGGACGAGATCCACCGCTTCAATCGCGGCCAGCAGGATGCCTTCCTGCCGGCCGTCGAGCGCGGGGTCGTCACGCTGATCGGGGCCACCACCGAGAACCCGTCGTTCGAGCTCAACGCCGCGCTGCTCTCGCGCGCCCGGGTCTGGGTGCTCGAGCTGCTGCGGCCCGCAGACCTCGCGCAGGTGATCGACCGTGCACTCGCGAGCGAGCGCGGTCTCGCCGGGACGGTCACGATCACGGCGGAGGCCCGGGAGCGGCTGGCGACCGTGGCCGACGGCGACGCGCGCCGCGCGCTGACCGTGCTCGAGGCGGCGGCGAGCCACGTCGGCCCCGGTGGCGAGATCACCGAGGAGGTGGTGACCGCGACGCTGGCGCGGCGGGTGCCGCCGTTCGACAAGAGCGGCGAGCAGCACTATGACCTCGTGTCGGCGCTGCACAAGGCGGTGCGCGGCAGCGACCCGCAGGGCGCGCTGTACTGGTTGGCGCGCATCCTCGGTGGCGGCGAGGACCCGCTCTACGTCGCGCGCCGGTTGGTTCGGATGGCCAGCGAGGACATCGGCCTCGCGGATCCCGCCGCGCTCGCCCACACGATCGCGGCCCGCGACGCCTACCACTTCCTCGGCTCGCCCGAGGGCGAGCTGGCGCTGGCCGAGGCCACGGTCTACCTCGCGACGGCGCCGAAGTCGAATCGCGCCTACGCCGCCTGGGGGGCGGCCCAGGCCGCCGCCGCCGACACCCCGGCGGCGCCAGTGCCGCTGCACCTCAGGAACGCCCCGACACGGCTGATGAAGGATCTCGGCTACGGGGCCGGATACCGCTACGCGTTCGAGGACCCCGCGGCGTACGTCGCCCAGGAGTACCTGCCAGACGAATTGCGGGGCACTGCCTTCTACGAGCCGGGGGAGTTCGGGCACGAGCGACGGATCGCCGAGCGGATGGCCTGGTGGCGGAAGCGGACCGGCGAACAGGCCGTGCCGCCCGACGAGGGCTAGATTCCGGCTCGCTTACTCGCTTACTCGCTTACTCGCTTACTCGCTTACTCGCTTACGCACGGTCGAGGTCCCCATCCGGCAGTTGATCGAAGTCGCCCCACCCGCCGAGCGGGTCATCCTGGTGGCCGCCCCGCGCAAGGGCACGCCCGACGCGGCCAAGATGGCCGACCACCTCGAGGAGCTCGGATCGCTGGTCGACACCGCCGGGGCACAGGTGGTCGGGACCCTGACGCAGCAGGTCGCCTCGGCCAACTCCGCGACGCTGATCGGCGAGGGGAAGGTCGAGGAACTCGCCCACCTGATCCACGAGAAGCGCGCCACGCTCGTCGTGTTCGACGAGGAGCTCTCGCCCGCCCAGGGCCAGGTGCTGGAGGAGCAGCTCGGCACCCGCGTGATGGATCGCGCCGAGGTGATCCTCGACATCTTCGCGACCCGGGCGCGGAGCCACGAGGCGAAGCTGCAGGTGGAGCTGGCGCAGTTGCAGTATCTGCTGCCGCGGCTGACCCGGATGTGGACCCACCTCTCGCGCACGCGCGGCGGCATCGGCCTGCGCGGCCCGGGCGAGACCCAGCTCGAGACCGACCGGCGGATGATCCGCCAGAAGATCGCGCTGCTCACCGACAAGTTGCGCGACGTGGCGCGGCATCGCGAGACGATCCGCTCCGGACGCGCCGGGATGCTCACCGCCGCGCTGGTCGGCTACACCAATGCGGGGAAGTCGAGCATCCTGCGGGCCGTCTCGGGCGAGCACGAGATCTTCGTCGAGGACCGGCTCTTCGCGACGCTCGACACGCTGACGCGCGAGGTGGATCTCGGCGAGAACCTCCGCGTCCGGCTGGTGGACACCGTCGGGTTCATCCGCAAGCTGCCGCACCACCTGGTCGCCTCGTTCCGCGCCACGCTGGAGGAGGCCGGCCGAGCCGACGTGCTCCTCCACGTGGTCGACGGCTCCCACCACGAGTGGGAAGACCACATGACGACGGTGGACGAGGTGCTGGTCGAGCTCGGATTCGCCGACCGGCCCCAGCTGGTCGTCTTCAACAAGCTCGACGCCCTGCCCGACCCCTCGGGATTCGCGATGCGCGCCCGCGCCCTCTGGCCCGACGCGATCTTCACGAGCACGATGCGAACCGACGGCCTGGCCCCGCTCAAGGCGGCGCTGCGGGGGCGGGCCGAGGCGCTGCGGCCGGTGGTACGGGTCCTGCTGGATCCTTCGGACGGCAAGCGGCTGGGGCAGCTGCACCGGCACGGCGACGTGATCGGTCAGGCCCTCGAGGAGAACCGGCTCGCCGTGGAGGTCCGGCTCGAGCCCTGGCGCGCCGAGCAGCTCCGGCGCGAGGGGATCCGGGTGGAACCCGACGGCAACGAGCCGGGGGACGCGGAGTAGGGGAGGCTCCCGGGGCGGGCGACCGGGTGGTCCGGAACTCAGGGAGGTGGCATTGTCGCAGAAGCACCTGGTGACTGGCGCGGCGGGGTTCATCGGCTACCACGTGGCCGAGCGGCTGCTCGATCGCGGGGACGAGGTCGTCGGGCTCGACAACCTCAACCCGTACTACGACCCGACCCTCAAGCAGGCGCGGCTCGAACGGCTGCGCCGCCACCCCGGCTTCCGGTTCGTGCAGCTCGACATCGCCGACCGCGACGGGATGGAGGCGCTGTTCGCCGCCGAGCGCTTCCCCCGCGCGATCCACCTCGCCGCGCAGGCCGGGGTGCGGTATTCGGTCAGCCACCCCCACGCCTACGTGAACAGCAACGTGACCGGCTTCCTTCACGTGCTGGAGGGGTGCCGCCACCAGGGCGTCGAGCACCTCACCTACGCCAGCACGTCGTCGGTGTACGGGATGAACACCGCGATGCCGTTCTCCGTCCACCAGAACGTGGACCATCCGGTGTCGCTCTACGCGGCCACGAAGAAGGCGAACGAGCTGATGGCGCACTCGTACAGCCACCTGTACGGCCTGCCGACCACCGGCCTGCGGTTCTTCACGGTCTACGGCCCGTGGGGCCGACCGGACATGGCGCTGTTCCTGTTCACCAAGGCGATCCTGGCCGGGCAGCCGATCGAGGTCTTCAACCACGGTCGGATGCAGCGCGATTTCACCTACGTGAGCGACATCGTCGAGGGCGTGGTGCGTGCGTCCGACCGGACGGCGACCGCCAACCGCGAGTGGGCGAGCGACCTGCCCGATCCGGCGACGAGCGCGGCGCCCTACCGGCTCTACAACATCGGCAACAGCGCGCCGACCCCGCTGCTCGACATGATCACCGCGCTGGAGCGCCACCTGGGCCGGACGGCCGAGAAGGTGATGGTGCCGATGCAGATGGGCGACGTCCCCGCGACGTGGGCCGACGTGTCGGATCTCGCACGCGACGTCGATTTCCATCCCGGCACGCCGGTCGACGTGGGGGTCGGGAAGTTCGTGGAGTGGTACCGCGAGTTCTACGGCGTGAGCTGAGGGGCGACGGCCTTCCGCCAGAGCGTCGCCATCCGCTCGGCGATCGGTCCGTCGCCGTAGGCCTCCAGCACCCGCTCGCGGGCCTTGGCCCCGAGGGCCCGGGTCCGGCTCGGATCCTCGACCAGCCGCTGCAGCGCCCGGGCCAGCGCCGGCCGGTCGTCCTCGTCCACCACCATTCCCGCATCCGCCACCACGTCGGGCAGCGCCCCGCACCGCGAGACGACCGCGGCGATGCCGTGCGCCATCGCCTCGAGGACGACTGCCCCCGTCGGCTCGACCCAGGTCGGAGTGGAGCGTGACGGGGCCACGATCGCGTCGATCGTCGGGAGCACCGCCGCCAGGTCCTCGCGCGGCAGGCCGCCGAGCCACTCCAGCCGAGACGCCAGCCCCAGCCGCTGGGCCTGGGCCTCCAGCGCCTCCTGGCTCGGCCCGGTCCCCACGATGCGCACCCGCCATTCGCCGAACACCTCCGACAGGGCGTCGAGGAGGAGGTCGAGGCCGCGCTCGGGCACCAGGCGTCCGAACACGCCGAAGGTCGGATACTCCGGCGCGGGCCGTCCCGGCAGGGCAGGAGGGATCTCGATCCCCGGCATCGGCACGACGGCCCGCGGGCCGGCCTCCGCATCGCGAGCGAGGTGATCGAGTGCCGGCTTGACGATCCCGGCCAGGCCGGCGGCGCCGTTGCGGATCCGGTTCGCCTGCCAGCGCGCCGTCATCCCCTTGGGTCCGCCGATGCTGGAGGTCCCCACCAGCACGTACGGCACCTTGAGGTCGCGCGCGGCGGCCGCGCCGCTCTCGGCCGTCGGCGTCCACGGATCGCCGACGATGTGGAGCAGCGCCGGACCGAGGTCGCGGACCAGGGTGCGGAGCGACTTCCGCGACCAACGCAGGTCGATCGGATCCTCGGGGTGGCCGCGCGTCACGACGCGGACGTAGCGGACCAGGCCGTCGGTCTCGGTCTCGCCGCGCGCCCGCGCGACGACCGGTTCGACGCCGAGGGCGACCAGCGAGTGCAGCACGCCGCGGGCGGGCGGCTCGGGGGCAAGGATCAGGACGCGCACCGCACAAAGATGGCCGGGGAGCCGTTACTTTCCACCCTATGCGGATCCTCCAGCTCGCGAAGTACTACTGGCCGCACTCCGGCGGGATGGAGCGCGTGGTGCAGGGACTGGCCGAAGGGCTGGTCGATCGCGGTCACGAGGTGGAGGTGATCGCCGTCACCGCCTTCGGGGATCCGCGGCCCGGCCAGAAGCGCCGGGCCGCCGTGCGGCGCGCCTGGTCGTTCGCGCCGGTCGGCTCCCAGGAGCTTGCCCCGGCCTACATCCCGGCCATCTGGCGGCGCGCCGACGTCATCCACCTGCACCACCCGCACTCGCTGGCGGACGTGAGCTACGCCCTGCGTCCGTCGCTGGCGCCGCTCGTGGTCACCCAGCACGCCGACTACCCGAGCCTCAAGTACAAGCTGCCGGGCTGGTACGTCCTCCGACGTGCCGAGGCGATCGTCGTCCCGAGCCGGGCCCACATCGCGATCTCCCGCGAGCTCAAGGGCATCGAGGAGAAGGTCGAGGTCATCCCGTTCGGGATCGACGAGCGCCGCTGGGAGATCGTCCCGCCTCCCCCGCCAGGCAATCCCCCCAAGGCCCTCTTCATCGGTCGCCTGGTCCCGTTCAAGGGGGTCGACTTCCTGCTCCGCGCCCTCGAGCTCGTGCCCGATCTGCGGCTCGACATCGTGGGCGACGGACCGGAACGCAACCGCCTCAAGACGCTCGCCGCCGCGCTGGCGGTGACCGAGCGGGTGAAGTTCTGGGGCGAGTATCCCGACGAGGACCTCACCAGACGGATGGCGGACGCCGACTTCCTCGTCCTGCCGTCGGTCACCGTGGAGGAGATGTTCGGGATGGTGCTGCTCGAGGCGATGGCGGCAGGCCGCCCGGTCATCACCACGGCGGTCCCGTCCGGCGTCCGCGAGGTGAACGTCCCGGGGGTCACGGGACTCGAGGTGCCGATCCGCGATCCGCGGGCACTCGCCGATGCGATGCGCCTCCTGGCCGGCGATCCGGGGCTGCGGGAACGGCTCGGGGCGGCGGGGCGGGCACGGGTGCGGGAACACTACACGGTCGCGAAGATGACCGACGCGCACATCGATCTCTACGAACGGGTCCGGGGTCCACGCCACCAGCGCTGAGCGGGCACTCAGCCGGCCGGCTGGGATGGGGGTGGGGGTATACCGCGTCCGTGGTGTGGAAAAGAAGTAACTTGAACGCTGAACCGCAACACAATGTCGATAAAGTATTTAGGCCCCGTAGCTCAGGTGGTTAGAGCACCGGACTCATAATCCGAGGGTCGAGGGTTCGAACCCCTCCGGGGCCACTGTCTTGTCAGTCGATCCGAAGGGTGGTATGATCCGCTCCCGCTCGAGCGGGCGATTAGCTCAGCTGGTTAGAGCGCGCGCCTCACATGCGCGAGGTCGGGGGTTCAAGTCCCTCATCGCCCATCGCCCCGAACCATCCCGCTGGGTGGAGAGGGTCGCCGAGTCAGTCAGTGAGTTGGAGCCTCCCGGGCTGGCTCGGACCGAAAATCAGGACGGCCGCGATCTTCCAGGATCGCGGCCGTCTCTGCTTGTGGGAAAGCGCTGGAATACCCTGACAATCAACAGCTTGCGTGGATTGTTGAAAAGTAGGATGTGGACAAGTCAGGTGCCGTGGTACCTGTCGCAGGCCTCGAGCAACTCGCTGGGCGACACGGTCGCGGCGCCCTGCTTGCCGACCTCCACCCCGGCGGCCAGGTTCGCGAGCCAGGCCGCCTCCTCGACGGTCGCTCCCGCCGCCAGGGCGAGTCCCACCCACGCGGTGACCGTGTCACCCGCCCCCGACACGTCGAAGACTTCCAGCGCGATGCTCGGCGTCCGGCGGACCACTCCGTCACCGCCGACCAGCGCCATCCCCTCGGCTCCCAGGGTGGTGAGCAGGTGCTCGACGCCGAGGGCGACTCGCGCTTCGGCGAGTTCGGCGCCGTCGCCGCTGAGCCTGGTCCGGAGCGCCTTGGAGAGTTCGAGGCGGTTCGGCTTGAGGACCGTCGCCCGGCCGAACTCCCCCAGGTGCCGCTCACGCGGATCGGCGACCACCGGGAGGTTCAAGTCGCTGGCCCGGTCGATCAGTTCGCGGATCAGCGCGGCGTCGAAGACACCCTTGTCGTAGTCCTCGAGCAGGAGGACGTCCGCCTCCTCGATGGCGGCCAGCGCGCCATCCCGGATGGCGTCGCGGTGCCGATCGGCCAGCGGGTTGTCCACCTCGCGGTCGATCCGGACCACCTGCTGGCCCCGGGCGAGGATCCGCGTCTTGGTGGTGGTGGGGCGCCCGGCGACGGTCTGGAGCCCGTCGGTGGCGATCGCCAGCGAGGTCAGGGTCTCGCGGAGGAGCGCCGCGGCGTCATCATCCCCGACCACCCCGACCAGTCCGACGGTCGCGCCGAGGGCGGCCACGTTCGCCGCGACGTTGGCCGCGCCGCCGGGGGTCACCCAGTCATCCGAGACGCTGACCACCGGGACCGGCGCCTCGGGCGAGATCCGCTCGACGTCACCCTGGAGGTAGCGGTCGAGCATCACGTCGCCCACCACGGCGGCGTGGAGGCCCTGCATCCGGTCCAGCAGCTCGGCGACGCGCGCCCGGGAGAGTTCCGCGATGGTGGTGCTCATGGCCGAAAGGTAGACCCGGCGAGGTGACGGACGCGACCGTGCCCGGGTATCTTCGCCCCCCAATGGCTGACCTCGAACTGGTGGACCTTCGCGGCGGGCTGGTCGAGTCCCGGCACCGCATCGCGCTGACCGTGGTGACCGCCGCCGGGCAGGTGATCGCCGGCGACCGGGGCCGGGGTGAGCCGGTCTTCTGGCGCTCCTGCGCCAAGCCGTTCCAGCTCTACCCGCTGCTCGCCCGTGGCGGGGCGGAGCGGTTCGGGCTCACCGCCGGCATGCTGGCGCTGGCCTGTGCCTCGCACAGCGCCGAGCCGATGCACCGGGAGCTCGCCGCCGCGTGGCTCGCCGCGATCGGCCTGGGGGAGGATGCCCTGGCCTGTGGTGGGCATCCGTCGCTGTCGCCCTCGGTGGCGGAGCAGATGATTCGGGACGGCGTCCACCCGGGTCCACTCTGGAGCAATTGCTCCGGGAAGCACTCGGCACTGCTGGCCCTCGCCGTGCTCGAAGGCTGGCCCACCGCGGGGTACGAGCGGGTGGGCCATCCGGTGCAGGAGGCGGTGGCCGCCTCGCTCGCCCGCTGGACCGACATGGCCCCGTCCGAGCTGCTCTGGGGCGTCGATGGGTGCACCGCCGCCGCGGTCGCGACGCCGCTCGATCGCCTCGCGCTCGCCTGGGCGCGGCTCGGTGCCGACCCGGACCCGTCGCTCGCCGCGATCCGTGCCGCGATGATGGCCCATCCGGAGATCGTCGCCGGCTCCGACCGCCTCGACACCAAGCTGATGCAGGCCTGGCCGGGCCGGGTGATCGTGAAGGTCGGCGCGGAGGGCGTCTACGCCGCCGCGCTGCCGGGCCTGGGGCTCGGCCTGGCCCTCAAGGTGGAAGACGGCGACATGCGCGCCGCAGGGATCGCGCTGGTCTCGGTCCTGGAGCGCGTGCTGGCGCTCATGGCCCCCGACGGCGATTGGCCGCTCGAGGCAGTCCGGGGGTGGCACGAACCGGCGATCCGGAACACCCGAGGCGAGGTGACCGGCCGGACCGAGTTCCGCGGCACCATCGCCTCGTCGTGAGGAGCGAGGGATGAGCGAGGAGACACTCGACACGCTGGACGAACCGACCCGGGCGCTGGTCGCCCTGGCCGCCGCGATCGCGCAGGGTGAGGAGCCCGAGGTGCGCAAGCGCGTCACCGGCGCGGTGGCCGCCGGCGTCCCGCCGCGCTGGGGCGACGAGTTGCTGCTCCAGTCGGTGCTCATGGTCGGCTGGCCGCGCAGCCTCGTGGCCGCCGCACTCTGGCGGAAGGCGATCGGGCAGCCGGCCAGCGGGGACGACGCCGACCTGCATTATGCCGACCATCCCGACTGGACCGCGCGCGGCGAGGAAACCTGCCGCACGGTCTACGGCGACAACTACGCCAAGCTCCGCAAGAACGTCCGGGAACTGCACCCCGCGCTCGACGCCTGGATGGTGACCGAGGGTTACGGCCGCACGATGTCGCGCCCGGGACTCGACCTGCTGCGCCGGGAGCTCTGCGTGATCGCGCAGACGGCGGTGCTCAACACCCCGCGCCAGCTCCACTCGCACCTCCGCGGCGCGCTCAACGCCGGCGCCTCGTTTGCGCAGGTCGATGCCGCCCTCGGCGAAGTGAACGCCTTCGTGAGCTACGACGACTGGAAGGCGATCAAGGAGCTGTGGGAGCAGGTGCAGGACAGCTGGAGCCCGCTGGCGTGAGCTTCGTCGATCGGGTCACGGTCGAGGTGCATGGCGGTCGCGGCGGCGACGGCGCCTGCTCCTTCGCGCGCTTCAAGTACCAGCCCAAGGGCGGCCCCGACGGCGGCGACGGCGGCGGCGGCGGGTCGGTCTGGCTGCGGGCGGACAACAACCTCGCCACGCTGCTCGACTACCGCTATCACGCGATCTGGAAGGCCGATCGCGGCGTGCACGGCAAGGGGAAGCAGATGACCGGCGCGACCGCCGAGGACGTCTACCTCCCGGTGCCGCCGGGGACGCAGGCGATCGACGCGACCACCGGCCAGCCGATCGGCGAGGTGCTGGTGCACGGCGACGTGCTGCGCCTCGCGCGCGGCGGCCGCGGCGGCCGCGGCAACGCGCGCTTCGCCTCCTCCACGCATCGCGCGCCGCGCGAGTGGGAAGAGGGCGGCGAGGGCGAGGAGCGGCGCATCGAGTTGGTGCTCAAGCTGATCGCCGACATCGGCCTGGTGGGCGAGCCGAACGCGGGAAAGAGCACCCTGCTCTCGGTGATCAGTGCCGCCCGCCCGAAGATTGCCGACTATCCCTTCACGACGCTCGAGCCGAACCTCGGCGTCGTCGGGCTGTCGGGCTCGCGGACGTTCGTGGTGGCCGACATCCCGGGGATCATCGAGGGCGCGCACGAAGGGAAGGGACTGGGGCTCAAGTTCCTGCAGCACGTGGAACGGACCCGCGCGCTGGCCTACCTGCTGCCGCTCGACGGCACCGACGCGCAGGCCACGTTCGAGCGGTTGCGGCGCGAGGTGGAGCTGTACAGCGCGGCGCTCGCGCGGAAGCCCTTCGTGGTCGTGCTGTCGAAGCGCGACCTGCTGGCCGAGGGCGACCCGCTCCCGACGCTCGAGCTGGTGGGTGCCCGCGCCGAGGTGGCGCTCTCGGCGGTGAGCGGTCGCGGGATCGAGGAGCTGAAGGAGACGCTCTGGGCGCTGGTGCGCGACATTCGCGACGCCGAGGAGATCGAGGAACCCGACGCCACGGGAGAGGCGACCGATGACGACTGGGACCTCGACTGGGGAGAGACCGACTCGGGCGTCGACTGACCCCGACGAGCGGGCCGCCTGGCTCGCACTCGCGCTGGTGCCCGGCCTGGGCGCGCGGCGCATCGCCACCCTCATCCAGCAGTTCGGTTCCGCCGCCGCGGTTCTCGCGGCGCCGCCCGCGGCCCTCGGCGAGGTGCTGCAGATGGGCGCGGCGCTGGTGCGGCGGGTGCAGGCCGTGCGTGCCGACGCGATCGCGGCCCTCGTCGCCCGGGCGGAGGCACTCGGCCAGCGCGTGCTGGTGCCCTCGGATCCCGAATTTCCGTCGCGACTCCGATCGATTCCCGATCCGCCCCCGGTGCTGTTCGCCCGTGGCTCGCTCGAGGTGCTCGGGCTCCGGGCGGTCGCGATCGTCGGCTCGCGCGACCACACGCGTTACGGCGCCGAGACGGCGTCACGGCTGGCGGAAGTGGCGGCGTCCGCCGGCGTCGTGGTGGTGAGCGGGATGGCGCGCGGACTCGACGCGGTGGCGCAGGGTGCCGCGGTGCGGGCCGGCGGGCGCAGCGTCGGCGTGCTCGGGACCGGGGTCGATCGGGTCTATCCGGTGCAGAACCGAGAGCTGTTCGCGCAGGTCGTGGAGCACGGCGCCTTGATCAGCGAGCACCCGCCGGGCGATCGAGGACATCGCGGCGCCTTCCCGCGACGCAATCGACTGATTTCGGGCCTCGCCGACGCACTGCTCGTGGTGGAGGCGGCGGAGGGATCGGGGACGCTGATCACCGTCAACTGCGCACTCGAGCAGGGGAGGGAGGTACTCGCGGTGCCGGGACCGATCACCTCGCCGACGTCGCGCGGCACCAATCGCCTGCTGCGCGACGGCGCGACGCCGATCCTCGATCCCGACGACCTGCTCGTCGCGCTCGGCCTCGATGGGCCTGCCGTGGCGACCACACCCGTCACGCCGCCCTGTTCGTTGTCGCCCGAAGAGGCGCGCGTGTTCGACGCGCTGTCGGCCGAACCGACCCAGCTCGACGACCTGGCGCTCGCGCTCGGCCTCCCGATCGGGACGTTGCTCGGCACGCTGCTCGGATTGGAATTGGGTGGGCTGGTCGAGCAACTGCCGGGGTCGGTGTTCACGCGCCGCTGAAGCCCCGGGCGTGGGCTCGGCACGATGAGGCGGCCCGGCGTCCCCGACCGGTCTCGAAGGCGGGCTCCCCGACATGCCACGGGGTCGAACAACGCCGGGCCGCCCCATCGTGCCGGCCGCTGATCGCTTCGATCGTCGCCGTGCGACTCGCGCGTGCCGGCCTGGGCTTGTTCGACCGCTCGCCCTACGAGGAGTATGACCGCCGAGAAGGTCGGGGAGCCCGGGCCGGCATGCGCGAGACGGCCGCGGCGGGACTCGGTCGCCAAATCGGGGCATATTTCAAGACATGACCTCCTCTCCCCAGTCCTCCGGAATCGTCTCGCGCGACGAGGCGGTCCGTCGCTCGTTTGCGGCCGACGCGTCGGGGCTCGTCATGATGCCGGACGCCGTCGCGCGGCCCACCACCCGCTCCGAGTTGATCGAGGTAATGCGCGAGGCGCACGCCGCGCGGAGCGCGATCACTCCCGCCGCCGGGATGAGCAGCATGACGGCCGGCCCGATCGCCGACCACGGCACCATCCTGTCGGTCCGCGGGCTCGACCGCGTGGGTGAGATCGATCGCGAGCGGATGACGGTGCGGGTGGAGCCGGGGATCGGGGTGGCCGACCTCAAGCGGCGGCTCGCCGCGGAGGGCTACCTCTTCGCGATCGACCCGACCAGCGAGGAGGAGGCCGCCCTGGGGGGTGCGATCGCATGCAACGCCTCGGGGGCGCGCTCGCTCCGCTATGGCGCCACCCGACGCCACGTGGCCGGCCTCTCGGTCGTGCTCGCCGACGGCGAGCTGCTCGAGCTTCATCGGAGCCGGGTCGAGAAGAACACCGTCGGCTACGCCGCCGTGCAGGACCCGGTCGACTGGTTCATCGGCAGCGAGGGGACCCTCGGCGTCGTCGTGCAGGCGGAGCTCTCCCTGCTGCCGCTCCCCGAGCGCGTCACCGGCCTGGGCTTCCCGTTCCCGACCCAGGCCGCGGCGCTGGCGTTCGTGCGCGCGGCGCGCGCGGCGATGGACGCCGGCAGGGTCCATCCGCGCTGCCTGGAGTTCCTCGACGTGCGGTCGCTGGAGATCGTGCGCGCGCAGGAAGGCGGGTCCGGCTGGCTGGGCGAAGCGTTCGTCTACACCGAGGAAGAACACCCGGGCGATCGCGAACTGGACTACGACGCCTGGCTTGCCCTCGCCGAGACGAACGGTGCGCTGACCGACGATGTGCTGGTGTTCGACGACGACGCCAAGATCCGCACCGCACGGCTGGTGCGCCACGCGGTGCCGGTCACCATGCTGGAGCGCGGCAACGCGTTCGCCGAGGCGGGCGGCCGACGGATCGCGACCGACTGGGCGGTGCCGTGGCCGCTGCTCGAGCGGGCGCTCGGGATCGCGCGCGAGGCCGCCGAACGGCACGGTGTCGCGCTGCCGACGGTGTACGGCCACTCTGGCAACGGCCACCCGCATCAGGACTATGTGGCTCGCGACGACGCGGAGGTCGAGGTCGTCGAGCGGGTCATCCGGGAGACGCTCGAGCAGGTGATCGCGATGGGCGGCACCGTGGCGGCCGAGCACGGCATCGGCAAGCTCAAGCGCAAGTGGATGCCGCTGCAGATCTCGCCGGCCCAGCTCCGGGTGATGCAGGGAATCAAGCACGCGCTCGACCCTCATGGGTTGATGGCGCCCGGCAACATCTGGGACTGAGCGGCATCAGCCCCGTGCACGCCTACATCCACGTCCCGTTCTGCGGTCGTCGCTGTTCCTACTGCGACTTCGCGATCGCCGTGCGCCGGGACACTCCCGATTCGGCGTTCGTCGAGGCGATCGGGCGCGAGTGGGCGGCACGGCGCGACCACCCGGCGATCCGCGGCACCCTCGACACGCTCTACTTCGGTGGCGGGACGCCGTCGCGCCTGGCCCCCGCCTCGCTCGAGTCGATCATCGGGTTGCTCACACGCGATCTCCCGCTGGCTGACGACGCCGAGGTCACGATCGAGGCGAATCCCGACGACGTGACGCCCGAGCGCGCCGGCGCATGGGCGGGGCTCGGGATCAACCGCGTCTCGCTCGGGGTGCAGAGCCACGACCCCGCGGTGCTGGCGTGGATGCATCGTACCCACGAGGCCGGGCAGGTCGCTCCCGCCCTTGCCGCGCTTCGTGCGGCCGGGATCGGGAACGTCTCGCTCGACCTGATCTTCGCGCTGCCGCCCGAGGTGCCGCGCGACTGGCCGCGCGACCTCGACCTGACGCTGGCGCTGGCGCCGTCGCATCTCTCGCTGTACGGCCTCACTGTCGAGCCGCACACCCCGCTGGCGCGCTGGACCGAGCGTGGCGCCGCGCACGAGGCACCGGAGGAGCGCTACGCCACCGAGTACCTCGCCGCGCACGCGGCGCTCCGCGCCGCCGGGTTCGAGCACTACGAGGTCTCCAACGCCGGGCGTCCGGGTTGCCGTTCCCGCCACAACTCCGCCTACTGGCAGCAGCGCGACTACGTGGGACTCGGTCCGAGCGCGCACTCGTTCCTGGATGGCGTGCGCTCCTGGAACGAGCGCGAGTGGGAGGCCTGGCGTCGGCGGGTGGAGGCGGGGTCGGATCCCGAGGCGGGGCGGGAGGTGCTGGAACCCGGCCAGCGGGAGCTCGAGCTGCTGTACTTCGGGCTCCGCACCGACCGGGGGGTCGCCCGCGACCGGCTTGCCCCCACGGTCGCCGCGGCGTGGCTTCGGGAAGGGTGGGCCATCGCCGAGGGCGACCGGATCCGGCTCACCGCCGAGGGCTGGCTCCGGCTCGATGCGCTGGTCACCGTGGCCGCGGCGGCCTAACTTTCAGGGATGGCAGAACTTGAGTCGCTGAGCGACCGCGAGCGGCGGGTCCTCGAGGCGGTGATCGAGACCTACATCGCCACGGCCGAGCCGGCGGGGTCGCAGACGATCGCGCGGCGGTCGGGGCTGGGGATCTCCCCGGCCTCGATTCGCTCGACGATGAGCGACCTGGAGGCCCGCGGCTTCCTCTTCCACCCCCACACGTCCGCCGGACGGATCCCGACCGACCAGGCGTACCGGCTCTACGTCGACGCGATCATGCGGCGCAGCCCGCCCGATTCCCGTTCGCGCGAGACGCTGCAGGCCGAGCTCACGGCGGCCTCGGTGGCGAGCGAGGAGCTGCTCCGGCGGGCGGCACAGGTGCTCGGGATCCTCACCCAGGAACTCGGCGTCGCGGTCGCGCCGGCACTCGACGACATCGTGCTGGAGCGGATCGACCTGGTGCCCGTCTCGTCGGAGCGCCTGCTGCTCGTCTTCAACCTGCGCAGCGGCATCGTGCGCACGATCTACGTCCGGGTGCCGGTCGCGGTCGAGCCGGGGAAGGTCGAGGAAGTGCAGCGGATCCTCAACGAGCGGCTCGGCGGGCTCTCCCTCCAGGAGATCCGCGCGACGCTCGGCGACCGGCTGCGCGACGCGGCCAGCAGCAGCGAGGCGAGCGACCTGCTCGACATCGTCGTCGCCGAGGGGGAAGGGATCTTCGACCTCGCCGACCGCAGCGAGCCGGTGGTGCTCGGGAGCGCCACGCACCTCGCCGACCAGCCCGAGTTCGCCAGCAGCGAGCGGATCCGCTCGCTGCTCTCGATCACCGAGCGCCGCGACCTGCTGCGCGAGGCGCTCGCCGAACGCCGGCGCGAGGGCCTCAAGGTCACCATCGGCAACGAGCACGGGCAACCCGGCCTTGCCGGCTTCACGCTCGTGACCAGCACCTATCGCCGCGCCGGCGCCACCGGCGTGATCGGCGTCCTCGGGCCGACCCGGATGCCGTACGACAAGATCATCGGCCTGGTCGAGCACACCAGCCGCCTGGTCGAGGGACTCCTGCAGTGAACGACTACTACGCGATCCTCGGCGTCGCGCGCGACGCCAGCGATGCCGACATCAAGAAGGCCTACCGTCGCCTCGCGATGGAATTCCACCCCGACCGCAACGACTCGCCCGCGGCGGAGGCGAAGTTCAAGGAGGTCAGCGAGGCCTACCAGGTCCTCGCCGATCCGCAGAAGCGGGCGCACTACGACCGCTTCGGCAGCGCGCCCTCGTCCGCCGGCGGCGGCTTCGGCGGCTTCCAGCACGTCGACCTCGCCGAGGCGCTCAACATCTTCATGCGCGACTTCGGCGGCATGGGCGGGCTCGAGGGCCTCTTCGGCGGCGGTCGCCAGCCGGGCGACGCGCGCCGCGGGCAGGACATCCGCGTCGCGGTGCGCGTCACGATCCAGGAGGTCGCCACCGGCGCCAAGCGGAGCATCAAGCTCAAGACGCTGGTGCCGTGCGAGACCTGCAGCGGGACCGGCGCAGGGAAGGGGACCAAGCCGGTGGCCTGCGGCACCTGCGGCGGCACCGGCGAGGTGCGTCGCGCGGCGCGCTCGATCTTCGGGCAGTTCGTGCAGGTCGGGCCGTGCCCCACCTGCCGGGGCGAGGGTGTCGTGATCCGGACGCCGTGTGAGGTCTGCCGCGGCGAGGGCCGGATGAAGAGCGAACGCACCGTGACGGTGGACATCCCGCCGGGCGTCGCGACGAACAACTACATCACGCTCCGCGGCCAGGGCGCGGCGGGACCGCGCGGCGGTCCGGCCGGCGACCTGATCGTGGTGATCGAGGTGCGCGAGGACGAGCGCTACACGCGCGAAGGCGACGACCTGTGGGTCGAGCTGCCGCTGGCGTTCTCGCAGGCCGCCCTCGGCGTGACGCTGCAGGTGCCGACGCCGTGGGGCGACGCGGAGCTGGTCGTCCCGGCCGGCGTCCAGTCGGGCGCCGTCCTCGAGATGCGGGGCAAGGGGCTGCCGCGCCTGGGCGGCACCGGCACGGGCGACCTCAACGTCCGGGTGCAGGTGTGGACGCCGAAGCACCTCAACGACGAACAGCGACGCCTCTTCGCGCAGCTCGCCGAGCACGAGGCCGACGGACCGGAACGCGAGGGCGGCTTCTGGTCCAAGCTGAAGGAGGCACTGGGGGCGTGACCGCGCACTGGTGGCACGTGTCCGTCAGCTGCCGCCCCGAGGACACCGACCTGGTCGCCGCCGCCATCGTGGCGGCCACCGGCCACGGCGTCGAGGAGCCGGAGGCCGGCGTGCTCTCGACCGCGCTGCCCACCGAGGATGCCGCCAAGGTGCTGGCGGGCGAGCTCGCGGCCCGATTCGAGGGACTCGAGGCCAGCGTCACGGCACTCGAGCCGGTCGACTGGACCGTGCGCTGGCGCGACGGGATCGCGACGCGGCGCTTCGGTCGACTGATCCTCACCGCCTCGTGGCTTCCGGTGGTGCCGGTCGGCGACGAGGTGGTCCTCGTCCTCGATCCGGAGTCAGCCTTCGGCAGCGGCGAACACGGTTCGACGCGCGCCGCCCTGACGCTCCTCGAGCGGCACCTCCAGCCCGGCCAGGTGGTCCTCGACTTCGGCAGCGGATCCGGCATCCTCGCCATCGCCGCGGTGCGCCTGGGTGCCGCGCGCGCGGTCGGGATCGAGGTCGACGACAGCGCCAACCCGATCGCGGAGGCCAACGCGCTCCGCAACGGCGTCGCCGACCGGGTCACCTTCCTCGAGGGGGACGCCGCGGCGATGCATCGACTGGTGGGCCCCGCCCAGCTCGTCTGCAGCAACATTTTGCGCATCGTGAACGTGTTGCTGCTGCCGGCGATCGTCGAGGCGCTGGCGCCCGGCGGGATCGCGATCTTCAGCGGCATGGAGTCAACCGAGCGCGCGCTCTTCCTGCCGGAACTCGAGCGGGCGGGCTGGCTGCCCTTGGACGAGGTGCAGGACGCCGACTGGTGGGCGATCGCCGCGCGGCGGCCGGCATGATCCGCGTCGCGGTCGAGCCAGGGGCTTTGGTCCCCGGTGCGCTGGTGTCGCTCGATGGCGACGAGAGCCATCACCTGCAGGTGCGCCGCGGCACCGATGCGATGCCGGCCGCCGCGATCGATGGCGCCGGGGCGGCGGCGACGGGGACGCTGGTGCGGGCGGAGACCGGCTGGCAGTTCCGCGTCGAGGACGTCACCCACGTCCCGCGCCCGGGTGCGCTGTGGCTGGCGGTCGCGGCCGGCGATCGCGACCGCTTCCTGTGGGTTGCGGAGAAGTTGGCGGAACTCGGCGTCACGCGCCTGCTGCCGATCGAGACGGCCCGCACCGTGACCGTGGCCACTCGCCTGCGCGACGGTGCGGTGGACAAGGCACGGCGTCGGGCCCGCGAGGGCTGCAAGCAATCCGGGAATCCGTGGTACCCCGAGGTGGAGCCGCTCCGGCCGCTGGAGGCCCTCGTCGCGGATCGGGATGCCGTCACCTGGTGCCTTGCCGAGGCCGACGCGCCGCCACCGGGGCCGGCGCTGGCGCGCGCGCCGATCGGCTGGCTGATCGGTCCCGAGGGTGGCTTCGATGCGTCCGAGCGGCGATTCTGCGTCGAGGCACTCGGCGCGACGCCGCGGTCGCTGGGGCCGCACGTGTTGCGGTTCGAGACCGCCGCCATCGCCGCGGCCGCGGTCACCGTCACGATCCGCCTGGGCGGCGGGGAAGGGGAACGCTGATGGACTGCATCTTCTGCCGGATCGTCGCGGGCGAGATCCCCGCGCGACTCGCGGGGGAGTCGGCACATGCAGTGGCATTCCACGACGTGCATCCGCAGGCGCCGACGCACGTACTGGTGGTGCCGCGGCAGCACGTGGCGTCCGCGGCGGAGGCGACCCATCTCCCCGACGGTGGCGCGATCCTGCACGACATGCTCGCGCTCGCCGCGCGGGTCGCCGAGGAGCAGGGGATCGCCGCGAGGGGCTATCGCTGCGTCTTCAACACCGGCGACGAGGGCGGCCAGACGGTCCACCATCTCCACTTGCACGTCCTCGGCGGGCGGCAGATGACCTGGCCGCCGGGTTGAGGGCGCCCTGATGACCGTGATCTTCTCAACCGGGAGCCTCGCCGAGCTGGTCGTCGCCAAGCTGCTGCTCGAGGCGGAGGGGATTCCGTACGTCGTGCAGGGCGAGGGCGTCCAGAACCTGTTCGGATTCGGCACGATCTTCGGATACAATCCGATCACCGGACCGGTTGAGCTGCGCGTCGCCGACGAGGACGCGGACCTGGCCCGCGAGGCCCTCGCCGAGATTCACGCACCGGGGGAGTGAGCGATGGATGGACTCAGCTTCGTCACGATCGTCTCGGGCCTGGCCCTCATGATTCCGATCACCGCGGTGATCACCAGCGCCTGGCAGAAGACCGCCAAGATGCGCCTGGAGGAGGCCCGCCTGAAGGCGGGGCTGGTCGACGGGGTGGACGCCGCGGAGGTCGAGGCCCTCCGGGGCGACGTCGCCGAGCTCCGGGGCGAGCTGGACCAGGTCCAGGAGCGCCTCGACTTCACCGAGCGCCTCCTGGTCGAGGTCCGGGATCGGCAGCAACTCCCCCCGGCCGGCTGAGGCGCCGGCCCGGCCTACCCCCGGACCCTTCCCCCGACTCGGGACCCGGCTTACCTTTCCAGGTCTGTGCACCAACCGCCCCTTTGCGGGGGCTCGAGAGGGGTGATTCCAGGAATGTCGGAAGTCATCATCCACGATGACGAGAGCTTCGAGCGGGCACTCAAGCGCTTCAAGAAGAAGTGCGAGAAGGCGGGCATCTTGTCCGACCTGCGCAAGCATCGGCACTACGAGAAGCCGAGCGAGAAGAAGAAGCGCAAGATGAACGCCGCCCAGCGCAAGAACCGTCGTGGACGCTCCTCGCGTGCCTGACCTGCTGGCCACCCTTCGCGGCGACCAGGTCGCCGCCCGGAAGGCCGCTGACAAGGACCGGACCCTGCTGCTGGGGACGGTCCTTGCTGCTTTGAAGAACCGGGAACTCGAGCAGGCCGGGCCGTTGACCGACGACGTCGTCGTCGAGGTGCTCCGCAAGCAGATCAAGCAGCGGCTCGACTCCGTGGAGCAGTACACCAAGGCGGCCCGCGCCGACCTCGCCGCGCGCGAGCAGGCCGAGGTGGACGCGCTCACGCACTACCTGCCGCCGGAGGCCGACCCGGCCGAGATCCGCGCCGCGGCCGACGCGGCGATCGCGGCGGGGGCGACCGACCTCGGGCGCCTGATGGGACAGCTGATGGGACGCTTCAAGGGTTCGGCCGACGGCCGAACCATCAATCGCATCGCCCGCGAGGCGCTCGGCCAGGGATGACCGCCAGGGACTGGACGCCGGCGCTCGCCTCGCTCGAGTTCGCCGCCGTCCTCGACGTGATCGCCGCTCGGGCTGCCGGATCGCTGGCCGCCGAGCGGCTTCGGGCGCTGGCACCCGACGCCGATCCGGCCGACGCCCGGCTCGCGCTGGGGCAGATCGGCGAGCTGCTGGCGCTGCACCGGCGCGGCGAGCGGGTCGAGGTGGCCGCGTCACCCGACCTGCGGGCGGCCCTCGGGCGCCTCCGCGTCGAGGGCAGCGTCCTCGATCTCGCCGAGCTGCTGGACGTCCGCCTCGCGCTCGCCGCCGGTCGCGGCGTCGCCGAGGAACTCGCCCGAGTCGCCGAGGCAGCCCCGATGCTCGCCGAGCTGCGGGTCGATCCGGTGGACCGTGGCGTGGAGCGGACGCTGGAGCGGGCGATCAGCGACGAGGGGGAGCTGCTCGACGCCGCGAGTCCTGCGCTGGCGGCCGCGCGACGCGAGGTCCACGCCGCGCGCGAGCGGCTCGTCAAGCGGCTCGAGGGCATCCTGCGCGACCACGATGCCGCCGGCGCCGGGGCGGTCACGATGCGTGGCGGTCGCTATGTCATCCCGATCCGCCGCGACGCCCGCCAGCGCCCCGACGGCATCATCCACGACGAGTCGGGCTCCGCGGGCACCCTCTTCATCGAGCCGAGCGCGACGATCGGGCTCGGCAACGCGCTGCGCGAGGCCTTGCTCGCCGAGGAGCGCGAGGTGCTCGCGGTGCTGCGCGAGCTGACCGGGCTGCTGCGACCGGTGCGCGGGGCACTGGCGGCGCTGCACGAGATGGCGGTCACCGTGGACACCCTCGCGGCGCGGGCGAGCTGGGCGTTCGACTGCGGCGCCGAGGTGCCCGAGCTCACGGGCCCCGGCGGTGACCTTGCGCTGCACGACGCGCGGCACCCGCTCCTCCTCGCGCGTGGGGTCGCAGTGGTGCCGTTCACGCTGGTGCTCTCGCCGGGCGAGCGGACGCTGCTCATCTCCGGGCCGAACACCGGCGGCAAGACGGTGCTGCTCAAGGCGGCGGGCCTGGCGATCGCGCTGGCCCAGTCGGGGATCGTCCCCTCGGTGGCGGCGGGCTCGCGGCTGCCGCAGGTGAGCCGAATCCACGTCGACATCGGCGATCACCAGTCGCTGCAGGCCGACCTCTCCACCTTCTCGGCCCATGTCGCCGAGCTGCGGGCGATCCTCGAGGGCGCCGACGCGGACGCGCTGGTGATCCTCGACGAGATCGGCTCGGGCACCGATCCCGCCGAGGGCGGCGCGCTGGCGATGGCGGTGCTCGAGGAGCTCACGCGGCGCGGCACGCTGACGCTGGCGACCACGCACCTGGGCGCGCTCAAGTCGCTCGCCACGACCGTCCCGGGCGTGGTGAACGGTTCGCTGCAGTTCGATGCCGCGACCCTCTCTCCCACCTACCGCTTCACCAAGGGGATCCCCGGTCGCTCCTACGGCATCGCGATCGCCCGGCGGCTCGGCGTGCCGGCGGCGCTGCTCGACGTGGCGGAGTCGTACGTCCCCGAGGCTGAGCGCGAGCTCGACCGGCTGCTTGCGAACGTCGAGGCCCGCGAGCAGGAGCTGCGGCGCGACGAGCACGCGCTGATCGAGCGGACGATCGACGTGGACCGGCGCGAGGCGGTGACGGCCGCCCGCGAGGCGGATCACGCCGCCCGCGAGTCGGAGTTGCGGCGCCGGGAGAAGGAGGCCGAGCGCGACCTCGCGCGACAGGCCCGTGCCTACCTGCTTGAGGCGCGGCGGCGGGTCGAGGAGGCGCTGGCCCTGGCCAAGGGCGCCGCGGACGAGGCGGCGGCGCGCGAGGCGCGGCGACTGGTGGAGGAGGGGGTCCGGGCCGAGGCCGACCGCCTCGGCGAGGGCGAGGCCGCACCGACCGGCGATCCGGACGCCCTCTCGGTCGGTGACCGGGTGCGCCTCGCCACCGGGGCCACCGGCGAGCTGGCGGAGCTGCGCGGCGACGGCCGGGCGGTGGTGCAAGTCGGGGCGATGCGCCTGGTGGTGAAGCCGGCCACGCTGGTGCGGCTCCCGCCGGCGGACCGGGGGGCAGGGCGCCGGCAGGCGCCGGTCACCACCGGCGACGCGCCGGCGCGCGAGGCGGCCTGGGAAATCGACCTCCGCGGCATGCGCGCCGACGAGGCCGAGGCGACGGTGGTGGCCGCGCTCGACGGGGCGGTGCTGGCGGAGCAGCCGCACCTGCGCATCATTCACGGCATGGGAACCGGGGTGCTCCGCGACGTCGTGCGCGCGCTGCTCGGCCGCGACGGGCGGGTCGCGTCCTACGACTTCGCGCCGCGGCCGCAGGGCGGGACCGGCGTGACGATCGCGGTGCTGCGCTGATGGGCAGGATTCCCGACGAGCTGATCGAGCAGGTGCGCGACGCGGCGGACCTGCTCGAGCTGGTGCAGGAGTCGGTGCAGCTCAAGCGCACCGGCAGCGACTGGCGCGGTCCCTGTCCGTTCCATGGCGGCACCCATCGCAACTTCGTGGTGGTCCCCCGCAAGAACCTCTACCACTGCTTCGTCTGTCACGCCTCCGGCGATGTCTTCACCTGGTATCGCGAGCGCTTCGGGATGGACTATCCCTCCGCGGTGCGCGAGGTGGCGCGACGCGTCGGGATCGCCATCCCGGAGCAGGCCGAGCGCGCGGGGCCGGATCCGCGGGAGCCGCTCTTCCAGGCGTGCGACGCGGCGCAGGCCTGGTACGCGCGCCAGCTGCGGGAGTCTCCCGACGCGGAGGCGGCGCGGCGCTACCTGCAGTCGCGCGAGTTCTCGCTCGACGTCGCGGCCGAGCACGGCCTCGGCTGGGCGCCGCGCGGCGACGCGTTCCTCGCCGCGATGCGCGACCTCGGGATCGCCGAGGCGGTGCTGGAGGAGGCCGCGCTGGTGCAGCGGCGCGAGGACGGCACCCTCTTCCCGCGCTTCCGGCAGCGCCTGCTCTTCCCGATCCACGACCTGCGCGGCCGGGTGGTCGCCTTCGGCGGCCGGCTGCTCGGCCCCGGCGAGCCGAAGTACCTCAACTCGCCCGAGTCGACGATCTTCCACAAGGGCGAGCAGCTCTACCACATCCACGTCGCCAAGCTCGCGATCCGCAAGGCCGAGTGCGCGGTCCTTGTCGAGGGGTATTTCGACGCGCTGCGCCTCGCCATCGCGGGGATCGACCACGTGGTCGCGACGCTCGGCACGGCGCTCACCGGGGGACAGGCGAAGTTGCTGCGTCGCTACACGAGCGACGTGATCCTCTGCTACGACTCCGACGCACCCGGCCTGCGCGCGACCTTCAAGGCGGCGGACGCGCTGCTGGCGGAAGGCGCCCGCGTCCGGGTCGCGTCACTGCCTGCGGGGCAGGATCCCGACGACGTGGTGCGCCAGGGGGGCGCGGCGGCGCTCGAGCGGCTGTTCGAGGACGCGGTGGACGTGCTCGAGCGCAAGCTGCAGCTGATCGAGCGGAAGGGGTGGTTCGCCGATGTCGGCCGCGGGCGCGAGGCGCTCGACCGCCTGTTGCCGACGCTGCGCGCGGCGAGCGACGACGTCACCCGCGAGCTCTACATCAGCCGCGTCGCCGAGCGGCTCGGGATTCCCCGCGACGTGGTCGCCCGCGAGACCGCCGACGTCCGCGCCCGGCCGCCGGCGGCGACACCGCCGGTGCGCGAAGTCCCGGCCCCCGTCCCCGAACCGCGGCGTGCCGGACCGCGCACCCCCGGGGCGGAGATCGAGCGCCAGCTGCTGCGCCTCCTGCTGCACCACCCGGACTGGCTGGCCCGGGCGCGCGGCGAGATCGGCGCCGACCGGTTCGCGGTGCCCGCCTTCCGGCGGATCTTCGAGGCACTCATGGCGCTCGAGGACGGCGCCCCGCTCGGCGACGCCCTCGCCGCGCTCGATGAGCGGACCCGCGACGTCTGGAACCGCCTGGCCGGCGATGACGTCGGTCGCGAGGGGCTCGAGGCCGACCGCGCCTACGTCGGTGCCCTGGAGGCGCTGGAGGAGATCCACGCCTTTCCCGAGATCGCCGCCGAGCACGACCCGCTCGAGATGAATCGTCGCTGGCGGGCGATGAGTCCCGAGGGACAGGCCCGATTCCGGTTGTATCTTGCAACCACCCGCCGGTCGCGACGCGACCCGGGACGAACCATCCCCGAGGAGTGAGACCTGATGCATCCTGACCTGCCCAAGCTGCTCGACGTCCAGGGCAAGGATCGCCGACTGGCGGACGTCGCCGGTCGGCTCGATGCGCTCGCCGCGGAGCGCAAGGCCCTCGACACGGCGCTGGAGGCGGCGCGCCAGCAGATCGAGAGCGCCAGGCGCGCACTCGCCGACAGCGGCACGCGCCGCGACGAGCGGGCGGAGAAGCTGGAGGCGCAGCGGGTCCACCAGGAGCGGCGGCGCCAGCGGCTCGAGCAGGAGCGCAACCCGCGGGTGGCGGCCCAGCTGATGGCCGACGTCGAGCTGGCGCGGAGCATCCTCGCGCAGGAGGAGAGCGAGTGGATGCGCCTGGCCGAGGAGGCGACGCAGCGCGAGGAGCTGGTCGGCCAGGCCGAGGCGCGGCTCGTCGAAGTGGAGGCGGAGCAGGCCACCGTGCGCGACGAGCTGCAGCAGCGGATCGATGCCGCGGCGGTGGAGCACGAGGCGGCACAGGCCGAGCGGGACACGTCGGCGGCGGCGCTCGATCGTGGCCTGCGCACCCGCTACGACCGCCTCCGGAAGTCGCGCCGCGCCGAGGTGCTGGTGCCCGCGACCAACGCGATCTGCACCGCCTGCTACACGGCGATCCCGCGGTCGCGCATCGGCCAGCTGCAGGCCGACGGGCTGCTGCTCGAGGGCTGCGAGATGTGCGGCGCCATCCTGTACCTGGAAGAGGTGTCGGCCTGAGTCAGCCCGCGGCGGGCCGCGCGCCGCTGCCGCGCTGGCGACTCACCCCGCCCCCGGATCCCGAGGCTGCCGGGGCGCTCGCCGAGGCGCTCAACCTGCCCCTCGCCCTCGCCGCGCTGCTCGTCCAGCGCGGCCACGCCTCCCCCGACGCGGCACGCGCCTTCCTCCGACCCGAACTCGCCTCGCTGGGTGATCCGCTTCGCCTCGCCGGGATGGCCGAGGCGGTCGCGGCGATCGTTGCCGTGGCCCGGGCCGGCGGCACGATCCTGGTCCATGGCGACTACGACGTCGACGGCCAGTGCGCCACGGCGCTGCTCGTCCGGACGCTCGCCGCGGCCGGCGTCGCCGTGCATGGCTTCGTCCCGAGCCGGCTGCGCGACGGCTACGACTTCGGCACCGCGGGCCTGGCGGAGGCGCGACGCGTCGGTGCGGCGCTGATCCTCACCTGCGATTGCGGCATCACCGCCGTGGAGGCGGTCGCCGCCGCGCGCGCCGGAGGATTCCGCGTCGTGGTCACCGATCACCACCTGCCGGGCACCGCGCTGCCCGACGCCGACGCGGTGATCGACCCGCAGCGCCCCGACGACACCTCCGGCCTCGGCGACCTGTGCGGCACCGGGATCGCCTTCAAGCTGGCCCAGGCGCTGCAGGCCCCGCTCGGACTGCCGGCGAACTTCGCGTGGCACCTGCTCGACCTGGTCGCGCTCGCGACGATCGCGGACGTCGTGCCACTGGTGGGCGAGAATCGGGTGCTGGTCAAGCACGGGCTCCGCCTCCTGCCGCGCTCGCGCTGGCTCGGCGTCCGCGCGCTGCTGCGCTCGGCCGGGGTGGATGGCGACGAGGTCCGGGCCGGCCAGGTCGGCTACACCGTGGCACCGCGCCTCAACGCCGCCGGCCGCATCGGCGAGGCGATCGACGGGCTGCGGTTGCTGCTCTGCGATGACGAGGCGGAGGCGGCCGGCATCGCGGCGTCGCTCGAGCGGCTCAATCGCGAGCGCCAGGCGATCGACCAGGCGATCCTTGACGAGGCGCTGTCACTCGTCGAGCGCGAGTATCCCGATCCCGAGCGGGACCGCGCCCTCGTGCTGGCCGGCGAAGGATGGCATCCTGGCGTGGTCGGCATCGTGGCGTCTCGGGTGGTCGAGCGCTACGGACGACCGACGATCCTGGTCGGCGTGGACGGCGGGGTGGGGAAGGGCAGCGGCCGCAGCGTGGAGCGCTTCGACCTGCACGCCGCGCTCACCGCGTGCGGCGCGTTGCTCGAGCGCTACGGCGGCCATCGCATGGCGGCTGGACTCACGATCCGCGCCGACCGGATCGCCGCGTTCCGGGAGGCGTTCAACGCGGTCGCCACCGAGGCGATCGCGGCGCACGACCTGGGCCCCGAGCAGCGAGTGGACCTCGAACTCGGCGCCGACGAGGTCAACGACGACCTCGAGCGGTGGGGCCGTCACCTCGAGCCCTGCGGCATGGGCAATCCGGCGCCGGTGTTCGGGCTGCGCGGGGCGCGTCTCGGCGGCCCGCGCACGGTGGGGAGCAACCACCTGAAGGCGACGCTCGACGCCTCCGGGCGCCGGCTCGACGCGATCGCCTTCAACTGGGCCGATCGAGCCGAGCCGCTGCACGGCCTCGACGTCGACGTCGCGTTCCGGCTCGAGCGCAACGAATGGCAGGGACGCTCGGCGCTGCAGGCGCGGGTGCTGGCGCTCGGCCCGACTGCGGCGTGACGCGGATCGTCAGCGGCACCTGGCGCGGCCGGCGCCTCGTCGTGCCGCGGGATGCGCGCGTGCGGCCGACGGCCGAACGGGTCCGCGAGGCCTGGTTGGCGATCCTCGCGCCCGAGCTCCCTGGCGCGCGGGTGCTCGACCTCTTCGCGGGCAGCGGGGCGCTCGGACTCGAGGCGCTGTCGCGCGGCGCGAAGCATGCGACCTTCGTCGAACTCGAGCGCGCCTCGCTCGGGGCGCTCGGCGCGAACATCGCGGCCCTCGGGGCCGAGGCCCTGACGACCGTCCGCCGCGGCGATGCGATGCGGTTCGTCGAGGGCCTGGCCCCCGACGCCTACGATCTCGTCCTGGCCGACCCGCCGTTCACCATCGACTTCGCCGTGCGGCTGGCCGACCGCTGGCGGCAGGCCCCATTTGCCCCGGTGCTCGCGGTCGAGCATCATCCTAGGACCGCGATCGACGGCGGCGAGACGCGCCGCTGGGGCGACGTGGCCGTCACCTTCCTCAGGGCACCATGACGCGCATCGCGATCTACCCCGGCTCGTTCGATCCGCCGACGCGCGGGCACGAGGACCTCGCCCGCCGGGCGCTCGCCCTCTGCGACCGACTGATCGTCGCGGTCGCGATCAATCCCGCGAAGGCGCCGTTGTTCTCGGTCGAGGAACGCCTGACCCTGCTCCAGACCGCCCTGGGCGACGACCCGCGCATCGAGTTCGCGTCGTTCGCCGGACTGCTCGCGGACTTCGCCCGCGAACGGCAGGCCACGATGGCGGTGCGCGGCCTGCGCGCGGTCAGCGACTTCGAGTACGAGTTCCAGATGGCGCTCATGAACCGGCGCCTCAACGGCGGACTCGAGACCGTCTTCCTGGTGCCCGCGGTCGACCTCACCTACCTGTCGTCGTCGCTGGTCCGCGAGGCGGCGCGCTTCGGCGGCAACCTCGACGGCCTGGTGCATCCCGACGTGGCTCGGGCGCTGGCCGCGAAGTTTCCGGCGTGAGCTTTCGGGAGCGCCTCCGGGCCCGCGCGGCGGGTCTCGGGGTCCGGCTGGTCCTGCCCGAGGGCGAGGACCCGCGGATCCAGGCGGCGGCGGAGATCCTGGCCCGGCTCGGCATCGCGGAGCCGCGCCTCTTGCGCCGCGACACGATGCCCGGCCCGGACGACCCCCGCACGGTGCGGGTGGCCGAGTTCCTCCGGCAGCGTCGCCCCGCCGCGGTGCGCGACGGGCTCCATGCCCTCGACCTTGCCGCCGATCCGCTGCGACACGCGGCGGCGCTTGTCGCACTCGACGAGGCGGATGGCTGCGTGGCCGGTGCCGTCGCGCCCACGGCGGACGTCCTCCGGGCGGCGCTCTGGGCGATCGGGATGCGCGATGGCCTCGCCTCCGCGAGTGCCGCGATGTATCACGGGCTGCCCGACGGCCGCGTGCTGACCTTCACCGACGTCGCCGTGGTGCCCGCGCCGACACCCGACCAGCTCGCCGCGTCGGCCGCCGCCGCCGCCGACGATCGGCGCGCCCTCGTCGGGGATGAGCCCGTCGTCGCGTTCCTCTCCTTCAGCACCCACGGCAGCGCGGCAACCGCCGAGACGGCCGGCGTGCTCGAGGCGCTGGCGCGCTTCCACCGCCTCCGGCCCGCGGTCGTCGCCGACGGGGAACTGCAGGCCGACGCCGCGCTGGATCCCGGCGTCGCCGAGCGCAAGTGCCCCGACTCGCCGGTGGCCGGCCGCGCGAACGTGCTGGTGTTCCCGTCGCTCGATGCGGCCAACATCGGCTACAAGCTCGTCGAGCGCCTCGCGCATGCCACCGCGGCGGGGCCACTGCTGCAGGGACTGGCCCGGCCGATGTCCGACCTGTCGCGCGGCGCGGCCCCCGACGATATTGTGGACGTGGCGGCGATGGTGGCCCTCCAGGCCGCGGCTCGCCTTGGCACTCTTCAGGAGCGTTGACGACGATGTCAATCACGACGACGCGGTCGCCCGCCGGCGTGACCGTGGTGGCGGTCGAAGGCCAGCTGATCGTGGCCAACCGCCAGGAACTCAAGCAGGTGATCCAGGACGCCCTGGAGGCCGGCGCGCGCAAGCTGGTGCTCGACTTCGGGGCCACCGCCTACATCGACTCCTCCGGCCTCGGCGCCCTGGTGTCGATCAACAAGCGGGTCCGCGAGGCCGGCGGCGAGCTGCGCCTGGCCGGCCTCAACGAGGACCTGCGGTCGCTCTTCGAGCTGACGAAGCTCGACACCCTCTTCGCGATCGCCCCGACCGCGACCGAGGCCCTTGCGGGATTCTGAGATGGCGACGGGCTTCGCCGCGCGCCGGTTGCCGGGCCCCAGTCAGGGGGCGGCCCTCTTCCAGCTGATGCTGCCGACCGACGTCGCCCGCCTCGGCGACGCCGTCGAGGCCGTGGTCGATTGCTGCCGCGCCCAGGGCCCGCTCACCGGGCGGGTCCGCTTCCGTCTCCGGACCGTTGCCGCCGAGGCGATCGCCAACGCGATGACCTACGGCAACCGGAGCGACCCGGGGCGCCACGTGCGGGTCGAGGTGGAGGTCTCCCTCGAGCGGATCGTCCTGACGGTGACCGACGAGGGTCCCGGGTTCGACCACGCAAGCATCCGCGAGCTGAGTGCCGAGGAATGCATCGAGGCCACCCGCGGTCGCGGCCTCTTCATGATCCGCCGCCTGGCGGAGCAGGTTGCCTTCAATGAGCAGGGGAACACCATCTGGATGACGCTGCCCCGACACTGAACACGCTCCGGAGCCTGATCCCTCACCTCGGCGCCCTCGCCGGGGCGACGGTGCGGCTCTGGCGCCTGGACGGGACGCAGTGGCGGCTGCGCGCCGGACCCGAGGCCGCCGCGCCCCGCGCACCGCGCCGCCCGGGCGAGGATGCCGCCGCGTTCGTGGCGGTGCCGGGGAGCGAGCTCTTCCTCGAGATCGTCCCGTCCGACGGTCGCCCTGCCGACCTCCTGGCCGCCAAGCTGATGCCGATCGTCGAGTCGGTGCTCCATGCCGACGACAGCGCGGCGGCGCTCACCGGCGAGCTGGCCGCGCGCTACGAGGAGATCGACCTCCTGTACTCGATCGGCGAGCTGCTCGGTCGCTCCGAACCGGTCGAGCAGGTCGCCGCGCACCTGCTGCGCGAGGTGTCCGCGGTCACGGGGGCGCGCCGCGCCGGCCTGCGCGTCCTCGACGACAACGGCATGCTGCGGATGGTCGCGTTGGTCGGCGCCGGCGCCGACACGATCCCGGAAGCAGTGCCGATCGACGCCCCGGACGACGTCGTCATCGCCCGCGCCTTCCGCACCCGCCGGGTGCAGACGGGCGTGCAGCCGGACTGGGTGGACGGCGAGGTCCTCGCCGTCCCGATCGTGTACGCCGCGGCGGGGCAGCCGGCGCGCGTCGTCGGGACGCTCGCCCTCGCCGACCGCGCCGGCGGCGGCAGCTTCACGCGCGAGGAGACCAAGCTCTTGGCTGCCGTGGCCAGCCAGATCGGCGCCGCCCTGGAGAACGCGCGGCTCGCCGCGGCGGAGCGGGAGCAGCACCGGGTGGCGCGCGAGCTCGAGCTCGCCCACGACCTCCAGGTCAAGCTGATGCCGACGCCCGACGTGCTGCGGGGCGACGCCGACGTCGCGGTCCACACCGTGGCCGCGGAATCGCTCGGCGGCGACTTCTACACCTTCGCGCCGCTGGGCCACCGCCGCGTCGGCGTGATGCTCGGCGACGTCTCCTCCCACGGCTTCTCGGCCGCGCTCATCGCGGCCCAGGTGATGGCGGCCGCGGGCATCCACGTCAACTCCGCGCTCGCGCCCGAGACGACCCTCTCGCTGATCCGGCGCTCGCTCGAGGACGAGCTCGCGACGACCGAGATGTACCTCTCGCTGATCTACCTCGTGCTCGATCCCGAGAGTGCCGAGCTCCGCTACAGCAACGCGGGACATCCGTACGCGTTCCGGGTGCCGGGCGAGGGGCCGGCCGAGCGCCTGCAGACCACCGCACCGCCGCTCGGGCTCGCCGAGGGCACCGCGTTCGGGACGGCGACCGTGCCGTGGGTCTACGGGCGGGATCTGCTCGTGATCTGCACCGATGGCCTCACCGACGGCGAACGCGCCGACGGCGCCCGCTACGGCACCGACCGACTCATGGCGAGGCTGGAGGCCGGACGAGGGCTGGCGCCCGCGGAACTGCTGCGGTTCGTCCTCGAGGACGTGGCGGCCTTCGGCGCGGTCGCCAGTGACGATTGCACCTTGCTCGTCCTCCGGGCCTGATTGGGTGCGCACCCGCAAGGCGCTCGGGCAGCACTTCCTCACCGACCCGGCGTTGCTCGCGCGGATCGCCGAGGCCAGCGGTGCGGCCCCGGGCGACGTCTTCCTCGAGATCGGTCCGGGGCCCGGCGGGCTGACGGCGGCGCTGCTCGACCGAGGGGCCACCGTCGTCGCGATCGAGCGGGACCCGCGGATGGCCACGCCGCTCCGCCGCCGCTTCGGCGACGCCGCGTTCGCGCTCGTCGAGGGCGACGCGCTCGAGCTCGACTGGCCGGCGCTGGTGGCACCGTGGACGGCGAACGGTGCCACCTGGCGCGTCGCGGGGAACATCCCGTACTACATCACCTCGCCGTTGCTCGAGAAGGCGCTGACGGCACCGCTGCCGGCGTCGGTCACCTACCTCGTGCAGGCCGAGGTCGCCCGGCGGCTCGCCGCGCGCGCCGGTGACGAGGACTACGGCGCGCTCACCGTCGGCGTCTCGGCCGCCGCGCACGCCACGCTCGCGATGACGATCAAGCGCGGCGCGTTCACGCCGCCGCCCAAGGTCGACTCCGCCGTCATCCACCTCATTCCGCACGCGATGCCGCCGATCGCGCCGGAGCGGATCGGCGACCTGCGCCGACTCGTCGTGTCGCTGTTCTCGTATCGCCGCAAGCGGATGGCACGTGCGCTCCGCGAGGCACGCGGGATGGGGGCGGAGGAGGCCGCCGTGCTGCTGGAGCGATCCGGCATCGACCCGGCGGTACGGCCGGAGGTCGTGACCCTCGAGCAGTTCGTCGCCTTGCTCGCTGCGCTGGATATCTCCGACTAGCGGGGGTGAAGGGGTCGCCCCGGCTCCCCGACCAAGGGTGGTGGGACGATCACGAAAGGGCGAGCGGTCGAACAAGCCGGGGCGACCCCTTCACCCCCGCCTCCGAGGATCGCCGAAGGCGAATCAGGGGACGGCGTCAGGGGGCCGCCACCGGGTTGTTCGACCCCTCGCCATTCGACGGTCCATCCGTCGGCATCGGTCCGGGACCCGGTGGCGGCCCCTGACGCCGGCCCGGCGGGACCGGGTGGTATGGTGGCCTCGGGGCGCAAGCTCGGCGCTGGCAGCTCGCGGGGAAGTTGCTTCGGAGCAGCGCTTGTGAAACATTTCACGAATGTTCCAGCGCAAGATCGCCGACTCCACCGTCCGACGCCTGGCGATCTACCTTCGCTTCCTCGAGGAATTCCAGCACCAGGGCCGCGACACGATCTCGTCGGAGGCCCTCGCCTCGCGTGCCGGCACCACCTCGGCCCAGGTGCGCAAGGATCTCTCCTTCTTCGGGTCGTTCGGCAAGCGAGGCCTCGGCTATGATGTCGATGCGCTGGCGACCCGGTTGCGCGACATCCTTGGACTCGGCCACCGCTACCGGGTGATCATCGTCGGCGCCGGGCGACTGGCCGGCGCGCTGGTGCAGTACGCCGGTTTCAGCGCCCGCGGCTTCGAGATCGTCGCGATCGTCGATCGCGACGCCGACAAGGTCGGTACCTCGACCGGCGGCCTGCCGATCGAGGATGTCGCCGAGCTCGAGGCGATCATCCGGCGCGAGCGCGTCGAGATCGCGATCCTCGTCACCCCGGCCGACCCGGCGCAGGCGCTCGTCGACCGGCTGGTCGCGGCGGGGATCACCGCCATCCTCAACTTCGCCCCGGTGCAGCTGCACGTGCCCGAGGGCGTGGACGTGAAGAACGTGAACCTCGCCGTCGAGCTCGAGACGCTCTCCTACGCGATCGCCCACCGGGACGGCGCGTGATCGGGCTCACCCCGGTCCCGTCGGGCACGCTGGTCGAGAAGGCGCTGGCGCTCCTCGCCGAGGGGCCGCTCGACGCCGCCGCGCTCGCTGGGAAGGTGATGGGGATCCCCGGCGCCCCGCCGGCGGTCGCCGATCGGCTCGCCGCCGCGCTGCTCGGCGCCGACCCGCGCGTCAGGCAGCAGGCCGATGGACGCTGGGCCCTGGTGTCCGCCGCGCAGGGCTCGCCGCTGCTCGACGAGTGCGCCTTCGCGGTCGTCGACGTCGAGACCACCGGGATGCGTCCCGGTGACGATGACCGGATCACCGAGATCGCCGTCGTGGTGGTGCAGGGGAGTCGTCGCGAGCTGGTGTTCGAGTCGCTCGTGAACCCCGGGCGACCGATCCCCGCGCGGATCGCCGAGCTCACCGGCATCAGCGATGCAATGGTGCGCGAGGCGCCGCCGTTCGACCGGATCGCCGACGACCTGCTCGCCGCGCTCGCCGGCCGCGTCTTCGTGGCGCACAACGCGCGCTTCGACTGGGGCTTCGTCGGACACGAGGTGCGGCGCGCGCGCGACCTGGTCCTCGACGGGCCGCGGCTCTGCACGGTGCGGCTGGCGCGACGGCTCTACAAGGGCGAGTCGTCGTACGGCCTCGACGCCCTGGCGCATCGCTTCGCGCTGGAGTTCCCCGCGCGCCACCGCGCGGCGGGCGACGCGATCGTGACCGGCATGCTGCTCGAGCGCCTGCTCGGCGCGGCGCGCGAACGCGGCGCCCTCACCCTCTCCGACCTCGAGGTGCTGCACCGCACCCCGATCGCGGAACTCGGCGCGTGAGCCGCGTCACGACGCTGCGGGTCGGCCGCCTCCGCGTGCACGCGATCGAGGCGGGGCACCAGCGGCTCGACGGCGGCGCCATGTTCGGCGTGGTGCCGCGGCCGCTCTGGGAGCGCCGCATCCCCGCCGACGAGCGGCATCGCATCACCCTCGCCATGCGACCGCTCCTCGTGGAGCACGACGACGGCCTGGTGCTGATCGACACCGGGCTCGGCAACAAGGAGGCGGAGAAGTTCCGCGACATCTACGGCGTCGAGAACGCCGGCGCGGAGGGACGCACCGCCCTCGAGGATGCGCTCGCCGAGCTGGGGCACCGGAGCGAGGATGTCCGGATCGTGGTGGACACGCACCTGCACTTCGACCACGCCGGCGGCAACACCTTCGTCGCGCCGGATGACGCCGAGCGCAGGGTGCAGGCGGCGTTCCCGAACGCGCGGTACGTGATCCACCGTCGCGAGTTCGAGTATGCCACGCACGCCAACGAGCGGACCCAGGGGAGCTACTTCGACCACAACTGGCGGGTGCTTGTCGAGGAGGGTCGGGTCGACTTCCGCGACGG
>CAZKYO010000006.1:82540-107964 GCA_964557115.1 uncultured Gemmatimonadaceae bacterium
GTTCCCCGAGTTCCAAGTGGCCGGGATATCCGGCCCACCCCCAGCCGGCAGCAAGGGCAACCGGGTACCGAGAGACATAAGCATCCAGCCCTCCGGGGCTGCGGTGCGCCTCTTCGGACACCCCGCCCACTCGGCGGGGTGTTCGTTTTCGTGGCTTCAGCGAAAGGACCAGCCACTGTCCAGTTTCGATCGCGAACGGCGCGTACGGGTGAACCGGCAGATCCGCATCTCGCCGGTTCGGGTGGTGACCGCAGAGGGTGAGCAGCTCGGGGTGTTGCCGGTGGAGGAAGCGCTGGCGGCCGCCCAGGAGCGGGGACTCGATCTCGTGGAGGTCGCCCCGATGGCCCGCCCGCCCGTGGTCAAGATCATGGACTACGGCAAGTTCAAGTTCGAGGAAGCGAAGGCGGCCCGGGCGGCCAAGAAGAAGCAGCACGTGATTCACCTCAAGGAGGTGAAGTACCGCCCCGGGATCGACGACCACGACTTCGACTTCAAGACCCGCCACGCCCGGGAGTTCCTGGGCGACGGCAACAAGGTGAAGGTGACGATGATGTTCCGCGGCCGGCAGATGGCCCATCCCGAGCTCGGCAAGGCCGTGCTCGACCGGGTCGCCGCCGAGCTGGCGGATGTCGGCAAGATCGAGCAGGAGGCCAAGCTCGACGGCCGCAACATGATCATGGTGCTCGCGCCGAAATAGGCCGAGCGAGACGGGTACCGGAGACGACAGATGCCCAAGATGAAGACCAAGCGGGCGGCGGCGAAGCGGTTCTCGCTGACCGGCACCGGCAAGATCAAGCGCAACAAGGCGAACCTTCGCCACATCCTCACCAAGAAGGACACCGCCCGCAAGAACAAGCTGGGCAAGGCCGCGCTGGTGAGCTCCGCCGACTTCCGGCGCACCATCAAGCTGCTGCAGGGCTGAGGAGACCGCACCCATGTCACGCGTCAAGAACGGCGTCGCGCACCACGCGCGCAAGAAGAAGATCATGGCCGCCGCCAAGGGCGCGGTCGGGGCCCGCAGCAAGCGCTACAAGGCCGCCAAGGAGACCGTCGAGCGGGGGATGGCGTACGCCTACCGCGACCGGCGCAAGAAGAAGGGCGACTTCCGCCGGCTCTGGATCACCCGCATCGGTGCGGCGGCCCGGATGCACGAGCTGTCGTACTCGCGGATGATGGCGGGGCTGAAGAAGGCCGGGGTCGAGATCAACCGGAAGGTCCTCGCGGACCTGGCGGTGCACGACGCCGACGCCTTCGCGAAGCTGGCCGAGGTGGCGAAGGCCCAGCAGTAGCCGCGGCCGTGGCGGATCCCACCGACCTCGGCGCGCTGCGCGCCCGCCTCGCCGCGATCCCGGCACTCGACCCGGCGGCCCTCGAGGCCGAGGAGGTCGCGGTGCTGGGCCGCAAGCAGGGTGAACTGACCGCCCGCCTCAAGGCGCTCGCCTCGATTCCCGTCGAGCAGCGCCGGGAGGCGGGCGCGGCATTGAATGCCCTGAAGGGCGAATTCGAGGCCGCCATCGCCCTGCGCCGCGCGGCGCTCGCCGCGGAGCAGAAGGGCCGCGAGCGCGCCGGCCTCGACCTCACGATGCCGGGCCGGCCCCAGTGGGTCGGCGCCCGCCATCCGGTCACGCTGGTCGTCGACGAGATCGTCGCGATCTTCCGCGGCCTCGGCTTCACCGTCGCCCTCGGGCCCGAGGTCGAGACGGAGACGCTCAACTTCCACGACCTCAACTTCCCGCCCGACCATCCGGCGATGGACATGCACGACACCCTGTATCTCGACCAGGGAACCGTGACGCCGGAGGCAGGCCAGAAGCTGCTGCTCCGCACCCACACCTCGCCGGTGCAGATCCGGGTGATGCGCGACGGCCCGCCGCCGTACCGCGTCGTGATCCCGGGGATGGTGTACCGGAACGACCCGTTCGACCCGTCGCATGCGCCGGGCTTCGCGCAGATCGAGGGCCTCGCGGTCGACGAGGGGATCACCTTCGCCGACCTCAAGGCGACGCTGTCGCACTTCGCCCGCCGCTTCCTCGGACCCGAGACGCGGGTGCGCTTCCGGCCGTCGTTCTTCCCGTTCACCGAGCCGTCGGCCGAGATGGACGTCGGCTGCCTGCTCTGCGGCGGCGCCGGCTGCGCGGCGTGCAAGGGCACCGGCTGGATGGAGATCCTCGGCTGCGGCATGGTGCACGAGCAGGTGCTCCGCAACGTCGGCCTCGATCCCGAGCGCTGGACCGGCTGGGCCTTCGGGATGGGGCCGGCCCGCATCGCGATGTTGCGCTACGGCATCCCCGACATCCGGCTGCTCTACGGCGGCGACATGCGCTTCCTCGCGCAGTTCGGCGGGCTGGCGGGATGAAGGTTTCGCGCCGCTGGCTCGAGGCGTTCCTGCGCCGCCCGCTCGACCCCCGCGACGTGGCCGATCGCCTCGGCATGCTCGGCGCGCCGGTCGACGCCATCGAGGCGGTGGGTCAGGAGCTGGCGCCGTTCGTCGTCGGCCTCGTCACGGCGGTGCGCCCGCACCCCGACGCCGAGAAGCTCCGCATCACGACGGTGGACGACGGCAGCGGCACGCCGCTGCAGGTCGTCTGCGGCGCGCCGAACGTCACGGCGGGGCACAAGTACCCGTTCGCGCGGCTCGGCACGACGATGCCGGGCGGGCTCGTCATCGAGAAGCGCAAGATCCGCGGCGAGCCGTCGGAGGGGATGCTCTGCTCGGCGCGGGAGCTCGGCCTCGGCACCGACCACGACGGCATCTACACGCTCGACACCGACGCGGCGCCCGGCACGCCGCTCCTCGCCGTGCTGCAACTGGGCGACGACCGGCTCGAGATCGACGTCACGCCGAACCGCGGCGACCTGCTCTGCCACAAGGGCGTGGCCCGCGAACTCGCGATCGCGTACGACGCGCCATACCGCCTGCCGGAGATCCCCGGCGAGGCGGCACTCGACCTGCCGGCGCCCGGGCGATTCGCCGACGAGGCGACGGTCGGCGGCGTGCGCCTCGCGATCGTCGATCGCGGCGGCTGCGGCCGCTTCCTGGCGGCGCGGATCCGCGGCGTCACCATCGGGCCGTCGCCGCGCTGGCTCGCGGAGCGGCTCGAGTCGGTGGGCCTGCGCGCGATCAACAACGTCGTCGACGTCACCAACTACGTGATGCTCGAGCTCAACCAGCCGATGCACGCCTACGATGCCGCCACGCTGCGGGGGCCCGCGATCGTCGTCCGCCCGGCGCGCGCGGGGGGCGAACCGCTGGTCACGCTGGACGGCGTGGCGCGCACCGCGGCCGAGGGGACGCTGCTGATCGCCGACGCGGGACGCGCCATCGGCATTGCCGGCGTGATGGGCGGCCGAGACACCGAGGTGACGGCCGGGACGACCGACATCCTGCTCGAGTGTGCGTGGTTCGACCCGCAGCGGGTCCGGGCCGCGCGCCGTGCGCTCGGTCTCTCCACCGACGCCGCGCAGCGCTTCGAGCGCGGCGCCGACCGGTGGGGCGCGGTCGACGCGTTCCGCCGAGCGGTGCGACTGCTCGTCACCGTCGCCGGCGGCACCGTGGACGGCGGCCTGGTGGACTGCTTCCCGTCGCCGGTGCATCCGCCACGGGTCTTCCTGCGTCCCGCACGGGTCACCCAGGTCCTCGGCGTCGAGCTCTCGTGGCCCGAGATCGAGCGTTGCCTCGTCGCCATCGGCGCGACGGTGGTGAGCAAGCCCGAGGACGGCCGCATCGCGGTCGACGTGCCGGGATGGCGGCCCGACATCACCGCGGAGATCGACCTCATCGAGGAGATCGCGCGGGTCCACGGCTACGAGCGGATCCCCACCGAGCTGGCGCCGTTCCGTCCCGGGCACCGCGCCGACGACCCGGCCTGGCTCGCTGCCGACCGGCTGCGCGGCGGGCTCGCGGCGCTGGGGCTGCGCGAGGTCGTGTCGCTGGCGATGCGGGAGGCCACCGCGCCCGACGCCCCCGCCATCCTCAATCCGCTCTCGGCCGACCATGGCCGGCTCCGGACCACGCTGGTTCCCGGGCTGGTCGAGCAGGTCGAGGTCAACTGGTCGGCCCACACCGGTGACATCCGTCTCTTCGAGATCGGCACCGTCTTCGCCGCCCGCGGCGGGGAGCGCCCGCTCGAGCGCCAGCGGGCCGCGTTCGCCGTCTCGGGGGACCGCCATCCACCGCACTGGAGCGGCGGAGCGGCGCCGCGGATCGACCGCTGGGATGCGCGCTGGATCTTCGAGCGAGTCGTCGGTCTGGCGGATCGTTCCGCCTCGGTCCAAGTTGAGGGGGATCGCTGGATCGCCCGGGCAGCCGATGGCGCGGTGATCGGGTGGTGCGGTGAGCTTGAGGCGGATGCCCCGGCCTGGGCGGCCCCGGTGTTCGGCGGCGAGGTCGAGGTCCAGCCGGGGCAGGGAGCGGCGGTCAAGTTCCAGCCGCTGCCGCAGCACCCGGCGGTCTCGCGAGACCTCGCGCTCCTGGTCGCCGACGGACGCCCGATCGCGGCGGTGCTCGACCTCCTTGCGACGCGTGGGGCGCGACTCGCCCTCGAATCGGTGGCGGTGGTCGACGAGTTCCGCGGCAAGGGGATCCCGGAGGGTCGCCGCAGCGTGGCTGTCCGGCTCACCTTCCGGGGGTCCGACCGCACCCTCACCGATCCGGAAGTGGACAAGGCGATCGGCCGACTCGTGCCGATGCTGGAGCGGGAACTTGACGTCACCCTACGCACGACCTGACCTCGCCGCGCTCGATGACCTCGAGCGCGTGCTGGGGCACCTGGGCGAGGAGCTCGGGGGCTGGCGCCGGCGCTGCCTGAAGGCCGAGAGCGAGCTGCAGGCGGTCAAGGGCAAGGAGGGGATGGTGCCGGGCGACGAGCTGGTGCGGCTCCGGGCCCGCCTCCTCGACCTCGAGCGCGAGAACCTCGAGCTCGCCTCCCGGCTCGATCGGGCCCGCGATCTCCTGGTGCGGTTGCAGCAGCGGCTGGCGTTCGTGGCCGAGGCACCCGACGGCGGAGCCGCGGCGTGAGCGCGAAGGAGTCGGTGCGCGTGGTCGTGGGCGGCGAGGAGCTCGTCGTCCGCTCCGAGCTGCCGCCCGAGTACACCCGCGAGGTCGCGGCCTACTTCGACGAGGCGCTCCGGCGCATCCGCGCAATGGCGCCGTCGCTCGAGGCGCAGAAGGCCGCCATCCTCGCCGGACTGGCGGTGACCGACGAACTGTTCCGGGCCCGACGGGCCGATGCGGAGGTGGCCACCCGGCTGACCTCGCTGACTGACGATCTCGCGCGACTGCTGCCGCCTGGCAAGCGAGGCAGCCGGAGCGGCGCGACCGACTGACCGCAACCCGGCGCCCCGCGCCGGCGAGGAATAGATCGATGGAGCTTCCCTTCGCCGTGGCCATCGGGCTCGGCGCCGCGGTGGGCATGGGGCTTGGGGTCGCCGGCTGGATGATGGTCCAGCGCTCGCGCGGCCGCTCGCTCGCCCAGCTCACCGAACAGGCCCGCCAGGACGCCGCCCAGCTTCGCTCCACCGCCGAGCACGAGGCGGTCCACGCTCGCGAGCGCCAGCTCGAGCTGGCCCGCGACGAGGCCGCGGCCCTGCGCCGCGAGGCGATGGAGGATCTCGCCCGCCGTCGCGAGGAGATCGAGAAGCTCGAGGGACGGCTCGGGGATCGGGAGCAGCGGATCGCCGAGCGCGAGGAGCGGCTCCATGCGGAGGAGGTCGCCGTCTCGGGACAGCGCGACGCGCTGGGTCGCCGCGACGAGCGGATCCGCGCGCGAGAGGCCGAGGTCGAGGCCGAGGCGGCCGACGCTGCCCGCCGCCTGGAGGCGATCGCCGGCCTGACTGCGGACGAGGCGCGCCGACAGGTCCGCCAGGAGGTCGAGGACGAGGCCCGCACGGCCGCCCAGGCGCTCGCGCGGCAGATCCGCGAGCAGGCGCAGCGCGACGCCGAGCGCGAGGCGCGGCGGATCATCGCGATGGCGTCGCAGCGGCTCGCCGCGGAGCACACCGCCGAGTCGACCGTCGCGGCCGTCGCGCTCCCGAGCGACGAGATGAAGGGACGGATCATCGGCCGCGAGGGGCGCAACATCCGCGCGTTCGAGCTCGCCACCGGCGTCGATGTGATCATCGACGACACCCCGGACACGGTCGTGGTGTCCTGCTTCGATCCGGTGCGTCGCGAGGTCGCCCGCCGCGCGCTCGCCGCGCTGGTCGAGGACGGCCGCATCCACCCGGGGCGCATCGAGGAACTGGTCGCCAAGGCCTCCGCCTCGCTCGACACCGAGCTCGTCGAGCTCGGCGAACGGGCGGCCTACGAGCTTGACGTCCACGGCCTCCACCCCGAGCTGCTCAAGCTCGTGGGCCGGATGCGCTACCGCACCTCGTACGGCCAGAATCTCTACGAGCACTCCAAGGAAGTCGCCTGGCTCGCGGGGATGATGGCCGCCGAGCTGCACGCCGACGTGGCGCTGGCCCGCCGCGGCGGGCTGCTGCACGACATCGGCAAGGTGCTGACGCACGAGCACGAGGGCACCCATGTCCAGCTCGGCGTCGAGGTGAGCCGCCGGTGGGGCGAGAAGCCCCCCGTGCTGAACGCCATCGAGGCCCACCACAACGACGTGCCGCACGAGTCGACCGAATCGGTGCTGGTGCAGGCGGCCGACGCGATCAGCGGCGCGCGCCCCGGCGCGCGGCGCGAGGCGTTCGAGAGCTACATGAAGCGCCTCCACCGGCTCGAGGAGATCGCCGGCGCCTACGACGGCGTCGAGAAGGTCACCGTGATCCAGGCCGGGCGCGAGGTCCGCGTCATCGTCCGGCCCGACGCCATCGACGACGGGGCCGCCCAGGCCCTCGCCGAGTCGGTGGCGCGCCGCATCGAACAGGAACTCCAATACCCGGGACAGATCCGCGTGACCGTGATCCGAGAGACCCGCGCGACGGACGTCGCGAAGTGAGCGCCCGACTGCTCGACGGCAAGGCGATCGCCGCCGCCGTGCGCGACGAGGTCGCCGAGCGGACCGCGCGGATGGCCGCGCGCGGCACCGTGCCCGGCCTTGCGGTCGTCCTCGTGGGCGAGGACCCGCCCTCGCAGATGTACGTGCGCAGCAAGGGGAAGGCGTGTCGCGAGGTCGGCATGCGCTCGGAGACGATCCTTCTCCCCGAGACGACCCCGGCCGACGAGCTGCTGGCCGTGATCGACCGGCTCAACGCCGACCGCGACACCCACGGCATCCTCGTGCAGACGCCGCTGCCGCCGCACATCGATCCGGACCAGGTGATGCGCCGGATCGACCCGCTCAAGGACGTCGACGGGTTCCATCCGGTCAACGTCGGCAAGCTGGTCCTGGGCGATCCCACCGCGCTCCGGCCGGCCACGCCGGCGGGGATCCAGGAGATCATCGCGCGATCGGGGATCGAGACCCGCGGCGCGCGAGCGGTGGTCGTCGGGCGCTCCACGATCGTCGGCCGGCCGATGGCCAACCTGCTGCTGCAGTCGGGCCCCGGTGGCGACGCCACCGTCACCGTCTGCCACTCCCGCACCCGCGACCTGCCGGCGCTCTGCCGCGAGGCCGACATCCTCGTGGTGGCGATCGGGCGACCCGACTTCATCGGCGCCGACGGCGTGAAGCCGGGCGCCACGGTGATCGACGTCGGGATCAACCGGGTCGACGACCCGGCCGCCCCGAAGGGCTATCGCGTCGTCGGCGACGTGAGCTTCGACGCGGTCCGCGAGATCGCCGGCGCGATCACGCCGGTGCCCGGCGGGGTCGGGCCGATGACGATCGCGATGGTCCTCAGCAACACCCTGCAGGCCGCGACCCTGCAGCAGGATCGCCGGTGAGCGGCCCCGACGCGGCCTGGACGGTGCAGCGGCTCGCGCGCACCCTCAAGGAGCGCGTCGAGACCGATTTCCCCGCGATCTGGGTGCGCGGCGAGCTCGCGGGCGTCAAGCGCTACCCCTCCGGCCACGTGTACTTCTCGCTCACCGATCCGCTCGCCAAGGTCGACTGCACGATGTGGCGCTCGGCCGCGGCGCGGCTCAAGGCGCCGCTCGCGGAGGGCACCGAGGTGTTCGCCCTCGGCACGCCGAACCTGTGGGAGGAGCGCACGTCGCTGCGCTTCAACGTGGTGCAGGTGCTGCCGGCCTCGGCGGTCGGCGCCACGGCGCAGCTGGTGGAGCAGGTGAAGCAGCGCCTCCTCGCCGACGGCCTCCTCGACCCGGCGCGCAAGCGGCCGCTGCCGCCCTTCCCGTCGCGGATCGCGGTGGTCACGTCGGTCGCCGGCGCCGCGGTGCGCGACGTGATCACGGTCGCCCGGCGGCGCTGGCCGTCGGTGGAACTGCTGGTGGTGGGCGCCGCGGTGCAAGGCGACGGCGCGGCGGCCGAGCTGGTCGAGGCGCTCGAGACGGTGGCGCGACTCGACGGCGTGGACTGCTGCATCATCGGTCGCGGCGGCGGCGCCAAGGAGGACCTCGCCGCCTTCAACGACGAGGCGCTCTGCCGGGCGATCGCGGCATGCCCGGTGCCGGTCATCTCCGCCGTGGGCCACGAGGTCGACGTGACGCTGGCCGACCTGGTCGCCGACCTGCGCGCCGCGACGCCGTCCCAGGCGGCGGAGTTCGCGCTGCCCGATCGGCGCGACGTGCTCCAGCGCCTCGAGGCGATCGGCACCCAGCTGCGCCGCGACATCCGCGATCGGATGTCCCGCCGTGGCGAGCGCCTCGAACGCACCCGCGAGCGGATGGGCGGCGCGCTGCTCGAACGCCTGCGCAGTGCCGAGCGACGACTCCGCAGCGCCGGGACCGCCCTCGCCCCGGGGCTCGAGCGCCACGTCCGGCGGCCTCGGGAGCGACTCACGCGCATCACGGCACGGCTCGAACCGGCCGTCCGCGCCCGCGTCACGGCGGAGCGCGCGACGCTGGCCCGCCTCGGCGCCGCGCTGCACGCGCTGTCGCCGCTCGAGGTGCTCGGCCGCGGCTTCGCCGTCCCCAGCGATCCGGAGGGCCGCATCCTGCGCGCCGTCGCCGATTTCGTCCCGGGCCGTCCGTTCGCCCTCCGGGTGAGCGATGGCACCATCCCCGCACGCGTGGAGGAGTCATGAGTGGAACGCCGACCCTCGGCGACGACCTGGCGCGACTCGAGGAGATCGTCCGGCGCCTCGAGGACAACGACCTCGCGCTCGAGGAGGCACTGGCGCTCTTCGAGGAAGGCGTCGGGCGCCTGCGCACGGCCCAGGCCCGGCTCGGTCAGGCGGAGGCTCGGGTGATGCAGGTGCTCAAGGAGTCCGGTGCCGACGGCGCGCCGCGACTCGAGCCGCTGGATGGCTGAGACGGCGGACGACGCGCCGCGTTCGGTGCTCGACGAGGCGCGTCGCCTCGTCGACGCCCGCCTCGAGACGCTGGCCGAGCGGATGCGGAGCGAGCATCCCGGTCGCCTCGGCGAGGCGCTCGCCTACGCGCTGCGTTCGCCCGGGAAGCGGATCCGTCCCGCCCTGCTGCTCGCCGCGCATCGCGCCGTGGGCGGTCGCCCCGGCGAGGCGATCGTCGGCATCGCGACCGCCGTGGAAGTGGTCCACACCTACTCGCTGGTGCACGACGACCTGCCCTGCATGGATGACGATGCCCTGCGGCGCGGCCGGGCGACCACGCATGTCGCGTTCGACGTGGCCGCCGCCACCCGGGTCGGCTTCCTCCTCGTCCCGGTCGCGGCCGAGGAGCTCGCTCGCGCGGCCGTCGAGGCCGGGTTGGACGCCGCGACGGTCGGGGCGCTGGCCACCGAGCTCTTCGAGGCCGGCGGCATCCGGGGCATGGTCGGGGGGCAGTGGCTGGACCTCGAGGCCGAAGGGCGTCGCACCGACCTGGCGCAGCTCGTGGCGGTGCACCGCGGCAAGACCGGGGCGCTGATCTCCGCGGCCGTCGCCATCGGCGGCCTCGCCGCCGGCGCGCCCCCGGTCTGGATGGGCGGCCTGCGGGAGTTCGGCCGGGAGATCGGCCTCGCGTTCCAGGTCGCCGATGACGTCCTCGATGCGACCGGGACCTCGGCACAGCTCGGCAAGACCGCCGGACGCGATGCCCAGCTCGCCAAGAGCACCTACGTCGGCCTCCTGGGCGTCGATGGCGCGCGCCAGGAGGCCCAACGCCATGCGGCGGCGGCGCTTGCGGCGCTCGAGCGGGCCGGCATCCCGGACGGGACGCTGGCCACCCTGGCACGGTATATTGTCAACAGGACGTCCTGACCCACACCCCGCGCGCGGAGCGCCGATGTCGCTGCTGGAGCAGATCCAGGGACCCGAGGACCTCAAGCGCCTGTCGCGGGAGCAGCTCCCCGACCTGGCCCAGGAGGTCCGCGACCGCCTGGTCGAGTGCTGCTCGATCACCGGCGGCCACATCGGGGCGTCGCTCGGGGTGGTCGAGCTGGCGATCGCCCTCCTCTACGAGTTCGACTCGCCGCGCGACAAGGTGCTCTGGGACGTCGGGCACCAGGCCTACGCGTGGAAGCTCCTCACCGGCCGCAACGCGCGATTCGACACCCTCCGCACCGAGGGCGGGCTGTCGGGCTTCCTCCGTCGCGACGAATCGCCGCACGACCACTTCGGCGCCGGCCACGCCGGCACGGCGATGTCGGCCGCGCTCGGGATGGCCACCGCCCGCGACCTGAAGGGCGAGGACAACAAGGTCGTCGCCGTGGTCGGCGACGGCGCCCTCACCTGCGGGCTGTCGTACGAGGGGATGAACAACGGCGGCCATTCCGACCGCGACATCATCCTGATCGTCAACGACAACGGGATGAGCATCTCGCCCAACGTCGGCGCCATCGCCAAGCTCCTCGGCACGATCGTCGCCGACCCGCGCACCGACCGGCTCCGCGAGCGGATCAAGAAGGTGACCCTCAAGCTCGGCGGCGTCTTCGGCGACGGCGTCGTGTCGCTGGCGCGCAACGTGGAGGAGTCGGTCAAGAACCTCTTCAGCGAGGGGATGCTGTTCGAGGAACTCGGCTTCCGCTACTTCGGGCCGATCGACGGGCACGACCTCGACAAGCTCTGCCACACCCTCGCGCACGTGCGCAGCCTCAAGGGGCCGCGCGTGATCCACGTCCTCACGACCAAGGGGAAGGGCTTCGCGTTCGCCGAGGCCAACCGCGAGAAGTGGCACGGGCTGGCGGCGTACGACCCGGTCACCGGCGAGGCCCGCAAGAAGCCCAGCGGCCCGCCGACCTGGACCCAGGTCTTCGGCGATTCGCTCGCGGCGCTCGGCGAGGAGCGCGACGACTTCGTCGCGATCACCGCGGCGATGCCGAGCGGGTCCGGGACCGCGATCTTCGAGCGGCGGTTCCCGTCGCGCTTCTTCGACGTCGGGATCGCCGAGGGGCACGCCGTCACGTTCGCGGGCGGGCTGGCGACGCAGGGGATCAAGCCGGTCGTCGCGATCTACTCGACGTTCCTGCAGCGGGCGTACGACAACATCATCCACGATGTCGCCGTGCAGCAGCTGCCGGTGACGTTCTGCATGGACCGCGCGGGCCTCGTCGGCGAGGACGGCCAGACCCACATGGGGCTCTACGACATCGCCTACATGCTCGCGGTCCCGGGGATGACGGTCACCGCGCCGAAGGACGGCGACGAGCTGGTCGGCCTGCTGCGCACCGCGCTCGACCACGACGGTCCGTTCTGCACCCGCTATCCACGCGACAAGGCGCCGGCCGACCCCAACCCGGTCGGCAGCGTGCCGCCCGTCCCCTACGGCACCTGGGAGCTCCTGCGCCCCGGCCGCGAGGTCGCGATCCTCGGCACCGGCACGATGGCCCTTCCCGCGCTCGCCGCGGCGGAGCAACTCGCGGCCGAGGGGATCGACGCCGCGGCGGTCAATGCGCGCTTCCTCAAGCCGCTCGACGAGGCGATGCTCGCCCGCCTGCTCGCGGACTGTCGCCTGCTGGTGACGGTCGAGGAGGGGACCGTCGTCAACGGCTTCGGCGCCATGCTCGCGGCCCGTCTCGAGCGCTCGCACCCGGAAGTCCGGGTCGTCGCGATGGGCGTGCCCGACGAGCTGATGGTGCAGGCCTCCCGCACCCGCCAGCTCGAGCGCTACGGCCTCACCCCCGAGGGGATCGCCGAGCAGGTCCGGGCGGTGCGACGCGAGCCGGCCGTGCCCTGACGTGGCGCTCCGCGTCGGCCTGATCGCCAACCCGCGCTATCCCGATCTCGCGGGCATCCTCTCGGCCTCGGTGCGCCACATGGCGGCCCTGGGCTGGGAGGTCGCGGCCGATGCCGAGCTCGACGAGGTGCTCGGGCAACGGACGCCACCGCTCGACCCCGACGAGCTCGACTTCCTCATCACCTTCGGTGGCGACGGGACGCTGCTGCGCGGCGCGCGGCGGCTCGAGGGGCGCCCGGTCCCGGTGCTCGGCATCAACTTCGGGCGCATCGGCTTCCTGACGGCGGTCCCCCGCGATCGCGCCGTCGAGGCGTTCGACCAGATCGCCGCGGGGAGTTACACCCTCTCGAGCCGCGCCACGCTCCTCGGCAGCATCGGCCCGGCCGACGGCGAGCCGGGCGAGGCCGTGATGGCGCTCAACGACGTGGTGCTGCACAAGGGCGGCGTGGCGCGGGTGATCCGCTACCAGCTCCGGGTCGACGGCGAGGTGGTCGGGCCGATCTCGGCCGACGGCCTCGTGGTCGCCTCGCCGACCGGCTCCACGGCCTACTCGCTGAGCGCCGGCGGACCCGTGGTCGTCCCCTCGATCGACGCGATGCTCGTCACGCCGATCTGCGCCCATTCGCTCTCGCTTCGTCCGCTCGTCGTCCCGGGCACGGCGACGGTGCGGGTGGAGCCGCTCGATCCCCATCCCCATGACCTGCTCGTCTCGGTCGACGGCCAGCTCACGCGCACCCTGGGCCCCGACGCGGTGCTCACCGTGCGGGTCGGCACCGATCGCGTGGTGCTGGTGCGCTTCCCGGGATTCGGCTTCTTCGCGCGACTGCGCGACAAGCTCCACTGGGGCGACCTCTCCGGACGCGAATAGGTGCTGCGCTCGCTCCGGGTGCGCGACCTCGCCACCGTGGCCGACGTGACGCTCGAGCTCGGCCCCGGGCTCAACGTCCTCACCGGGGAGACCGGGGCGGGGAAGTCGATGCTGGTCGACGCCCTCGCCCTGCTGCTGGGTGATCGCGCGGACCGCGCCGCGGTGCGCCCCGGCGCCTCGCGCCTCGTGGTCGAGGGCGAGTTCGACGAGGACGGGCCGGCGCTGCACGCCCTCCTCGCCGAGCAGGGACTCGACGCCGAGGAACGCCTGGTGGTCCGACGCGAAGTCAGCGCGGAGGGCCGGTCGCGCGCCTGGGTGAATGGCTCCCCCACCAGCATCGGGACGCTCGCCGGGCTCGGCGCCGTGCTGGTGGACCTCCACGGCCAGCACCAGACGATCGAGCTCGCCCGGGGCGACGTCCAGCGCGAGATGCTCGACGCCCACGGGGACGCCGGCGAGTCGGGCGCCGATGTCGCCGCGAGCTGGGCCGCGCTCCGCGCGATCGACGACGAGGTCGCCGATCTCGCCGCGCGTCGCGATGCGGCGCTCCGCCGCGCCGACTGGCTCCGGCACGTGGTCGACGAGATCGACCGCGCCCGCATCACCCCCGGCGAGGACGAGGCGATTGCCGCCGAGGCGAGCCGTCTTGCGCAGGCGGGAACGCTCGGCGAGCTGGCGCGCGAGATCCTCGACCAGCTCGATGCCGATGGCGAGGGCGTTCGCGATCGCCTCGGCCGCCTCGCGCGCACCCTCGACCAGTTGGCGCGACTCGATCCCCCGGCTGCCGAGTGGCGCGCACTCCTCGAGAATGCCTGGGCCGGCCTGGACGAGCTCGCCCGCCAGGTCGGCGACTATGCCGACGACGTGACCGACGACCCGGACCGACTCGGCGTGCTCGAGCGGCGTCGCGAACTCCTGCAGGGGCTGATGCGGAAGCACGGCGGCACGCTCGTGGACGTGCTGGCCACCCGGCGCGAGGCCGCGGAGGAGCTTGACCTGGTCGATCGGGCCGCGCTCGACCTCGGGGCCCTGGAGCGTCGGCGCGCCGACGCGGCCGTCCGACTCGAGGGCGCGGCCGCACGCCTCACGGCACGACGGACGTCCGCGGCGGGCCGGCTCGGCGGGGAAGTCTCCCGGATGCTGCCCGGACTCGGCCTCGCCGGAGCGGAATTTGTCGTCGCGCTCGAGCCCGCCGCGGCGATCGGGCCGCACGGGGCGGAGACGGTCGGCTTCATGGCGCGCCTCAACCCCGGCATGCCGGTCCGCCCGGTCGCCACTGCGGCGTCGGGCGGGGAGCTCTCGCGCCTGATGCTCGCGCTCAAGGTCGCGCTCGCCGGGCATGACGAGACGCCGACGCTCGTGTTCGACGAGATCGACCAGGGAATCGGCGGCGAGACCGGCACGCGCGTCGCGGCGTCGCTCGAGCGCGTCGCGGCGCGGCACCAGGTGCTGGTGATCACCCACCTGCCGCAGATCGCCGCCCGCGCCGACGTCCACCTGCGGGTCGCCAAGGGAACCCGTGACGGCGTCGCGACGAGCGACGTCGCGGTGCTGCACGGCGAGGATCGGATCATCGAGGTGGCGCGAATGCTGGGGGATCCCGACGACGCCCACGCGCGACGCCTCGCAGCGACGCTGGCCCGGCGGTAGGCGGGCAGGTCGGGACGGGACCCTGCCGTCCCGCGCGGCGCTACCAGAGCCGCTTGTACACCCGGAACCAGAGCCGCGTCGTCACCGGCGCCTCCACCAGCCCGGAGCCGCTGCTCAGCACGCGCTCGATGCCCAGCCCGGCCTCGACCGGCATCCGCACCACGCCATCCCGCGCGCTGCCGTCATGCGCGTAGCTCAGGCCCAGCCCGACACGGAGCGCGCTCGCGGCGGTGCCGTTGCCCATCGCCGTGGCGTCGCCACCGGCGGGCGCCGTCGCGCCATCGGCGAGGGACCACGCGTCGGCGGATCGCTTCCACCACTGCACCATCCCCACGATCGCGAGGCGATCGACGAGGCGGTAGTAGGGCCGCGCATCGACGGTCAGCACGTCGCCCGGATCCCATCGCAGGGTGGCCAGGCGGTTCGCGGGCAGCAGGAACTGGTCGCGGGTCCCGACGCGGGCCTCGCGCGTCCCGGCGAACTGGCGACGGTAGCTCGCCGAGGCCCGGACGCCGAGCCGGTGCCGTCCGGCCTCGACGGTCCCGCCCAGCGTCGCGTCGAGCTGGCCGTCGCCGGTGCCGCCGTCGCGCAGGTGGTCCGGTCGAGGTGGCGTCCCCGACGGCAGGGTCAGCGACCCGGTGAGCCACGCGCCGAACCACGAGCGGCGCGCGGTGTCCGCGCGCGCGACAAGCTGCCAGGTGGCGCCGACGTCGACGTCGCCGATGCCGACCAGTGGTTGCTCGTCGAACGTGGCGAGATCGAAGCCGCCGGCGTCCGACAGCAGCGGCGCGAACGCCTCGGCGGGAATCGGCGCGCTTGGCAGGCTCGGCGACGCGGTGAACTCCGGCACGCCGAGCTGGTCGGTGAAGCGCGCGCGAAAGTCGGTCACCGTCGCGAGCAGTGCCTGGCCGTCGGGCGAGTCCCGCACCGGCAGCACCGCGCTGGCGGTCCCGGGCCCGACGAGCAGCGCGGCGAGGGCGGCGCGCATGCCCGGCCCTTCGGCGAGGGTCTCGCCGGCCAGTGCCTCCAGGCTCGGGTTGCCCGCATAGTCGCCGGCGTCGAGGTGCTGCTGCACGGTGGCGAGTGCCGCATCGAACTGGTCGAGGAAGAGCTGGCTGCCGCCGTCGCCGGTGAAGGCGGGGTTGATCCCCAGCGTGGCGCCGGTGGGGTCCTCGTCGAGCCGGGCCTCGGTGCGGATCGAGACGATCGGGACGTTCACGAAGGCCGTGAGGCGCGCGCTCACCCCGACGCCGACGCCGATCACGCCGGTGCCGCGCTGCAGCATCGCGCTCGCCGAGAGGCTGCCGAGGGAACCGCCGACGGGTGCGGTGCCGAGGATCGCGGAAAGCCGCGCCTCGAGATCGGTCACTGCCGGAAAATTGGACGCCGTGAGGGCGCCGGCGGCGAGTGGTGCGCCGAAGTCGCGGGCCGTGCCGTCGGCGAACTCGCGCGACACCGACTCGAATCGGCCACCGAACTCCAGGCGGAGCGTGCCCTTCGGTGCCGTCAGGTAGGGCAGTTGTGCGTCGAGTCCCGCGAGCGGCAGGACGAGCAGGGCAAGCGGGAGGAACCGGCGCATCCGGCGAAAGGTAGCCGGGGGAGGCGAGGTGCCGGAATGGCATGATTCTGGCTCGATTGGACGCCCACTGTCGCGTGTCGGGGACAGCGTCCCCGGCCCGTCCGGACCCGATCGAGGAGGCTCGTGTTGCCGCACAATCGCCGTGGATTCACCCTCATCGAGCTGCTGGCGGTGGTCACGATCCTGGGCATCCTCGCCTCGATCGCGCTGCCGCGCTACAGCTACATCAAGCAGCGGGCCTACATGACCGCGATCGACAGCGACCTGCACCACCTCGTGCTGGCGGAGGAGGGCTTCTTCGCGAGCAATGACGACTATGCGGGCGGCATCGCCGCCGGCGCCTCCGACGTGCCGGGGACCGACGGCGCCGGGCGGGTGGCCTTCACCTGGAGCCCCGACGTCGAGCTGGTGCGGCTGACCTACAAGAACAACAGGAGGCGCGGCCTCGGCTGGAACGCCGTCGCCACCCACCACAAGATTTCCGACAAGACGCGGGATCGCTGCGGCATCTTCATCGGCAACGTCAATTATTCGCCGAACAAGGCGGTGGTGGACGAGGGCGTGGTCGCCTGCTGGTGACCTAGCGGCGCAGCGCCTGGAGCGAGTTGCCCAGGAACGAGTCGACGTCCATCGCGCTGGTGAGGGTGAGGCGGTGCGCGCCCAGCTCCCCGGTCAGCACGTACGTGCTGTCCGTCGGCGCGAAGACGATCCCGTCCTCCACCGGGCCCGCCAGCTCGAGCGATGCCGGGAGGGAACCGTGCGCATCGCGGTAATCATCAATGCGCGCCCGCTCGAGGTAGAGCCCGAACCGCAGCGCCGCCTCCTGGCGCACCGCCGTCATCTCGACGGCCTCGGACGGGCCGAAGACCCAGGCGGGCCGGGCAATCCAGACATAGCCGAGAAACGCCCATCCCATGGCGAGCGCCAGGACCCCGCGGGTCGTGCCCCGGGGTGGCGGCACCGGGTCCGCCACCGGGCCCTCGGGCGGGACGATCTCCCGGAGGGCATCGTAGAGCGCGTCGCGGCGTTCCTCTTCGGTCATCGTCGTCCTCCTTTCCCCAGGCCCCTGCTTGCCATCGAATGGAGCAATTCGCGGACCGATTGGCCCGCGGGGACCCGCTGGCACCATATTTCCGGTGGCTCGGGTGGCGGAATGGCAGACGCAGGGGTCTTAAACACCCCAGGGGGCAACCCCGTGCGGGTTCAAGTCCCGCCCCGAGCACTGGAACGGCCGTGGCGCCCGGCCCGGCCGGATCGGCCCACTGTGGAGGTCGGATGCGCGATCGGCGCGGCTTCACCCTGATCGAACTGCTGGCGGTCATCACGATCATCGGGATCCTGGCCTCGCTGGCCCTGCCGCGCTACGCGGTGGTCAAGCAGCGGGCCCTGGTCGCCTCGATGATCTCCGATCTCCGCAACATCGTCAGCGCCCAGGAGTCGTACTGGTCGACGTATGGATCCTACGCGGGCTCGGTCACCCTGGGGGCGGAAGTCGGAGGGACGGCCGGGAGCGGGCAGCTCTCGTTCCACCCGAGCCCGGGCGTGCACATCGAGATGCACTACCACACGGGCGCCGGGAAGGGAGAGGGTTGGAGCGCGGAGGCGACGCACCCGGGGGTGACCGACGTCAATCGCGACACCTGCGGGGTCTTCATCGGACACCCGTCCTTCTCCCCGAACGCCGCCGTCTCCCAGTCGGGCGTCATCGCCTGCTACTGAGCGGGGGAGCGGCTAGCGCAGTTCCCGGAGGCTCTCGCCGAGGAAGGAATCCGGGTTCTCGGTGCTCCCGAGCCGGAGTTCGAGTGCACCGTAGCGTCCGGTGAGGACGTAGCCCGCGCCATCCCGACGATAGCCCACGCTGTCTTCCACCTCGCCGGTTTCGGCGAGCGTCTCCGGCAGCCGCGCGTGTCGCGCCACGAACTCGTCCACCCGACCACGCTGCAGATACATCGCGAAGCGGAGCGTCGCCTCTTCCTTCCCGGGTGCGATCGCCGGCGCGGGCTTGGGGCCGAAGAAGTAGGCCGGCTTCGCGATCCAGAACCAGCCCAGGCCGATCCAGCTGAGGACCATCGCCGCGGCGAGGAAGGGACCCCGGTCGCGACGGGCCGCCCGGGCCCGGGCCCGCTGTTCCGCGGGGCTCGGTTCCCGCGGCTGGATCGCCTCGCGGAGGGCTTCCTCGAGTTTCTGTCGGCGTTCGGCCTCTTCCATCGATCTCCCCTCGGGTATTGCGGCGGTCGATCGGCCGAGGCAGACTCCCACGCCATGGCCGATCCCAAGCCGCCCGTCATCTGGACCTTCCGCCTCAAGCTCGCGACCGGCCTCGCCGTGTTCGTGCTCGCGGTGATGTTCCTCCGTGCCCGCGCGGAACGGTCGGACATCGAGGCGCGCCGCCGGCGCCTGCACGACGTGCTGGTCCAGCTCGTCGACCTGCAGCAACAGGAGTACGCGCGCTCGGGCCGCTATGCCACGTCGCTTGCCGCGCTCGCCGGCTGGACCGGCACCGCGGGCGTCAGCGTCGCCTTCAGCGCCGATGACGACCAGGACTGGCGGGCCATCGCCAGTGACACCGCCCTCACCATTCCGCCCTCGCGGTGCGGCGTGTTCCTCGGCCGTCCGTCCACGGCACCGCATCGCGCGGTCGTCGAGCCCGGCATCCCCGCGTGCTGGTGAGTCGGGCGGTCGCCTAGCGCCCGGCCAGTCGTGCGAGACTGCCGCCCACAAACGAGTCTGCCGCCATCCGTCCCGTCAAGGCCAGCTCCATCGCGCCGTCGCGTCCGCGCAGCTCGTAGCTCCGCTCGCCGGTCACCGTCAGGGTGATCGACGCGTCCCGCGTCCCGGTCTCGCCGAGGAACGACGGCAGACGTCCGGCCCGGGCGGCGAAGTCATCGACCCGATGTCGCGCCAGCCACATCCCGTAGCGCAGCGAGGCCTCGGCGTTCACCGCTTCGGGGGCGAACGGTGCCGGTGCGGGCGAACGGAGGAAGGCCGGCGGGAACAGCAGCGCCATCACCACGAGCACCCAACTGATCGCGGCGGCCGCCAACCAGCCCGGGTCCGGAACCGGCCGGACCGGCCGGGCCTGGCGACTGGCGTGCCGCCGCTCGGCCGACCGACGCTCCTCGCGGTCGAGGACGGCACGGTGCGCCTCGGACAGGAGGTCATCGAGCGGCGCGGCCTCTGCCTCCGCAGCGACGGCGACAACGGGCTGGTCGGCCTCCGGCGCAGGCTGCGGCGTGAACTCGGCTCGCTCGGCCTCGGCGAGCACCGCGCGGTGGGCCTCGGCCAGCAGCGCGTCGAGCGAGGCATCCTCGGTCTCGGCCACCACGACTGCGGCGTCGGGTTCGGCGGCAGGCGCCGCCTCGATCGGCGCGGGCGCGTCGGACGGCCGGCGCTTGCGCCGGGTCGTGCCGCCGCCGGTCGAACCGCGCTTGCTACCCTTGCCGCGGGGCATGACCGGCCAGTGCGTCGGAGACCTGCTCGGGGAAGAGCCGGATGTCGATCGGCTTGGTGATGTAGCCGTCGAAGCCGGCGGAGAGCGCCTTGTCGCGGTCCCCCGCCATCGCGTGGGCGGTGAGTGCCACCACGGTCAGGTCGCTGAACGGCGAGTCGCGCAGCTCGGCGAGCAGGGCGAAGCCGTCCTTGCCCGGCATCTGGATGTCCATCAGCACCAGGTCGGGCCGGCCGCCCTCGATTGTCGGGAACAGCTCCTCGCCCCCGGGCAGCCCCGTCACCGCGTGACCCTTCAGCTCGAGGAGGGTGCGGAAGAGCTTCATGTTGTCGGGGCTGTCCTCGACGATCAGGATGTTCGCCACGGTCACTCCATCCGGTTCCGCTTGAGCACGGCCTTGACCCGCGCCACCAGCGAGCGCGGCTGGACCGGCTTGGTGAGGAAGTCCTGCGCCCCGAGCTCGAGCGCCTCCAGCTCGGTGTCGTCGGTGCGCGCGGTCAGCATGATCACCGGGACCTGGGAGAGCGAGACGCGGGCGCGCATCTCCTCCAGCACGCCGAGGCCGGTGAGGTTGGGCATGTCGTGGTCGAGGATCACGAGGTCGATCGGCTTCGTGTCGAGTGCCTCGAGGGTCTCGAGGCCGTCGGTCGCCTCGTGGATGGCGAAGCCCTCGCGCTCGAGCACCGTCTTGAGCAGTCGGCGCATCGCCGAGTCGTCGTCGGCGAGGAGGACTTGCGTCACGCCGTCCTCGCTGCGCGCGCGCGGCTCGGCCGACGCGACCGGGGCCCGCGACGCGGCGGCATCGGCCGCCGCCTCGGTGGTGGACTGCGATTCCCCCAGCACGCGACGGATCTCGTCCCACGAGGTCTGGCCCGACCAGAAGCGGATCAGCCCGCTCTCCCAGAGGGTGCGCATGCCGTGCGGCCGCGACGCCGCGATCAGGTCGGCGAGCGGGGCGCCGGTCTCGATCAGCCGTCCGACCTTCCCCTCGATGGGGAACATCTCCATCACCGCGATGCGGCCCTTGAAGCCGCTGCCGCCGCAGGCCTTGCAGCCCGGCGCGCGGCGCGGCGCGAACGGGCCGGCGAAGCCCGCCGGCGGGCGACCCTCCTCGGGGATCTCCTCGGCCGGCATCGGCTCGGCGCAGCGCTCGCAGAGGCGGCGCACCAGGCGCTGCGCCATCACGCCGCGCACCACCGAGCCGATCTTGAAGGAGTCGACGCCCATGTCGCGGAGCCGGGTCACCGCCGAGACGGCGTCGTTGGTGTGCAGCGTCGAGAACACGAGGTGGCCCGTGAGGCCGGCCTGGATCGCGATGGTCGCGGTCTCCAGGTCACGGATCTCGCCGACCAGCACGATGTCGGGATCCTGGCGCAGCACCGAACGGAGCGCGGTCGCGAACGTGAAGCCCTGCGCCTCGTTCACCTGCATCTGCGAGATCCCGTCGACGTCGTACTCGACCGGGTCCTCGACCGTGACGATGTTGACCCTGCCCGTCTTGAGGTGGTTGAGCACCGCGTAGAGCGTGGTCGTCTTGCCGGAGCCGGTCGGGCCGGTCACCAGCACCATCCCCTCGCGGTGGCCGAGCATCCGGAGCAGCACGTCCGCCTCTTCGGGCGGCAGCGCGAGGTCGGGGATCGAGCTCTTGAGGTTGGTCTTGTTCAGGATCCGGATGACGAGCTTCTCGCCGCGGCGCGCCACCGGGGCGGTCGCCACGCGGAGGTCCACGACGTTCCCGTCGACGCGCGCGGTCGAGCGGCCGTCCTGCGGCGTCATCGAGTTGGTCACGTCGAGGCCGGCGACGATCTTCACCCGACGCACCAGCGACGGCCCGGCGGCTTCCGGCAGGCGCATCACCTCGCGGAGGATGCCGTCCACCCGGTAGCGGACGATGATCTCGTGCCCCTCCAGCTCCGAGTGGATGTCGCTGGCGCCGGCGCGGACCGAGTCGGTGATCAGCGCGTCGACGAGCTTCGCCATCGGCGCGTCGAAGGCCGGGTCGCGCTCGCCCCCCTCGTCCCGGCCCGCCTCCAACTCCACCGCCGGGGCCGGGGCGAGGCCCTGGAGCAGCCGGTTGATCTTGTTCTCGGGACGGTAGAACTCGTCCAGCTTCTCCGAGATCTCCGCCGGCGACGCCAGGCGGAAGCCCACCGAGCGACCGGTGACGAATTCCAGTTCCTGCTCTGCCGAGATGTCGCGCGGATCGGCGGTGGCGATCTGGACGCTCCGCTCGTCCATCGCGAGCGGCACCACGTGATGCTTCCGCGCGACCGACTCGGGAATCACCGTCGCGGCCCGGCGGTCGGCCTCGGCCACGGCGGCGATCGGGAGCTTGAAGCGCTCGGCGAGGCGCCGGACGAGCTCGGCATCGCTCACCAGGCCCGCGTCGACCGCCGCGGCCCACAGCCGCGTGCCGGACGTCGCCTCGAGGGTCGCGAGGCGATCCGCATCGGCGATGCCCAGCTCGAGGAGGTACTGGCCCAGCCAGCGATCCTTCAGGGTCACGGTCCCGGACGAGGTCATGCGCGCTCGCGAACGATGGATGTCGAGTGCCAAGGACGACGGCTGCCGTTGTTCGGCACCCGTGCGAACGATACGATTCCCGGTGATGCAGCCTTCACGATCCCCCCGAAGCCGGAGTCCCTCGCGCGTCCCGCCCGTGCGCCAGGCCGGTGGCAGCCACCGAGTCCCGGGCGACAAGTCGATCAGTCACCGCGCCCTGATGCTTGCCGCGCTCGCCCCGGGCCGGTCCCGGATCACCGGGGCCCTCGGGGCCCTGGACACCAGGTCGACCGCCCGGGTGCTCCGCCAGCTGGGGGCCGACATCGGCCCCCTCCGGGGCGGTCGACCGGTCGAGGTGGGGGGGCCCGACCGGCTACGATCGCCCGCCGACACCCTCCACTGCGGCAATTCCGGGACCACCGCGCGGCTGCTGCTCGGAATGCTTGCCGCACAGCCACTTGAGGCCCGGTTGACCGGGGACCGGTCGCTCCGGCGCCGGCCCATGGCGAGGGTGGCCGATCCGCTTGCCACGATGGGTGCGGCGATCCGCACTACCGCCGGACGGCTGCCCCTCGTGGTGCAGGGCGGCCGGCTCCGGCCGCTTCACTGGCAACTCCCGGTGGCCTCGGCCCAGATCAAGAGCGCGCTGCTCCTCGCCGGGGCCCTGGCGGGGGTCGAGGTGACCCTGCTGGAGCCGGGACCCTCGCGCGATCACACCGAGCGATTCCTGGACGCCATGGGCTTCACCATCCGGCGCGACGGGGCCCGGCTGCACCTGGCGCCGACGGGTCGGTTCCGGCCGTTCGACTTCAGCGTCCCCGGCGACCCTTCCTCCGCCGCCTTCCTCGCCGCCGCGGCGATCCTCGGGCGGCGCGGCCTGGTGCGAATCGCCGCCGTAGGCTGCAACCCGACCCGGACCGGTTTCCTCGAGGTGATGGCACGAATGGGGGCTCCGGTGGCGCTGGAGCCCGATCCCGATGCCGCGATCGAACCGACCGGTGACCTCCTCGTCGGGTCGGCGCCGCTGGAGGCGGTCACCGTCGGCCCCGATGAGGTCCCCGGGCTGATCGATGAGATCCCGATCCTCGCCGTGCTCGCCGCCAGGGCCCACGGCGAGTCGCGATTCGAGGGGCTGGCGGAGCTGCGGGTCAAGGAGAGCGATCGGCTCGCCCTGCTCGCCGAAAACCTCCGGGGGGTCGGCGTGGAGGCGGCCGCCGAGGGCGACGACCTGATCGTGGTCGGGACCGACCGGCCGCTCGCCGGCCGGGTGCGCACCGCGGGGGACCACCGCATCGCGATGGCCTTCGCGGTCCTCGACCAGGCCGGCCGCATCCGGATCGACGACCCCGAGTGCGCGGCGGTCTCGTTCCCCGGCTTCCGGACGGCCCTCGAAGCGGTTCGCCGGGAGGTCGCATGAGCGGCACCGTCCCGGTGATCGCGATCGACGGCCCGGCGGCGTCGGGGAAGTCGAGCACCGCCCGGGCGGTGGCCGAGCGTCTGGGGCTGGTGCACGTGGACTCCGGGGCGCTCTACCGGACCGCCACCCTGTTGGCGCTCCGGGCCGGTCTCGAGGATCCGGAGGCGATCGCCCGGAACGCCGCCCGGTCCGACGTCGCCCTGGTCCGTGACGGCACCACCCTGCGGGTCCTCATTGGTGGCGCCCCCGCCGAGCCGGCCATCCGCGACGCTGCCGTCACGGCCGGGGTCTCCGCCGTCGCGGCCATGCCGGCCGTCCGGGCCTGGGTCGACGCGCGACTCCGGGCCGCGATCGCCGAATGGGGCGGGGGAGTCATGGACGGGCGGGACATCGGCACGGTCGTATTTCCGGATGCGGTGCTGAAGGTGTTCCTGATTGCAACGCCGGAGGCGCGGGCGACCCGCCGGCTGGCGCAGGATTGCCGGGAGGTGGACCCAGAGGCCGTGGTGGCCGAGGCGGCCCGGCTGGCCGAGCGGGACCGGCTGGATGCCGGCCGCCGGGTGGCGCCGCTCCGTCAGGCCGAGGATGCCGTGCTGCTCGACACGACCGACCTCGGCTTCGCCGAGCAGGTCGACCGGATCGTCGGCTGGGCCCGGGATCGCGGGTTGTCAGGGGCCTGACGGCCGGGTATCCTTGAAGGCTGGTCCGCAATGGGGCGGACCGGATTCGAGGACTCACCCTCCACCCGCGGCACTCCGCGCGGCGACCGACCACTCCGCAGGATTCCCATGTCCGAGACCGAAACGACCGAAGCCACCCCCGCGACCGACGCCGGGGACGAGCCCGCCTTTGCCATGACCGACGTGCCCGGCATGCCGTTCGCCACGGCGACCGGCCTGCGCGTCCGCCCCGACCTCTACGACGACGCGTACTCCGACGACGAGTACGAGGCGATGCTGGAGCTGTACGAGGGGACGATGTCGCAGATCGCCGAGGGCGAGATCGTCAAGTCGAAGGTGCTGCGCGTCACCGACAACGCGGTGATCCTCGACGTCGGCTTCAAGTCCGAGGGCTCGGTGCCCCTCGACGAGTTCAAGGATCCGCAGAACCTGCAGGTCGGCGACGAGGTCGAGGTCTTCCTCGAGCACCTCGAGGACCAGGAGGGCGCGGTCGTCCTCTCGAAGAAGAAGGCCGACTTCATGCGCGTCTGGGAGAAGATCCGCCAGGCGCACGAGAACGACCAGCCGGTCGAGGGCACCCTGATGAAGAAGATCAAGGGTGGCGTGGTCGTGAACCTGATGGGCGTCGACGCGTTCCTCCCGGGCTCGCAGATCGCGCTCCGCCGGGTGCCGAACATCGACGAGCTGCTCGGCCAGACCTACGAGTTCAAGATCATCAAGCTCAACAAGCGCCGGCGGAACATCGTCGTGTCGCGCCGCGTGATCCTCGAGACCGAGCGCGCCGGCAAGCGCGAGAAGCTGATGAAGGAGCTCGAGGTCGGCCAGGTCCGGAAGGGCGTCGTCAAGAACATCACCGACTTCGGCGCGTTCATCGACCTCGGCGGCGTCGACGGCCTGCTGCACATCACCGACATGTCGTACGGCCGCGTCTCGCACCCGAGCGAGCTGGTCGCGATCGGCCGCGAGGTCGAGGTCAAGATCCTCGACATCGACTGGCAGCGCGAGCGCATCTCGCTCGGCATGAAGCAGCTGCAGAGCTACCCCTGGCAGAACGTCGCCGAGCGCTACCCGGTCGGCGCGCGCGTCCAGGGCAAGGTCGTCTCGATCACCAACTACGGCGCCTTCGTGGAGCTGGAGCCGG
>CAZKYO010000007.1:0-73605 GCA_964557115.1 uncultured Gemmatimonadaceae bacterium
GCGAGGCGCGCTGGGCCAACGCGACCGCCTATCACGTGCTGCTCAAGCGCGGCGACCTCGGCACGATCGCCACGCTGCGCGGATCCCTCGCGGCGGTGATCGGTGAGGAGTTCCAGCTCTACTCCCAGCTCCTCCCCTCGGGCGAGACGGCGGTGCTTGTCATCGTCTCCGCCCAGGCGGCGGGACGGGTGGAACAGCTCCTCGCCGAGGCGCGGGTGCACGAGATGCCGGTGCCGGAGGCCTTCGGCGGCTCCTCGCTCACCGCGGCCATTCCGCGGATGATCGCCCGCCTGGGCGAGATCCCCGGTGAACTCGCGGCGATCGACACGCGGCAGGGCGAACTGGTGCGGGAGCGCGGGCCGGAGCTGCGGCGTGCCCGGATCGCGCTGCACGACAGGCTCCAGCGCTTCGACGCGCTGCCGCTCTCGGGCGCCACCAGTCGCGCCTTCGTGATCGAGGGATGGGTCCCGACCCGCGCCTGGCCTGACCTCGGGCGCGGCCTGCACGAGCGGTGCGGCGACGAGGTCGTGCTCACCGAGGTGGCGCGCGAGGAATGGGTGGCCGAGCGCGCGCCCGTGGTGCTGGCCAATCCGCGGCTGCTCCGCCCGTTCGAGGCGCTGATCCGCATGATGCCGCTGCCGGCCTACGGCTCGATCGACCCGACACCCTTCGTGGCGGTCTTCTTTCCGGCCTTCTTCGGGTTGATGGTCGGCGACATCGGCTACGGACTCATACTCGCCGTGCTCGGACTCGTGCTGCACCGGCGCTCGCGCCCTGGCACGCTGTTGCGCGACGCCGCGGAGATCATCGGGCCATGCGCCGCGGCGGCGATCGTCGCCGGCGCGCTCTTCGGCGAACTGTTCGGCGACCTCGGGACCCGCTGGCTGGGACTGCAGCCGCTGCTCTTCCGTCGCGAGGAGGCGATCGTCCCGTTCCTGCTCCTCAGCGTGGCGCTCGGCGTCGTCCAGATCCTCCTCGGGCTGGTCCTCGGGGCGATCTCCGCCCGACGGCAACCGCGACAGGCGGCATCGCGCGGCCTGTCCGCGGCGATGGTGGTGCTTGTCGTGGTGGCGCTGCTGGCCGCCATCGAGGTGCTGCCATCGCGCTTCTTCACCCCGGTGGTGATCGCCCTACTCATCGCCTTCCCGGTGCTGATCGCACTCGAGGGGTTGGTTGCGATGATCGAGCTGCTCACCACGTTCGGCAACATCCTGTCCTACACCCGCATCATGGCACTCGGCATCGCATCGGTGATGCTGGCGGTGATTGCCAACGAGATGGTCGGAGCGCTCGGCAGCGTTGCGGTCGGTGTCGTCTTCGCGCTGCTCTTCCACCTGGTGAACTTCGCGATCGCGATGTTTTCGCCGACGATTCACGCTCTGCGCCTCCACTATGTGGAGTTCTTCGGGAAGTTCTACTCCCCCGGCGGCCTCAAGTACCAGCCGTTCGGGCACTGGGCGAGCCGGGCCGGACCGACCGGCGGCCCCCCACCCCTCGCGAGGCAAACCTCATGAACTTCGCCCTGATCGCCCTCGCCGCGGCGCTGGCGGTCGCGATCCCCGCGCTCGCCACCGCCTGGGCCCAGTCCCGCATCGGGCCGGCCATCGCCGCCTCGATGGCGGAGAAGCCCGAACTCTCGACCACGGCGATCCTGATGATCGCGATCCCCGAGACGATGGTGATCCTCGGGTTCGTGGTGTCGATGGTCATCCTCGTCCGCGCGGCCTGACCGCAGGGTACCGTGGCACTCGAGCAACTGCTCGCCGCGCTCGAGCGCGAGGCACGCGAAGCGGCTGACGGAATGCTGGCCGCCGCGCGGGAGGAGGCCGCTCGGCTGGGCGCGGACGTCGAGGCCGAGCTTGCCGACCGCCGCGAGGCCGCACTCGGCACGCTCGCCCGCGACCTCGAGGCCGGATTGCAGGCCGAACTGTCGGCCGCGCGGCTGGCCGGACGGAGCCGGATGCTCGGGGCCCGCGATCGGCTGCTGTCTCGAGTCTTTGAGGCGCTCGACCGCCAAGCCCGGACCCTGCTCGCCGACCCCGCCTGGCGCGCGGGCCTGGTCAGCCGTCTCGCCGCGGCGCGTGCGTGCTTCGATCCGGAGGCTCGCCTGAGCTGTTCGGCCCCGCCGGCGCTCGTCGCGGAGATCCGTGACAGCCGGTCGTTGCCGCCCGGGGTCGCCGTCGAGTCGGCGCCAGGCATGTCGCCCGGATTCCGGCTGGCCACGGAGGATGGGCGGGTCGAGGTGCTCGACACGCTCGCCGACCGGATCGCCACCGCGCGGCCCGACCTCGCACGACACGCCCTCGGGCAGCTGGGGTTCACCCCGTGAGGCCCGACTGGGACGACGTCAACGCGCGGGTCCGCGGACTCGGCACCCACCTGCTCGATCCGAAGGACGTCGAGCGGCTCGAGCACGCCGGTGACCTTGAGACGCTCGCGGGGATGCTGCGCCTGCGTGGCATCGCGGTGCCGGAGGGCCCCGGCTCGCCACGGCCGGAGCATCTCGAGCTCGCGATCCGCCGCTGGGCGGCGTCCCTGCTCGCCACGCTGGCGCGCTGGGCCGGTCCAAGAAGCGCCGCGTTGCCGTTCGTCTTCGCCGACCTCGACCGTCGCAGCATCCGGGCGATGATGCGCGGCGCGCTGCAACGGGCCCCGGCGCCGGAGCGCCTGGCCGGGACGATCCCCACGCCGACGCTGCCGGAACGGGCGCTGGAAGAACTCGCCCTCGGCCCGACCCCCGCGCGCGTGGCCGCCCACCTCCTCGCCTGGCGTCACCCGTTCGCGGCGGCTCTCGAGTCCGTTGCCACACCGTCGGAGCCCGACCTGCTTTCGATCGAGGCGGCGCTGGGCGCGGCGGTCGCGCGGGAGTCGCTGGCAGCAGCCCGTCGCGCCGGTGACCGTGACCTCCTCCGTCTGGTGTCCGAGTCGATCGATCTCGACAATGCCCTCACCGCGCTCGCGCTCGCCCGCGAATCCACCGACCTCCGCCCGCGCGACGTCTTCATTGCCGGCGGCGATCGGTTGACGATCGGCGCGTTCGAGGAGGCGGTCGCGACGGGTGAAGTCGGTGCCGCCGGTCGGCGGCTCGCCACGGCCCTGGGCGATGCACCCTGTGTGGAGTGCCTCTGGCGGGATGGCAGCGTCCTGGTCGGACTCGAGGAGGAGCTGCTCGACTGTCGACTGCGCGAGCTCACGCGCGCCGCCCGCATCGACCCGCTTCGCGCCTTCACGGTGCTCTGCTTCGCGCTCACGCTCCGGCAGCAGGTCGCGGCCCTCCAGCGCGCGGTCTGGAGCGTGTCGCTCGGCGCCGAGCCCGGGCGGGACGAGGTCCCGGCATGAGCCACGACGTCCGAGTCCTCTGCCGCCCGGAAGTCGCCGCGGGCTTCGCGCTGACCGGGATCCCGGTCACCGGCGCAAGTTCCGTGGCGGAGGCCGCGGAGACCTTTCGGGCCTGGCTCGACGACCCGGGCGTGGGCGTCGTCCTGATGCAGCAGGACTTCCACGACGCGCTCCCCGATGATCTGGAGCTCCACCTGCGTCGACATCCACTGCCGATGGTGGTGCCGTTCCCCGGCCCAGCCCGCGCCGCGGCCCCCGAGGCCGAGGCGTACATCGTCGAACTGCTGCGCCAGGTAATCGGCTATCGGGTGAGGCTCAGGTGAGCGGCGCGGAACTGGTCCGCATCGTCGGCGCGCTGGCGGAAGCCGAGCCGCTCGGGGACGCCTCCCTCTACGAGCTCGTCCGCGTCGGCACGCGTGGCCTCCTCGGCGAGGTGGTCCGGGTCACTGCCGGCCGCGGGACGATTCAGGTGTACGAGGAGACCAATGGCCTCGCCGTCGGCGAACCGATCGAGGTGACCGGTCACGCCCTCACCGTGGAACTCGGTCCCGGGCTCCTCGGCGGCGTGCTCGACGGCGTCGGTCGCCCACTCCATCGCCTGGCGGAGGCGGGCGGCGACTTCATCCTCCCCGGCGGCATCGGCACCACGCTCGACCCCGACGCGTCGTGGCGATTCACCCCGTGCGTCGCCGCGGGTGATGCCGTGCACGCCGGCGACATCGTCGGCACGGTCGAGGAGCGACCCGGCTTCGCGCATCGCGTGCTGGTTCCACCGGGGCACGAGGGCGTCATCGCGACGATCGCCGGCGGCGAATTCACCGTCCACCAGCCGTTCGGGACGCTCGAGGACGGCACCGCGCTCACCCTGGCGCAGCGCTGGCCGGTGCGCCGCCCGCGACCGGTCGCCGAGCGGCTCGCGTCGCACGCCCCGTTCATCACCGGCCAGCGGGTCTTCGACCTCTTCTTCCCCGTCGCCGAGGGAGGCAGCGTGGCGGTGCCGGGTGGGTTCGGCACCGGCAAGACGGTCATCGAGCAGTCGCTGGCGAAGTACGCCGACGCCGACGTCGTGATCTACGTGGGATGCGGCGAGCGCGGCAACGAGATGGCGGAGGTGCTCGAGGAGTTTCCCAGGCTGGTCGATCCCCGCACCGGTGGCTCGGTGATGGACCGCACCGTGCTGCTGGTCAACACCTCCAACATGCCGGTCGCGGCACGCGAGGCGTCGGTCTACGTGGGGATCACGATCGCGGAGTACTACCGCGACATGGGATATCGCGTGGCACTGATGGCCGATTCGCTCTCGCGCTGGGCCGAGGCGCTGCGTGAGATCGGGGCGCGCCTGCAGGAAATGCCTGGCGAGGAGGGCTATCCCACCTATCTCGGCAACCGGCTGGGACAGTTCTACGAGCGCGCCGGGCGCGTCCGCGCGCTCGGCCGGCCATCGCGCCAGGGCGCGCTCACCGTGATCAGCGCGATCTCGCCACCGGGCGGCGACTTCTCCGAACCGGTGACCCAGGCATCGCTCCGCGTGACCGGGGCGCTCTGGGCCCTCGATCCCGAGCTGGCGCACCAGCGGCAGTTCCCCGCCGTGGATTGGGAGACCAGCTACTCGCTTCACGCCGAGACGACCGCCCCGTGGTTCGCGGCCCACGTCGACCCTGCGTGGCCGCAGGTGCGGCGCGACCTCCTCGACCTGATGCAGCGCGATCGCGACCTCCGGGAAATTGCGGCACTGGTTGGCTCCGAGGCCCTGCAGGACAACGACCGGGTGCTCCTCGACGCGGCCCGAGTGGTGCGCGACTGCGTCCTCGGACAGAGCGCGTACGATCCTGGCGACGCCCTCTCGCCGACGGCCAAGACCTTCCTGCTCGCCTCGCTCGCGCGCGATCTGCTGCGCGCCGGCGAGCGCGCGGTCGCTGCCGGGCAAGGATACGACCGGCTCGACCTGGCGAGCCCGGCACGCCTCCTCGCCGAGCTCCGTGATGCGCCCGCCGACGAGGCGGCGGCGCGCGCAGTGGCCGTCCGGGCCGCGCTGCCGTCGGGATGGGCACCATGAGCATCCTCTCGCGCCGCCACCATGGTGCCCACGGCGCCGGCGGCCCGCTGCTCTATCTCCGCGACACCCACGCCGTCTCGCTGGGAGAGTGGGTCGAGATTCGCGCCCCCGACCACGCATCGTGGCGCGGCCAGGTGATCGACGCCGGCCGCGACGTGACCGTGATCCAGGTCCTCGAGGACACCGTCGGCCTCGCCCCGTCACGCGTCACGATCACCCTCAGCGGAGAGGGTGCCACCACGGTGGTCGGCGACGAGCTGCTTGGCCGGACGCTCGACGGCATGGGTCACCCGATCGACGGCCTCCCCGCGCCCGTGGGGGACGCCACCAGGCCTGTCTGGGGTGCGCCCCTCAACCCGGTGCGGCGCGCCCGGCCCACGGACTTCATCGAGACCGGCCTCTCGGCGATCGACGGCATGAACACCCTCGTCCGCGGCCAGAAACTGCCGGTCTTCTCCGGGCCGGGCCTGCCGGGGCTCGAACTTGCGGCGCGGATTGTCGAGCAGGCCCGGGCACCGCGCGGCGAGGCGTTCGCCGTCGTGTTCGTCGGCATCGGGATCACGGCCCGGGAGACCGACGCCTTCCTGGAGCGCTTCGATCGCTCAGGCGCGCGCGAGCGCTCGGTGCTCTACCTCAACCAGACTCGCGACCCGACGATCGAGCGGCTGCTGGCCCCGCGCGTCGCGCTGGCGGAGGCGGAGTTCCTCGCCTTCGAACGCGGCATGCACGTGCTCGTCGTGATCGCCGACCTGACGCACTACTGCGAGGCGCTCCGCGAGATCGCCACCGCGCGCGAGGAGATTCCCGGCCGGCGCGGCTATCCCGGCTACATGTACAGCGACCTCGCCAGCATCTACGAGCGTGCCGGCGTGCTGGCCGGGAAGCCGGGATCAGTGACGCAGATCCCGATCCTGACGATGCCCGACGACGACATCACCCATCCGATCCCCGACCTCACCGGCTACATCACCGAGGGACAGGTGGTGCTGTCGCGCGACCTCCACCGGCGCGGGATCTTCCCGCCGATCGACGTCCTCCCGTCGCTGTCCCGGTTGATGCAGGCCGGGATCGGCAGCGGCAAGACGAGCGCCGAGCACCGCGCCTGGTCGAACCAGCTCTATGCCAGCTACACCCGCGGCCGCGAGGCGAGGCTAATGGCCGCGATCGTCGGCGAGGCCGGGCTGGCCCCGCCCGACCGCCGGGCGCTCGCCTTCGCGGAGCGCTTCGAGACCGAATTCGTCGGCCAGGGCGAGTCGCGGCGCGACATCGCCGCCACCCTCGACCTCGGCTGGCGGCTGCTCGAATCACTGCCCCGCGAGGACCTGGTCCGGATCAACGACGCGACCTGGTCGGCCCGGCACCCCGACGGGGAAGGGCCACCCCCGTGAGCGCGATCACTCCTCCCGCGACTCGCGCGGAGTTGCTCCGCACCCGGCGCCGCCTCGCCCGGCTCGCCAAGGGCGCCGAGTTGCTGCGCCGCAAGCGCGAGGCGCTGGTGAGCGAACTCTTTCGGCTCGCACGGCCAGCCGCCGACGCCCGGGCGCGGATCACCGCCGCCGCCGGCAGGGCCTACCCGATGCTCCTTCCCGCCCTCGCCGAGCATGGCGGGTCGGGACTGCGTGCGCTCGCGTGGCCGGGTCGGGAGTTCCGCGTGACGATCGAGCCGGGGACGGTCTGGGGGGTGGTGGTCTCTCGGATCGTGGCGCGCCCCGCCGTGCCGCGCACCCAGGGCGCGCGGGGAACCACGCCGGGGGCCACCGGACTCGTGACTGGACTCGCCACCGATGGCTTCGAGGAATTCGCCGAGCTGCTGCTCGAAGCCGCACCGCAGGAGATGCTCCTCCGCCGGGTCGGCGAGGCACTCGCGCAGACCTCGAGGCAGGTCCACACGCTCGAGCGCCGCATTGCCCCGCGACTCGAACGGAACGCCGCCCGGGTGGCCAGGACCCTGGACGAACGCGAGCGGGAGGAGCGGCTCCGGCTCGGCCGTTTGCTGGCGCGCCGGCGCTCGGGCAAGGGGTGAAGGCGAACCACCCGGCGAGGGCTGGGCGTGCCCTTCACCCTTCACCCTTCACCCTTCACCCTTCACCCTTCACCCCTCACCCCTCACCCCTCACCCCTCACCCCTCACCGACTAGCGTAACCTGCATATTGTGTTATGCTAGTTACAATGCTCAACAGCGTCGCCGAATTCGCCTGCCTTGAGTTTGTCCACAACCGCGACCGGTGGGAGGAGGAGCCGACCGAATCGGCTCGTGCCGCGGTCGATCGCTTCCGCCTTCGGCTCGAGCGCATCCTCTCCGACGAGGCGACCGGACGCGGCGCGCGCGAGGACGATCTCGACGCGCTCGACCAGGTGCTCTCGCGTGCCGCGGCGGCGCGCGGACTCGTCCCCACGGTGCGAGGCTACGGGTGGGGCTGGCGCCGCGATCCGGGACCGGTCGTCCGCCGACTCTTCCCCGCCGCCTGGTCGGCCGCGCAACTGCTGGCCGGCGACCTTCGCCACCGGCTCAAGTGCTGCGATGGCTGCGGCCGGCTCTTCGTCGACGCCTCCCGCAACCGCTCGCGTCGGTGGTGCGACATGCGGGAGTGCGGCAACCGGGCGAAGGTCCGGAAGTTCCGACGGCGGAAGGAGGGGTGAGACTTGCGATTGGTGATTGGAGACTGGAGGTCCAGTGCACCTCTCGCGTCGAGTCCGGTCGTCGGTTCTCGAGTCGCCAATCGCCAATCGCCAATCTCGTGGATTAGCTTGACGACAATGCACCGAATCCTTCCCGGCCTCCTCCTCCTCGCCCTGGCCTGCGGCGGCGAGTCGCCCCAGGCCGGCGAGTTCCGGCCGCCGCGACCGATCGAGGGCCAGGAACCGATCCCATACCCGCCGGACCTCTACGCCCAGCGGGTCGAGGGCGAGGTGATGCTCTACCTCGTGATCGACACCAACGGGATGGTGATTCGCGATTCGACCAAACTGGCCAAGGCGAGCGGCCAGAACGCCTTCGACGCCGCGGCGATGACCGCCGCGCCCTCGCTCCGCTTCGTCCCGGCGACCCGGGGCGACACCGCGGTGATCGCCCCGATCCAGGTGCCCATTCAGTTCGTCCTCCCCGACTCCCTGCGCCCGGGGTCCGAGTGAGCCACATCCCGCATCCCAAGCCGTACGACTCGATCCTCGAGACGATCGGCCAGACGCCCCTCGTCCGCCTCACCCGGGTGACCCGGGGGCTCCGCACCCCGGTCTTCGGCAAGGCCGAGTTCTTCAACCCCGGCGGGTCGGTCAAGGACCGGATCGGCGGGGCGATCATCGAGGCAGCCGAGCGGGAGGGGACCCTCAGGCCCGGCGGGACGATCGTCGAGGGGACCAGCGGCAACACCGGCGTCGGCCTGGCGATCGCCGCGGCGCTCAAGGGGTACCGCTGCATCTTCACGATGCCCGACAAGATGAGCCAGGAGAAGGTGCGCCTCCTGCGGGCCTTCGGTGCCGAGGTCGTGATCACCCCGACCGCGGTGCCGCCCGACCATCCCGAGAACTACGTGATGAAGGCGAAGCAGATCACCCACGACACCCCCGGGGCGATCCTCGCCAACCAGTTCTACAACCAGGTCAATCCCGAGGCGCACTACGCCACGACCGGCCCGGAGATCTGGCAGCAGACCGGGGGCAAGGTCACCCACTACATCGCCGGCGCCGGCACCGGCGGCACCGTGAGCGGCGCGGGCAAGTACCTCAAGGAACAGAACCCCGGCATCCGCGTGATCGCCGGCGACCCGGTCGGTTCGCTCTATGCCGGCTACCACCGCACCCGGCAGCTCGGCGGCGACGGTGCACCGTACAAGGTCGAGGGTGTCGGCGGCGACAAGGCGCCGACAACCGTCTGGTGGGACGTGGTGGACGAGTTCCGGCAGGTGAGCGACAAGGATTCGATGGCGATGGCGCGTCGCCTCGCGCGCGAGGAGGGGATCTTCGTCGGCGGCTCGGCGGGGCTCAACGTGCACCTCGCCGTCGAGCTCGCCCGGGAACTCGACGATCCCGACGCCTGTGTCGTCACGATCCTCTGCGACACCGGCGAGCGCTACCTGTCGAAGGTCTTCAACGACGACTGGCTCCGCGAGAACCAGCTGCTCGACTCGCCGCGCGCCACCGTCGCCATGCTGCTGGCGCGCCGCAAGGGAAGCCAGCCGACCCTCGTGCAGGTGGCGCCGGCCGCGCAGGTCCGCCAGGCCCTGAACCTGATGGGCACCTACGACGTCTCCCAGCTGCCGGTGATCGACGGCGACCAGGCCGTCGGCTCGCTGGTCGAGGCGTCGCTCATGCAGCGCGCGCTCGAGCAACCCACCCTGCTCGATCGTCCGGTGCGCGAGGTGATGGACCCCCCGCTGCCCGAGGTCGACGCCGGGATGCTCATCGAGCGCCTCGCGCCGCTCCTCACCAAGGAATCGCCGGCCGCGCTGGTGCGCGAAGGCGGCACGCTGGCAGGGATCGTCTCGCGCTACGACCTGCTGCAGGAGATGATCGGGCGATGACTCGAGATTCGCGAATCGAGATTCGAGACTCGAGTCGCCAATCGCGAATCGCGGATCTCGTGACACGGAGCTCGCACCCATGAGGATTTGTGTCCTCACCGGCGGCTCCTCCTCCGAGCGGTCCGTGGCGCTCGCCTCGGCCGGCCAGGTGGTCGCCGCCCTCCGCGACCGCGGCCACCACGTCACCGTGGTGGACACCACGACCGGCGTCGTCCCGGCCGACCGTGAGCCGGCCCTCCTGGCCCGCACCGTTCTGCCGGCCCCGGCCGACCTCGCCGAGCTGGCCCGGCGGGAGACCGACCTCCTCCTCGGGGCCCTCCTCAAGGACCCGGCGATCACCGGCGCCGACGTCTGCTTCCTGGGGCTCCATGGCGGCCGCGGCGAGGATGGCACCCTGCAGCACCTGCTCGATCTCGCTGGCCTCCGTTACACCGGCGCCGGGGCCCTCGCCTCGGCCCTGGCGATGGACAAGGACCTCGCCAAACAGCTCTTCCGGGCCGCCGGCGTGCCGGTGGCCGAGTGGGTAATGGTCGCCCCCTCCCGAGGCATTGGGGGCGAGGTGACGGCCCGGTCGGTCGGGGAGGGCCTCGGCTGGCCGGTCGTCGTCAAGCCGTCCAAGCAGGGTTCCACCGTGGGACTCTCGGTGGTGCGGGACGGGGCCGACCTGGGCGTCGCCATTGAGGAAGCCCTCCGCCACGACGATGAAGTGATGGTGGAGCGGTTCATCCCGGGACGGGAGCTGACCGTGGGGATCCTGGGCGACGCGGCGCTGGCGGTCGGGGAGATCATCCCCCGGCACGAGTTGTTCGACTACGAGTGCAAGTACACCCCCGGGATGTCCGAGGAGATCTTCCCGGCCGACCTCCCGCCCAGTGTGGCGCACGACGTGCAGCAGCTTGGCCTGAAGGCCCACCGGGCGCTCAAGGCGAGCGGCTATTCCCGGGTGGATTTTCGCTTGACACCCGATGGCCGGCTGTTCTGTTTGGAGGTCAACACCCTTCCCGGCATGACGGCCACCTCGCTCCTGCCGCAATCGGCCCGCGCGGTCGGCATCGAGTTCGGGGAACTGTGCGAGCGGATCTGCGCCGATTCCGCCGCGCCGAGGAGATAGTGGCGCTCCAGCCGCGGACGCCTGGCCCGAGCGCAGTCGAGGGGTCGGGCCGCTGGGATGTTCGCGACACGACGAGGGTACCGATCGCATGTTCGAGCAGCAGCCACCACCGCCCCGCCTGACCAAGTGGGTTGTGCGCCTCCTGGCGCTCAACGCGGTGGTGCTGCTGTTGCAGGAGACCCTCCTCACCTCGCCGGCGATCACCAGGGCGCTCCGCTTCGATCCGTCGGTCGCCTTCGAGCGGCCGTGGACCTTCCTCACCTACATGGCGCTGCACGGCGGGCTTTGGCACCTGCTGAGCAATTCGATCGCGCTCTTCGTCTTCGGCCCGCCGGTGGAGCGGCGACTCGGCAGCGGCGCGTTCCTCCTCTACTACGTGTACTGCGGCATCGGCGCCGCCGTGCTCTCGCTGCTCCTCGCGCCGTTCCTTCCGGTCGGCCCGTTCATCGGGGCGTCGGGCGCGGTGCTCGGCGTCGCCTTCGCCTTCGCGCGCTTCTTCCCCGATGCCGAGCTGCTCCTCTTCCCGATCCCGGTCCCGATCAAGGCCAAGTGGCTGGTCGCCGGCTTCGCGGTGATGGCGGCGCTCGGCGCGCTGGGGGTCGGTGGCTCCGGGATCGCCAACGTCGCGCACCTCGGCGGCCTGCTCTTCGGCTGGCTCTTCTTCGTGGTGCAGGGGATGATGCACCCGGTCGATGCGCCGCGCTTCCCGCCGATGCGGCCGCGCGTGCCGGTCTCCGCCGGTCGGCGCAGCGCCGACCGGCAGCAGGCGAAGGCCGAGCTGCGCGAGGGCGAATCGCAGGCGGCCTCGGCGCCGGTGCCGCGACTTCCCGATCCCGGCGAGATCGAGGCGGCCGAGATCGATCGCGTCCTCGACAAGATCTCCGCCACCGGCATCGCATCGCTCACCAGCGAGGAGCGCACCTTCCTCGAGCGGGTCTCCAGGCGACGCAAGGACGAGTAGGTGAATGGTGAATCGTGAATGGTGAATGGGAGTGACCCTCGGAATCCCATTCCCCATTCACCATTCCCCATGCACCACCCCCCTTTCACCGATGCCGATCATCGATCTCGTGACCCCGTGGGCGCTGGCCGAGCAGGCCGGCGCCCACGTCGCCTTTCGGGAGCGCTGGTCGGCGATCCTCGAGCCGGTCCGGCGCCAGCGTGCGCCGAGCGAGGCAGCCCTGCCGCCACCGGTCGACTGGCAAGCGGCCCTCGCGGTGGCAGGTGAGGATGGCCTGGCGGACCGGCTGCGCGAGACGCGCGACCGGTTGGTGGATCGCGGCCTGCGCGCACCGGTCCGGATCGTCCTGCTGGCGGCGGGGGCTCCCGGGGCACCCTTCGAGGTGATCCCCGAGCCGGAGGACGCGATGGTCGTGCTGTTCGTCGATCGGTGCCGATTCGACCAGGGGGCCGCCTCTGGTGCAATGCGGCCAATCATCGCCGCGCTCGCCGCGGCGATGAGCCAACTCACGCGCTGGACCTCCCCGGGCAACCCGATCGCGCAACTCGGCGCCACACCACCATGGGATCGATGGTCCGCCGCGCGACGCGTGCCGCTGGCCGAGTGGATCTACGCCGCCGGCATCGCCGCCCACGGGGCCGCACTGATCGAACCGGATCCGGTGCGGGCGCTTCACCTCACCGATGGGGAGCTGGCCCGGCTGCGTCGCGCCGAGCGATCGCTGCAGGAACGGCTCGACGCCGAGCTCGACGAGGCCGGGGTCGGCCTCGTGCTGCGCTGGCTCGAGGACGACGCTCCGCTCACCATGCGACGGCACGCCGACGGCGCGATCGTCCCGCGCGGTGCGGGGCGCTACCTCGGATGGCGGATGCTCGCGGAACGCGTCGAGCGGGTCGGCGTGGCCGAAGCCGCGGTGATGGGGGCGTGAAGAGAGAAGTGAATGGTGAATGGTGAATGGGGCCCCCACGGGCTGTTCCCATTCACCATTCACCATTCACCATTCACCCTTCACCCTTCACCTTGGCAGATCGTACCGCTCCAGATGCTGGAGTCCCAGTTCGGACTCGGCGATGACATAGATCGCGGCCGATCCGAACGCGACGATCCGCCGACCGGCAGGAAACTCGACAGCGGACATCACGGCGCCCGACGCGCTGAAGCGGTCGTAGCGCGCCGGTTGTCCGTCGTCCGCCGGTCGCCCCACCCAGAGGGTGCCGCTCCGGTCGATCAGCACGCGGTCGGGATCGAACATGGGGTGCCGCTCCGCGAACTCGGTGCCGCGCACCAGGGCGGCGAGCTCCGCGGCACTCGGCGTCGGCGTGAATCCCATGCCGCCGTTCGTCCCCTTGCCGCTCATCGGCGACATCGCCATGAAGCGCCGCACGTAGCGCTCGCGGTCCGTGGTCGTCACCGCCGCGGTCGAGTAACGGTTCGCGCTGGTGATCGTCGTGGCGCCGCCGCCCGCCGGAGTCACCTCGACGCGGTAGTCGCCGCCGCGGACGACTCTGAGCCCGCCGTCCGGTGCGACCGTCCAGCCGTCGTAGCTGGCGTAACCCACCGTCGGGATGCGCGGCGTCATTGCCGGCTCGCGGATGTCCGATCGCATCCGCTCCCCCTGCACCACCGCGACCGTCGTGCGCTGGCCGCTGGCCGGGTCGAGGCGGACGACGCGGACGGAGTCGTTCGGCAGTGCCTTGTCTCGCTCCATCCACCCCGGGATCGCGAGGTAGAACTGGCCCCGCCGGTCCACGGCCCGGACGCCGAGCGCCCCGTCGGGGAGATTGGTCAGGGTGCGGACGACCTTGCCGGTGCCGTCGAGGAGCTGCAGTCGGGCGTTGCCGAGGTCGACAAGCAGCGTCGAGTCGCCTGCCACCGGCACCAGTCGGGTCGGCAGGCGGGCCTCCTGGGGGCCGCTCCCCTCCGTCACCCGATCGATCACGCGGCCACTGGCGAGGTCCGCCAGGACGACCCGTTGGTCGATGTAGTCGCTCACCAGCACCCGCCCGCCCGCCACCTCGCGAACCCCGCGAATGTCGGCGAACTCCTCCGCCAACGTCGCCGCGGGCCGGGGCCGGAGCGTCTGGGCTCCGGCGGCGATCGGCACCAGGAACAGCAGGGACAGGAATCGCAGTCGCATCGGCATCATGCCTCCCGAGCGAGGATGCCGGACGGCGGGATTCGGTCGCGGGGGCCCATCACCCTTCACGACCGATCAAGGCCTCAATCCATCTGGATAGGGAATCACGCTGAAGTGGGGGGCGCCGTCGGCATCGCGATGCTGGATCACGATGCCACCCTCGACGAACCCCAGGAGCTGCACGAAGTGGTCGTGACCGAAGGGAAACCTGACCTTGGCGAGGACCCGGCCGGTGCGCGTCACCACCCAGTACTGCCGCATGTCCTCGGGCTCGTCGTAGCGTTCGATGACCCAGAGACGACCGTCGGCATCCGCCGCCACCTGGGCAAAGGCCGGCCAGTCGTCCATTCGCTTCATCCCCCGTACGCGATCCCACCAGGCCTTGAGCTCGTCACCGGTGGCGCCACCGGGCACCATGCCGAACCGGTCGGGAATGTTGTCGTCGGTCACCGGATCGCGGGGCACGGCCCACACGAGCTGCCGGACGAACCTGCCGCTCCGATCGCGAAGCGTGATCGTGGCCTCGTCGGGGTTGGTCACGTAGACGAAGGTGTCGACCGCGCCGGTCCATGTCTCGCCGTGCCCGACCACGAGTCCCGACACGCTGGGTTCGCGATGGATGACCCTGGGGGAATCGGCAGGGGTGGCGCGGAGTTCGACCAGCATTTGGCCCGAGTCGGTGATCGTGTCGCGGTCGAAGCGGAAGGTGATGAAGGTCCCGCGACCATTGCACGCCCCCTCCCGAAGGTTGACGGTCGCGGCCGGCACCGTCGCGATCACCCCCACACCGGGTTCGAGATAGACGATTCGCCGGTTTCCCTGGTCGATCGCGACCACCGTGTCCCCTCCCATGCGACATGGCCAACTGAGGCCGTGGAAGTCGGCCGGCCCCTCCCCGCGCTGCCCGAATCGCCACAGTTCGGTGCCGGCGGAGTCGAACATCCGCACCCGGTTGCCCTCGCCGATCAGGTAACGCCGCCCGGGGAGTGCGACTACTCCCGGGATCCCGGCGATCTCGAGTTCGTCGTCTGGATCCGCCTTCAGCCCACCGTAGGTCCAGGTCGCCGGGAGCGACTCGTCGACCATGATCAGCGGCACTGCGGTGGACGTCGGATCGACCGCCACGGTGTCGGGCGCCGTCGCCTCCCCGGTGTTCGCTCCGCAACCCGCCGTGAGGCACCAGATCAGGGCGGTGCTTGCTCCCGCGAGCCGGCGCATCATCTCGTTCACGAGTCCTCCCCCTCACCGTGCACGCTCACCCGCCGGGGCGTGGCGCGGTCGAACATGCTGAGGAACGCCTGCCGCGTCACCGTGCGGCCGTCGGGGGTCTCGAGCCGCAGGTCCAGCCGGTACCTGCTCCCGTTGAACTGTGCCGCCTTGACGGTTCGGTGCAGTGCCGTGATCCCGCTGTCGACCGGGCCCATCGTCGCGATCGTGATCACCTGCTCATCGAGCACCTCGTCGCCCAGGATGCGCGAGAAGGTCAGCATGGTGCGCACCGAGTCGTGCCGCATGTCGCTCCGCACCTGGTAGAACAGTTCAAACGCCGTGGTCCGCTCCATCAATCCCACGGGGGCAAGGGTGACCATGTCGCCACCCCATGGCACGTCGACGCCCTGGGATGCCGCGCCGATCACGACGTCGGACACGGCGAGGCCACGGTCGACCCCGAGCCGGCGTGATTCACCCGAGATCTCCGGGTCCCGTCCGCCGCCCGGCGCGTCCAGCTTGACCTTCCAGTTCACGTCACGATCCCGGGTCGGCACGACGAGATATCCGCTTTCGCGATCTCGCTGCTTCGAGATCGAGAGCGATCGCGGTTCGAGCGAGAAGCCCTTGGGGATCGGTTGCACGCTGAACTGGAGCTTGATCGGGACCGTACGCCCCGAGATCGGCAGGTGGTCAACCGACGCGGCGTACGAGATGAGCAGCGCCGGCTCGCCGGTCTCCGGAGACCAGAGACGGGCGGCTTCGGCCTGCAATCGCGGATGGTAGACCGGGATGAGGATCGGCCTCCGGTCGGAGACCTGCAGCAGCAGCGCCAGCGCGAGCATGGGGGGGCCCTCCGGCAAGGGGATTGCCTAGGGTGCGCCTCCGGACCGCCTTGGTCAATGGGATGGATCCTCAGCCATGGACAGGGACCTGCCTCGCCATCCGAGCACGCCATTCACCATTGACCATTCACGATTCACCCCAGCACAGCCATCTTGAGGCATGTCCGATCGCCGCTACACCGACCGTGAGGTCGCCGAGATCCTTCGTCGCGCCACCGAGGAGCCGATGCAGCTCCCGGGTGCCACCGACGGCTTCACCCTCGCCCAGATCCAGGAGGCGGGCCGGGAGGCGGGGATCGCCCCGGAGGCCGTGGCCGCGGCCGCACGCGGCCTCGAGGTGGCGCCCCGCAAGGAGCGCGAGACGCTCCTCGGCCTCCCGATCGCGGTGCGGCATGCAGTGGAACTCGATCGCGTGCTCACCGATGCGGAGTGGGAGCGGCTGGTCGTCGCGGCGCGAGAGACGTTCGGCGCCGAGGGGCGCCTGCGACACGACGGCGCGTTCCGTCAGTGGGCCAACGGCAATCTCCGGATGGTGCTCGAGCCCGGTGCGGACGGGCAGCGGCTCCGGCTCCAGACGCTCAACGGCAACGCACGACGGATGCTGATGGCGGGCGTCACCGCCATGGCGCTGGCCGGCGTGCTGCTCGGCGTGTCGGCCGCGAGCGGCGTGCCGATCGGCACCGACCAGCTCGAGCCCTTCGTCGTGATCGGCGTGATCGGCGCGCTGATGTTCACCCGCGGTGTGTGGGGACTGCGGCGCTGGGCCGACCGCCGGCAGCGGCAGTTCCGGGAGCTGGCGGAGCGGTTGGTGAAGTAGCGGTTCGCGAATCGAGACTGGAGATCGGGGCATCCGCGCGGGACGACCTCGAATCTCCAGTCTCGATTCGCGAATCGCTACTTCGGCGCCGGCCGCTTGTGCAGGTTCAGCTTGCGGCGCTCGTGCATGATCAACCACTGCTGCGGGATCGATGCGATGTTCTGCACCGCGTAGTAGAGGTTCAGCCCCGACGCGAAGTTCGCGAACATCACGCCGAAGATCACCGGCATCACGTACATCATCATCTTCGCCTGCGGATTCGGCGCGATCCCCATCTGGGAGATCTTGCTCACCCCGAACATCGACACCGCCATCACCAGCGGGATGATGAAGAGCGGGTCGGCGCGCGACAGGTCGGGCATCCACAGGAACGACACCCCGCGCAGCTCGATCGTGTTCTGCAGCACGAAGAACACCGCCACCAGCACCGGGTAGGGAATCAGCATCGGCCAGCAGCCGCCGAGCGGGTTCACCTTGTGCTCGCGGTAGAGCTTCATCATCTCCTGCTGCAGCCGCTGTGGATCCTCCTTGTACTTCGCCTGGATCGCCTGCAGCTCCGGCTGGATCGCCTGCATCGCGGTCATCGACCGCATTGCCTTCTGGTTGAGCGGCCACAGCAGCAGCCGGATCAGGATGCCGAAGAGGACGATCGCGATGCCGTAATGCAGCCCCAGCGACTGGTGCATCCAGACGAACACGCTCCGGATCCCCACCGCGAACGGCCGGATCACCGTGCGGAACCCGGGCCAGCCGTAAGGGTTCACGTCGTCGAAGTCGTGCCCCATCCGCGAGAGCCGGTCGTACTCCATCGGCCCCAGGTACATCGCCGCGCCGAAGCTGCCCGAGGCGGACACCGGCATGGTGACCGCGGTGCGGGCCCGCACCGGCTTGGCCGGCATCGTGTCGCCGGCGCGCGCCACCACCCCGCCGATCAGCCCCGTCGCCCCCTCGGCGCGGGTCGAGTCGTAGGCGAAGAAGCCGGCGACGAAGTACTTCGACTTGACCGCCACCCACTCGAACGGCCCCGAGAGGACCGTCGGCTGGAGCGGGGCCAGCGAGGAGAAGCGGGTCAGCTTGGTGCCGTCCTGCTTCACCACGATGCCGCTCTCGCGGTGGTTCTCCGGCAGGTTCGACTCCGTGTCGCGGAAGCCGTTGCCCATCCCCACGACGAGCGTGCCACCGGCCTGCCCCACGCCGCCGACCTGGCCGCTCATCGCGATGCGGTACTCATTCGGCGCGAAGGTGTACTGCAGCAGCACCGCGTGGCCGCGCACGTCGCCGTTCAGCGTGAGCGTCGCCGGCGCGTCGCCGACCTCGAGCGTGCTCGCGCTGGGGGTGAACGTCGCCGCGGCGAACGGGACCGTGTCGGTCCCCACCACCAGGCGATCATCGAGCAGCGACTCGCCCTGCGGGATCAGCTCCAGCGGCGGACGGCTGCCGTCGACGGCACTGTCGGCGGGATTCATCGAGCGGTAGTGCAGGAACTTCGCCCCGATGATCCGCCCGCCGCGGGTCGAGATCCGGTACTCGTACAGGGCGCTCCGGACCACGACGGTGTCCTCCGGCGCCTGCGCCACGGACTCCGCCGCCGGCGCGGCGGTCGCGGGGACGCTGTCGGGCACCGGTGCGCCACCGGTGGCGGGCGCGATCGGGGACACCACCTGGGTCGTCGAGTCCTGCGGCACCACCGGCGGCGCGTTGCGCCGCAGGAGCCACATCGGGACGAAGGCGATCACCATGATCAGGATGATCCCGATCAGCGGACGACGATCGTTCACGGGCTGCTCACCAGGTCAGGGTACGGGATCTTCGCCGCCGGGATGCCACGGATGGCACCTGGCGATCCTGCGCATCGCCAGCCAGCTCCCCTTCAGCGCGCCGTGACGCCGGAGCGCCTCCACGGCGTACTGCGAGCAGGTCGGCGTGAACCGGCAGGCCGGCGGCAGTGCCGGCGAAATGAACCGCTGATAGACGCGGATCGGGAGGACGAGGATGCGGGCCAGCACGGAGGGACGCCGTTCCCGCGTCAGCGCGAGCGCCAGGGTCACCGTCCCATCCCCTCGCCCCACGAGGCCAGGTCCGCCCGGAGTCCGTCGAACGGCGCCCGGTAGCTCTCCTTGCGGGTGCGGATCACGACGTCGATGTCGGCAAGGTGCGGCTGGAGTTCGCGGCGCCAGATCTCGCGGAGACGGCGGCGAAGCCGGTTCCGGGAGACGGCAGTCTCCCCCAGCCGGGGAACCACGAGTCCCAGCCTGGGGGTTCCGGTCTCGCCGGCGGCCCAGAAGATGTCGAGGTGGTCGCGGCGGGACCTCCGACCGGTACGCAAGACCCGGTTCAGGTCGATCCCGCGAAGCAGCCGGCGCGAGCGCGGGAGGCGCTCGTCGCCGGTCAGACGCGGGCGTGCTTCGAGCCGGTCGACACCGTGAGCCGCTTGCGGCCCTTCTTGCGGCGGCGCGACAGCACGGCGCGGCCCCACCGGTCGGCCATCCGCTTGCGGAAGCCGTGCTTGGCGATGCGGCGCTTGTTGCGCGGGCGATAGGTCGGCAGCATCCCTACTCACTCCATCCAAAAGAGCCGGAAAAGGTACCGGTTCGGAACCCCCCGGGTCAAGGTTTGACTTTTCCACATCCGGACCCTAGAATCGGCCTCCCTGACACGCGCCTTACCCGCAAGAGTCCACGAAAAATACATGTCCCTGTCCGCCAAAGAACTCTGGAAGCGCGTGCTCGAGGGCGCCCGTCGCGACCTCCCCGAGCCGATGATCCAGACCTGGCTGGCTCCCAACGACCCGCTCTCGTTCGAGGACGGCACCCTCGTGGTGAGCACCCCGGACGACTTCGCCAAGCGCTGGAACGAGGAGAAGTACGCCGGGGTGCTGACCCGGGCGGCCACCGAGGCCGCCGGCGAGCCGGTGGCGGTCGCCTTCCGGGTCGCCGCCGACCGGCAGAAGCGGCCCCAGATGGATCTCTTCGTGCCGACGGCCCAGCCGACCGCCGCCGAGGCGGCCAGCGCGGCCGCGGCCGCCGCGGCGATCAATCCCAGCGCCCAGCCGCTCAACGAGCGGTACACCTTCGGCCATTTCGTCATCGGCAAGAGCAACGAGCTGGCGGCCGCGGCCGCCCACGCCGTCGCCGAGGCGCCCGGCAAGCAGTACAACCCGTTCTTCATCTACGGCCCCACCGGGCTCGGCAAGACCCACCTGATGCAGGCGATCGCCCACGAGGTGGTCCGCCAGGCTCCCGCCACCCGGGTGCTCTACGTGGGGGCCGAGCAGTTCATCAACGAGGTGATCGAGGGGATCCACGGCCGCACCATGGCCGACCTGCGCAAGCGCTATCGCAGCGACGTGGATCTCTTCCTGGTCGACGACGTGCACTTCCTGGAGGGCAAGGAGGCCACCCAGGAGGAGTTCTTCCATACCTTCAACGCCCTTTACGAGGCGGGGAAGCAGATCGTCCTCACCTCCGACCGGCCGCCGAAGGAGATCCCGGGCCTCGAGGCGCGGCTGGTGTCGCGGTTCGAGTGGGGGATGGTCGCCGACGTCAAGCAGCCCGACCTCGAGCACCGGATCGCGATCCTGCGGAAGAAGCAGCAACAGGATCACCTCGAGACGACGATCCCGGACGACGTGCTCCGGTTCATCGCCGAGTCGGTCCGGTCGAACGTGCGCGAGCTCGAGGGCTGCATCATCAAGCTGCTCCTCTACGCGTCGCTCCGGCACCGGGAGATCTCGATCGAGCTGGCCCGCGAGGCGCTGGCCGACAAGCTGCGCCCCGGCGAGGACGCCGACCTGCGGCCCCGCTCCCTGCCGACGATCGAGCGGGTCCAGGAGGTCGTGGCGCGGCGCTGGGGCGTGACCCCGGAGGGGCTCCGCTCCAAGGCGCGGATCAAGACCCTCACCGTGCCGCGCCAGATCGCCATGTACCTCGCCCGCGACATGCTGCAGATGCAGCTCGTCGAGATCGGCCAGGCATTCGGGGGCCGCGACCACTCCACCGTGATCCACAGCGTGGACAAGGTTCAGTCGCAGCTCGGCCGCGATCGCCAGTTCCGCGAACGGGTTGACTCGGCCCGGCAGGAGTTGCTCACAGCGTGATGCACAGTGTGCACGCCGCCGCGTGGAGTGCGTGGGGACGTGTCAGTCACCGTGGGGAAGTCGGGGCACCGTCCCCATCGTCCACGGTCGGTGCACATGTAGATTGCCGCGCAGCCGGAAGCGCGGTCGGCACTTAGGGAGGGCGTCCACATTTGCCCAACCCCTACTGCTACGACGAAGATCTTATTCACTTGAAGTCGAAGAGCCTTTAGGCACCCGGGGAACCCGATGAAGTTCACGATCACGCGCGAACAGCTGGCCGAGGGTGTCGGCGCCGTCAATGCGGCGGTGCCCACCAAGACCACGCTGCCCGTGCTCGCCAATATCCTCCTCGAGGCAACCAAGGACGGGCTCCGGCTGTCGGGGACCGACCTCGACATCGCCGTCGGCACCACGGTGCCCGCCTCGGTCGACCAGGAGGGGGCAATCACGCTCCCCGCCCGGAAGCTCGCCGAGCTGGTGCGCGAACTGCCGAGTGCCGGGATCCGGGTGACCACGCAGGGCGAACAGCGGGTGACGATCGAGTGCGGTCGCTCGAAGTTCAAGCTGCTCGGACTGCCTCGCGAGGAATTCCCCGCCTTCCCCCAGGTGAGCTTCGACCAGGCCGGCAAGACGACGGCGCGCGAGCTCCAGAAGCTGGTGGCCCACGTCGCCTTCGCCGCCAGCACCGAGGAGAGCCGCCCGATCCTCAACGGGGTGCTCTGGCAGCTGACCGGCGACCGGATGCGGATGGTCGCGACCAACGGGCACCGGCTCGCCAAGATGGAGGTCCCGATCGCCGGGGCGGGTGAGCCGGCCGAGCTGATCGTGCCGCCCAAGGCGCTCGAGCAGCTCCGCAAGCTCTTCTCGCCCGACGACGAGATCGAGATCGGCCGCTCCGAGAACCACCTCGGCTTCCGCTCGCCCAGCACCGTGGTCTACACCCGGCTGATCGAGGGGCCGTACCCCAACTACGAGCAGGTCATTCCCCGCGAGAACGACAAGATCGCCACCGCGGAGAAGGCCGCCCTCATGGCCGCCATCCGCCGGATGAGCATCGTCGCTTCGGACCAGACCCACCGGATCCGGATGTCGTTCGGCGACGGCTCCTGCAAGCTCTCCGTGACCACGCCCGACCTGGGCGAGGCCCAGGAGGAGATCTCGCTGAGCTACGAGGGTGAGCCGCTCGACATCGGCTTCAACGCCAACTACCTGCTCGAGGTCCTCAAGTTCATGCCCACCGACGAGGTGCGCCTCACCTTCAAGGCCCCCGAGCGGGCCGCGACGGTGGAGCCGGTCGGCTGGGACGACCCGGCGGCCTACCTGACGCTGGTGATGCCGCTGCGGCTGCTCGACTGACGCGACAGGCGACGGGTGAAGCGCGACGGGAGGGGGCCGCAACGAAAGGCTCCCTCCCGTCGTACTTTCCTGCGGGCCATCTGTCGCCCGTCGCCCGTCGCCTGTCGCCCCATCCTGGAGCCTGATTGATGAAGCGCCTGCTGCCCGTCGCCCTGCTGCTCGTTCCGACCCTCATCTCAGCCCAGAAGCCCTTCTGGCCGGACGAAGGGGTGCGCACCTGGGCCCCGCGGCCCACCACCCCGGCGATCACCGCCAACGACCTGCGGACCCGGCTCTACCAGCTGGCTGACGACTCGATGATGGGTCGCGAGGCGGGAACCCTCGGCAACGTGAAGGCGACCGACTACGTCGCCCGGGAATTCAAGCGCATGGGGCTGATCCCGGCCGGCGAGAACGGCACCTACTTCCAGGAGATCGGCTACGGACGCCTGGGCTACGACTCGGCCGCCGTCGCGCTGGCGGTCGCAGGCGCCCCGCTGACGGCCGGGAGTGACTGGGCCCCCCTCGCACCCAATGCTGGCATGCTGGTGGCCGGCAGCGCCGATCTGCGGGGCGCGGCGAGCGTGTTCGCAGGTCGGTTCGGCGACAGCACGGCGGCGATCACGCCGGCGATGGTGGCCGGCAAGGTGGTGTTCTTCTCGGCGCCAGAGATGATCAGCCAGCAGACCAACTTCGGCACCCGCCAGGTGATGGCCGCAGGCGACTACACCAAGGCCCAGCTGGCCGGGGCTGCGGCGATCGTGATCATCCAGGATCCGGCCAACACGGCGTTCCGCGAGCGCGTCTCGCTGATGCCCACGGTCGAGGGGAAGACCGTCGGCGCCGCGATGACCGCCGCCGCCACCGCCCGGGTCTTCGGCAAGCCGGCCGATCAGCTCGCCTTCGGGGCCACCGGTCAGGCGATCACCGGGCGCTGGGACTACCGCCTCACCAAGCTGGAGTACCCGAGCCGCAACGTCCTGGCGGTCCTGCCCGGCAGCGACCCGAAGCTCAAGGGCGAGTACGTGGTGATCGGCGCCCACAACGACCACGTCGGGATGGTGAATCCCAACAACCGCGCCGAGCACGACTCGCTGCGTGCCTACAACACCGTGCTGCGGCCCCAGGGCGCCAATGACCGGGTCCAGGCCAACCAGATCACCGCCGAGCAGTGGGCCCGCATCAACGGCCTGATCGCCGAGGCGCGCAAGGTCCGGCCAGCGCGGATCGACTCGGTGATGAACGGCGCGGACGACGACGGCTCCGGCACCGCGGTGCTGCTCGAGATCGCCGAGCGCCTCGCCAGCGGCGAGCGGCCGAGCCGCTCGATCCTCTTCAACTCCCACGTCGGCGAGGAGAAGGGCCTGCTGGGGTCCTCCTGGTTCGTCGACCACCCGACCATCGCGCTCGACTCGGTCTCGGCCGTGATGAACATGGACATGCTCGGCAAGGGTCGGGTCACCGACGTCAAGTTCGGCGGGCCGAACTCCGTCCAGATGCTCGGTTCGCGCCGCCTCTCGGCCGAGTACGGCGACCTGATCGACTCGCTCAACGCGGTGCGCAGCGAGCCGATGGCGATCGACTACTCCTGGGACCGCACCAACGCCCTCAACCGGTTCTGCCGCAGCGACCAGGTCAACTACATCCGCAAGGGCATCCCGACCACGTACTTCTCGCTCGGATACGCCCGCGACTACCACCAGGCGACCGACGAGCCGCAGTACATCGACTACGACCACGGCGCCCGCCTGGGACGGTTCATCCACGACATCGTCCTGACCGTGGCCGACCGCCCCACCAAGCTCGCCATCCTGCCGCCGGACCAGCAGGACCGCTCGGCGCGCTGCGGGGGCTGAGACTGGAGAGCCGAGAACGGAGATTCGAGAACAGAGTTCGCGGTTAGTAGCACAAACAACAACCCCCAGTGGCCTGAGCGATCGGCCCACTGGGGGTTGGTTTGTTAGTAGGGTACACTACTAACGCAAGACTACGTCCCCACCACCTCACCGCTGTTCTCCGTTCTCGACCCTCTGTTCTCCGTCAGGGGTACTCGAACATCACCGTGCGCCGGACCACGTGGATCGTCGGCACCGCCTGGCGTGTCGCCGGGATGGTGATCAGTCTGGACGCCGAGTCGGTCTGGAGGATCGCGTCGACCTTTCCGGTCAGTAACAAGTAGTAGGTTGTTTTGCTACTACCTTGCGCGCTCATCCGCATCTCCCTGCCGGCCTGATCGCCCTTCCCGAGCTGCTCGTACTCCTCGGTTCGACGGATCGGCTGGGAGAGGACCCCTTCCCTGGGGCTCCGCTTCGCGGCCTCCCAGCGGCGGACGCGGTGGTCCTGAGTCTCGAACACCTCGACCTGCAGGGTGGTCTCGCTGGTGTCGGCCCAGCGGACCCCCTCGAGCACGCCGCCGCTGGGCAGGGCGGGGAAGAAGTCGGCGACGGTTGTGCCGATGTCGCCGACCAGGTCGCCCGACTTCGACGCCTTGACTCCCTCCAGGCCTGCCTCGGTGAGCCGGCCCTGCCAGACGGTGCCGATCGCGGCGCGCTCGGCCTGCTCGCTCCGGGGACCGCTGGGGCGCAGCGTGAGCGAGTCGAGCCGGACCCGGACGGAACCGTCCTGGCGCACGTCGACCGAGAAGCGGGCGTGGCGCGCCTCGCGCTGGACCTGGCGCGACCCATCGGGGAGGGTGAGCACGATCGAATCGGTCCGCTCCATCACCGCCGAGGCGCGGTAGCCGGTCGAGAGGGCGAGCCGGGCGTTCGGCGCGACCGGCACGGCCCGACGCGCCGGGATCGGCTGCGACGCGGGGGGCGCTGTCCCGCCGCGGCTGCAGGCGGCGAGCAGGAACGCGAGGATGGCTGTCGATCGGGTCTGGCTCATTGTTGCTGGCTCCGCGGGTGGGAGACGACCCCTCGGGGCGATTCTCGCACGGCCACCGGCGCAGGGCAACCGGTCGGAAACGAAGACGCCCGCCGGTTCGAGTAACCCGGCGGGCGTCTTTGGGTCCGGCGGCACGGTTCAGGGGAGCCGCGTGAGCTCCGAGTGCGTCGTGACCTTGATCGAGACCGGGTCGGGCAGGCCGCCGACGAGGACCGTCATGTCCTGCGTCGAATCGATCATCGATTCGTGGGCGGGGCCGCCGATCGGCGTGGTGGTGCTGATCGTCGACTTGGTCGTGCCGGTGATCTGCTGGCCGTTCATGTCGGCCGTCAGGGTGCCGTTGGCGCTGCCGCTCATCTTGAGTGCATCGCCGTCGGTGCCATTGACGGTCCATTCGATGACCTGCTGCGAATTCCGCGTGCCGGCCTCGTTCACGTCGTTGTTCTGCAGCGTGTCGGTGTACGACTTGGCTCCGCGGGCCTTCTCGTTGACGCCCGGGAACAGCACGTTGACCGAGGCGGCGGCGAGGTTCATCACCACATTGTTCTGGGCCGAGAGCTTCGGGGTGCCGTCGACGCGTCCGTTCTTGATCACCGCATCGATCGTCGCGCCCTTCAGGCCGTCGGCCATCTCCTGGCTCACCTGGGCCTCCATCGCCCCGGTGCCCTCGACCTTCATCGAGTCCACCACGATGTGCGCGAGCCGCGTGCCGGCCGAATCCGTGGTGGTCAGCGTCAGGAACACTGCGCCGATGACGTCGCCTTGCTGGACGCCCTGTCCCGCGGCCGTCAGGTCGATCTGCTGGCCGATCTTGATGTCGAGCTTGTAGCGCGTCCCGTCGGCGGCGGGGCGCTGCGGCACCGGACCGGCCGCGATCGAGGCCGCGGTCACGAGCGCCAGGATTCCGGAAACCATCAATCACTCCCTTGGTAGGTGTCGCGGCCGCCCCGCAGGCGGCCTCTGCCACGTCATCGCCCCGCCGCTCCGGCTGAAGCCGGAGGGCGGGGCCTGCCCCGCCTCCCGGCTTCAGCCGGGACGGCGGGGCTGGGGTCGAACCGTAAGCCGAGTTCTGTTTCCCGCCCTCGCGGACGGGAGACGATCATCCCTCTCGGACGACTGTCGCCAGTCGCCTCCAGCGGCCTACCCGCGACTCGAACGGTGCGGGCCGCACCTCGTCGCTGCTTGGCCTTGCTCCGGCCGGGGGTTGCCTAGCCCCCTTCCTTGCGGTCGGGGCGGTGGGCTCTTGCCCCACCGTTTCACCCTTGCCTGATCCCCTCGCGAGCAAGCTCGCTCGGGGCCATCGGCGGTCTCTTCTCTGTTGCCCCTGCTGTCGCCTTACGGCGCCCAGGCGTTACCTGGCGGCCTGCCCTGTGGAGCTCGGACTTTCCTCGTTCCGGGTCGCCCCGGGCCGCGATCGTCACGTCCGACCCCGCCACAATCTAAGCGCCGCCGCCCCTACGCGTTGCCCGGACCCGGGGTGTCGTCGGTCGGCCCGGATCCGACTTGAGCGGGGGTTGAGGCCCCCTCGCCAACCTCCGGCGTGACCTTTCGCGGAGGGAACGCCATGCCGACCGTCGCCGTCCATTCCCCGACCACCCCCACCGTGGCCGCCGTCCTCGCCCCCGCCGAGCGGCTGCGGGTCGATGCCGCGAGCGGCGGCTCGTTCGCCGTGGTCCATCGCGACTCGGTGCGCGACGCCATCCGGGTCGTCCGCGAGCGCGGGGTCGACGCGATGCTGGTCTCCCTCAACCGCTGCGCCGGCGACGCCGCGCCGCTGCTCGAGCAGTTCACCCGCGCCTTCCCGGCCGTCCCGACGATCGCCCTGATGACCGATCGTGCCCCCGGGCACGCCGAGGCGCTGCTGCGCCTGGGCGCGACCGGCGTCCGCCAGGTGGTCGACGCCTCCGACGCCTCCGGGTGGCGTCGACTGCGCGAGGTGCTCGCCGCGCCACCGACTGAGCGGTCGGCGGCAATCCTCGCCCCGGTCCATCAGGTCCTCGGCGCCACCGGTGCCGGGGTCCGTCGCTTCTGGGACGAACTGGTGCGTACCGCGCCGGCCACGACAACCATCCGCCAGCTTGCGCTCCGGCTCGAGGTGACCCCCTCCACCCTCGTCTCGCGCTTCGCGCGCATCGGCCTGCCGAGTCCCAAGGACCATCTCGTCGCGGTGCGGCTCTGCTACGCGGCGCGGCTCTTCGACGAGGGCGACCTCACCATCGGCGACGTCGCCTACCGACTCGAGTACGCCTCGCCGCAATCGTTCGGGCGCCATCTGCGCAGCGTGATGGGGATCACGCCGAGCGAGTTCCGCACCCGATTCCCGTTCAGCATGACGCTGGAGCGATTCCTCGATCGGCTGGTGCGGCCGCATGTCGCGACATGGCGCGGATTCAATCCACTGGCGCCTGGGCGGTGAGCGGTCACCCGTCAGGCGCCGCGCCTTCACAGCCATGAAGAACCCGTGAAGCTGCAACTCCTCGGCACCGCCGTGCGTCCTCTCCTCGCACCCGCAACCCGAGGAATCGATGACACGACTTGCCACACTGCTGCTCGCCTGCAGCGTCGCCGCCCCGCTCACCGCCCAGGCCCACCCGCTCGAGGGCAAGTGGAACCTCGAGTATCCCGCCGGCGCCCGCGTGGGGCCGAACGGCACGGAGGCGATCATGGGGAAGGCCGCGTTCGAGGTGGTCGCCAAGGGCGACTCGCTGATCGCGACACTCACGCCCGGATCGGTGGAGGGCCAGCCGGCGCGGCCGCCGTCGCGCCTCGCGGCGATCAAGCGCGCCGGCGAGGTCACCTTCAGCGTCACCAGCAAGTCGCAGATGCACTTCAACGGGGAGCAGCGCGACGTCACGGTGCGCAGCACCTGGATCCTCACCGCAAACGGTGATGCGCTGAGCGGAACCGTGTCGCGCCTCTTCGAGGGCGCCGAGGACCTGCCGATCCCGCAGAACGAACCGCAGCCGGTGAGCGGGACGCGGGCGAAGTAGCGACACGGCGAAGGGCGAGGGGCGAATGGCGGATCTCCGCCCTCGCCCCTCGCCCTTCGCATTGTCGCTACCTGAGGCCGAGTTCGCTCGCCGTCACCAGCGTCACCACCGGCACGCCGGTGGCGGCGATCTTCTCGCGTCCACCCGCCTCGCGATCGAGCACCGCGAAGACGCCGAGCACGGTGCCGCCCTCGGCGCGCACCGCCTCGATCGCCGAGAGCGCCGAGCCGCCGGACGTGATCACGTCCTCGATCACGACCACGCGGTCACCCGCCGTGAAGTTCCCCTCGATCCGCTTGCTGGTGCCGTGATCCTTCGGGGCCTTGCGCACCGAGAAGGCATCGATGGTCGCCGGTGAATGGTCAATGGTGAATGGGCGCTCCCCGTCATCACTGACTTCCCATTTGCCATTCACCATTGACCATTCACCGAGGCTCGCCGCCGCGATCGCGTAGGCCACCGGATCCGCTCCCATCGTGAGCCCGCCGACGCTGGTCGGCGCCCAGCCGGCGGCGCGGATCGCGGCGAGGCCCATCCGGCCGATCAGGCGCTGGCCGATCGCGGACATGGTGCTGGGGCGGCAGTCGACGTAGAACGAGGAGCGGGCGCCGGAGGCGAGGATGAAGTCACCGTGACGGACCGAGCGCTCCTGGAGGAGCGCGATCAGGTCGTCCAGGTCCCCCGCCACGTCAGCGCTTGAACAGCGAGGAGAGGAAGCCGCCCTTCTTCTCGGGCTCGGCGTTGATCGCGTCGCAGAAGGCCTGGGTGAACTCGGGGATCGTCTTCCAGCGCTTGGACAGGTCGCGCTGCAGTCCCTTCATCACCACTTCCTCGAGCCGGGACGAGAACTTGAGCCCCTTCTCGGCCGAGTTGAGGGGGGTCGGCTCCTCGGTGAGGAGCTGCTGGAAGAGCTCGCGTGGGTTCTTGCCGGGGAAAGGCGTCACCTCGGTAAGGAGCTGGTACGCGATCACCGCCAGGGAGTAGACATCCGCCTGTTCCCCGACCAACTCTCCCGACAGCGCCTCCGGGGCCACGTACTGCAGGGTGCCGACGAAGAACCCGGCCCGGGTCAGTCGCTCCTCGGCGCCGATCTCGGCGTCGCGGGCGATCCCGAAGTCGAGCAGGCGGGTCCGCTGCTCGGCCGGGTCGTACATGATGTTCGCCGGCTTGAGGTCGCGGTGGATGATCCCGGCGCGGTGGGCCTCCTCGAGGGCGGCCCCCAGCTGCTCGATGATCTTGGCCGCCACGGGTGGCGCCAGCTTCCCCGAGCGGGTCAGGAAGAGTTCCAGGGGCTCGCCGGCGGCCCACTCCAGCGCGAGGTAGTAGACGCCGTCGGCCTCGCCGAAGTCGAACGTCCGGACCACGTTGGGGTGGACGACCCGGGCGCCGAACTCCGCCTCGCGGAGGAAGCGCTTGACCGCCACCGGGTCCTGGGCAAGCCGGGGGCGCAGCACCTTCAGGGCCACCGTGCCGCGCTCGGGATGCTCGGCCTGATAGACCTGTGCAGTGCCACCCTCGCCGACGGCCCGCTGCAGGGTGTAGCCGGCGATCGTTCGACCTACCAGAGGATCCTGTGCCATGGGAATGCGCAAAAGTATCGCCCGCCCTGCCGTCGCGGCAAGGCAAGGCACTCACCGACTTCGCGGCGTATTATCTGACATGACCCATTCTGCATCCCGTGGACTCGCCGGGACGGCGCTCGTCGCCGGCCTCCTCGCCGCCTCGTGCACCTCCTGGCAGCGCGTCGCCGACCCGGGGACCCTCACGCCCGAGGAGTCACTGGTCCAGCTCTTCAACCCGGGCCAGCTCTACCGCCAGATGGGGCGACTGGTCTCCGCGACCGGGGTCCCGTTCGTCGGGACGGTGGCCTACCTCCCCGGCCCGGGCGACTCGACCCGGGTGCTGGTCGGGTTGTCGCTCTCCAATCGCGCATTCGCCTTCACCAAGAGCGGCGACGGCTACGAGGCCCGCTACCGGGTCGAGTACGCCCTGACCGGCGGGGCGGGGATCCCGAAGCGGGTCGCCAGCGAGGCGACGGTCAGGGTGCCGAGCCTCCGGGAGTCGCTGCGGACCGACGAGAGCATCCTGCTCCAGCAGGAGCTGATGGTGCCCCCCGGCGGCTACCGCCTCGCGGTCCAGGTCGCCGATCAGGGTACCCACGAGATCGGCAGCGTCTCCGACTCGGTGACCATCCCCGCGTTCACGCCGGGGAGCTTCACGGCGCCGATCTTCGCCTACCAGGTGCGCGGCCGCGCGGCGCCGGCCGACTCCGTCGGGATCGTCCTCAACCCGCGCGGCTCGATCGCCTACGGCAGCGACACGCTGCTGATCTACCTCGAGGGCGTCGGCTTCACCGGCCCGGCCACGGTGCCGGTCCAGGTCCGCGACGCGCGCGACTCGGTGATCCTCCGCACCGACATGCACGTGACGGGCGGGCAGGCGGTCGAGAGCCAGGTGATCCGGATCCGCCCCGACTCGGCCCCGCTGGGCCAGGTGCAGGTGGTCGTCGGCGACGACACCCACCACAAGTCGAACTCCGGGGTCATCTCCTTCAGCGGCAACTGGCTGATCACCAACTTCGACGACCTCCTCTCGCTGCTGCGCTACTTCGGCCAGGATGCCCGGGTCAGGCAGATGCGCGAGGCGTCGCCCGAGGGCCGTCCCGAACTCTGGCGCGAGTTCTTCCACGCCACCGACCCCAACCCGCTCACCCCGGAGAACGAGGCGCTCGACGCCTACTTTGGCCGGGTGGCCGCGGCGAACCAGCTCTTCCGGGGCGAGGGCAACTCCGGCTGGCGCACCGATCGCGGCGAGGTGTACATCACCCTCGGCCCGCCGGACGAGGTGTACGACGGCTCGACCACGTCGGCGCAGGAGGGGCGCTACATCCGCTGGGCCTACTACGACCTGCGCACCGCCCTGATCTTCCAGGACCAGACCGGATTCGGCGCGTTCCGCCTCACGCCCGAATCGCGCAGCGAATTCGAGCGGGTCAAGAACCGGGTCGAGGCGACGCGGAACCAGTAGGCGACCGGCGAGGGGCGAAGGGCGAGGGGTGAATGCGGTCCTTCGCCCTTCGCCCTTCGCTTGTCGCTGTATCTTCTGCCATGCCCCACTCCCCGCCGCAACTCTTCCTCATCGACGGCTACGCGCTCATCTACCGGGCGTTCTTCGCGCTGATCACGCGGCCGCTCCGGACCAGCAAGGGCGAGAACACGAGCGCCGCGTGGGGCGTCACCAACTTCTTGCTGCGGCTCCGCGAGAAGTACCAGCCCGACTACCTCGTCTGGGTCAACGACGCCGGTGATTCGTTCCGGACCGCCGAGTATCCCGAATACAAGTCCACCCGCGAGAAGCTCGACGACGAGCTGCAGGCCGACTTCGACACCGCCGTCGACCGGGTGCGCGAACTGCTCGCCGCATTCCGGATCCCGCTGGTGGAGGTGGAGCACTACGAGGCCGACGACGTGATCGGCACGCTGGCGCTGAAGGGCGCGGCCTCGGGACTGCAGTCGGTGATCGTCTCCGGCGACAAGGACTTCTACCAGTTGATCCGCCCCGGCGTCGCGCTGCTCAACCCCGGGCGCGGCGGACCGGCGGGCGTGGACGAGGTCTGGGTCTCGGAGGAGAACGCCTCGGAGCGCCTGGGCGTCCCGCCGCGCCAGGTCACCGACTATCTCGCGCTCGTGGGCGACTCCTCCGACAACGTCCCGGGGGTCAAGGGGATCGGCGAGAAGGGCGCCGTGCAGCTGCTGTCGGAATATCCGGACATCGAGGCGCTGATCGCCGCGGCGCCCGACCTCAAGCAGAAGCGGCCGCGCGAGGCGCTGCAGGAGCACGCGGAGTCGGCCCGCCTCTCCAAGCGGCTGGTCACGATCATGACCGACGTCCCGGTCGAGTTCGACCCGGCGTCATACCAGCCGCAGGCGCCCGACACCCAGGCGCTCGGACGGCTGTTCGCCGAGCTCGAGTTCCACTCGCTGCTCTCCAGGATCGAGGTCGCCGGCGAGGGGGAGGCGGTCACGGCGCCGCCACCGCCGTCGCATGACGTCACGGTTGTCGCCGACCCGGCGGAACTCCCGGCCCTCGCCGCGCGGCTCCGGCAGGCCGACATGGTCGCGTTCGACACCGAGACCACGTCGCTCGAGCCGCACGACGCAGAGCTGATCGGGATGTCGCTGGCCGCGTCGCCGACCGAGGTCTGGTACCTGTCCTTCGGGCATCAGGCCCCTGCGGCCACGCTGCTCGACGGCGACGCCCCGCCGCCGGCGCCCCGCAACCTGCCGCCGCTCACCGACCCGGCCTGCGCCCCGATCCGCGAGCTCCTCGAGGACCGCAAGGTCCCCAAGGCGGCGCACCACGCCAAGTACGACATCCAGGTGCTGCGCCGCGCCGGCATCGAGGTGCAGGGCCTCGCCTACGACTCGATGCTCGCGGCATTCGTGATCGACCCCTCCCGGCGCTCGTACGGGATCGATGCACTGGCGCTCGAGTTCCTCGGCCTGATGATGTCGCAGTACACCGACCTGGTCGGCAAGGGGAAGGCGCAGATCCCGTTCGCCGAGGTGCCGGTGGATCGGGCCGCGGCGTACTGCGGCGCCGACGCTACCACGGTGCTCGCGCTGCGCGAGCACTTTGCCCCCGAGCTCGCCTCGGAGCGGATCCAGCGACTCCTCCACCAGATCGAGCTGCCGCTGGTCGCGGTCCTGGTCGACATGGAGTGGACCGGGGTCGCGATCGACCCGAAGCACTTCGCCCGCCTCGCCGAGGAGCTGGGGCGCGACCTGGGCGTCCTGGAGGAGCAGATCCGTGGCGTGGCCGGCGTCGAGGGGCTCAACCTCAACTCGCCGCGGCAGCTCGCCGAGGTGTTGTTCGACAAGATGGGGCTGCCGGTGGTCCGGCGCACCAAGACCGGCCCCAGCACCGATGCCGGCGTGCTCGAGTTCCTCGCCAACGAGGGCCACGAGCTGCCGGCGCTGATCCTGCAGCACCGCGAGCTGCAGAAGCTCAAGAGCACCTACGTCGACGTCCTGCCGACGCGCGTCAACCGGCACACCGGCCGGATCCACACCTCGTACAACCAGGTCGGCGCCCAGACCGGGCGACTCTCCTCGAGCGACCCCAACCTGCAGAACATCCCGATCCGCACGCCGCGCGGCGAGGCGATCCGCAGGGGCTTCGTGCCGCAGGCGGGCTGGCGGTTCGTGGTGGCCGACTACTCGCAGATCGAGCTGCGCCTGATGGCGCACCTGTCGGGCGATCCGGCCTTCGTCGAGGCGTTCCGGAGCGGTGGCGACATCCACCGGCAGACCGCGGCGATCATCTTCGGGGTGGAACCGGCCGACGTGACGCCGGAGATGCGCGCCCGGGCCAAGACGATCAACTTCGGCACCATCTACGGCCAGGGACCGTTCGCCCTCTCCAACCAGCTCGGGATCACCCAGGACGAGGCGAAGGCGTTCATCAGCGACTACTTCACCCGCTTCCGCGGAGTGCGCGACTTCCTCGACCGCCAGGTCGAGCTCGCGCGCGAGCAGGGCTATGTCGAGACCCTCTTCGGTCGCCGCCGCTACATCGCCGAGATCCACGACAAGAACTTCAACCTCCGCTCCTTCGCCGAGCGCACCGCGCAGAACACGCCGCTGCAGGGCTCGGCGGCCGACCTCATCAAGCGGGCGATGATCGACATCCACCAGAGCCTGCCGGCGGCCGGCCTCCGCTCGCGCCTGCTGCTGCAGGTGCACGACGAGCTCGTCGTCGAGGCGCCGCTCGAGGAGGCCGAGCGCGCGGCCGCGCTGGTCAAGGAGCACATGGAGGGGGCAGCCGAGCTCAGCGTGCCGCTGGTCGTCGACGTCGGCATTGGCGAGAACTGGGTGGATGCGAAGAAGTAGCCCCGCCCCCGAGCACAGCGAGGGCGGCGGGGACCCCGACTGTCCGGACGCCCCGACCCGTGCTGGGCGAGCGCCGGAGCGTCGCTACGTCGGAGGCCCCGCCGCTCCCGCTCCGCGGGAGGGCGGGGCGGCAGGCCACCAGTTCCATCGCCCTGCGATCTGCATCAGCGAGGGCACCAGCACCATCCGGATGATCGTGGCGTCGAGCAGCACCGCCACCGCCAGGCCGAAGCCGATGAACTGCATCATCAGGATCCGGGCGAAGGCGAAGGCGCCGAAGACGGCGATCATGATCAGCGCCGCGGAGGTGATCACGCTCGCCGTGGCGGAGAGTCCCTCGCGGGTGGCGAGGGTGTTCTGGCCGGTGCGGTCCCACGCCTCCTTGATCCGCGCCAGCAGGAAGACCTCGTAGTCCATCGAGAGCCCGAAGACGACGGCGAAGACCAGCACCGGCACCAGCACGTAGATCGCCGAGGTGGGGCCGTCGATCCCGAACGCCCCGCCGCCGATCCCCTCCTGGAACACCAGCACGATCAGCCCGAACGTCGCGGCCACCGACAGCGAGTTCATCACGACCGCCTTGAGCGGCACCAGCACGCTGCGGAACACGATCGCGAGCATCACCGCGGTGACGCCGAGGATCAGCGCCACGATCAGCGGGAAGCGGTCGAGCAGCAGGTCCTGGAAGTCGAGCGCCCCCGCGGTGTAGCCGCCGACCCACGCGGTGGCGCCTCGCAGCTGGCGGATCGACGAGTCGGCGACCAGGTGCCGCACGTCCTTGACCACCGCCATCGCCGTGGTGAGCGACGTCGTGTCGGCGAGGATCACGTCGACCAGGGTGGTTTGCCCGTCGCGCCCCAGGTAGGCGTCGAGAAAGTCGGGGTAGCGGGTTCGGACCGAGTCGGGCTCGCTGTAGAAGAGCGAGTACTCGAGGATCCCCATGTCGGGGACCAGGTCGACCAGGGAGCGCACCTCGCCGACGCGCGGATCGGCGCGCAGCGTATCGGAGAGGTGCCGGAGTCCGCGCAGCGCGGTGGCACCGGTGGCCGGCGTGCCCGCGGGGAACTCGATCACGAGGCGCACCGGCTGCAGGTAGCCGGAGCGCCCCATCTGCTCGAGCGTCGCCACCCCGGCGCCCGCCTCGGTCGCCGTCGGCCACCAGTTCCGGCTCGGCAGCCCGATCCGGAGCTTGAGCACCGGCAGCGTGAGCACCCCGATCAGCAGCGTGCCGATCGCGGCGGCCCGGTAGGGGTGCCGCGAGAGCGAGCGGGCCCAGCGCTCCCAGATCTGCGGGCGGTGGTACCACGCCAGCCGCTCGGAGAGCCAGCGGGGCCGGTCGATCGTCCGGCCCAGCATCGCCAGCAGCGCCGGCAGCAGCGTCGTCGAGAGCAGCACCGCGATCGCGACGACGACCAGTCCGGCGATCCCGACGCTGCGGGTCTCGGTGAGCGGCGTGAGCAGCAGGGCGGCGAAGCCGACGACAACCGTCGCGCCCGAGGTGACGACCGCCTTCCCCGCCGTGGCGAAGGTGCGCACCGCGGCGTCGCGCGAGCGGAGGCCGGCGTTCATCTCCTCGCGGAAGCGGGTCACGACGAGCAGTGAATAGTCGATCCCGACGCCGAGGCCGATCATGCTGATCATGTTGAGCACGAACACCGACATCGGCATCACGGCGGCGAGCAGCCCGACCGCGGCCAGCGCGATCACGATCGCCATCACGCCCACGATCACCGGCAGCACCGCCGCGACGAGGGCGCCGAAGGCGAGGACCAGGATCACCAGGGTGATCGGCACCAGCCGTCGCTCGTTGCGACTGGCGTCGTCGGCGCTGATCGCCCGGATGTCGACGTCGAGCGGCGTCCGCCCGGTCACCCGGATGGTGTAGGCGTCGCGATCCGGGAAGCGCCGCAGCACCGAGTCGAGCGCCTGGCGGAACGGGGCGACCTGGCTGGCGGCGACGGGGCCGCTCGAGTCGAGGGCGACCAGGAAGAACGAGCTGTGGTCATCGGGGGCGACGAACGTGGAGTCGTCGGTCGAGCGCCAGGAGACGACACCCTGGACCAGCGGCTGCCGCCGGGCGGTCGCGATCAGCCGGTCGAGGAGCTCCCCGCCGTCACCGTGGGTGATCGACCCCGGACCCTCGACGGTGACGACGAAGTACTCGCTGAGCGGCTTGGCGAAGCGGGCGAGGAGGAGCGAATCGGCGAATCGCGCCTCGGTCATCTTGTTGGCGCCACCGCGCACGTCGAGGCGGGCCGGGGTCTCCCCGGCCTGCGAGGCGGCCCAGGCCCCGAGCACCGCCCAGGCGGCGATCACCAGCCATCGCCAGCGGACCAGGGCATTTCCAAGGGTGGCAAACACGGCACAATGGTAGGAGGCCCCTCGGCGAGGCGCCAGCCGAGACTCGCATGCCTGCCGGATTCCTGCCGATATTGTTTGACATGCGTCCCCGCACCCTTGCCATCGTGCTCGCCGGGCTGGTCGTGCTCCTGCTCGTCTCGCGGGCCCAGGATCGCCCGGCCCCCCCGGCGCCCCAGGCGCCGGCGCCGGCCGCCGCCCCCGACGAGGCCCCGTACCGACCCGCGGCCAGGCCGGCCCGCAGCCCCCGAAACGTCCCCCTCCCCAACGCGATCGAGGCGCCGACCGGCGGGACCCATGAGATGGACGTCCTGGCGATCCTCGGCGTCCGGCGACGGATCGCCCGCGAGGGGACGGCGGTGTACCTCGACTCGATGCTGGCCGGCAGCGACTCGGTCGTGGTGCGCTGGGCCGACCGCGGTGCCCGACCGCTCCGGGTCCGATTCGTCCCCGACACGACGATCCCCGGCTGGGTCCCCGGCTACCTCGACGCCGCGCGCGCCGGCATGGCCGCGTGGCGGGACAACGCGGCCCGCCTGACGCTCCAGGAGGTCGCCGACTCGGGCGTCGCCGTCGAGATCGAGGTCCATTTCGTTGCGTCGGTGTCGAACCAGGACGAGTTCGGCGTCACCCAACTCGACTGGGAGGGAGACGGGACCGCGCGTCACGCCGACATCCGGCTGGCCTTGCGACCCGACTCCACTCGGGGAGTGATTCCGCCGGTGGACGTCCGGCGAGTCGCCATCCACGAGTTCGGTCACGCCCTCGGCCTGCCGCATTCCGGCAGCCGCGACGACATCATGTATCCCTCGTCTCGCGTCTCGGCACCGTCGCGCCGCGACCAGGCGACGCTTCAACTTCTCTATGCCGTTCCGCCGGGCTCGATCAAGACACCCTGAATGCGCCGCCCGGCCTCGCGCCGGCGGAGCGTCGCCGCGCGCGGTCCTGTTCGCCCTGCTGCTCCTCCCGACCGTCCTCGTCGGCCAGTCGCGATCGCGCGCCGCGATCGATGCCGCCGTCCGCGCGGGGATCTCGCGCCACGTCTTCCCCGGCGCCGTCGTCGTGGTCGGTCGCGCCGACACGATCCTCTTCTCGCAGGGCTACGGCAGCTACGCATGGAAGGGCGATTCGCGCCGGCCCGATCCGGCGTGGTCCTTGTGGGACGTCGCGTCGATCTCGAAGGTGGTGGCCACCGCGAGCGCCGTCGCGGTGCTCGTCGATCGCTCGCAGCTCGATCTCGACACGCCGGTCAGCCGGTTCGTGCCGGCATTCCAGGGCGGCGCCAAGGACAGCGTCACCGTGCGGATGCTGCTCGACCACACCAGCGGGCTGCCGGCGTGGGCCCCGCTCGGCTCCGACGACAGTTCCCGCGGCGCCGCCTGGGACCGCCTCTTCACGATCGACCTGCGACGGCCTCCCGGCGAGGCGGCGGTCTACAGCGACCTCAACGCGATCCTCGCGGGGCTGGTGATCGAACGGGTGACGGGAAAGCCGCTCGAGCGATTCACCAGCGACGCCGTCTTCTCCCCGACGGGGATGCGCTCGGCGGAATGGCGCCCGACCGCCGCCGACAAGCTGCGCGCGGTCCCGACCGAACTCGAGCGGGATGGTTCGATGTTGCTCGGGACCGTCCAGGATCCAAACGCCCGCGCCTTGGGCGGCGTCGCGGGGCACGCCGGCGTGTTCGCGACGGGGATCGACCTGGCGCACTTCGCCCAGAAATGGTTGCGCGGCCTGCGCGAGGGCGACTCGAGCTGGGTCCGCCCGGCGACGATGGCGCGCTTCCTCGAGCGGTCGGAAAGCGCCGGCACCCGGGTGCTGGGATGGGACACGCCGATCCTGGAGACCGGCGACGGCAAGCCGCCGCTCTACGGCAGCTGCGCCACCGAGACCACCTTCGGGCACACCGGCTACACCGGCACGCTGCTGTGGCTCGATCCCGACGCCGACCTCTTCGTCGTCTTCCTCACCAATCGGTCGCTCGACCCCGCGCGTCGCTCGATGTCCGAGATCCGCGACGTGCGCGCCGCCGTGAGCGATGCGGCGAGACGATTGGCAGGAGGCAGGTGCTGAGATTGGCGACTCGCGACTGGAGATTCGAGCAGTGAGGGCCGGCGTCCGCGAACGGATCCGGCCCTCCGGTTTCCTCGAATCTCCAGTCTCGAATCGCGAATCTCGATTCAGTGCCCCAGGAACGCCCTGACTCGCGGATCCATCCGGTCCGGCGTCCAGTAAGGCTCCCAGACGAGGTCGACCTCGACGCCGGTGATCCCCTCGAGATCCGAGAGCGTCTGCTTCACGTCATCGATGATCTCGGTGCCGGCCGGGCAGCCGGGCGACGTGAGCGTCATCGTCACCTTGGCGAACCCGGCGTCGTCCACCGCGACGTCGTAGATCAACCCGATGTCGATGATGTTGAGCCCGAGCTCGGGGTCCTTCACGGCGCGGAGCGCCTTCCGGGCGAGCTCGGGGGAAACGGGAGCGGTCATCTCGGGAATCTACCCTGTCCCGCCAGTGGCGATCGCCGCCAGAAGGTCGGTCCCGATCACCTCCCGCTGCCATCGGCGCATCCCCTCGATCCCGGCCATCGCCTCGACGGAAGTCGGGTGGAGCCGCGCGATCGCCTCCAGGGTGCCATTGGGACAGAGCACCCCGGGCTGGAGGCCCAGCCCCTCGGCCAACTGGTTGCGACGGAGCTTGAGCGCCTGCAGCCGTGCCTCGAGCGCCTCGTCCGGTGGGGGCCGCCGTGGACCGCGCGGGAACCGCGGCAGCTCGGCCTCGGGGACGGCGAGGCCACGCCGGATCGCCGCGAGCACCTCGCCCCCCCGGCGGCCGGCGATCTCGCGCCCGACACCCCGGACCGCCTCCAGCTGCTCCTGGGTCTGGACGGGGTGCTGCGCGAGCTGGAGCAGGACGTCGTTCCCCATCACCCGGAAACCGGCTCGATCGAGCTGGGAGGCGGTCTCCTCGCGCCAGGCGTAGAGCTCGCGCAGGATGGCCAGGGCACGACGCTCGAGCGGACGGGCCCCCTTCATCGCGAGGAAGGTCTCCCGCGGGTCCGCCTCGCCCCGGTTCCACCGGGCCGACTCGATCAGGCCAAACTCCTCCTCGGCCCAGCCCAGGCGACCCATCTCGACCAATTTGTCGCGTAGTATGTCTCGCAACTCACACAGGTGCATCGTGTCACCGGCCGCATAGTCGAGCATGCCGTCGCTCAGGGGCCGGACCGACCAATCCGCCCGCTGGAAGCGCTTGTCGGGTCGGATCCCGAGGTAGTGCTCGAGCAGCGCCGCCAGCCCGATCCCCGGCTCGCCGAGGAGCTGGGCGGCCACCCTGGTGTCGAAGAGCCGGGCCGGGGTGAAGCCGTACTGGTGGTGGAGGAGCCGCAGGTCGTAGTCGGCGTCATGGAAGATCTTCTCGACCGCCGGGTCGCCGAGCAGCGCACCGAGTCGGCCGAGGTCGGGGACCGCCAGGGGATCGATGACGGCGGTCCGGTCCCTCGTGGAGAGCTGGATCAGGTAGACCCGGTCGTGGTAGCGATGGAACGAGGCTGCCTCGGTGTCGAGCGCGACGATGGTCTGGTCCGCGATGGCGTCGAGCAGCGCGTCGAACGCCGGCTGGTCCGCGATGAGCTGGTAGGTCACTCAGTCGTGCCGGCGCGCGGTCTGTTCGATCGCGTCGGCGGCCTGCTCGAGCGCCCGCGCGAGGGTCTTGTAGAACTCCTGGTCCGGGGCCGGGGTACCGCCGGGTCCGGCGTCCATCACCAGCTGGCGCGACAGCCGGGCGGCGTGGCGGATGTAGTCGGTGGCTGGCGGCATGGGACCGGCTCCGGTTCAGGGCAGGTTCAAAGCTAGCGAGGTTCGCGTTTCACGACTTGCGGTTCGAGAGCGCCGCAGCCCAACCTTTGGGGTAGCACCGCCACGAATCACGCATCTCGAATCCCGAGTCTTCATCCATGTCCATCCGCTTCACCATCTATCCCGACGAATGCGACGCCTTCGGGCACCTCAATCAGGCGTCGTACCTGTCGCTGTTCGAGCGTGCCCGCTGGCAGGTGCTCGCGGAGGGGCCGGGCATCGACGTCTTCACCAGGGCAGGCGTCTGGCCCGCGGTGCGGCGGGCCGTGGTCGAGTATCACGCCGGCGTCTGGCCCGGCGACGCGCTGGAGTTCTCGAGCGAGCTGGTGCAGCGCGGTCGCTCGTCGTTCACGCTCCGTCAGCGCGCGGAGCGGGTGAGTGATCGCCGTCTCTCGGCGAGACTCGAGACGGTTTTCGTCTGCATCGATCGCAAGGAGCGCCCGGCCCCGATACCGGAGGAGATCCTCGTGGTGTTCGACACTGGTCCGCGTCGCGTCACCCTGCCCTCCGGCGTCACGCTCGCCTGCGACGACCGCGGCCGCGGTGAGCCGGCCGTGCTCTTCGTCCACGGCTATCCGCTCGACCGCGCGATGTGGACCGCCCAGCTCGCGGGGATCACGGGTCACCGCCTGATCGCGCCCGACCTCCGCGGCTTCGGCGACTCGGCCACCGGAAACCCGCCCGCGGAATCGGTCGAGGCCCACGCCGACGATCTCGCGGCGCTGCTCGACGCCCTCGGCGTCGCGCGTGCGGTGGTGGTCGGCTTGTCGATGGGCGGCTACGTCGCGCTGGCGCTGGCCGCGCGGCATCGCGAACGGCTCGCGGGCCTGGTGCTGATGGACACCCGTTCCCGGAGCGACGACGCGGCAGGGCGCGCCGGTCGTGAGGGGGCGATCGCGACGATCCGCGGCGGCGACTCGCGATCGGTCGTCCTGGGGATGGCGGAGAAGCTCTTCGCGGCCCAGGCCCCCGACGACCTGAGGTCCAGGTTCACCACGCAGATGCAGGCGGTGGGGGCCGATGGGCTGGTCGCGGCGCTGACCGCCATGCGCGATCGGCCCGATCGCACCGCCTTGCTCCCGACCCTCGGCGACCTCCCCACCCTGATCGTGGTCGGCGGGGAGGATCGGATCACCCCGCCGGAGGACTCCAGGGCGATGGCCGACGCCGTCCCCGGCGCCACCCTGGTCGTGGTGGAGGGAGCCGGTCACCTCTCCCCCGCCGAGCAGCCGGCGCGGGTCAACGAGGCCCTGCAGGCGTTCCTCGGGGAGGTCGCCCGGAAGGGGGTGTGAAACACCCGCCCCCGGCCGACGTCATATGCTGTGGCGGGCCTGATGGAACTTCTCCCTTCATCACCGCCGTCTACTTGAGAAATTCCCTCCCTTGGGCGCCCCGGAACCACGGCCAGCAAGACCGGTTCCGGGGCGGCCTTCTTTGTCGGGTTTCGAGGTTCGAGACTCGGGACTCGAGGGCTGGATGCACGAGGGCCGGCACCCAAGGCTGGTGCCGGCCCACATCGCCCGCTCGAATCCCCAATCGCGATTCGCGAGTCTCGCTACTTCCTCGGCCGCCCCGGCGGCTCGTCGGAGTCGAACACCTCGCGGTTCTTGGTGATGAACTCCTCGAGGCCCTCGGGGACATCCTCTTCCGGGTAGATCGCGCTGACCGGACATTCCGGCTCGCAGGCGCCGCAGTCGATGCACTCATCGGGATGGATGTAGAGCTGGTCTTCCCCCTCGTAGATGCAGTCCACCGGGCAGACGTCCACGCAGGCGCGATCCTTCACGCCGATGCAGGCCTCGGTGATGATGTACGGCATTCGGACCACTCCTTGAAGTGAACGACGCTCCCGACCTCGGCGGACAGAGTAGAAACCCAGCCCGGCAGGGCGCAAGGGGGCGATGGGGCGCCCCACAATCCCGAGTTACGTTCTTCCCGATGCGCATCCCGTCCCTGGCGGCCCTGGCGGCCGCGACGCTTCTCGCCACCTGCCCCGTCGCCGCCCAGGGAACCTGCCCCGCTGGACCGCTCGCCCTGGTCCTCTCCGGCGGCGGTGCCAAGGGATTGGCGCACATCGGGGTGATCCGCAGCCTCGAGCGCCGGGGGATCCGTCCCGACCTCGTCGTCGGCACCTCGATGGGCTCGGTGATCGGTTCCCTGTACGCCAGCGGCTACGACGCCGGGCAACTCGATTCGCTGGCCAGGGCGCTGCCGCTTGCCTCGCTCTTTCGCGCCAGCGAACCCCGCGGCCCTGCGTCGTGGGGCACCCTCCTCCCCCTGGTGCTCTGGGAGGAAGGGGCCCGCGGTTTCGCGCCCCAGGGCGTCGCGATCCAGCAGGACGCGATCAACGCGTTCCTGAACGCCGTGATGCTGCGCGGCAACCTGGTCGCCCGCGGGGACTTCGGTCGCCTCGCGCTGCCGCTGTACGTCGTGGCGACCGACCTGGCCGATCGATCGGCCGTCGTCCTGCACGGCGGTGACCTCGCGCAGGCCGTGCGTGCCAGCATCGCCATTCCGCTCGTGTTCACCCCCGAACAGATCGGCGACCGGTACCTGATCGACGGCGGACTCGTCGCCAACATCCCCGTCGTCGTGGCGCGTGCCAAGGGAGCCGCTCGCGTGATCGTGAGCGACGTGAGCGACGAGCCCGACGACTCGCTGAACCTCGACTCGCCGTTCGCGGTCGCCGATCGCCTGGTCGGCTGGCTCTTCGCCCAGCCCCGCGACAGCCTCGGCACCGGCGACCTCCTCGTCCGGTCACCGATCGGCGGCTTCAGCACGCTCGACTTCTCCAGGCGCGCCGTCGACTCGCTCATGACGATCGGCGAAGTCGCGGCCGATGCCGCCCTCGACCGGTGGTCGTGCATTCCCGACTCCACGCCCGCGACCGTGGCGCCTCCGCTGCCGTCGCGGGTGGGACGCGCCGCAGCTGGTTCGGGCGATCCGGAAGGGACTCGGCTGCTCCGCAAGGCGCTCGACGTCGCCCCGGGTGCCGCGCTCGACGAGGCGCAACTCCGGCGCGCACTGCTGCGCTTCGGTTCACGCGGCGTGTTCCGCGAGACCTGGTTGCAGCCGAGCGGCAGCGGCGACAGCGTGGCCTTCTCGCCGATCACGCGCCGCCTGCCGCGCCGCGCCGGCGGCATCGGCCTCGGCTACGACAACGAGCTGGGCGGACGCGCCTGGGTCGGCTACGTCGACCGGCGCTTTCCGGTGCTCCGCGGCGAGCTCTCCGGGGTCCTCTCGGTCGCACGCTACGACAGCTATCTCGACGTGGCGCTCCGGCGTCACACGCTCTTTGGCCAGCCGGATTTCACGCCCGTTGCCGAGCTGCGCGCGCGGGACGGCGAGGCGCGACGCTTCGATGATGGCGGCGTCGCCTATCCCGGCATCGACTTCTCCTCGGTCGAGGCGAGCGCCGGCGTCGAGCGACAACTCGCCTTCGGGATGCGGCTCCGGGCGGTCGGCCTCCTCAGTGCGTGGCGCAATCGCGACCTCATCCTCGGCCGCGGCGCCAATCAAGACGCAATCGGCGGGATGCTGTCCCTCGAGCGACTCACCGCCGACCGCCTCCCGCAGGCCGAGGTCGCGCTCAAGGTCACCAACCGCTACGCGTTGGCGACGGCGGCGCTCTGGCTGCGCGGTCGGGTCGGCGCGTTCAGCTTCACCCACATCACCCGCGCCGGCATCGGGCGCGACCTTCCGGCCCACGAGGCGTTCACCCTCGGCGGCACCGAGGGTTTCCCGGGACTGCACATCGGCGAGCGCCCCGGCGACAGCGAGGCGTTCACCGCGCTCACGGCCTCGCACCGCTTCCTCGGACCGCTCGACCTCCGGCTGACCGCGGCGTTCGGCCGCACCGCCTACGGATCGACCACGTTCTTCGACGGGAGTGGGGGTGGCGAGGCGATCCCGGGCGACCACGCCGAAGGAGACTTCTTCGGCACCGGCGGATGGTTCGCCGGCGGCCGGTTCGGCATCGGCGCCGACACCCCCCTGGGGCCGGTCCGCCTCGAATGGGGGATCAACGACCGGCGGCGGAACCAGGTGCTGCTCCGGGTCGGCAGGTGGGACTGACCGAGAACGGAGAACGGAGGGCCGAGAACGGAGGGGTGACCGAGGAGCAACTCTCGACCCTCCGTTCTCGGCCCTCCGTTCTCCGTTCTCTGTTTTCACCAATTTTCTGGTGCAAATTGACATTTGACCTGTTTCGGGGTAGGATCGCCCCCGGATGGCGCCTCTTCCCCTCCTTCGGCTGACGGACCCGACGGTCCAGGCGGTCCCCCTCGGACATCGGGGACCGCGCGGGATGATCCTGCTCCACCTCAAGGCCGAGGGGGGCGCAGCCGCGGCCGAACTCGCCGAGCTCCTGGGTTGTTCCTTGAATGCGGTCCGCCACCACCTCAAGGAGCTCGAGGCGGAGGGGGTCGTCGGGTACGACCGGACCCCGAAGGGCGTCGGCGCCCCGGCCCACACCTATCGACTGACCGAGGCGGGGCACGACCTCTTCCCCGAGCGGTACGCCCGGACCGTGGTCGACCTGCTCGACCACGTGGTGGCGGCGGAGGGGCGTCAGGTGGCGGTGGCGTTTCTGGAGGAGCAGTACGACGCGCTCGAGCAGCGGCTCGAGGCGGCGACGCAGGGGCTCGCCGGCCGGGCTCGCGGCGAGGCGGTGGCCCGGGTGCTGATGGCCGAGGGCTACCTCGCCACGTGGGACGACGCGGAGTCCGAGGGCGGACTCCTCGTGGAGCATCACTGTCCGCACCGGCTGGTGGCGGAACGATTCCCCGAGGTCTGTGCCGCCGAGGAGCGGGTGCTCTCGACGGTCTTCGGGGTGCCCGTGGAACGACGGTCGCGCATCGCGGGTGGATGCGGGACGTGCAGCTACAAGATCCGGGATTCGCGACTCGAGATTGGTGAATCGAGGCGGAAGGACAGCGCCCCCTCGAATCTCGAGTCTCGAGTCGCCAATCTCGAGGAGACTTCATGAGCAGTTCGGTGGAGCAACTCGTCAATCGCGAGTACAAGTACGGCTTCGTCACCGACATCGAGCAGGACACCGTCCCGCCCGGGCTGTCGGAGGAGACGATCCGCTTCATCTCGGCCAAGAAGCAGGAGCCCGAGTGGCTGCTCGAGTGGCGCCTCAAGGCCTACCGGCGCTGGCTCGAGATGGCCGAGCCGCACTGGCCCAACGTGCAGTACGCCTCGCCCGACTACCAGGCGATCTCGTACTACTCGGCGCCGAAGAGCGCCAAGCCGCTCGCCTCGCTCGACGAGGTGGATCCCAAGCTGCTCGAGACCTACGAGAAGCTCGGCATCCCGCTCAGCGAGCAGAAGCTGCTGGCGGGCGTCGCGGTCGACGCGATCTTCGACTCGGTCTCCGTCGGCACGACCTTCAAGGCGACGCTCGCCAAGGCGGGCGTGATCTTCTGCTCCTTCGGCGAGGCGGTGCGCGAGCACCCCGAGCTGGTGCGGAAGTACCTCGGCAGCGTGGTGCCGGCCAACGACAACTACTTCGCCGCGCTCAATTCGGCGGTCTTCACCGACGGGTCGTTCGTGTTCGTCCCCAAGGGCGTGCGCTGCCCGATGGAGCTGTCGACCTACTTCCGCATCAACGCCGCCAACACCGGCCAGTTCGAGCGGACGCTGATCGTCGCCGAGGAGGGGGCCTACGTCTCCTACCTCGAGGGCTGCACGGCCCCCAAGCGCGACGAGAACCAGCTCCACGCGGCCGTCGTCGAGCTGGTGGCGCTCGACGACGCCACGATCAAGTACTCGACGGTCCAGAACTGGTACGCCGGCGATGACGAGGGGAAGGGCGGCATCTACAACTTCGTCACCAAGCGCGGCAAGGCGATGCGCGGCGCCAAGATCTCCTGGACCCAGGTCGAGACCGGCTCGGCGATCACCTGGAAGTATCCCAGCGTGATCCTGCAGGGCGACGACTCGGTCGGCGAGTTCTACTCGGTCGCGGTGGTCAACGGCCGCCAGCAGGCCGACACCGGCACCAAGATGATCCACATGGGGAAGAATTCCCGCAGCACGATCGTCTCCAAGGGGATCTCGGCCGGCCGCGGCCAGAACTCCTACCGCGGTCAGGTGAAGATCCTCCCCAAGGCGACCGGGGCGCGGAACTACACCCAGTGCGACTCGATGCTGATCGGCAACGACTGCGGCGCCCACACCTTCCCGTACATCGACGTGCAGAACGCGTCGAGCGACGTGGAGCACGAGGCGAGCACCAGCAAGATCGGCGAGGACCAGATCTTCTACTGCAAGGCCCGCGGCCTCAACACCGAGCACGCCATCAGCGTGATCGTGAACGGGTTCTGCAAGGAGGTCTTCCGCGAGCTCCCGATGGAGTTCGCGGTGGAGGCACAGAAGCTCCTGGGCGTGAGCCTGGAAGGCAGCGTCGGCTAGAACGAGATTGGCGATTGGAGATTCGAGTTCATCCTCTCCATTCGCGAATCGCGAATCGCGAATCTCATTTGAGGACCAACATGGCATTGCTTGAAGTCCAGAACCTGCAGGCCTCGGTTGACGAGAAGGCGATCCTCAACGGCATCTCGCTGACGGTGAATCCGGGCGAGGTGCACGCGATCATGGGGCCCAACGGCTCCGGCAAGAGCACCTTCGCGCAGGTCCTCGCCGGCCACCCGGCCTACGAGGTGACCGGCGGGTCGGCGACGTTCGACGGGCAGGACCTGCTCGACATGGAGGCGGAGGAGCGCGCCTGGGCCGGGCTGTTCCTCGCCTTCCAGTATCCGGTCGAGATCCCCGGCGTGACCAACGCCTACTTCCTGCGGCAGGCCTACAACGAGATCCGCAAGGCGCGCGGCCTCGAGGAGCTCGACCCGATCGACTTCCTCGACCTCCTCGAGGAGAAGCTCAAGGTCGTCGAGTGGGGCCCGGAGATCATGGAACGGGCGGTCAACTTCGGCTTCTCCGGTGGCGAGAAGAAGCGCAACGAGGTGCTGCAGATGGCGGTCCTGGAGCCGCGGCTCGCGATCCTCGACGAGACCGACTCGGGCCTCGACATCGACGCGCTGCGGATCGTCGCCGAGGGGGTCAACAAGCTGCGTCGCCCCGACAACGCCTTCGTGGTGGTGACCCACTACCAGCGGATCCTGAACTTCATCGTGCCCGACTTCGTGCACGTCCTCGCCGGCGGCCGGATCATCCGGTCGGGCGGCAAGGAGCTCGCCCTGGAGCTCGAGGAGAAGGGCTACGAGTGGTTGACCGGGGCGACCGCGGGAGCGGGCGCGTGACAACCGAGATTGTCACCCCGAGCGAAGCGAGGGGGCGGAGTGCCGACACGGCCGCCCCCTTCGCCGATCTCCTCGCGACCGCCCTCCAGCGCCCCGCCCCGGCCTGGCTCGCCGCCCTGCGGCAGGCCGGTGCCGATCGCTTCGCCGCGACCGGGCTGCCGGGGAGCAAGGACGAGGAGTGGCGCTTCACGCCGGTCACCCCGCTGGGCCGGATCGCTCTGGGGCAGCCGAGCGCCGGCGCGGCGGTCGATGCGGCCGCCCTCGCCGCATACCGCATCGAGCCGAGCTGGCCGACGATCGTGATGGTCGATGGCCGGGTCGACGCCGCCCTCTCGAGCGTCGGCGCGCTGCCGTCCGGCGTGCGCGCCATGCCGCTGGCCGAGGCGATCGCCGCCGGCGAGCCCGGCGTCGAGGCCCACCTTGGACGGACCGCAGGCCCGGACCAGACGCCATTCACGGCGCTCAACGCGGCGACCTTCACCGACGGACTCTACCTCCACGTCCCGGCCGGGATGTCGGTGGAGCCCCCGGTCCACTTCCTCCACGTGTCGACCGACGGCGCCACCGATGCACTGCTGGCGCCGCGGGTGCTGGTGATCCTCGGGGAGCGCGCCCGGGCGACGCTTGTCGAGAGCTTCGTCTCCCTCGGCGCGGCGCGTCACGCGACCAACGCCGTGGCCGAGCTCTCGCTCGGGCGCGAGGCCTGGCTCGAGCACATCCGGATCCAGCGGGAGAACGAGGCGGCCTGGCACATCGGCTTCTCGCAGGTGGACCAGGCGGAGGATTCGCACTACCGGTCGTTCGCGCTGTCGATGGGCGGACACCTCGCCCGGCACAACCTCCACGCCCGGCTGGGTGGCGAGCGGGTCGAGACGCTGCTGTACGGCCTCTACCTCACCCGCGGCGAGCAGCTGGCCGACACCCACTCGGCGATCTTCCACGACCAGCCCAACTGCAACTCGTGGGAGGTCTACAAGGGCGTCCTCGCGGACCGCTCCCGCGCGGTGTTCAACGGCAAGGTGCTGGTGGACCGGATCGCCCAGAAGACCGACGCCAAGCAGACCAACCGCAACCTGCTGCTCAGCGACACGGCCAAGGTCGACACCAAGCCGCAGCTCGAGATCTTTGCCGACGACGTGAAGTGCACCCACGGCGCGACGGTCGGCAAGCTCAACGAGCAGCAGCGCTACTACCTCAAGTCGCGCGGCATCGGCGGGGCCCGTGCGGAGCAACTGCTGATCTGGGCCTTCGCCGCCGAGGTGATGACCGAGATCCAGCAGCCGGCCGTCAGGGCCGAACTCGAGCGGGTGGTTCACGCTCGATTGGATGAGTTGACGGGTGCGTCCGGAGCCCGGTAACACGGGATGGTGGTGAACCCGCTTCGCGCGCACCTGATGCGCGAGTGAGGCAACGATGGCAGGAGTGGCAGGGCGCATCAAAGCGCGCGCTACGGGGTTCACCACCATCCCCGTCGCCTGGGCGTTCAATCCGGCCGGACAGCTCGTGGGAACGGGCACTGAAGCGCGCGCTTTGATGCGCCCTGCCCATACTCTGGTTTGCCCAGGGCTCGCGCATCAGGTGCGCGCGAAGCGTGCCCGTCCCCACGAGCTGGGATGACCGGAATGCCCGAAGCAACCATCACCGATCGCTCCTCGCTTGTCGCCGCCCTGCGCGCCGACTTCCCGATGCTTGCGACCACGAACCGAGGCCGGCCGATCGTCTACCTCGACTCGGCCGCCTCGGCGCAGAAGCCTCGCGCCGTGCTCGAAGCGATGCAGCGCTTCTACGAGACCGGCTACGCGAACATCCACCGGGGCGTCTATCAGGCCTCCGAGAGCGCCTCGATCGCCTACGATGGGTGCCGGGAGACCGTGGCGGAATTCCTGGGCGGCGTCTCGCCTGCGGAGATCGTCTTCGTCCGCGGCACCACCGAGGCGATCAACCTCGTGGCGCAGTCGTACCTGCGGCCGCGCATCGCCCCCGGTGACACCGTCCTGGTCACCGAGATGGAGCACCACGCCAACATCGTCCCCTGGCAGCTGGTCGGTGCGCGCACCGTGCCGATCCCGGTCACCGATGCGGCCGAGATCGACCTGGACGCCGCGCGCCGGATGCTGGCCGACCGGCCGGCGCTGCTGGCGGTCTGCCATGCGTCGAACGCGCTGGGGACGATCAACCCGCTGCCGGAGTTGGTCGCAATGGCGCGCGAGCACGGCGTGCCAGTGCTTGTCGACGGCGCCCAGGCCGTGGCGCACGTCCCGGTGGACCTCAAGGCGCTCGGTGCGGACTTCTACTGCTTCAGCGGCCACAAGCTCTTCGGGCCGACCGGCGCCGGCGTCCTCTGGGCCCGCCGAGAACTGCTCGACCAGATGCCGCCATGGCAGGGCGGCGGCGACATGATCGATCGGGTGGCGTTCGACGGCTCGACCTATGCGCCGGCGCCCGGGAAGTTCGAGGCCGGCACGCCCGACATCGCGGCGGTGATCGGGCTCGATGCGGCGATCCGCTGGTTGCAGGCGCAGGACCGCGAGGCGATCCATGCCCACGAGGCGTCGCTTCTCGCGCGCGGCCAGGAGCGCCTCGGCGCGATCGCGGGGCTCCGACTGCTGAGCCACGCCTCGCGCAATGTGGGCATCCTGACGTTCACGCTGGAAGGCGCCCACCCGCACGACGTGGCGTCGCTGCTCGATCACGAGGGGGTCTGCGTCCGCGCTGGCCACCACTGCACGCAGCCGTTGCACCGGCGACTTGGCGTGCCCGCCACGGTGCGGGCCTCGCTGGCGCCATACAACGATGCCAGCGATGTCGACGCCCTCGCGGCGGGCCTGGCCAGGGTCCGGGAGATCTTCGGCTGATGGCGACCATGGGGGAGCTGTACCAGAGCGTGATCATCGAGCACGACAGGAGCCCGCGCAACTTCCGCAAGCTGGCGGATCCGACCCATCACGCCGAGGCGCGCAATCCGCTCTGCGGCGACGAGGTGGACCTTGAGCTGCGCGTGGATGCCGACGGGAGGATCACGGAGGTGGGCTTCCAGGGGCGCGGCTGTGCGGTGTCGAAGGCGTCGGCCTCCATGCTCACCGCGGCGGTCCAGGGGAAGACGATCACCGAGGCCCGGGAACTCGGCGACCGCTTCGTGGCGTTGCTGACGGGCAAGGGGGACGCCGATGCCGCGCTCGGGAAGCTCAAGGTCTTCGCCGGGCTGGCGGCCTACCCGATGCGGGTCAAGTGCGCGACGATGCCGTGGCATGCCTTGAAGGAGGCCCTCCAGGGCGGGGGTTGAACGAGATTCGCGAACCGAGACTCGAGGGTCGAGTCTTGCTCGAATCTCCAATTGCGAATCTCGAATCTCGAACTGACGGAGTTTGCTAGATGCCGTATCCCGAACTGATGGTCCGCCCGATGCGCGAGGATCTCACCCGCCTGGGCGTGCAGGAATTGAAGACGGTGGCGGATGTCGACCAGGCGCTTGGGCATCAGCAGGGCACCGCGTTGGTGTTCGTCAACTCGGTCTGCGGCTGCGCCGCCGGCGCGGCGCGGCCCGGCCTGATGATGGCGCTCGAGCAGGGTGGCGTGCGTCCGGACCAGCTGTACACGGTCTTCGCCGGCCAGGACCTCGACGCCACGGCGCGAGCTCGGTCGTACTTCGGCGAGTATCAGCCGTCGAGTCCGTCGGTGGCGCTGATGAAGAACGGCGAGGTGGTTGCCTTCATGCATCGCCACCAGATCGAGGGCCGCGGCCCCGGCCAGATCGCCGAGGGGCTGGTCGCCATGTTCCAGGCCAACTGCCTGTGAGCGACGGGATCACCCTCCACCACGACCGGGACGACCTGCACGGGATCACGGTCGTGGTGAGCGGCAAGAGCGGCCGGACCTACGTCGGCCGCTGGCATGAGCGGCAGCCCCGGGGGGTCGTCATGCGAAACGTGGCGATCCTCGAGGCCGACCAGGACCGCGTGGCCAGCCTGGCCAAGTTCGCCAAGTTCGGGATCCCCTCGGAGCATCGCACCTACGTCGTGCCGGAGGACGAGTTCGACAGGGTGGAGCGGTTTGGATAGGACCGAGAGCGGAGAACGGAGAACGGAAGGCTTGGAGTCGGCATCTTTGTGGTCTTTGTAGGTAAATTATTGTTCAGTTATCTCTGTTTCCTGATTCACATGGGCATTCGACCTCTGTTCTCCGTTCTCTGTCCTCCGTTCTCCTTCGTCCCTCCCGTTACTCCCCGAAACACTGATCGCTGTTACTCTGTATGGCTCAGCGTTCTCACTTCAGGAGAGGGTTCATGGCTGTCCCTGCGGTCCTGCTGGACGGGGTGACCAAGCGCTTCAGCGGTCACGTCGCCGTCCGCGACCTGTCACTCGAGGTGCCGGCCGGCGGGATCTTCGGCCTCCTCGGCCCCAACGGCGCCGGCAAGTCGACGACGATCCGGATGATCATGGAGATCTACCTCCCTGACGCCGGACGCCTGGAACTCTTCGGGACGGCACACGGGGCGCGGGCGCTCTCGGACCGGCTCGGCTACCTCCCCGAGGAGCGAGGCCTCTACAAGAAGATGCGGGTGCTCGACCACCTGGTCTTCTTCGCCGAGGCCAAGGGGATCTCCCGTTCCGAGGGCCGCAAGCGCGCCACCGAGTGGCTCGACCGCCTCGGTCTGGGCGACTGGGCGGCGAAGAAGGTCGAGGATCTCTCCAAGGGGATGCAGCAGAAGGTCCAGTTCGCCGGGACGCTGCTCCACGACCCCGACCTGGTGATTCTCGACGAGCCGTTCAGCGGCCTCGACCCGGTCAACTCGCAGGTGATGAAGGACGTGGTGGTCGACCTCGCCAAGCGCGGCAAGACGGTCCTCTTCTCGACCCACATCATGGAGCAGGCCGAGCGGATGTGCGATCGGATCGTGATCATCGCGCGGGGGCGGAAGATCGTCGACGGCGCGGTGGCCGACGTCAAGCGCGAGCATGGCGGCCGCCACGTGGCGCTGGCATTCACGCACGACAAGGAGCGGGCCGCGCGCGTCCTGGCCGACCGGAGCGTGGTCTCGAAGGTGGACGACTACGGCGCGACGGCCGAGGTCGAGCTCGCCGACGGTTCACAGGCCGAGGCGCTGCTGCAGACGCTGGTGCGCGAGGGCGTGGGACTGAGTCGGTTCGAGGTGGTGGAGCCGTCGCTGCAGTCGATCTTCATCGCCAAGGTCGGCGCCGATGCCGCGACCGCGGCGCGGAGCGAGGAGGTGGCGGCATGAGGAAGATCTTCGCGGTACTCCGGCGCGAGTTCGTGGAGCGGGTGCGGAGCCGGGCGTTCATCATCGCCACGTTCCTGTTGCCGATCTTCATGGTTGCGCTGATGGTAGCACCGGCCCTGATGATGCAGGGCGGCGACCGGACCCAGCGGATCGCCGTGGTGGACGCCACCGGCGACGACTTTGGCACCAACGTGATCGAGGGGCTTCGAGCCGGGAGACTGGGATCCGGCGCGCCGAGCTTCGACCTGGCCACGGTCACCTCGAGCGCCGCCGGACGGGAGGCCGTCCGCGACTCGCTGATCGCGCTCACCGGCTTCTCGCGCAAGGAACGGCCCGAGTCGTTCGACGGCATCCTGGTGCTGACCGACACCAGTTACGCCACCGGCACCGCGGAGTTCTACGGCGCGGGCGGCATCAAGGCGATCCAGCAGCTCCAGGGCACGATCGGCGCCATCCTCACGCGGGCCCGCCTTACCCGCAACGGCGTCGATCCGGGCGTCGTTGCCCGCGCCATGGCTCCAGTCGACATCTCCAACAGCAAGGTCAGCGACGGCAAGCTCACCGGTTCCTCCGGCGGTGCCTCCGCCGCGCTCGGCTACGGGATGGGCTTCGTCCTCTACCTCGCCATCCTGTTGCTCGGGCAGCAGACCGCGTCGTCGGTCATCGAGGAGAAGTCGTCTCGCATCATGGAGGTGCTCGCCTCCTCGATGAAACCGTTCCAGATGCTGATCGGGAAGATCCTCGGCGTGGGACTCGCCGGCCTGTTGCAGGTGGGGATCTGGGGCGGGATCTACTTCCTGCTCAGCTCGCGGCGTGAACAGTTGGCGGGGCTCATCGGGGCGAACGCCGAGGCGTTGCGCGCGATCCCGATTCCATCGATGCCGGTGGACGTCTTGCTCGTCTTCCTCGCCTTCTTCATGCTCGGCTTCATGTTGTACGGCGCATTGTACGCGATGATCGGCTCGCTGGTGAACTCGATGCAGGAGATCCAGCAGTTCATCTTCCCGGTCACGCTGCCGGTGATCTTCGGATTCTTCGGGATGATGGCGGTGATCAACGATCCCCAGGCGACCATCGGCCAGGTCTTCTCCTACATCCCGCTCTTCGCGCCGTTCGTGATGCCGGTCCGCTGGTCGATGAGCTCGGTGCCCGCCGTCGAACTCGCTCTGTCGCTGGTGTCGATGGTGGTCGGCCTGCTCGCCGTCACCTGGCTGGCCGCGCGGATCTACCGCACCGGGATCCTGATGTACGGGAAGAAGCCGACCTTCGGCGAGATCTTCCGGTGGATCAAGGCGGGGTGACCTCGAGGATCGAGATTGGAGATTGGAGAATTGAGGGGCCGGCGATGCCGGCCCCTCGCTCTTTCTGGAGACAGCGTTTGTTAAGTAGTTGTGATACATCAAGTTATGGCGTAACAACTAATGTCGCGTTTCACGTGAAATCGCCTCGTCCGGCGCCGATGGGGTCTGTTTCACGTGAAATTGCCCTGTCAGGAGGATCCTTGGCCCGGTACATTGGTACCTCCAAGTTCTACTCCCCAGTCTCCAATCTCGGTTCATATGGCTCGGACACTCGCGATTGCCAATCAGAAGGGCGGGGTCGGCAAGACGACGACCGCCGTGAACCTCGCCGCCTCCCTGGCGATCGCCGAGCGGCGGACGCTGCTGATCGATGCCGACCCGCAGGGGAATGCGACCTCCGGCGTTGGGATCGAGAAGGGGGCGGTCGAGCGCTCGCTCTACGATGTGCTCATCGACGGGGCCCCGATCGCCGACGTGGTCCGGCCCGATGAGCAGCTCCCCTACCTCCATGTGGTGCCTGCGACCCAGGACCTGGTCGGCGCCGAGCTTGAGCTGGTTGGCCGGGAGGGGAGGGAGGGGCGGCTCCGGACCGCGATCCAGGCGATTCGGGAGCAGTACGACTACATCCTGATCGACTGCCCGCCGTCGCTCGGGTTGGTGACCCTCAACGTCCTGACCGCGGCCGACGGCGTCCTGATCCCGATCCAGTGCGAGTACTACGCCCTGGAGGGGATCTCCCAGCTCCTCAACACGATCCGGCTGGTCCAGCAGAACTTCAATCCCGGCTTCCAGATCGACGGGGTCCTGCTGACGATGTTCGACGCACGCCTCAACCTGTCGAAGCAGGTGGTGGCGGAGGCGAAGGAATACTTCGGCGGGAAGGTCTTCCGGACGGTGATTCCCAGGAACGTGCGTCTCGCGGAGGCGCCGTCGTTCGGGAAGCCGATCCTGCTGTACGACGTGCAGTCGGTGGGCGCCAAGAGTTACCTGTCGGTTGCCCAGGAGCTGATCAAGCGGGTCGAGTCCGGCGCCAAGGCCCGCGCAGGGGAGGGAGCATGAGCGAGACTCGACGACTCGGCCGTGGGCTCGAGGCACTCCTCGGTCCGACCACTCGCGAGCAGGCGGAGGCCTCGAGTGCCCTTCGGGAGCTCCCGGTAGAGAGCATCTCGCCCAATCCCTACCAGCCCCGGCGCGAGTTCGCCGAGCCGGCGCTCCAGGAGCTGGCCGATTCGATCAAGGCATCGGGACTCCTCCAGCCGATCGTCGTCCGGCCGGTCGGTTCGCGCCACGAGCTGATCGCCGGCGAGCGACGCTGGCGTGCCGTCCAGCGACTCGGCTGGAAGACCGTGCCGGCGGTGGTCCGAGAGGTCGATGACCAGGCCGCCCTCACCCTGGCACTGATCGAGAACCTGCAGCGGGATGATCTCTCCCCGATCGACACGGCACTCGGCTATCAGCAGCTGATGTCGGAGTTCGGCCTGCCCACCGGTGAGGTCGCGCGGCTGGTCGGTCGAGATCGCTCAACTGTGTCTAACACATTGCGGCTGTTGAAGTTACCGTCTGATGTCCAACTCCTCGTCCAGCGCGGCGAGCTCTCCGAGGGGCACGCCCGCGGCCTGCTCGCGTTGGAGGATGCCGGCGAAATTTCGCGGCTCGCGCGTGCTGCGGTCGCCGAGGGGTGGTCGGTCCGGCACGTCGAGGGCGTGGTGCGCGGCGACGTGGCCGAGAAGCCGCGCGGCAAGATGATCAAGAAGCCGGCGCAGCCCAGGCAGGCATCGGCCGACGCGCGCCGGATCGAGGACGTGCTGCGCAGCAAGCTCGGCACCGACGTGCGGCTCACCGCCAAGCGGCGCGGGCGCGGCTTGCTGACGATCTCGTACTACTCGAACGATGACCTGGCACGACTGCTGGAGTTGATCCTCGGCGAGCCGTTCGAAGGCTAGATCACGAGTATTTCGGCGGATCGAGGACCCTTCGCGCGCCCACCACGCGCGGGCCTGTTCAGGAACCAATTGGTGACCGTTCGCGCACTACCTTCTAGCCATTCCCTAAAGCGCGGAACCGTGATGCGCCGCATCCTCGCCCTGACCCTGTTGCTGGCCGCCTGCTCGGGCGGGGCGAAGCCCGCGACCACCTTCCGCGTGGCACTCGTGACTCCCGGCTCGGTGAACGACGCCGCGTGGAATGCCGGCGCGTACGCGGGACTCCAGTCGATCCGCGATTCGATGGTCGTCGAGATCTCGCACATCGAGGCGCGCACGCCGGCCGAGCAGGAGGAGGCGCTCCGCAGCTACGCCTCACAGGGGTACCAGCTGGTGTTCGGCCACGGCTTCGAGTTCCAGGGCGCCGCCGAGCGGGTGGGAGCGGAATTCCCCGGGACGGTATTCGTGATCACCAGCGGCCAGCGACTCACGGGCAAGGTGATGCCGCTGGTATTCCGGATCCACGAGGCGACTTATCTCCTCGGCATGCTCGCCGGCGGACTGACCCGCAGCGGCAAGATCGGCTTCATCGGCGGGATGGAGCTGCCGCCGATCGTGCTCGGCTACAACGGCTGGGTGCAGGGCGCCCGGGCGGTGCGGCCCGACGTCGACTCGCGGATCACCTGGCTCAACTCGTTCGACGACGCGGCGGCCGGCAAGGAGGCCGCGCTGGCGATGATCCGCCTGGGCGTCGACGAGCTGCACCACAACGCCGACGCCGCGGCACTCGGGGCGTTCTCCGCGGCGCGCGAGAACGCCGGCGTGCACATCTACGGCGCCAATGCCGACCAGAGCTCGCTCGCTCCGGAGCACGTCCCCGCCTCGGCGGTGATCGATTTGCCGCGGGCGATGCTGTTGATTGCGCGCGACGTGAAGTCCGACAGCTTCACGCCGCGGATCGAGTCGTTCGGGCTGGCGAGTGGGGTGATCACCCTCACCTACAATCCCGCCTTCGGCGACTCGATCCCGGCGGCCCTCCGGGCCCGGGTCGAGGCGACCCGCGACTCGATCGCTGCCGGCACGCTGACGGTGCACGCGGAGGTGCAGCCGTGAGGGGCGTCTCGCTCGACGAGGTGGTGGACTATCTCGACGCGTACCTGCACGTCGCGTCGATCCCCGACTCCCCCAACGCGCTGAACGGACTGCAGGTCGAGAACGGCGGGGCGGTGACCGGGTTCGTCGCCGCGGTGGACGCCTCGAAGCGCACCATCGATCGGGTGGTCGCGGAGTCGCCGGCCGGGACGATGCTGCTGGTGCACCACGGACTCTTCTGGGGCGGCCATGGCCCGATCAGCGGTCGTCGCTACACCAAGGTCCGTGCCCTCCTCGATCACGACGTGGCGCTGTACTCGTCGCACATCCCCCTCGACGCGCATCCCGAGGTCGGCAACAACGCGGTGCTGGCCCGGATGCTCGGGATCCTCGACCCGGTGCCGTTCGACGATTACCACGGCCTGCCCTTCGGCGCCTCCGGTCACCTGATCATGGGACGCGACCGATTGGCGGAGCGGCTCGAGGAGGAGCTGGGGACCAAGGTCCACATGGTCCCGGGCGGCCCCGAGACGACGACTCGCGTCGGCATCATCACCGGTGCGGCCGGGGGCCAGGTGATCCGTGCAGCGGAGGCGGGACTCGACACGTTCATCAGCGGCGAGGGCGCCCACCACGTCACCTTCGATGCCCTCGAACTCGGCGTGAACCTCCTCCTCGCCGGGCACTACGCCACCGAGACCGTCGGCGTGAAGGCGCTGGCCGAGCACCTCTCCGAACGATTCGGCCTGCCCTGGGCGTTCCACGATCACCCGACGGGGTTGTGAAGGTCGTCGGGTCCTGGCCGTGACGGCCGCTGCTGCGGGCGTTCCCCTCCTCGCCCTCACCTCCATCTCGAAATCCTTCGGCCCGGTCCGCGTCCTCGACGACGTGTCCGTGGCGCTCGGTGCCGGCGAGGTCCACGCGATCCTCGGCGCCAACGGTGCCGGCAAGACGACGCTGATGCGGATCGCCTACGGCATGCTGGCTCCCGATGCGGGCCAGATCGCGGTCGCGGGCGAACGGCGAACGGCGATCAGCTACCGGATCCGGTCGCCGCGGGAAGCCCGGGTCCTGGGGATCGGGATGGTGCACCAGCACTTCACGTCGATCGCCGGGCTGTCGGTGGCGGAGAACGTGGCACTCGCCGCCGGCTGGCGGGAGACCGGCCGCCGGGCGGAACGCCGCGTCGCGACGCTCCTCGCCGAACTCGGGATGCCGCTCGACCCCGCCGACCGGACCGGTGTGCTGTCGGTGCAGCTCCGGCAGCGACTCGAGATCGTCCAGGCCCTCGCCTCGCAGGCCCGGATCCTCCTGCTCGACGAGCCGACGGCGGTGCTCGCCCCGCGAGAGGTGGCGGAGTTGATGACGCTCATCCGCGCCTTCGCCGATCGGGGCGGCGCGGTCGCGCTCATCACCCACAAACTCCGCGAGGTCCGCCAGGCGGCGGATCGGGTCACGGTCCTGCGCGACGGCACGGTGACCCTCGCGGGATCGCTCGCCGAGCACGATGACGCCGAGCTCTCGCGGGCGATGATCGGCGGCGAGGCGACGCGGGCGGCGGCGGGCACGGACGCGACATCGCCGGTCGCCGGCCGGGGCGAGGTGCGCGTGGACGGCATGACCTGGCACGCCGGCGAGGTGATCGGCGTCGCGGCGATCGAGGGCAACGGCCAACGCGAGCTGCTGCGCACGATCGCCGGGGTCGCGACCGCGCCGCGTCCCGGCGTCGTGGTGCACGGGTCCGTCGCCTTCATTCCGGAGGACCGGATCGCCGAGGGGTTGATCGGCGAGTTCACGCTCGGGGAGAACCTCGCCCTCGGCGAGCTGCCTCGCCTGCCTCGGTGGCTCGACTGGCGCGCGATCGATCGCGAAGCCGCGACGCTGATCGATGTCGCCGGCGTGCGTGCCGCGGGACCATCGCAGCCGGCCGGCACCCTCTCGGGCGGCAACCAGCAGCGCTTCATCCTCGCCCGTGCCTTCGCCGGCGACCCCGACGTGGTCGTGGCCGAGGACCCGACCCGCGGACTCGACATCGCCGCGACCGCCGCCGTGCACGCGCGGCTCAAGGACGCGGCCAGGGCGGGAGCCTGCGTCGTCGTGCATTCCTCGGATCTCGATGAGGTGCTCGAAATCGCCGATCGATTGGTCGTGCTGCACGATGGCCACCTCGTCGAATTGTCGCCCGACACGCCACGCGCCTTGGTGGGCGACCGGATGCTGGGCCTCGGAGCGGGGAACAAGTGACGACGATCCCGCTGCGACGCACGGTCGGGCTGGGCGAGGCGGGTCGCGCCGTCCTCGCCTTCGTGTTGGGTCTCGCGGTGCTGGCCGCCTTCCTCGCGCTCGCGGGCTACGACGTGCCGCGCGCGCTCGCGGCGCTGTTCGACGGCGCGTTCGGTTCGCGCTACGCGCTCGTGTCGGCAACGTTGGTCCGCGCGGTCCCGCTGCTGTTCCTCGGCCTCGCGTTCACGATCGGTGCGCGCGCCGGCGGGCTCAACATCGGGATGGAGGGACAGTTCGCCCTCGGTGCGATCGCCGCCACCTGGATCGGGCTCGCCGTCGCTGGCCTCCCTGCCCCGATCGCGATCGCGGCAGTCCTCGCGGCGGGCGGCATCGCCGGCGCGCTGTGGATGGCGGTCCCGGTGCTGCTCCGCCTCCGCTTCGGGGTCACCGAGGTGATCTCGACGCTGCTGCTCAACTTCGTCGCCGAGGCGGCGGTGAGCTGGGTCGTGACGGGACCGCTGCAGGAGGCGGGGCGTACCTATCCGCAGAGCGATCCGATCGCCATGTCGGCGCGGTTGCCGCGGCTCGTCGCCGACGGCCGGGTGCACCTGGGGCTGGTCCTCGCGCTGGTGCTGGCGATCCTGATGGCGGTCTTCCTCCGGCGGAGCCGCGCCGGCTTCGCGTTGCGCAGTGCGGGCGCCGGGCCGGAGGCCGCGCGCATCACCGGGCGGGTGAAGGTGGGCCGCACCGTCGCCCTGGCCCTGCTCGCGTCAGGGGCCATCGCGGGCCTCGGCGGCGCGGTCGAGGTGAGCGGTGTCTCGTACGCCCTCTACCAGCGGCTCTCGCCCGGCTACGGCTTCACGGCGATCGCCGTGGCGCTGCTCGGGCGGCTGCGCCCCGCCGCGGTGATCCTCGCCGCGGTGCTGTTCGGGGCGCTGGAGGCCGGGGCCGGGGCGATGCAGCGCGACGCCGGGGTCCCCGCGGTCGCCGTGTTTGTCGTCGAGGCGGTGGTGATCCTGGCCCTGCTGCTCGGCGCCCGGGAGCGGCGATGATCGACGCCACGCTCCTCGTCGCCTTCGGTGCCGCCACGATCCGGGTCGCCACCCCGCTTGCCTTCGCGGCGCTGGGCGAGACGATCACCGAGCGCGGCGGCGTGCTCAACCTCGGGATCGAGGGGGCGATGCTGGCCGGGGCACTCGGCGCGGCACTCGGCGCATCGGGCGGGCACCCGTGGGTCGGGGTGGGGTACGCCATGGCGGCGGGAGTGCTCACGTCGTTGGTGCTCGCCGTGGCCGCGGTGGGGTTCCGGGCCGACCAGATCATCAGCGGGACGGCGGTGACGCTGGCCGCCACCGGACTCACCGGGCTGATCGCCGAGCGGCGGCTGGGCGGCGTCGGTGGCATGTCGGTGGCGACCCTGGCGCCGGTCCGGGTGCCGCTCCTGGCGGACATCCCGGTCCTGGGGCCGATCGTCTTCGAGCAATCGGTGCTGACCTACCTCGCGGTGGCGATGGTGCCGCTCGCAGGATGGCTCCTGTTTCGCACCCGATTCGGCCTCGAGTTGCGTGCCGCGGGGGAGTCGGTGAGCGGCGCCACCGCCGCGGGCGTGCGGGTGAGATTGGTGCGCGGCGTGGCGACGGCGATCGGCGGCGGCCTTGCAGGGCTGGGTGGCGCGTCGCTGGTGCTGGCGCAGGTCGGCACCTTCGCCGAACGGATGACGGCCGGTCGAGGGTTCATCGCGATCGCGATCGTGGTGCTGGGGCGGTGGCACCCGGTCGGCGCCGTGCTGGCCGCGCTGCTGTTCGGTGCTGCGACCGCGCTGCAATATCTCTTCCAGGCCTCGGGGACCGCGGTTGTGCCGTACCAGGTGTTGATCGCGCTGCCCTACCTGCTCGCGTTGGCGGTGCTCGCCACGGCGGTGGGCCGCTCCCGGGCGCCGGCGGCGCTGGGGCGCAACGAGTGAACCTTCAGGAGCGACCGATGCGGCGCCTCATCCAGCTGATCTCGACGTGCGGTTTGGTCCTCGCTGCGCTCGCCTGCCAGCAGCGCGACCTCGCGCCGGTGCGACTCGAGTCGATGGCGACGATCGGCGACACCACCGGACCCGGCGCGATCGCGACCTGGCCGCGGGTCTCCGCCCGGCACCCGCTCGGCTACCGGGTCGTGGTGCCGCAGCCGGGTTCCGTGCCGGCGGTGCCGCTGGTGTACGGCGATGACGGCAGCTTCCTCGGCCCGCTCGTCGCCCGCGACAGCGCCCTGGGTGGCTTCGTCGAGCCGCTCTTTGCCCGGATCGGTCCCGGCGATTCGCTGTGGCTGTTCGACGGCGCCCAGCGGGCGCTCGTCTTCTCGCCGACACGCGAGCACGTGCGTACCGTCCATCTGCCCCTGGCGCCGTGGGACGCCGTGGTGCTCGCCGACGGACGGCTCGCCGTGACGCCGGCGACATTCGGCGAGCCGCTGCCATGGCTGCTCCTCGACGGCGACGGCCAGGTGGTGCGCTCGATCGGCGAGGCCGACTCGCTTGTCCCGAGTCCGCGCCGGATCGTGCCGGGCACCGACAACACCGTCTGGACCATTGCGATGACCCATCGGTGGCAGCTCGAGCACTGGGGACTCGACGGCACGCTGCTCGACCGGTTCGACACGGCGCCGGCCTGGTTCACGCCCTATGACGCGCTGCTCGCCCCCGCCCCGGACCGTGCACCGCAGTCGGCGGTGCAGGACGCCTGGGTGGACACCGCGGGCCGGATCTGGATCGTGGGGAAGGTGGCCGACGCCGACTGGCAGCAGGGGATCGGCGCCGCGGAGGCCGGGGCATCGTCGATCACCGACCCCGACCGCGCCTACGACACGATCGTCGAGGCGCACGACCCCGCGACCGGGGCGGTGATCACCGAGGCGCGCTTCGATCCGGCCTACCCGTTCATGGCCGAGCCGGGCGTGCTGATGCGGGTGGTGAGGGGTGGCGGTGGCTGGCAGCGGGCAGAGCTGGCGCGGGTGCTGATCGACGAATCACGACTCGGCCCGCGTCGTGACTGAACGGGTGGCGGGAGCCGGGGCCGTCGGTTTGCTTTTGGGCATGCGACAGCTCCTGCGACTCGTCCTCCCTGTTGCCCTGCTCGGCGGACTCGCCTGCGGCGGAGATGACGCCACCGGGCGCCACAAGGGGATCGCGGCGCTCGACCCCGTCACCACCGATTCTGCCGGCGTCACGCTGCAGGTGCATGCGGCGGAAACCCTCGAGCGGGCCCCGGCGATCACGATCGACCCCACCGCGATCGCCGTGATCCGCGGCTCGGCCGATGATCCCGACAAGGACATCTCGACGATCACGCCGGAGCGGTTCCTCCCCGACGGACGGCTGGTCGGGATCGACCAGCAGCGCGGCGTGATCACGGTGTTCGGGGCCGACGGCAGCACCCGGGCCTCCTTCGGGCGGCGGGGCGGCGGGCCGGGAGAGTTCACGATCATCACCAAGCTGCTCCCGACCGCGGGCGACTCGCTGATCGTCGTCGATCCCGCCAACAGCCGGATCACCTTCTTCAACGCCGACCGCGGCCTGGGCGGCGAACACTCCTTGAGCGAGACCGTCGGGGTGGCCACCTCGCCGCTCGCCATGGTCGGTGGCCTGCTGCTGCTCTGGAACCCGAACTTCAGCGACACGCCCGGCGTGCTGCCGGGTGCCAAGGGGGCGGTGCTCGACCTCGCGAGCAACACCGCGCGCCGGGTCTTCATCACCGGTCCGCAGGGGTCGGAGGAGAACCAGCCGAGGGTGATCAACACGGGCAAGGGCCAGGTGATGGCGGTGCGCGCGATCCGCACCCTGCCGCTGCAGCGCTTCCCCGATGCCTTCGGCTGGCAGGACGAGTTCGTCCTCACCGACGGCAACACCTATCGTTTCGAGTTCCGCGACACGACCGGGGTGGTGACCCGGGTGCTGCGGATCGACCGGCCGCGCACCGCGGTTACCCCGGCGATCTGGGAGGCATACGTCGACGACCAAGTCACGGCGATCGGCCGGATGTCGGGCGGCGGGATGACGGTCGTGGTCGGTGGGGGTGGCGGCGTGGCGAACGACACCGCCCGGATGCGCGCCGACATGCTGGTGGAGGAGCACGCCGACTCGCTGCCGGCGTTCGACGAGGTGTTCGTGACCAACCACGGCACGCTCTGGGTCGTGGACTACCGGGTGCCCGGCAGCGAGGGATGGTCGGCCACCGCATACGACACCCACGGCAAGGTGATGGGTCGACTGACCCAGGCCAGCGGCGAACCGCCGGTCGCCTTCGGCGACGATCGGGTCGTCTTCCGCACCGAGGACGACCTCGGGATCGCCACCTTCACGATCGAGCGACTCCGCTTCCCGTTCTGACCCGCGTCCCGAGGTGCCCGTGACCCCCGCACGTCGCACGCTCCTCCTGTCCTTCCTGCTCGCCGCCTGTGGCGGCGGCGCTTCCGGCGGTGGCGACCGCGCCACCCGGCCGCTCGAGCCCGCCGTGCGCGACTCGGCCGGCGTCACGCTCCTCGAGCATCCGGCCGACGCGCTCGAGCGGGCGCCGCTGATCACGATCGACAGCGTGCCGCTGGCGACGTTTGCCGGCGACGTGGATGATCCCGACAAGGACCTGGCGAAGTTCGTGTGGCCGACGTTTTCCACGGGTGGGGACCTGGTCGGCTTCGATCGTGACCAACGGCAACTGCTTGTGCTTCGAGTCGCCGATGGAAGACGGGATCGTTACGGCCGGGGGGGTGCTGGACCGGGAGAGTTCGCCTTTCCCACCGACATCCTCGCCACCCCTGATGACTCGCTGCTCATCGCTGACGCCTCCAACAACCGAATCGCCTTCGGACACGCCGGCACGGGCTCGGTCCGGGAGGTGCCACGGGCAGGGTTCCGCCTCTATCGCTTCGTGGCCCGCCAGGGCCCGGCCCTGCTTGGCAGCGCGATTGATGCCAGCGGTGTCGGGGAGTTTCGCGATGGTGGCGCAATCAACGTCCCCATCAAGCTTGCCGTCTGGCATCCCGGCGAGGACAGTGTGCGCGTCGTCAAGCGCGTCGATGGCGGGACAGAGATTGTGGAAGTGACCAGCAGGAGCGTGATGTCGTTCGACATGCCGTTCGGCCCGCACACCAGGATCGCGCGATGGGATGCGGACTTTCTCGTCGGCCGCGCCGAGGACTGGTCGATCGAGCGGTGGGACACCGCAGGACAATTGACGACCGTACTCCGCATCGGCATGCGGCAACCGCCGGTGACCGACGCGATGATGGAACAGTACGTCCAGGGCCTGGTGACCGAGGCACTGCGCCGCGACTCGACGCAGAACGCCGATTCGCTGCGGCAGCACTTCGCCGCGCGCCCTCACGCCGACCGCATGGCGCCCTATGTGTCGATCCACACCGCTCCACGGGGAACGATCTGGGTCCGGGACTACGCGCTGGAGAGCGATTCGAGCTGGTCCGCGACCGCGATCGCTCCTGACGGCCGGATCCTTGGCCGGATCGTGGCGGCGAAGGGCGCGCTCCCGGTCGCCTGGGGCGACGATCGGCTTGCCTTCAAGAGCGAGGACAGCAATGGAATCGCGACGATCACAATTCGCCGGCTGCGCTTCGGCACCATGGAGTGAACGCCCCACCTTTCCCTGACCTGCGAGGCAACGTGACCCCCGCACGCACCCTCCCCCTGCTGTTCACCCTCCTCGTCGCCTGCGGCGGCGCGACGGGCTCCACCGGTTCCCGCGCCAGTGGTCCGATCGAGCCGACCGTTCGCGATTCTGCGGGCGTGACGATCCACGACCTGCCGGCCGACGCGCTGGCACGCGCGGCCGAGATCACGATCGATACCCAGGCCGTGACGGTGATCGGCGGCACCGACACCGAGCACGACGTGACGCGTCTTGCCGAACTCGTGGTGCTGGCGGACGGCCGCGTGGCGGGGTTCGATGGCCAACGCGGGGCGGTGCGGGTCTTCGACGCATCGGGGGAGGAGGTGGCGAGTCATGGTCGGCGTGGCGAGGGTCCCGGCGAATTCGGCGGGTTCACCAGGCTTTCCGGCATGTCGGGGGACTCCCTCCTCGCGACGGACTTGAGCAACAACCGGGTGTCGATCATCGCGCCGTCGGGCGGCGTCGTCATGAGCCAGGGCGCGCGCCTGCGCGAAGGGGGAGAGTCGTTCATCGCCGTGGGGCGGCTCGACGACGGCGGCGTGGTGCTCGCGCCGAGCAACATGATCGTGGGCCGGTCCGCCTCGAGCGAGCCGTTGCCCCGGCGGGCGCCGGTGCCAGTCGGCGTGGTCCGTCCGGATCAGGCGCTCGACGCCTTCGACACCCTGCTGACCGTGCCCGGCACCGAGATGGCCCGGTTCATGTCGCAGTTCGGACCCAAGCCCGAGATGATCGACGGCGTGCCCGCCTTCGGAGCCCGGTCGCTCGTCGTCGGGTGGCAGGGGATGGCCGCCGTGGCCACCAACGAGCACTGGGACGTCCAGCTGTTCGATCAGCAGGGACGGCTCCGTCGCCGGATCGCGATGCCTGGACCACTGCAGGCGGTCACCGACCTGGTGCGCGCGTCGTGGAAGGAGCGCAGCCTGGCGTATTCGCGTGCCCGCAGCGCGGAGATGGGCGAACGCGCCGCCGAGAGCATGGCGCAGGCCGAGTACATGGTCGAGCACATGGCGATGGCCGACTCGATCCCTCCGTTCAGTTCGATCCAGCAGGGTTCCGGACAGGTGATCTGGTTGCTCGAGACGCCGCGCGCCTATGGTGACTCGCTGCGGTACCTCGCCCTCGACGCCAAGGGGCGCCTCCTTGGCCGGTTGGGCATCGACGGGAGTCGGCCGACGCTGCGGCCCTATGCCTTTGGCGACGATCGCGTCGTGCTGCGCACCGAGGACGCAGATGGATTCGTCCGCTACGAAGTCCACAAGCTGAGGATGCCGCAGTGAGACGCACTGCCCTGCTCCTGCTCCTCGCCGCCTGCGGTGGCGGCGCCGGCGCGAACGACGGCAGGACCACTCGGCCGCTCGAGCCCGCGGTGCGCGACTCCGCCGGTGTTGCGATCCTCGAGCATCCGGCCGACGCGCTGGCGCGCGCGCCGCTGGTCACGATCGACTCCGCACCGATCGCCACGTTTGCCGGCGACGTGAATGACGCCGCCCGCGACGTCTCGACGATCAACGGTCTCACCTTCCTCTCGACCGGCGACCTGGTCGGATTTGACCGTGACGAGGGCCAGATCCTGGTGCTGCGCTCGGCGAGCGGTGAGCGGGTGCGCCTGGGGCACAAGGGCTCCGGGCCGCTGGAGCTGGGAATGATCCAGAATCTCGTGGTCGGCCCCGGGGACACGCTGGTGCTCACCGACGGATCGAACGGACGGTTCGTCATCGCGACCGCCGATGCCGGTCCGCTCCGGACCGAGTCGATCGCCGAGGCGGACGGAATGCGGGGCGCCACAACAATCGGTCGCACCACGAGCGGGGCATACCTGGTGCGGAAGTTCAATTTCGACTTCGGGACGCCGCCATCCGACGAGGCCACCCGACGGATGATGACGCTGGGACAGTGGCGGCCGGGGAACGACTCGGTGGCAGGCGCGTTCGACGCCCAGGGTCCGTTGATGCAGATGCACGTCGAGGGTCGCCAGGGCCAGGTGATGTCGGTGAGCCTGATGTCGATCGCGCTGGCCTGGAATCCATCGTATCTGGCCTGGGGCGATGGCATCGTGGAGGCGCGCGGCGACGGCTATCGGCTCGATCGGCACGACACGACCGGTGCGCTGCGGAGCCGGATCAGCCTGCCGCTGGAGCCCGTACCGGTCACCGCCGAGCTCTGGGCGCGGAGCGTTGACCGCACACTGGAGCGGATGAACCGGCTCGGCCCGATCGAGCCCGACTCGCTGGCGCCGATGCGCGAGCGGATGCTGGCGGGACCGCATGCCGACACGCTGTCGGCCTACGGCGACGTCGCGGTTACGCCGAACGGCACGGTCTGGGTGCTCGACCAGTCGCTGGTGCGCGACTCCGGCTGGGCGGCCACCGCCTTTGACCGGGACGGCCGGATGCTCGGCCGGATCGAGGCGGCCGGCGGCCAGCCGCCGATTGCCTGGGGCGATGATCGCGTCGCCTTCAAGAGTGAGGACGACCTCGGCATCGCGACGATCACCATCCAGCGGCTGCGTCTTCCTTCGTGAGCCCTCTTCGTGAGGTGTTCGCGACCCCATCACGCTCGGTGCTCGCCGTGTCGCTGCTCCTCGCCGCCTGCGGCGGCGGGGAGCAGGGCACGATCGCGCACTCCACCGCGCCGGTCGAGCCGGCAGTGCGCGATTCCGCCGGCATCACCATCTACGAGCTCCCGGCCGACGTGCTCGAGCGGGCGCCACTGGTGACGATGGATGCTGAGCCGATCGCCGTGATCGGCAGCGACAGGCCCGAGGAGGATGTCAGCAAGGTCGACTACCTCGTGTTCTTGTCCGATCACCGCACTGTCGCGTTTGACGGGGCGGAAGGGAACTTGATGCTGTTCGGGGCCGACGGCCGAATCATTCGTCGCATCGGGCGTCGTGGCGAGGGACCGGGCGAGTTCGCCGGGGTGAGCTACTTCGTCGTGCTTGCGGGGGACACGGTCGTCGTGAGCGATCAGGGCAGCTCCCGCGTCTCCGTGATCGGCCCGGACAGCGGAGTGGTCCGCAGCTTCGCCGCCCCGCTCAATGGTCGAGGATCGGGGCATGCCGCGGCGACGAGGCTCGTGGATGGAAGGTGGGTACTCGTCCCGGAAGGCTATTCGCTGGATCCTCGTGCCGGTCCCGGGCGGCCACTATATCCCATTCTCGCCATGGCCGAGTCGGCCGGCATCGAGGGGCACCGGGATACCCTCGGTCAAGTCGAGGGGATCGAGATCGCGAGTTCCCAATTCCGGTCCTCGTCCGGCAAGATGGTGACCACGGTGGGAATCGCCCGGTTCACGCCCCTTCCCTACGTCTGGCCTGTGGGCGAGGGCTTCGCGGTACTGCCCGGCGACCAGTACCTGATCCGGATCTTTGGCAACGATGGGCGACTGAGGTCGCTGGTCAGGGTTCTTCGATCGCGCCCGCCCGTATCACCGGAAATGCTCGAAGCCGCGATCCAGGAGGACCTGCGTCGGGCACGAGCCGCGGGCTCCGAGCTTCCACAAGACCGCCTCGCGCAATACGAAGAACAGCTCCGGGCCGGAGCGGTACCCGATTCCCTCCCCGCGTTTGGCCTTGCTCTTCCAGCCGGTGACTTGCTCTGGGTGAGTGACTATCCGGACCCATCGCTCGAGCAGGTGGGCTACACTGCAGTGGGCGCTACCGGTCGGATCATTGGCCGGCTCTCCCTATCGCGATCCGCCCGTCCCGTGGCCTTCGGGGCAGACCGCATCGCTTTGCGGACCGAAGACGAGGATGGCATTCGCCGCTACGAGCTCCACAAGCTCCACTTCGCTGCAGCCTCGCCCTGAGCCCTTTCACGGAGCACCCGATGCCAGTCCGCCGCCTCGCAGCCCTGCTCGTCCTCCTCGCCGCCTGCGCCGGAGGAGACGGGGGCACCGGCGGCGAACGCGCCACCGCCCCGATCGCGCCGACGTCGCACGATTCCGCCGGCGTCACGATCGACGAATATCCCGCCGATGTCGCCGCCCGGGCACCGGTCATCACCGTCGATACCGCGCCGCTCTTCCGGGCCGGCGAGGGGAACGACTCGATCGATCTGGCACCGTTCGCCGACGTCGGCCTGCTGTCTGACGGCGGCACCGTGGCGGTCGACCGCGCCCGCACCCAGTTGCTGGTGTTCAACGCCGACGGCTCGTTCCGCACCACGCTGGGCAAGCCCGGCGAGGGGCCGGGCGAATTCCGTTCGATCAACCGGATGTTCGTGGTGCCCGGCGACTCGGTCGTCGTCGCGGACGTCGGTCCGCGGGTCGCGATCTTCACCCCGACCGGCGACCTCACGCGCAGCTTCACCGTACCGATTGTCTCCGAGTTCCCGACCCAGCACGCCCTCGCCGGCCGCGCCGCGGGCGATCGCTGGTTCCTGGCGCCATTCAGCACGGCGACCAACGGGCCACCGGAAATGATGCCGAACGTCGATCGCCCGGTTTCGATCGGCCTGGTGGCCGAGTCGGCGGGACCCGGCGGCGCCTGGGACACCGTCACCACCGTCCGCCCGATCCCGCAGGTCCGCGCCACGATGCACCTGGGCGGCCAGGCCCGCGAGATTCTCACCGTGCCACTGTACAGCCGCAATCCGTCGGCCGTGCCGATCGGTGCCGGTGAGCTCGCGATCGCCGATGGCGGACCATGGGAAGTGCGCGTCTACGGTGCCAACGGCCTCGCGCGGATCATCCGCGCGCCGGTGGCCCGGGTGCCGGTCACGGCCGCGATGATCGACGCCTCGGTGACCGGCCGCGTCGCCGCGGCCAGGCGCCAGCGCCCCGACATGCCCGACTCGCTCCTCGTGCAGATCGAGCAGACCTTCCGCGAGCAGCCGGTGACCGACACGCTGCCTGCCGTCTCCCGTCTGATGCCGGCGTCCTCGGACGTGATCTGGCTGGTCGAGCCGGTCGTCACCGGCGTCGATTCGCTCCGCGCCACCGCCATCTCGCTCTCCCGTGGGGTAATCGGGAGGCTCGAGCTCCCCGATCCCGGCAACGTGGCGGCGCTGGGTCCTGACCGGATGGTGATCCGGCGCTTCGATCCCGCCACCGGCGTCATCACGCTGGTCGGCTACCGCCTCAACATGCCCTGACCTTCGCCACCCCTCACGCCGCCGGCGCGAAGACCACATACTTCTGGGGTCCATCAACCGACGGGATTCCCGATGCGCGTCCAGTCCGCCGCTCCGCTCCTCCTCTTCCTCGCCGCCTGCGGCAGTGCGGGTGGCAGCGATGCCGCCGCACCGACGACCCGAGACTCCTCCGGCGTTGCAATCATGGAACATCCCACGGACGCCTGGGAGAAGGCGCCACTCTGGGAGCTCTCCGCCCAACCGATCGCCGAGGTGGGTGGCGAAGGTGACGCGGCCGTGGACCTCAGCAACTCGACCGTCGGGGCGATGCTCGCGGACGGCCGCCTGATCGCCGCGACCGCGCAACCGCCCCAGGTCTTCGTCTTCGACTCGACCGGTGCCAACGTCGGCACCCTTGGCCGGGGCGGCTCGGGTCCGGGCGAGTACCGTGCGCTCGCGCAGATCCTCGGCCTGGGCGGTGACTCGGTCGTCGCGTACGACATGTTCACCCGCCACGGCATGCTCTTCTCCGCCGCCGGCCCGTCCCTCGGCGAGGTGAGCTTCCCGCTCACCGGCACCCCGGTGCCGCCGCTGCTGATGGGCCGGCTCGACGACGGGACGTGGGTCTTCCAGGTGATCAACCCGCTCGAGAAGCCGCCGGAGGGGACACCGGAGGTCTATCGCCTGCCGACCCCAGTGCTGGCGTGGCGCGACAGCATGGCCGCGTTCGACACGCTCTTCATGCTGCCCGGCGTCGAGTCGGTGCAGGGGACGATCGAGGCCGGCGGCCAGTCGATCGCGATGGGCCGCGGCGTGGCCTATGGCGCCACGCCGTACATCGGCGGCCGCACCGACCTCGTCTGGGCCACCGCCGCGGACAAGTTCGTGATCGACGCGCACGACGCCACCGGTGCCCTCAAGCGCAGCATCCGGATGCCGCGCCCGGAACGGCCGGTGACCGATGCCGAGCGGGAACGGTTCAAGAACGTCCTGCGCGAGCAGCTGGAGCGGCTCAAGACGATGGGGATGCCGCCCGGGCTGATCGAGTCGGAGCTGAAGAAGGTCGAGGAGACGAAGTTCGCCGAGAAGCAGCCGCAGATCGGACAGATGCTCATCGACCGCCTCGGCCGCGTCTGGGTGACGCCCGACATGCCCGGGATCGATTCACTGATGACCTGGGGCATCTTCGCGCCCGAAGGCGAGCTCCTCGGCCGCGTGAAGCTGCCCAAGGGTCGGCTCTTCGCCGCGTCGGACCGCCGCGTCGTGGTGCGCCACGAGGACGAGACGACCGGGCTGGTGTCGCTGCAGGTGTGGGGGCTCCGGCCCGGATGCAAGGAATGCGGTCCGACGGACCAGTGATCGTCGAGCGGCGGGCCGCGAATCCGGACATCGCGCGGCTCCGTCAGCTCGCGACGCTGTGGGACGACCTCGTCCCGCTGCCGTTCTTCAACCGCCGGATCGGCCTCGACGCGCTGATCGGGCTGGTGCCGGGGGTGGGTGACGTGGCCGGCGCGCTGGTCGCCTCGTGGGGGCTGGTGACGGCGTTCAAGTTCGGCGCGCCGGCGAGCGTGATGCTCAGGATGCTGCTCAACATCGCGATCGATGCCCTGGTCGGCTCGATCCCGGTCCTGGGCGACATCTTCGACATCGGCTGGCGCGCCCAGCACCGCAACGTCGCGCTGCTGGAGCGCTGGCTGGTTGAACCGCACCGCGCGCGGCGCGGCTCGATCGCCGTGCTCGTCGGCGTGGCGCTCACGATCGCGGCGGTCGTCGTCGCCGCGCTCTGGCTGGCGCTCCACGCGCTGCAGTGGATGATCCACCTCTGACGTCCCGCACGATCCCCCATCCGGAGGGCCGGCCATGGCCTCGTCGTCGGACAACCTGAGCTGGGGCGGACTGTTCGCCCGCTTCCTCTTCGCCCTCCTGCTCGTCTACGCGACGTGGAATCCGTGGGGGAAGTCGTTCACCCACTGGGTCATCCTGCCGCTGTTCGGCTCCGGCACCGGTGACGCCGCTGCCAACGGCCCCGTCAAGTTTCTTCTCGGCATCGCGCTGATCATCGGCTGGGTGGTCTACATCCAGGCCACGCGCCGCTCGCTCGGCCTCACCGGCGCGCTGCTGGTGGCGGCGATCTGTGGCGGCATCGTGTGGCTGCTGACCTCCTGGAAGGTCGTGGCGATGCAGGGCGCCGCCCTGGCCCACATCATCCTGCTGTGCATCGCGATCCTGCTCAGCATCGGGATGAGCTGGTCGCACATCTCGAGGCGGATGAGCGGGCAGGTCGACACCGACTCGGTGGACTGAATGGCCGAGATTCCCGCGGGCGTGCCGCTCCGCCACCACGTGCACCGGGAGCCGCCCGAGCTGGTGGCCCGCGCCCGGGCGATGCGCGAGGAACTCGAGCGTCGCCGCACCGTGCGGCACTTCAGCGACCGCGCCGTGCCGCGGGAGGTGATCGAGGAGGCGATCCGGGCGGCGGGAACGGCGCCGAGCGGCGCCAACCGCCAGCCATGGCACTTCGTCGCGATCGCCGACCCGGAACTCAAGGCGCGACTCCGCGCCGGCGCCGAGGAAGAGGAGCGCGAGTTCTATCGCTCCGCGCCGCAGGAGTGGCTGGAGGCGCTGGCGCCACTCGGCACCGATCCTTCGAAGCCGTTCCTCGAAGTGGCGCCCTGGGTCATCGCCGTGTTCGCCGAGCGCTGGGGCGTCGACGACGACGGCAACCGGGTGACGAACTACTACGTGCAGGAATCGGTCGGGATCGCCTCAGGGATGCTGCTCGCCACCCTGCATCATGCCGGCCTGGTGACGCTCACCCACACGCCGAGTCCGATGAAGTTCCTCAATGCGCTGCTGGACCGGCCGGCGCGGGAGAAGGCGATGATGCTCGTGGTGACCGGCCATCCGGCCGACGACGCCCGGGTTCCCGCGATCCAGCGCAAGCCGCTGGGCGAGGTCGCAAGCTTCCGGTAGCATCCGGGGCACCCCGCGAGGATCCCGGGGTATCAGTCGCCGTCGTTGCACCGCTGCAACGGCCCGGGACAGGGTCGCAGTAGATTCTATCGGTACCCCTCAACTGGAGGACTCGATGGGCATCATCTGGACGATCCTGATCGGTTTCCTGGTCGGCGTGGTCGCGAAGTGGATCATGCCGGGCGAAGACAAGGGCGGCTTCATCATGACGACGATCCTCGGCATCGCCGGGGCGTTCGTCGGCTCATTCCTCTTCGGCCTGCTCGGCTTCGCCCGCGTCGGGTTCGTCGGCTCCGTGATCGGCGCCCTGCTGATCCTTTGGGTCGGCCGCAAGATGGCGAAGTAGCTGGGGCGACATTGCGCAGGGTGTAGGGCAAAGGGTGAGTATCAGAGGTGGCGGGTGACGGGTGACGAGTCACCCGTCACCTGTTGCTTATCATTCGCGATCCCCTTCCCGGATC
>CAZKYO010000007.1:73705-105468 GCA_964557115.1 uncultured Gemmatimonadaceae bacterium
GGTGACGAGTCACCCGTCACCTGTTGCTTATCATTCGCGATCCCCTTCCCGGATCGCTGCCCATGTTCCCCCTTCTCGTCGCGGTACTCGCACTCCAACAGGCCGCCACCCCGACGGTGGCCCAGCCCTCGCAGGTGATCCTGGTTCGTCACGCCGAGAAGGTGGATGAGTCGCGCGACCCGGCGCTGAGTGCGGTAGGGGCGGCACGCGCGGCGGCTCTCGACTCGGCGTTCGTCGACTACCCAATCCGCACGATCATCGTGACACCGTTCGAGCGCACCCGCGCCACCGCGGCGCCGGTCGCCAGGCGACTCGGCCTCACCCCGATCGAGATCCCGGTGACCGGCGGCGTCCCGGCCCATGCAAGGGCGGTGGCGCAGGCGGTCCTCGCCGCACCGGGACCGGTCCTGGTGGTCGGGCACAGCAACACGATCGGGCCGATCATCGCGGCCCTCGGCGGCGGCAGCCACACCGGCGATCTGTGCGACAACGAGTACCAGTCGCTGTTCCTCGTGCAGCCCGGCGGCGAGGGGAAGCCGACGATGGTGATCAAGGCGCGATACGGGGCGGCCGACGCGGTCGCGGCGACTGCCTGCCGGGAGATGCGCTAGCAAAGAGCAGGCTGTCACCCCGAGCGCCGCGAGGGGGCGGAGCCTGAACGGGAAGGCTTCGTCCCCTCGGTCGCGCTGCTCCCTCGGGGTGACAACCATGTCGCATTCTCGCTTTCTCGCCTTACAATTGAGCCGTCCCCCGCAAGGACGTCAGCAATGCATCGCCGCGAGCTGCTCCGCCTCCTCGGCGGGGTGAGCGCCATTGCCGGCCTCGCGCCGGACGACCTCCTCGCCCTGGGTCGTGCGACCCACGAGGGGCTGGGTCGCGCCGATGCCCTGCCGCGCTTCTTCGACATCCACCAGCTCCACACCGTGGCCGCCGCCGGTGACCGGATCATCCCCGAGACGGACACGCCCGGCGCGATGGCGGCGGAGTGCGAGCGCTTCACCGAGCGGATCGTCGCCGACCACTACGACGAGTCGCGACAGCGCCGATTCCTGCAGGGACTGGTCGACCTCGATCGCCGCGCCTCGCGCGCCAACCAGGTGCTGTTCGTGGACTGCCCCCCCGGCCAGCAGGACGCCGTGCTCGCCGCCGTCGAGGCCGATGCATACGCCGTCCGGGAGGACGGGGCCGACTCGTTCTGGCGCGACCTCAAGTACCTGACGATCTACGGCTACTACACCTCCGAGATCGGGATGCGCGAGGAGCTGCGCACCCCGATCATCCCCGGCCACTTCGAGGGCTGCATGCCGATCGCGGAGCGGGCGGGGTGAGTCGTCGCGAGGCGTGGGACGCGATCGTCATCGGCTCCGGGATCGCCGGTGGCTGGGCCGCCAAGGAGCTGGCGGAGAAGGGGCTCCGCACGCTCGTTCTCGAGGCTGGCCGACCGATCGACCCCGCCCGCGACTTCCTGATGAACGCGCCGGCCTACGAGTTCGACTATCGCTACCTCGGTGACCGGAAGCATCTCGACACGCGGCAGAACGTCCAGCAGAAGTGCTATGCTTGCGACGAGGGGGCGGCGCAGTTCTTCGTCGACGACGTGGACAACCCGTACACGACGGCCGACGGACGACCTTTCGACTGGATCCGCGGCCGCCAGGTCGGCGGCAAGTCGATCATGTGGGGCCGCCAGTGCTACCGCTGGAGCGACCTCGACTTCACCGCCAACGCTCGCGACGGGCACGGCACCGACTGGCCGATCCGCTACCGGGACATCGCGCAGTGGTACGACCACGTGGAGGCCTACGCCGGGATCTCCGGCGAACGGCTCGGGCTGGCGCAGCTCCCCGACGGCCCGTTCCTCAAGCCGATGGCGCTCACCTGCAGCGAGGAGTGGTTTCGCGGCAACCTCCGGAAGGCGTTCGGCGGCGAGCGGATCGCGACGGTCGGGCGGGTCGCCACCCTGAGCGAGGCGCACAACGGCCGCGCCGCGTGCCACTACTGCGGCGACTGCCACCGGGGCTGCACGACCGCGAGCTATTTCAACTCGGTGCAGACCACCCTCAAGGACGCGTTCCGGACCGGCCGGACGACGATCCGGCCCTTCTCGGTGGTGCATTCGCTGGTGTGGGACGAGGCACGAGGCAAGATCACCGGTGTGCGGGTGATCGACGGCGAATCGCTCGAGCCCCTCGAGTTCCAGTCGCGGATCATCTTCGTCTGCGCCTCGGCGCTCGAATCCACGAGGATCCTGCTCAACTCGCGGACCCGCTCCCACCCTGACGGGCTCGGCGGCAACTCGGGCGTGCTGGGCCGCTACCTGATGGACCACACGATGCAGCACGGCGCCCGCGGCCGGGTGCCCGGATTCGAGGACAAGCGGACGTACGGTAGCCGCCCCAACGGCATCTACATCCCCCGTTTCCGCAACGTGAAGGACCAGGCCAAGGGCTTCCTGCGCGGCTACGGGTACGAAGGCAGCGGCTATCGCAGCGTGGCGGGCTGGGGACGCGGCACGGCGCTTCGCGGCTTCGGTGCCGACTTCAAGGCGGGGCTCAAGGTGCCGGAGTATGGCTCCTGGCGGATGTCGATCGGCGCCTTCGGCGAGTGCCTCCCCCACCCCGACAACCGGGTCACCCTCGACCCCGAGGTGACCGACCGGTGGGGCGTGCCGGTGCTTCACATCGACGCCCAGTGGCGCGACAACGAGCGGGCGATGATGGCCGACGCGATGGCGGCCGGCGCCGAGATGCTGGAGGCCGCCGGCTGCACCGACGTCGAGACCTACAACAACGGGCGGCCGCCGGGGCTCTGCGTCCACGAGATGGGGACCGCCCGGATGGGTACGAGTCGTGACAACTCGGTGCTCAACCGCTGGAATCAGGTGTGGGATGCCCCCAATGTCTTCGTCACCGATGGCGCCTGCATGGCCTCCTCGGCCTGCCAGAACCCCTCGATCACCTACATGGCGCTGACCGCCCGGGCCGCGGACCACGCCGTCCAGGCCCTGAACCGCAAGGAGCTCTAGATGGATCGTCGGAGGTTCCTCTCGATCGCAGCTGCCGCGACGCCGCTTGCGGCGCCCCAATGGTGGCTTCGTCGGTCGCCTGACCTCTTCTCCGACCGGATCGACAAGGTCGGGCTCCAGCTCTACACGGTCCGGGGGATGATGGAGCAGAGCGTCGAGAAGACGCTCTACGAGGTGGCGCAGGTGGGGTACAAGGAGGTCGAGTTCGCCGGCTACTTCGGCCGGCCGGCGCGCGCGGTGCGCCAGCTGCTCGATCGCAACGGCCTGAAGGCGCCGTCGACGCACATGGGGACCGAGAAGCTGCGCTCGGGCTGGTACCGCACCCTCAATGATGCCGCCGAGATGGGGCACAAGTGGGTGGTCGTGCCTTCACTGGACGAGGCGGACCGCAACTCGCTCGACGCCCTCAAGCGCACCGCCGAACTGCTCAACCGCTCGGCGCAGGACGCCAAGACGTTCAAGATCCGGATGGCCTACCACAACCACGACGTCGAGTTCACCGAGGTCGAGGGACGGCGGATCTTCGACGTGCTGCTGGAAGAGACCGATCCCAAGCTGGTCGACTTCGAGATGGACCTCTACTGGATCACCAAGGGCGGCGGCGACCCGCTCGCCTACTTCGCCAAGTGGCCCGGGCGCTTCCCGCTGGTGCACGTGAAGGACGCGGGGCCCGCGCCCGGCTACGCGATGACCGAGGTCGGCAAGGGGACGATCGACTGGAAGAAGATCTTCGCGCAGCACGAGGAGGCCGGGATCAAGCACTACTACGTCGAGCACGACAATCCGGCCGACCCGCTGGCGAGCATCAGCACGAGCTTCCGGTACCTGAAGAACCTGGAGTTCTAGACGAGATTCGCGAATCGAGACCTGCGAATCGAGAGGGCCCAGCCCTGCCTCCTCGAATCTCCAATCTCGATTCGCGAAGCTCGTCTAGCGCTCGACGTAGAGCGACCCGAACTCCCTCTTGAGCGCCTCGACCTTCGGCCGGTCGTTGTAGACGATGTAGGGCTGGTCGGGGTGCGCGTCGTAGTACCCCTGGTGGTACTCCTCGGCGACGTTGAAGCGCGCCAGCGGCGTCACCTGCGTGACGATCGGCCGCTTGAACGTTCCTGCCTTGGTGAGCTGCGCGATGTAGCCGTCCGCCGCCACCTTCTGTGCCGCCGAGACGGTGAAGATCGCCGAGCGGTACTGGGTGCCGACGTCGGGACCCTGGCGGTTGAGCTGGGTCGGGTCGTGCGCCACCGAGAAGAAGATCCGGAGCAGATCGGTGTAGCTCACCACCGACGGATCGAAGATGATCCGCACCGACTCGGCGTGGCCGGTCGTGCCCGACGAGACCATCTCGTAGGAGGGGTTGGCCATCCGGCCGCCGGCGTAGCCCGAGGTGACGTCGATCACCCCCTTCACCCGCTCGAAGACCGCCTCCACTCCCCAGAAGCAGCCGCCGGCGAAGAAGGCGGAGTCCCGCGAGGCCATGGTGGCCAGCGGCGTCGCGCGCTCGACCGGCGGCAACGGGCCCTCGCTCCCCTCGGCCCGGGCGGTGCCGCAGGCCGGCAGGACCAGGGCGGCGGTGAAGAGGAGGGCAAGCGGGCGGATCGGCATGGACGGCTCCGGGTCGGGATCTGACCAGAATACGTCCGCGGGCGGGGGTTGGTTCTCGGTTTCGGCGCGTGTCACCCTGAGCGAAGCGAGGGGGCGGGGATATCCCGGCAAGCTCCGCCCCCTCGCTTCGCTCAGGGTGACACCCCAGCTTTGATCCCCTCACCCTCACCCCGGCCTCCGATGCCTCCCGTCGCCAAGACCGCCGCACTGCTCGTGATCTCCAACTGCTTCATGACCTTCGCGTGGTATGCCCACCTGAAGAACCTCGAGAACCGCACCTGGATCGTCGCCGCGCTGGTGAGTTGGGGCGTCGCGTTCTTCGAGTACCTCTTCCAGGTGCCGGCCAATCGCATCGGCCACGCCACGATGTCGCTCGGTCAGCTCAAGATCCTGCAGGAGGTGATCGCGCTGTCGGTGTTCGTGCCGTTCGCGGCGCTGTACATGAAGGAGCCCGTCCGGCTCAACTACCTGTGGGCGGGCTGCTGCATGCTGGGTGCGGTGTATTTCGTGTTCAAGGCGTGACGCCGGCCGTCATCCCTCGACTTCGCGGCCCTTCGGGCCGCTGCGCTCGGGATGACGCTGGAGAAGCTAGCGCTTCTCCAGCGTCATCTCGAAGAACTGCATCCACGTCTTCCCCTCGTCGCGGGTGACATAGCCCTTCTCGACCCAGCGCGTGCCGCTCTCGAGGCGCATCTCGTAGCGGACCCGGCCGGCGCGGGGATCGACCATGCCCCAGTCGTAGCCGTCGGGCCGTACCGTGAACTCCATGTCCATCCAGCTGCCCCCGGCGATGAAGGCGCGCATCATCGGCGTCTTGCCGTCGTGGTCGAGGTGGATGACGGCGAAGGCGTCGTGGCGCACCGCGTCACTGCCGTCCGGCATCCGCTCGGTGCCGAGTCCGCGGATCGTGATCACGCTGCCCCCCGCGGCGGGCGCGACCCATTCGCGCTGGGTCAGCGTCTGCTTCCCCTGCGGTCCGCGGATGATCCAGGCCTGGCCGGACCACTCGCCCTCGAGGGTGGCGAAGACGCCGAGGGGAGACGCCGCCTGCTGGGCCCCGAGCGGGGCGGCGAGGGCGAGGGCGGCGAGGGTGCTGAGGAGGCGGGTCATCCGGGGCTCCGGGATCGGGTCGACAGGAATGTCGCTTCCGGGACCGCCACCGGCTTGAACGATTCGGTCAGGGGTCGACCTGGTCGTGCTCGGTCGCCCGGATCAGCCGACCGAAGTGCCCCGGGGTGAGTCCGGTGAAGTCGGCAACGTCTCGGTGGAGGTGGGGCTGGTCGGCGTACCCCGCGGCGTGGGCCGCCGCGCTCCAGGTCGTGTCGCCCTTCGCCATCACCCAGGCGGCGGTGAGCACCCGCCGCATCCGGGCGAACTCCTTGGGGCTCTGGCCCGTGGCGGCGGTGAACCGCCGCCGCAGCGTCCGGGGTGAGCAACCCAGCGCCAGGGCGAGCTCGGCGATCGGCAATTCACCGCCGCTCGCCACCAGGCGATCGACGGCCTCGGCGACGAGCGTGTCGCGCGATGGCTTCGCCACCACGATCGCCGGGAGCAGGCGGTCGAGCGTCGCCGCCATCGCGTCGATGCCGCCATCCTCGCTCAGGGCGGCACGCAGATCGACGGCGAGCCGCTGCAACGGCTCGGGCGCCGGCGCGACGCGATTGCGCATCGCACCGGCTGCCATGCCGAGCAGCGGCTCGAGGGCCCCGGGCTCGAGTCGGACGCCGCCGAAGCGATCCCCCGCCTGCACTGGCACGCCCAGCGGCTCCAGCCACGGGCCGCTGAGCATCGCGGGAGCCGGGGCGCCGAGGTGGATCACCACCGCCGTGCAGCCGTCGGGCGGGACATGGTGCACCGGTGGCGCCTCCTCGCCCACCGCGAACCACCAGTAGTTGCGGATCCACGGCCGGAGCGGCGCCGCCGGGAGGCGCTCGGCATAGCGGAAGGTGGGCATGGGGAAGGATAGAAGAGAGAAGAGAGAAGAGAGAAGAGAGAAGAGAACGGAGAGCAGAGGCGCTCTCAGCCCTCCCTCGCCCTATTCACCGCTCTCCGCTCTCCCCTCTCTACTCTCCCTGATTCTCGGCACCACCTCGGTGCCGAACAGCTCGATACACCGCATCAACTTGGGATGCTCCAGCGTCCCGGCGCTGTACTTGAGGTCGAACCGCGCCACGTCGAGCGCGGTGACGGCCTCGGCGATGCGTCGCGCCACCGTGTCGGGCGCGCCGACATACAGCGAGCCATGCTCGACCTCCGCCTCGAACTGGGCCCTGCTCATCGGCGGCCAGCCGCGCTCGGCGCCGATGCGTCCCATCATCTCGCGGAACCCCGGCCAGAACTCCTCGCGCGCCGCGGCATCGGTCTCGGCCACGTAGCCGGGCGAGTGCATCCCGACGGGGATCGGCTCCTTGCCGAGCTTCGCCATGGTGTGGCGGTAGAGGTCGACGTAGGGGGTGAAGCGGCGCGGGTCGCCGCCGATGATCGCCAGCATCAAGCCCAGGCCGTGCCGCGCGGCACGGACCACCGACTGCGGCGAGCCGCCGACGCCGGCCCAGACGGTGAGCGGCCGTTCGAGCGCGGGGTGGACGAGCTGGCGATCAAGCGGCGCGCGGGTGCGGCCGCTCCAGGTGACCGGCTGCCCCTCGAGCAGCTTCACGAAGAGGTCGAGTCGTTCCTCGAAGAGGATCTCATACTCGTTCAGGTCGAAGCCGAACAGCGGGAACGACTCGGTGAACGAACCGCGCCCCACGATGATCTCGGCGCGGCCGTTGGAGATCGCGTCGAGGGTCGAGAAGCGTTCGAAGACGCGGACCGGATCGTCGGTCGAGAGGACGGTCACTGCGGTGCCCAGCCGGATCTGCTCGGTGCGCCCGGCGATGGCGGCGAGCATCACCTCGGGCGCCGAGATGGCGAAGTCGGGACGATGGTGCTCCCCGACGCCGAAGGCGTGCAGGCCGAGGCGGTCGGCGAGCACCGCCTCCTCGACCACGTCGCGGAGGACCTGGGCGGGCGAGGTGAGGCCGCCGTCGGCACGACGGGTGATGTCGCCGAAGGTGTCGAGGCCGAGGAGTGGGACGGGGTGAGTCATTCGGTCAACGGTGAATGGTGAATGGGGGGATCTGCGCTATTCTCAACTCCTCCCGGCCATTCGGAGTTCCCGACATGCACGCCAGTCGCCCCGTCCCGCTGATCGCCCTCGCCGTGCTCGCCGCCTGCGCCCCCAAGGAGCAGGCGCCGGCGGCTGACTCCCTTGCCGTGGCGCGGGAGCGCGCCGACTCGATCCGGCTGGCCCGGGTGGCGGAGGCGCCGGCGCTCCGCGACACGGCGAAGGCGACCCTGGCGACGCTGCTCAAGGATCCGGCGAGTGCCACGTGGGACAGCGTGGTCGTGATCCAGCCGCCGCCAGCAGCCGACGGACGGCTGCCGGCGCTCGTCGTGTGCGGGCGGATGGGCGGGAGGCCAGGGATCGGCAGCAAGCCGGGGATGACCCGCTTCGTCTACCAGGGGAAGTTCACGGTGTACGTGGAGGAGGCGAAGAACCAGGAGCAGTTTGCGGAGCTGTGGGGGAGGACGTGCGGGGTGGAGGGGGGCGAGGTGGTGGCGGGGGACATCTGAGGCCCGTCATCCCGAGCGAAGCGGCCCGCAGGGCCGCGGAGTCGAGGGACCCCTCGGCGGGGCCAGGGATCCCTCCACTTCGCGACCGCGCGGCGGTCGCTTCGGTCGGGACGACCGGTCGCTTGCCCCATCGCAGATTCGCCCGCACCTTCCCCCGATGCCCCTCCATCGCCTGACCCTTCCCGTCGCCTTGGCGCTCGCCGCGGCCGCCCCGCTCGCCGCCCAGGACCACGCCATGCACGACATGGCCGGGATGACGATGACCGGCCTGCCGGCGCTCAAGCCGATCCCGGAGGGTTCCGGGATCACCGCCGCCGATGTCCAGTTCATGCAGGGGATGATCGCCCACCACGCCCAGGCGATCTACATGAGCCATCTCGCGGCCCGGCACGGGGCCGACCCGCGCTTCCTCCGGTTCGCGATCAAGATCGACCAGTCGCAGACCGCGGAGATCCGGCTGATGCGCGGCTGGCTGATCGACCACGGCCAGGTGGCGCCCGATACCGCCGCCTATCACACGATCATGATGCCGGGGATGCTGACCCGCGAGCAGCTCGACCAGCTCGGCGCGCTCGACGGGCGCGGCTTCGACAGGCTGTTCCTGGAATTGATGATCAAGCACCACGAGGGCGCGCTCTCGATGGTGGCCGACCTGTTCAGCACCCGCGGCGCAGGACAGGAAGTCGACATCTCCGTGCTCGCCAACGACATCCACACGGTGCAGACCGCCGAGATCGGATTGATGCGTCAGATGCTGGCAACCCTCGAGGAGACCCGATGATGCGCGTGACCCGTTCGATTGCCGCGATGGCGGCGCTCTGCCTCGCCGCACCTGCGCTGTCGGCGCAGACCTACCCCGCCGGCACCGACGCCCGTGACAACCTCGGCACCGGCTACTCCGACGCCGGGATGGCGATCCGCAACATGCGGCTCGTGTCGCACGTCGGAAAGCCGGCGCCGTTCGACACCGCACGCGGCCTCACCTTCATCAACTCCGACCTCGCCTTCCGCGGCACGACGGTCTACCAGGGCAACTTCGCCGGCTTCTCCATCTGGGACGTGAGCAATCCGTCGCGCCCCCAGATGCTGTCGGTGGTGCCGTGCATCACCTCGCAGGGCGACCCGTCGATCATCGGCAACCTGCTCTTCGTGTCGGCCGAGGGCGGCGGCAACCGGAACGACTGCGCCAAGGGCGGCGTGCAGGATCCCAAGGATCACATGGCCGGGGTGCGGATCTACGACGTGTCCGATCCCCGGATGCCGCGCCTGCTCAAGAACGTGCAGACCTGCAAGGGCTCCCACACGCATACCGTGATCCCCGACCCCAAGGACAAGGGGATCGTGTACATCTACGTCTCGGGGAACCAGGGTGCCCGCAAGGACATGGAGGGCTGCGTCGAGGGCGATGACCCGGCCGACGTGAACAACTCGATGTACCGGCTCGACGTGATCCGGGTGCCGCTCGCCAACCCCGAGCAGGCGGCGGTGGTGACGGGCGCCCGGATCTTCACCGGCCTCGACCCGGCGCCGAGCCGGTCGGGTGGCCGGGCGCGGAGCACCGGCCCTCGCAACTGCCACGACGTGACTGCCTATCCGGCGATGAACCTGCTGGCGGGCGCCTGCTCGAGCCACGGGCTGCTGGTCGACATCAGCGATCCGATGAACCCGAAGCGCCTCGACGCGGTGGCCGACACCAACTTCTCGCTGTGGCACACGGCGGTGTTCAGCAACGACGGCAAGAAGGTCGTCTACACCGACGAGTGGGGCGGCGGCACGTCCCCGATGTGCCAGGCGACGTCGATGCTCGAGATGGGCGGCAACACCACCCTGACGATCGAGAACGGCAAGTACAAGCAGCACTCGTACTTCAAGATCCCGACCGCGCAGGGCGCCCAGGAGAACTGCGTCTCGCACAACGGCGGACTGGTGCCGGTGCCGGGGCGCGACATCATGGTGCAGGGGTGGTACCAGGGCGGCGTCGACGTGATCGACTTCACCGATCCCGACAAGCCGGTCGAGCTGGCGTACTTCGATCGCGGCCCGATCGACGCGCCGCCGGCGTCGGGTGACAGCGCCATTTCGCGCGGCCGCGGCACCATCGGCGGTTCCTGGGGCGCCTACTACTACAACGGGATGATCTACTCGTCGGAACTGGCCCGCGGCCTCGACGTGCTGGAGCTGCTTCCCAGCGACGTGCTCTCGGCCAACGAGCTTGCCGCCGCCCGCCTGGTGAAGTACGACGAGTACAATCCGCAGAGCCAGCCGCATGTGACCTGGCCGGCGGCGTTCCCGGTGGTGCGGAGCTACGTCGACCAGCTCGAGCGGAATGGCGGGCTGTCGGCGACGCGGATCGCGGCGATCCGGCGGTCGCTCACGAACGCCGAGGGGATGTCTGGCGCCGGACAGGCGACGGCGCTCAAGACCCTCGCCGCCGCGGTCGATCGCGACGTGGCCGGCGCCAAGGACAAGGCCCGGGTGCGGACGATGGCGGCGGAGATTCGGCGGCTGGCGGGGAACTGAACAAGGCTGTCACCCCGACCCTGAGCACAGCGAAGGGGAGGGGGCGGAGCCGAGTAGGCAGGCTCCGCCCCCTCGCTGCGCTCGGGGTGACAGCGTCGTGGGGCCTGACCTTGCCTACGCACTCGGAGGAGGTCACCATGCCCACCCCGATCACCGCCGACACCCTCCGGGCCTTCGCCGCAGCGTGGAACCGCCACGACGTGGACGCGATCATGGCCTTCATGTCCGACGACTGCGTCTTCGAGGCCTCGGCGGGGCCGGACGTGACGGGGACGCGCTACGTCGGCCGCGACGCGGTGCGGGCCGGCTTTGCGGAGGTGTTCGCCACCTTTCCGGACGCCCACTGGGGCGACGACCGGCACTTCGTGCAGGGCGACCGCGGCGTGTCGGAGTGGACCTTCACCGGCACCCGAAGTGATGGGTCACGGGTGGAGGTGAACGGCTGCGACCTCTTCACCTGCCGGGACGGCCTGATCGTGCTCAAGAACTCCTACCGGAAGAACCGGCCGCCGCTGACGGGCTGAAATACTCCCCGGTCCGACGCATGTAACGGTCTCGCCCCGCGTCGACCGACCATTGCGGCGTCCCCGAAGTCGCGCGACAATATCCGGCCGTTCCGAACCGCCTCGCCTTGGGGCGACCCGACGCCGTCCCCCTCACGTCCGGAGTGTCCCGTGCACGAAGCGTTCATCGAGGAGGGCGGCCCGCGGCTCGCCGTCCGCTCCTGGCGGCCGTCCGGTTCGGCCCGGGCGATCGTCGGCATCGTCCCCGGCTTCAATTCGCACGGCGGCTACTACGTCTGGGTGGGGGAGCAGCTCGCCGCGCACGGCTTCTCGACCTGGGCGGTGGATCTCCGCGGTCGTGGCAAGTCGGAAGGTGAGCGTTACTACATCGACTCGATCAACGACTACGTCTCCGACGTCGACCGGATGCTTTCGCTGGCCCGTTCGCGCGAGCAGGGGCTGCCGGTGTACCTGCTGGGGCACAGCGCCGGGGGAGTGGTGTCGTGCGTCTACACGCTCGAGCACCAGGCCGAGCTGGCCGGGCTGGTATGCATGAGCTTCGCCTTCCAGGTACCGGCGCCCGACGTGGCGCTCGCGCTCCTCAAGGGGGTGAGTCACCTGGCCCCGCACGCGCACGTGTTGCGGCTCAAGCTCGAGGACTTCTCGCGCGACCCTGCCGCGGTCCAGGCGATGCGAGACGACCCCGCCGTGAATGACGAGGTGCAGCCGAGCCTGACGGTGGCCGAGCTGGCCCGGGCCGACGAGCGGCTCAAGCGGGAATTCCCGCTCGTGACGCTGCCGGTGCTGATCATGCACGGCACCGCCGACAAGGCGACCAAGCCGGAGGGGAGCCAGTTCTTCTTCGACACCGCAGGGTCAGCGGACAAGACGCTCACGCTCTACGAGGGGCACTACCACGACATGCTGAATGATGTCGGCAGGGAGAAGGTCCTCGGCGACGTCCTCGCGTGGATCGAGGAGCGGGTGGGGTAAGTCCCCCGGGGTCAACGATTTATGGATCACTCCGACCAACTTGTCGATTTCCGCCCCCCTCGTTCGACGTAGTAGTGAGGCCGCGAAGGAGCCAGGTGCCGGCCCGAACCGATTCCAGGAGCAGTGATGCGTTTCCTCGTGATGGGACTGATGACCCCGGAGGACGAGAAGGCCCCGCCGCCCAGTCCGGAGCAGTACGCGGCGATGCAGGCGTACAACGAGAAGGCGATGCAGGCGGGGATGCTGCTGGCCGCCGAGGGGCTGACCCCGACGTCGAAGGGCGCCCGGGTCGTCTTCGACGGCGAGGAGCGTCAGGTGATCGACGGCCCGTTCGCCGAGACCAAGGAGATGGTGGCGGGATTCATGATCATCAAGGCGGATTCGATGGCCGAGGCGATCGCGTGGGTCAAGAACGCCCCCAACTGCTCGCCCGGCGGCAAGGGGCGGTGCGAAATCCGCAAGCTGATGGATCTCGAGGACTTCCCCAGCGACTTCGTGCCGAGTGAGGAGATCGAGAAGGTGAAGTTCTGATGGAGTTCGCCGCCCGGGTCGTGAACTCGGCGTCGCAACACGAGGTCACGGTCCGCACCGGCGCGGTGACGCAGTCGCTCACCGTGCCGCTCAAGGCCGAAGGCCCCGGCTCCGGGGTGAACGGCGGCGAATTCCTGTTGCTCGCCCTGGCCACCTGCTACTGCAACGACCTCTACCGCGAGGCGCGGCGGCTGGGGATCCAGGTCGACGGCGTGGAGGTCGAGGCGACGGCGGATTTCAATGGCGTCGGCCTTGCCGCGGAGAACGTGCGCTACCGCGCCGTCGTCACGTCGCCGGCCGGCGCGGAGGAGATCGCGCGGCTGCTGCGCGCGACCGATGCCGTGGCGGAGATCCACAACACGGTGCGCGCCGCGATCCCGGTCGAGCTGGCTCTCGAGTAAGCCGACGATCCTGAACCAGGGAGTCACATGCGACGAGGTGCGATTGCCTGGTGCCTGTGCATGGTGGCATGCGGCTCCGAGGCCCAGCCGTCGCCCGCCGACTCCGCCGCTCAGGTCGCGGCGCTTCGCGACACATTGGTGCGGTTCGGGATCGAGGACCAGCGGGGGCGCGATTCCCTCGCCCTGGCGGTGGCGGGCAACGACACTGTCTTCCTGATGCGGATGATGCACGACGACTCGGTGCGTTCGCGCTGGCTGCAGGCGGCGGTGGCGGCGAACGGCTGGCCGCGGCGGTCGGTGGTCGGCGACTCGGCGGCGAGTGCCGCGTGGTACATCGTGCAGCACAGCGCCGATGCGGCGTTCCAGGCCCGGATGCTGCCGATCCTCGAGCGAGCGGTCGCGGCTGGCGAGGTCCGGGCGGCCGACGTGGCGATGCTCGCCGATCGGGTGGCGGTGCACGACGGGCAACCCCAGCGCTACGGCACGCAGTTCTCGGTGCGGGACAGCCAGCTGGTGGCCGACCCGATCGCCGACCTGGGGACGCTCGACTCGCTCCGCGCGACGGTCGAGATGCCGCCGATGCGGGAGTACGTGAAGCTGCTGGGCGATCTGTACAAGATGCCGGTGGTGTGGCCGCCGCACGATTGACGAGTTGGCCACGACGTGATGTCACCCTGAGCCAAAGGCGAAGGGGCGGTCCTTCGCTTCGCTCAGGACGACACGGAGATTGTCACCCTGAGCCGAGGCCGAAGGGGAGAAACATCGACAAGGAGAATGCAGTGGTTGCCAAGAAGGACGCCAAGGCCGAGCCGGTCACCCCCGAATCCCAGCTCCAGTCGTTCCTCGCGCGATTCGACGCGAGGACGCAGAAGCTCGTCAAGGCGCTGCGGGCGGCGTTTCGCAAGCGCTTCCCGACCGCCTGCGAGCTGGGCTACGACTACGGCAGTCACGTGGTGATCAGCTACGGTCCGACCGAGCGGGGGATCGATGCGATCTTGGCGATCGACGTGCGTGCCGACGGGGTCCAGCTATTCCTCAGCAACGGCCCGAGGCTTCCGGATCCCGGCAAGCTGCTCAAGGGCAAGGCCAAGTTGACGCGGTACATCGAGGTGGAATCGGCGAGTCGGCTGACCGAGCCCGAAGTGGAGGCATTGATCAAGGCGGCGACCAAGGCCGCCGCGGTGCCGCTGCCGAAGTCCGGCAAGGGGACACTGAGCATCCGCGGGGCGGCGGGGAAGAAGTAGCCCTACGCCACCGCCCCGAAGAACTTCCCCACGAGTGCGGTGACGCCCATCGCGACCGCCCCCCAGAACGTCACCCGAAGGGCACCGCGGAGTGCCGGTGCGCCGCCCAATCGTGCGGCGAGGGTGCCGAGGCCGGCGAGCAGCACGAGCGAGGCGAGGATCGTGGCCGGCACCACCTGGCCGATCGGCAGCAGCAGCACCACCAGCAACGGCAGCGCCGCGCCGGCCGCGAACGACCCCGCCGAGGCGAGGGCGGCCTGCAGCGGACGGGCGAGCGTGACCTCCGACATCCCCAGCTCGTCGCGGGCGTGCGCGCCGAGCGCGTCGTGGGCCATCAGCTGGGTGGCGACGTCGCCGGCGAGTTCGGGGGTGAGCCCACGTTCCACGTAGATCGCCGTGAGTTCGGCGTGCTCGGCCTCGGGCTGGGTGGCGAGCTCGCCGCGTTCACGGGCGAGATCGGCTTGCTCGGTGTCAGCCTGGGACGAGACCGAGACGTACTCGCCGGCCGCCATCGAGAGCGCGCCCGCCACCAACCCGGCAAGCGCCGTGAGCAGCACGGGCCCGCGGGCACTCTGTGCCGAGGCGACGCCGACGACGAGCGAACTGGTGGAGATCAGCCCGTCGTTGGCGCCGAGGACGGCGGCGCGGAGCCAGCCGATGTGGGCGGTGCGGTGGCGTTCGAGGTGGCGCATGCGGGAATGCTACGCCGGGTCCAGGCGTTCGGCCAGCGCGGCCTCCATGGCCGACCCGCTTGCGTCACGACCGTCCCGGGATCGACCTTCAAGAGACCCCTTCCACGGCGAATCCCGATGGCAACGGTCCGCTTCATCGCCCCGCAGTTCCTCGTCGACGACCTCGAGCGTGCAATCAGCCACTACGTCGAGGTCCTCGGCTTCGTCCGGGAATTCTCTTACGAGGGATTCTACGGGGCGGTCTCGCGTGACGGGGCGATGATCCACCTCAAGTGCGCGCCCAAGCCGGGTGGTGAACGCGAGTTCCGCCGGGAGGAGGGTCACCTCGACGCCTTCATCCTTGTGACCGGCGTCGATGCGCTGCACAGGCAGCTCACCGCAAGTGGCGCCAACATCATCCAGCCGCTCGGCGACAGGCCGTGGTCGCAGCGCGACTTCACGGTGCTCGACCTCGACGGCTACGTGCTGTGCTTCTCGGAGCCGATCGACGAGGGGCCAGGGTCCTAGACCCGGCCGGCCTGCACGGGTCGCCCTCGACCGGATCGCGTATATCATGGGGGGCGGTCTCGCCCGTTCGAACTCGTCTCCCTCCGGAGGAAAGCCGCGATGGACTTCGGCAGCCTGATCCCCATCGCCGCGGTCGTCGTCGGCGTTCCCGGCTTCGTCGCCTTCGTGGCGATGATGGCGAAGCACACCCGCGAGATGAAGGAACTGGCGATCCGCGAGCGGGAACTCGAGCTGGGTGGCAGCGATGCGGCCCTGGGCCCGGCGGTCGACGCGCTCACCGACGACCTCAACGACGTGCGGGGCCAGCTGGCGGAGATGCAGGAACGACTCAACTTCGCCGAACGGCTGCTCGCCTCCGGCGACCCCTCGGAAAACCAGCCAAGCAGCTGAGGCGGCCACTCCGTCCCAAGATTGGCGCCCTTGGAACGCTTTTGACGGCATCCGGGGGTCCCCGGCTCCCTGTCCTGAATCCGGCTCGCGGCCCCGCCGTACCTTGGGGGCATGCAGCCCGACACTCCATCCCACCGGACCGGCCGCCTCCGGTCCCTCGAGGGCGGCAGCTTCCGCCTCGCCGAAGATCGCTACCCGGCGGGCGGGTGGCTTCCACCGCACCGGCACGAGCACGCGAGTCTCGTCCTGGTGGTCGGGGGGATGTTCACCGAGCGATTGGGCGCGCGAGACGAGTCAGTGGGACCGGGAATGGCCCTGCTGCGCCGCGCGGAAGCCCTGCACTCGGACATGTTCGGCCGGGCCGGGGCGCGCTGCGTCACGATCGACTGTGTCGATGCGGATCCCGACATGCTGGGCTGGCTCCCCCGCCGCAGCGATGGGGCCGCGCTTCGGCTGCCCGAGCTGACACGGTCCGGCCTTCGCCTGTTGATGGCGGAGTGGGATGGGGATGCGGTCGACCGCCTGGAGGTCGAGGGGCTGATCCTCGAACTCCGCGACGCGGCGTCGGTCGCGGCACGACACGAAGCGCTTGAATATCCGCCGTGGGTTGCCGCGGCCTATGATCGCCTCCGACGTGAATGGCGGTCCCCGCCGACGATCGCGGGCCTCGCGCTTGAAGCAGGGGTGTCCGCGACCGTGTTCGTGCGCCGCTTCCGGCGCCGCTATCGTGCGGCGCCGGCCACGGTCGTGCAGCTCGCCCGCCTCGAACACGCCGTTGCCCTGATGCCCCTCCGCGATCTCACCCTGCCGGAGATCGCCCGTCGTTCCGGATTCTCGGATCAGAGTCACATGGGCCGGATCTTCCGACGGATGCTCCGACGGACCCCCGCCGGCTTTCGCCGACGCCTGCTGGCCTCGTCGCCGCGCTGATCGGCGCGTTCGTCCACGCCCCATCCTTCGGAGTCCCTGATGGCCCTTCGCCTCGCCGGCCTGCTCCTCCCGATCGCCCTCCTCTCCGGCGCCGGCGATCCGCCCACGTCCCCGGGGTCGGGCGGCTGGGAGGAGACCCGTCTCGATCTCGACGTGCATCCGGACCTGGTGCACCAGACGATCCGCATCACCGGCGAGCTCGTGCTGTCGCACACCGGCGCCGACACGACCGGTCCCTCGCTCCGCCTCGGCCACGACCTGACGCCATTCTTCAGGACGCCGACGGAGTTCATGCGCTTCGTCCGCATCGACGTGCCCAACGGGCGCGCCATCCTCAATCGCCGCGGCACCGAGCCGGGCATCGTCTGGGCCGACATCCATTTCAACGACGGCAAGCTGCCGCCGGGACCGCTTGCGTTGTCGTTCGAGGTGGAGCTGCTGCAGCCGAGCTTCGAGTTCGTGGTCACCCACGACGTCGCCATGGGTTCCGGCGGCGTGGGCTGGTACCCGCGGCTGGTGCCGGATCCGGTCGGCGACTGGTCGAGCGGGATCGACTCCACCCCCGGGGTGACCCGGCTGCACGTTCCCGATGGCTGGTCGACGATCGCCAGCGGCACGTTCGAGGGTCGGCAGCGCTCGGATGGCGGATTCACGGAATCCTGGCGACAGGATACCCACAACGCGCGATCGTTCGTGCTGGGGAAGTTCCACACGGTCGACCGGAAACTGGGCAACCTCGACGTGCGGGTGAGCTCCCTCACGCCGGCGATGAACGCCGATTCGCTGGTGCAGTCGCTCACCGGCATCCTCCGCGCGCTGGAGGAACGCTTCGGCCCGTACCCGTATTCGAAGTACGCGGCAGCGGAGTTCCCCGACAGCGCCGTCCGCTGGTGGGGCGACGCGCTCGGCGATTTCCAGATCCTGCGGACCTCGCTGGTGTCCGCATCGAATGGCGGTTTCGTGCCGCTCTCGCACGAGATCGGACATGCCTGGTGGGGAAACCTCATCGAGCCGGTGGGACCCGGCGCGTTGATCATCAACGAGGGGATGGCGAGCCTGGCGACCGGACTGGCGCTCGAGGGGGTCTACGGGCGCGCGTATCTCGTCGCGTCACGGAAGGCGCCGCTGCCCGGTGCGCCACCCGACTTCACCATCGCCAACCATTTCAAGCTGATAGCAGAGGGGAAGGACGTCGCGCTGGCGAGCCTCACCGAGGGGGGGAATGACTACCAGATCGCGGTGGTCAAGGGTACCGTCGTCCTCAACATGCTGCGGTTCCAGGTGGGCGACGCCCGCTTCTTCGGGACGCTCAAGCAGTTGCTCCGGACCCATGCCCACGGGACGCTGTCGCTCGAGGAGCTGCGCGGGGCGTTCCTGGCGGCGGATCCGAGTCCGGCGCTGCGCCAGTTCCTCAGCCAGTGGCTCGATCGAGCCGGGGCACCACGGATGGACACCAAGCTCTCCTGCGCTGCCAACGGCAGTCGCCAGCGCACCACCCTGCAGATCGACCAGGTCCAGCCGGGTGAGCCGTACGTGCTCGATCTCAAGATTCGACTGACCGGCAAGACCGAGCGGCTCGATTCGGTCAAGGTGCGAGGAGCCAGGACCACGGCCACCTTCGACGGCCCTGCCTGCTTCACCGCCGTGGAGCTCGACCCCGACCGGGACATGTTCATCTGGCGGCCGGAGTATGGGGGCGACATGTGAGGCCCTGACCCAGGCGGGACCCGGACGCGACACGGCTAGTCTTCTGGCATGCGCAAGGACGTCCTCCTCTACGGCCTGGTCGGCGCGGCGCTCATCGGCGTGCTCCAGCTGATCGAGTTCCGCTGGATCGTGATCGAGCACTCGGTCGCGATCTACGGCGGGCTGGTTGCCGTCCTGTTCGCCGGCACCGGGCTCTGGCTCGGCCTCCGGCTCACCCGTCCCAAGCCGCCGGTCGAGATCCGCGAGGTGGAGGTGATCCGGGAGGCGCCGACGGAGTTCGTCCGCGACGAGGCCCGGGTCGAGGCGCTGGGGCTCACCCCCCGCGAGCTGGAGATCCTCGACCTGATCGCCCTTGGCTTGAGCAACCAGGAGATCGCCGACCGGCTCTTCGTCTCGGTCAACACCGTCAAGACCCACTCGAGCCGGGTCTTCGAGAAGCTCGAGGTCCGGCGCCGGACCCAGGCGGTCCAGCAGGGGAAGGCGCTCCGCCTCATCCCCTGAGCCCCGGACGGGTCACCCGTTGGGGTGATTTTCCCCCGAACAGCCCCCAAATCGTACTTTCGGGTAATTGTCCGTCCGGCTGGCGGACCCCATCCTGTGCGCTCCCGACCACTCCTGGAGCCCCGATGCGCAAGATCGTCGTGACCTTCGGCCTCATTGCCGCCGCCCTGCTGTCGGTGATGATGGTGATCACCTTCCTTCCCGGCACCGGGGTCGACTTCGACAACGGCGCCATCATCGGCTACACGACGATGGTCGTCGCCTTCCTGATGACCTACTTCGGGATCCGGTCGTACCGCGACAACGTCGAGGGCGGGGCGATCCGGTTCGGGAAGGCGTTCAAGGTCGGCTTCCTGATCATGCTGATCGGGGTGGCCGGCTACGTGGCGACCTGGGAGGTGATCTACTACGGCTTCAAGCCCGACTTCGCCGAGAAGTACGCCGCGCACGCGGTGGAGCAGGCACGGGCCAGCGGCAAGAGCGAGACCGAGGTGGCGGCGATGCAGCAGAAGATGGACGAGTTCGCCGAATCGTACCGGAACCCGGTGGTCAACGTCGCGTACACCACCCTGGAGCCGCTGCCGGTGGGGCTGGTGCTGACGCTGGTGTCGGCGTATGCGTTGAGCAGGAAGAAGAGGGAGAACGTGGCGGCGTAGGCCTTGTCACCCCGAGCGCAGCGAGGGGGCGGGACCATCCGGCCAGCTCCGTCCCCTCGCCCGCTGCGCGGGCTCAGGGTGACAGGGCCCACATCAAGACAAGGAGGCACGATGGCACGCGTCACCGGGATCGGCGGCGTCTTCATCAAGAGCACCGGCGACCACAAGGCGCTCGCCGCGTGGTACGAGCGGCACCTGGGGCTGAAGCTGGAATCGTGGGGTGGCGCGATCCTGCGGTGGCCCGAGGACACCAACGACGACAAGGGGATGACGGTCTGGTCCACCGCGGCGGCCGACAGCAAGTGGTTCGCGCCGAGCCCGGCGTCGTTCATGATCAACTACCGGGTGGACGACATGGCCGGGTTGCTGACGCAGCTCAAGGCCACCGGGATCGAGCCGATCAAGGGCCCGGACGTCGACTTCAACGGCACGTTCGCATGGATCGTCGATCCCGACGGGAACAAGGTCGAGCTGTGGGAGCCGAAGGCGGTCGAGGAGGGGTGAGTCCAGGAGGATCCGCCCAACGGCACCCCCGGGGGTCCGCGGGGTATTGGTGAGGAACAGGGATTCTCACTTCCCATTCTCGCCCTGAAAGGCAGGCCTCATATGATGACGATTGCCGTCATTCTGCTGATCCTCTGGCTGCTCGGCTTCCTGACGTCGTACACGATGGGCGGCCTGATCCATATCCTGCTGGTGATCGCCATCGTCGTCGTGCTCGTCCGCGTCATCCAGGGGCGGAAGCCGATCTGATGGGACCCACGCAGGCCGCACCGGGGCAGTCGAGACGGCTGCCCCGGTGGCGTTTCGGGGCCCTGGCCGTCGGCGCGCTCGTGGCGACGCTCGGCTGCGCCGGGCTGCAGCAGTACGTCGCGCTGGCGCAGGTGGCCTTCTCGCTCGACAGCGTCGGCGACGCCCGACTCGCCGGCGTGCCGCTCTCGCGGATCGCGTCCTACCGCGACCTCTCGGCCGGCGACGTCGCGACGCTCGTCGCGACGCTGGGGCGCGGCAGCGCACCGTTCGAATTCACCGTCGGCATCGGCGCGTCGAATCCCTCGTCCAACGGCACCGACGCACGGCTGACCCGGCTCGACTGGCTGCTGCTCCTCGACGGCAAGGAGACGGTGCGCGGCGCGATCGACACGAGTTACGTGCTCCCCGCCGGCCGACCGGTGACGATCCCGGTGCGGATGGCGCTCGACCTCAGGCAGTTCTTCTCCGGGAGCATCGAGGAGCTCGTCAACCTGGCGGCCGGGTTCGCGGGGCTCCGGAAGGATCCGACCCGCGTCACCCTCGAGTTGACGCCGAAGATCGACACGCCGTTCGGGTCGCTGACGCCGCCGAGGCCGATCCGGGTGACGGGGACCGCGTCGCCCCCCTGAGCTCTCCCATGGATCGGCATCGGTCACGGAGTTCCGTCCGATCGGCAACTTCATTCTGCTGCCCCGCGTAATGTGCTGGCGGGCGACGGCGCGGGCACCTTCACGGAACGCCCTCCCCACCGCCCCGACCCCCTGAAACCGTCCAAGAAGGAGCCCGTCGCGATGTCGACCCGCCCGCTGTTGCTCGGTGCCCTCGCCCTGCTCACCCTCGCCGGGCCGGCTGCCGCCCAGCAGCGCGCCGCGAGACCGGGGGGCGGCGAGGCGGCCGACAGCGGTGGCGGCGTGGCCGCGGTCGAGCGGATCTCCGAGACCCATCACAGCACGCGGATCGACGGCAAGGAGATCGCCTACACCGCCCACACCGGTACCCTGGTGCTGCGCGACGACGACGGCAAGCCGAAGGCAAGCGTCTTCTTCATCGCCTACACCAAGGACGGCGAGGATCCGCTCAAGCGGCCGGTGACCTTCTTCTTCAACGGCGGCCCGGGTTCGGCCTCGATCTGGCTCGACATGGGGATCATGAGTCCGATGACGCCCGAGATGGGGCCCAACGGCGCCCAGCCCGCCCCGCCGTACAACCTGGTCGCGAACCCGTACACCCCGCTCGACGCGACCGACCTGGTGCAGGTCGACGCCATGATGACCGGCTATTCGCGCCCGGCCAAGGGGGTCAAGGCCACCGACTTCACCGGCGACCGCAACGACATCCAGATGTTCGGCGAGTTCATCCGCAACTATCTCGACAAGTACGACCGCTGGCAGTCACCCAAGTACTTGTTCGGCGAGAGCTACGGCACCTACCGCTCCGCCGGCCTGGCCACGCAGCTGCAGGACGACGAGGGGATCGAGCTCAACGGCATCATGCTCCTCGGCACCGTGCTCGACTTCCAGTACCTCTCGCCCTCGGCCTCGAACGACATCGGCTACTCCGCCTTCCTGCCGACCTACACCGCCACGGCGTGGTACCACAAGAAGCTGCCCGCGGCGATGCAGCAGCAGACGCTGGCGCAGGTGGTGCAGCAGTCGCGCGACTATGCCTTCGGCGACTACCTGGCGCAGATGGCCAAGGGGAACAGGCTGACCGACGCCGAGCGGGGCGCCGTGGCCGGGCGGCTGGCGCAGCTCACCGGCGTGTCGGCCGAGTTCATCCGGAACACCAACCTGCGGATCGAGCCGGGGATGTACCGCACCGAGCTGCTGCGCGACTCGCGCGAGATGGTGGGGCGCTACGACTCGCGGATGATCGGCATCAACGGCAACCCGGCGTCGCAGCGGCAGGACTACGATCCGTCGGACGTGGCTCCGTCGGGCGCGTTCATGTCGGCGTTCATGCGCTATCTCCACAACGACCTCGACTACAGCTCGCCGCTGCAGTACTACATGGGCGGCCACACCGGTCGGTGGGAGTACCCGCAGGGGCGCTTCCCGAGCATGAGCGAGTCGCTCCGTGAGGCGATGGCCAAGAATCCGTACCTCAAGGTGATGGTCGGGGCCGGCTACTACGACATGGCGACGCCGTTCGGCGGGGCCGAGTACACCTTCGACCACCTCGGCTTCGACCAGACGTACCGCGATCGGGTGCAGTTCGACTACTACGAGAGCGGCCACATGGCCTACCTCAACCAGCCGTCGGCCAAGAAGCTCAAGGACGACATCACGAACTTCATCAACGGGACCAAGGCGCCGAAGACGATGGCGCACTGAGGGACCGCTGGCGGGTGCCGCTGCCTACCTGCGCAGCGCGCGCCCCGCCAGCGCGCCGGTGTACTTCCCGTCGTCGATCGCCACGACGCCGTTCACGAGCACGTACCGCATCCCGGTCGCCAGCAGCGTCGGCTCGCGGTAGGTGGAGCGGTCCTGCACTTCGCGCGGGTCGAAGACGATCACGTCGGCGGCCATGCCGACGGCGAGGGTGCCGCGGTCGGTGAGGCGCAGGAAGCCGGCGGTGAGTGCGGTGCCGCGGTGGATCGCCTGCTCGAGCGTCAGCACATGGTCGAGCTCGACGTACTGGTGGATCAGCTTGGCGAAGGTGCCGTACTTGCGCGGATGGCCGTCGCTGCCGTCCGAGCCCGTCGCGACCCACGGCTGCACCATGAACTTCCGGATGTCGGCCTCGTCCATGTTGAACGACGCGACGCCGGAGCCGCCGGCCAGGATGATGTCGATGGCGGCCTCGATCGGCGTGACGTGCCGCTCGTCGGCGATCTCCTGCAGGTTCTTCCCCAGGATTCCCGGCACCCGGGTCGACACCATCAGCAGCGACGCCGCACCGCCGCGGCGCCGCAGGTTGTCGGTCATCGCCGCGGCGACTCGCGCGCGCATCGCGGGATCGGCGAGGCGTGCCCGGAGCGAATCGCCGCCGCCCTCCTCGGCCCAGCGGGGGAGCAGCGCGGCGCTCACGCTGGTGCCCGACGCGGTGTAGGGATACTGGTCGGCGGTCACGTCCAGCCCCGCGGCGCGCGCGACGTTCACCAGCGCGATCACCGTGTCGGCCTGGCCCCAGACGTCCACGCCGAGCGCCTTGATGTGGGAGATGTGGATGGGGATCTGCGCCTCGCGCGCGATCCGCAGCGTCTCCTCGATCGAGCCGAGGAGGCCGATCGTGTACGAGCTCTCATCGCGCATGTGCGAGTCGTAGATGCCGCGCTTCGCCGCCGCCACGCGCGCCAGCGCGATCACTTCGTCGGTGGCGGCAAAGCTGCCGGGGGCGTAGTAGAGCCCGGTCGACATCCCCAGCGCCCCCTCGTCCATCGCGCGTGACACGATCGCCTGCATCGAGTCGAGCTGCGTGGCGGACGCCGGACCGCCGGTCATCCCCATCACCGCGCCGCGCACCGATCCCTGGCCGATGTAGAGCGCCGCGTTGGTGCCGATCCCCTGCTGGGTCCAGCGGTCCAGGGTGCGACCGATCGCCGTCGTGCCGCCGCCGTCGTTGTTGGTGATGACGGTGGTGACCCCCTGCATCAGGTACGGCAGGTTGGCGTGACGCTCGGTGCTGGAGAGGTCGCCGGCGGTGTGGGTGTGCGGGTCGATGAAGCCGGGGGCGACGACCAGCCCGGTGGCGTCGATTGTGCGGCGCGCGGTGGTGCCTGCCGGGGCGTTCCCCATCAACACGATCCGGCCGTCCCGGATCCCGACGTCGGCGATGCGGGCTGGGGCGCCGGTGCCGTCGATCACCCGGCCGCCACGGATCAGGAGGTCGAGGGGTTGCTGGGCGGCGACTGCTGGCGGAGCGGCCAGGGCGAGGGCGAGCACGAAGCTTGTGCGCATGAACAAGTCTGCCGCGGCGTGGGAGCGGACGCGAGTCCTGCGAGCCACCAGGCCGATCGACGGCGGCGCGAGGCGAGCGGGGTCGGCCATGGCGACGCCGGCCCCCAGGAGTCGGCAGGCTTGCGGCAATCATAACCGATGTGTTATATAAGAACATGGTTATGACGACCGCCAAGTCCGACGCCCTGCTCGACGCGGCCTTCTTCGCCCTCGCGGACCCGACCCGGCGCTCCATCCTCGCCCGGCTGGCCACCGGCGTCGCCTCGGTCAGCGAACTGGCGGCCCCCTTCGGGATGAGCCAGCCCGCCATCTCGCGTCACCTGAAGGTGCTCGAGCGGGCCGGCCTGGTCTCGGTGGAGGAGGACGGAGCCCGGCGACTGCGCCGGTTCGAGACCGCTCCGCTCGACGCCATGTCGGAATGGATCACCCGCTACCGTGACATCCGTGAGTCGGAGTTCAAGCGCCTGGATCAGGTGCTGGATGACCTCAAGACCAGCCGGCGATCACGCCGCCGAGGAGACATGCCATGATCGCCCTCCCCTGGACCGCCGAGGTCTCTCTTCCGACCGACCGCGAGGTCTGCGTGAGGCGGGCGTTTCGCGCACCGCGGGAGCTGGTCTGGGAGGCCTACACCACACCGGAGCTGTTGCGGCGGTGGCTGGGTGGGCTCCCCGGCTGGACCATGACGGTCTGCGAGGCCGACGTGCGGGTCGGCGGGACCTTTCGCTGGCGCTGGCGTGCCGACCTGGACGGCAAGGAGTTCGGCTTCAAGGGGGAATACCTCGAAGTCGACGAGCCGGCGCGGATCCGCAACACCGAGGCGTTCGACCCGGGCGATTTCGACTGGACGATGGGTGACAAGCCCGCCATCAACACCGTGACATTCGAGGAGCATGACGGCGGGACGCTGGTGACGACGCTGATCGACTACGGCTCGAAGGAGTCCCGCGACCAGGCGCTGGCGACCGGCATGACCGACGGCATGGAGACGAGCTACGCCCGGCTCGACGCGCTGCTGCCGACGGAATAGCGACGACACCATCCCCCTGAGGAGAGATTGCCGTGAACAAGGTCACCCCGTTCCTGATGTTCAACGACCAGCTCGAGGCCGCGATCGCGTTCTACGCCGCGACGTTTCCGGACTCGAAGGTCACGACCGTCGCCCGCACCGGCGAGGACGGTCCTGTCACCTCCGCCGAGTTCATCATCGGCGGCCAGCGCTTCCTGGGGTACAACGGCGGCGACTACTTCTCGTTCTCGGAGGGCGTCTCGCTCTACGTGGACTGCGCCGACCAGGCCGAGGTGGATCGCTACTGGGAAGCGCTGGTGAAGGCCGGGGCGACGCCCACGGCGTGCGGATGGATCAAGGATCCGTTCGGGCTCTCCTGGCAGATCGTGCCGCGGCGCTTCACCGAGCTGATCGCGGACAAGGATCCGAAGAAGGTGAAGGCGGTGATGGCCGCGATGATGGAGATGGTGAAGCTCGACGTGGCGGGGCTCGAGCGGGCGTACCAGGAGGCGTAGGGGCCGGGTGCATTGTCATCCTGAGCAGCCCGCCCTGAGCACAGTCGAAGGGAAGCAGCCCGCAGGGCTGCGAAGTCGAAGGACCGCTCAGGATGACAGCTCCATGCCGGTTACCCGGCGTGTGCCCGCATCGCGCCGACCACCTCGACGAACTGGTCGATGGCGATCGTCGTGCCCTGGTAGAAGCCGCTCGCCTTGTTCTCCTCGAGCTCCTTCTCGCTCCGGTGCAGCGCCGTGAACACGTACCTGGTGCCGCTCCCCTCGGCCTGCATCGTCATGATCGCGGTGATCGGGATGTCGTCGAACACGGCGGGGCGATAACCGGGGAAGAGCATCGACGTCCAGACCAGCCGCTCCATCGGGACGACGTCGAGGACGCAGCCGAGGTTGGGGATCACCTGGCCGTCGCCGACCGCGATGTCGATGCGGATGATGCCGCCGGGGCGCGCATCGAGTTCGGCGTGGGCCACGCGGCCCCACTCGCGGGGCATGTACCACTGCTGGATGTGTTCCGGCGTGGTGAGCGCCTCCCAGACCAGGCGGGGCGGGGCGTCGATGAACCGCTCGATGGCGAAGTCGAGCGTGGGGTCGATCGCGGGGGCGTTGCTCATGATGCGGATTCCTTCTCCTTGAGTCGCTTGACGTAGTTGTCGAATCGGTCGAGTCGGGCTTCCCACTCCTTGCGGCGCGCGGTCAGCCAGTCTTCCAGCTTCACGAATCCCTCCGGGGCGATCTCGTAGGTGCGCACTCGGCCGCGCTTGGCCGAGCGGACCAGGCGGCTCTGCTCCAGCACGGCCAGGTGCTGCACGAACGACGGCAGCTGCATGTCGAACGGCGAGGCCAGCTCGCTCACGCTGGCCGGCCCGGTGGACAGCCGCTCGAGGACCTCGCGCCGGACCGGGTGGGCGAGGGCGCTGAGGACGGTGTCGGCGGTGGCGGCGCGAGCCATGGCTGGTCCCTTCCGGTGGTGCGGGTTGCTGATCCGTGGAGGGAGTGTACGTCGCCGGAACACTTAGGTCAAGACCTAAGTGTTCCGGGAGGGGGACGGTCGCTGTTCGACGGACTCTCCAGGCCGCTCGGCCTCGAGCTCGTCGGCCGGCACGAGCTGGCGAGCGGGGCGGTGGTGCTCAGGTACGTGCCGCGCCGCTAGGGGTGACACGTATCAGGCACTGCCTCCGGTCCCCTTCCCGACCGCGCTCCCGACCCGTAGACTATTCCCCGGCTGGAAGGAAGCCGCCGGGTCCGCGGGAAGAGTCCAACTCACCTTCGTGCACGTCTTGTTGGCCCCATCGACGAGACCTTTGTGCTCCCTGTCTGCGGACCCCAGGTGATGCATGGAGGTCCCGTGTCCCACCCGCTCCCGTCCCGCCCCTCGCTCGAACACCTCCGAGGCCAGGCCAAGGCGCTGCTCGCCGCCTTCAAGGCCGGCGACGCCGACGCCGTGCAGGCGTTCATCCAGCATCTGCCGACAGCTGCCGGGCTGACCGCCACCGCGGCACGCAAGGCGGCCTTCAAGCTCGCCGACGCGCAATCGGTCGTCGCCCGACGCGCCGGACTCGCCAGCTGGAACGCGCTGAGCCGCCATGTCGAGCTGCTCCGCTCGCTCGAGGGCGAGTGGCACTTCGCCTCGCTCGAGGTCGATGGCCAGGCGATGCCCGCCGCGATGCTCGGCGCTTCCAGGATGCTCTTCGACGGCGACCGCTTCCGGATGGAGTCGCCCGAGGGCAACTACGACGGCACGTTCACGATCGACACCGCGGCGAAGCCGATGACGCTCGACATCGCCTTCGTCGAGGGGCCGGAGGCGGGCAACACCGCCGAGGCGATCTGGAAACTCGACGGCGACGCGCTCACCATCTGCCTGGGGCTGGTCGGGTCGTCGCGTCCCGCTGCATTCAAGACCAGCCCGGGCAGCGGCCACGCGCTCGAGGTGCTGCACCGCACGTCATCGGCACGGCCGAGTGGCGTGGACGGCGGCAGCGCGCCGGCGAAGAAGGCCGCCGCGGCCGCGCCCGTCGCCGACGTGGCCGGGTTTGACGTGACCTCGTCGCCACTGCTCGCGCGGCTCGATGGCGAGTGGGCGGCGGTGCGCCTGGTTGCCAAGGGCGAGGAGATGCGCAAGGACTGGCTCGCGTTCGGCACGCGCAGCGCCAAGGGGAACGAGGTGAAGGTCGTGTTCGGCGGGCAGGTGATGGTGCACGCCAGGGTGCGCATCGACGAGGCCGTCTCGCCGATCGCGGTCGATTATCTCCACCTGGCCGGTGCGCCCAAGGGGAAGGTCTCGCACGGCATCATGCAGTGGCTGGGCGACGAGGCGTGCTTCCTGATGGCCGCCCCGGGCGAACCTCGACCTGACGGCTTCGACGCGCCGACGCCCACCCAGACGCTGAGCCAGTGGAAGCGGAAGCAATGACCCAACGCCCGAATCCGGGAGGAGCCTGATGGCGATCGAGGCGTCCGTCACGATCAACGCCAGCCGCGAGGCGGTCTGGGCGGTGATCACCGACATCGACCGCGCGGCGGAGCGGATCAGCGGGATCGTGCGCATCGATGTGCAGGAGCGACCCGCACAGGGCGTGGTGGGGCTCCGGTGGCTGGAGACCCGATCGCTCCGGGGCGACGAGGCGACGGTTGAACTGCGGATCGTCGAGGCCGAGGCGCCGCGGTTCTACCGGACCCGCGCGGAGGCGCAGGGCTTCGAGTTCATGACGACAATTTCGCTCAGCGGGCAGGGTGCCGGCTGCACCCTGACGAGCCATCATGAGTCGCGACCGCTGACCTTCGCGGCGCGACTCATGATGGTGCCGATGTTCCTCTTCAAGGGGATGTGGCGCAAGCTGCTGGAGCAGGACCTGGCCGACATCAAGAGCGCGGTCGAGCAACGCTGACAGGTCGCGGGGCACCGCGCGTGGGGTACCCCGAAGCGGCTGCTTCGGGCGCGGTGCCACCAATTGGGTCCTGCCCTTGGAGCGCTCGACGGGCCGCGCAGGGGTATCCCACGCGCGGTGCCCGTGGCGCCAGGAACCATCCTCACGGCTTGAGCGCGGCCCACTCCACCAGGTTGAGGATCGTGCCGATCTCCTCCGCCCTCTCGGGCACGTAGCTGAAGCAGCGCGGCCCCGAGGCCGAGTCCGGCTGGATTCCCGTGAACCCCTCCGGCTTGCTCATCACCTGATAGACCGGCTCGGCGAACGTGGCCCGGATGCACCACTTCACGTGGTACGGCTTCTCGAACGACACCAGCTTGATCTCGCCCGCCTTCGCGCGCCGCACCGCCCGCGTGGCGGCCGCCCGGATCGCCGAGTGCACCCTGGCGAGCGGCTGCATCGCGCCGCCCGATCCGCTCATCGCCGTCTTGACCGTGACGATCTCGGCGGTCGGGAAGACCTGCTTCATCTCGCGCGCGTAGGTGTCGTCGCCGGTGCCCATGCCGAAGCGCACGCCGTACTCGGCACCGATGAAGGCCGCGATCCCCGACTCGTTGAGCGGCACGCCGTTGACGGTGAGCGGGCCGCCCAGCGCGTAGCTGTGGGCGATGATCCCCGGCGTCCCGGCGTTGGGATGGTTCCCGACGACCATGAGCAGGTCGATCTTCCGGTTGATCCCGGTCTCCATCACGTTGGGCCGCGGCCAGCCGCGCAGCAGCATGGCCTCGGGGTCGACCTTGTCGACCAGGACGTTGCGGAAGTTGTTGGCACCGTGCCCCTCCACCACGAAGACCTGGGTGGCGCCGCCGGCGCGCGCGCCGGCGATCGCGGCGTTGAGCTCGTCGGTGAGTTCCTGGCGCATCTTCTGGTGGTCGGCCGAGTAGCCGGTGCGACCGTTCGACATCTCGCGGCCGTTGTTGACCACGCCGGCCAACCCCTCCATGTCGGTGACGATCATCACGGCGAAGCCGCCCGGCTTGACCAGTGTCTCGAGCTTGTTGCGGGCGAGGTCGTACTCGGTGATCCCGAAGTAGGCGTGGGGCGGCAGGGTGTCGGCGTCGCCGGGCGGCGGCGGAGTCGGCGCGACCGCCTGGGCGCCGAGTCCGGTGGCGAGCGCGAGGACTGCCGCCGCGAGCGAGGTGATCCGCGCGGCCCTCATCGCGACACCGCCGGCTGGATCGCGTCGATCAGGTAGCCGAGCTGACGCGCGCTCTCGGTGGTGAAGCGGAACGACCGGGGGCCGGTGCGCTCGAGCGTGAAGCCCGGCAGCGCCGCCACCTGGTCCACCACCTCGTCGGCCATGCTCGGCTGCAGCGTGAACTCGACCCGATAGGGCCTGGCCATCGTGAACGGCTTGAAGGCGCCGGTCCGCTCGCGCCGCACCGCCTGGGCGGCGCCCGCGGCGACCATCTGCTGCACCTTGGCCGGCGAATAGGTGATCCCCGCCCCGCGCCCGACCGCGTACTTGGTGATCACCGGGACGAAGTCGTTGCCGAGCATCTGCTGCGTCTCGGCGATCGCGGCATCGTCGCCCGCCACCATCGAGACCGACACCCCCATCTCGCCCGCGATCAGCGCGACGACGGCGACCTCGTTGAGCGGCTTGTCGTTGACCGTGAGGGTCGAGAAGCCGAAGGTGTGCGGCATGATCCCCTGGCTGCCGGCGCTGGCGACGGCGCCGTCGAAGATCAGGGTGCCGAAGGTGCTGTCGATCCCCGAGACCATGAACAGTGGCCGCGGGAAGCCGCGCACCAGCACGGCCGCGCTGTCGAGCTCCCACGGGAGGATGTTGCCGAAGGCATTGCCGGGATGGGCGTCACTCACCACGAACGAGGCCGCGCCACCCAGACGGGCGCCCCGCACGACGGCGTTGGCCTCCTGGGTGAGGAGCCGACGGAAGAGGGGGTCGTAGTCCGCGAACGAGGCGGTGTTGGTCTGGGCCGGGGCACCGCGCTCGGTGCCCGAGAGGACCTCCTTGGGATCCACCGCGGCGCCCATCCCGGCCATGTTCGAGACGATGTACGCCCGGAATCCCCGCTCGGCCGGGATGGTCTTGGCCTGCCACTCGGGGAGGTTCGGATTGGGGCGACCGAGTCCGCCACGACCGGCCTGGGCGGCGAGGGAGGGCACCAGGGCCGCGACGAGCACGAGCGCCGCGGGCGCGCGCCACGAAGCAAGGGCGTTCATGGAGAGGTCCTGTCGTTGGGAGAGTCGCGATGAGAGTGTGGCGCGTTCCGGCAGGGCGCAAGGAGGGGTCGAGCGGTAGCTTGGACGGTGACGGGTTAGGGTGCTGCGTAGGCCGGCCGGGTGCCGTGGCTCTTGCGCGGCCCGCCGGGCGCTCCGAGGGCTAGATCCCAATTGGTGTCACTGCGCCCGGAACCCGCTTCAGAGCCCCGGCACCCGGTCGCAGAGTTGGCCGTTCACGGTTTTTCGTCCCTCGGAGGCTGGATGCAACCGGATGTCAGGAAGTACAACGCCGCGCTCTCCCCGGGCGACCGTGCGATCTGCGACCTGCTCGCCGCCGAGATCGGGAAGCATCTCAAGGAGGCGGAGGAGAAAGTGTGGCACGCGCACCCGGTCTGGTTCCTCGATGGCAACCCGATCGTCGGTTACAGCAGGCTCAAGGACGGGGTGCGCCTGATGTTCTGGAGCGGGCAGTCGTTCGACGAACCGGGGCTCGCCGAGCGCGGGGCCAAGTTCAAGGACGCGTCGGTGCTCTACACCGACGTGAAGCAGGTGAAGAAGGCCGACCTCAAGCGCTGGTGCGCCAAGGGGCGCGAGATCCAGTGGGACTACAAGAACATCGTGAAGCGGAAGGGGAAGCTGGAGCGGCTCCGGTGAGC
>CAZKYO010000008.1:0-3655 GCA_964557115.1 uncultured Gemmatimonadaceae bacterium
GTCGCGTCGGATCGTCCGGAGATCACGTAGCCGCCATCCACGGTCCGGGTGGCCCAGTCGCCGTGCCGCCAGACGCCGGGCCAGTGCTCGAAGTACGCCGCCCGGTAGCGGGCGCCATCCGGGTCATTCCAGAAGGCCACCGGCATAGAGGGAAAGGGAGCCGTGCAGACCAGTTCACCCGGGACGTCGACCGCGGCCAGCTGACCATCCTCGCGGAGGATCGAGACGGCCATCCCCAGGCCAGGCCCCTGGATCTCGCCCCGGTGCACCGGCTGGAGCGGATTGCCTAGGACGAAGCAGGACACGATGTCGGTGCCGCCGGAGATGCTGGCCACCTGGACCCCGGGGCCGAGCGTGGCCGCGGCCCAGTCGAAGGATTCCGGGGCGAGCGGCGACCCGGTGGAGAGGACGGCCCGGAGGGCCGCGAGTTCCCGGCCCCGGCGCGGCTCGAGTCCCGCCTTCTCCGCCAGCGCGAGATACTTGGCGCTGGTGCCGAACACGGCGACGGCCGCCTCCTCGGCCAGGCGCCACAGGAGATCGGGCTCGCCCGCAGGCATGGGCGCGCCGTCGTAGAGCACGATCGCGCTGCCGCCGGCGAGCGCCGTCACCAGCCAGTTCCACATCATCCAGCCGCAGGTGGTGAAGTAGAAGAGCCGCTCGCCCGGCCGAAGGTCGACGTGCAGCCGGTGTTCCTTGAGGTGCTGCAGCAGCGTTCCGCCGGCCCCGTGCACCAGGCACTTGGGGAGTCCGGTGGTTCCGGAGGAGTAGAGGATGTAGAGCGGGTGGTCGAAGGGCATCGCCTCGAAGTGCAGCGCGGCGTCGGGGTCGCCGAGTGCATCCCAGCGGATCCACTCCTTGCCTTCGGGCAGCACGTCATGCCCCAGGTGGTGGACCATCACCGCGGCGCGCACCGAGGGGAGTCGCCCGAGCAGCTCGATGGCGCGGGCGGTGCAGTCGTGGTCCTTGCCGGCATAGCGGTACCCGTCGGCGAAGATCAGCACGAGTGGCTCGGTCTGGCCGAAGCGGTCGACGATGCCCTCGACGCCGAAATCCGGCGAGCAGGAGGTCCAGGTGGCCCCGACCGCCGCCGTCGCGAGCATCCCGATCACCGCCTCGGGGATGTTGGGCAACCACCCGGCCACGCGGTCGCCGGGCCCGACCCCGAGACCGCGGAGGCCGTCCGCCACCCGGGCGACGGCGCCGCGCAGTTGGTCGAAGGAAAGGTCGCGCGCGGGTCCGCGCTCGTCCCATGCGATGATCGCCGGTGCCGCGCCCGTGGTGCGCAGGAGGTTCTCCGCGAAGTTCAGGCGGGCGCCCGGGAACCACCGGGCACCGCCATCGGCGGGCGGGGCCATCCGGTCCCCCTGCACCACTGCCGGCCCTTCGCCTCGCTCGCCGATCACCTCGAACTCCCGGAACACCGCTTCCCAGAACTCGCCGCGATGCTCGACCGACCAGCGGTGGAGTTCGGTGAAGGCGCCCGCGTCGCCGGCTTCCGGGAGCGGGGTGCCTCCATCGATCCGCCGCGCAATGAACCGGGCGATCGCGGAGTCGGCGATGCGCGCGGGAACCGGGCGCCAGCAGACGGGGGAGCCGGGCATGCTATCGGCGCCGCATGATCACGTCATCGCTGCGGACGTTGCGCCCGATCGCGAGGTTCAGGTACTGGTCGCGATAGCCATCCGCCCGCACCCGCACGACCTGCGAGCGGCACTTCTGCAGCAGGGCCGGATCGAACTCCAGACGATAGTTCCCCGCCCCGTCGGAGAACGTGGCGAAGGCCAGGCCCTGGAGCTGCAGGTGCGCATTCGCCAGCGGCCGGCCCCGTTCGTCGCGCACGATCCCGGTGACCGACGCCAGCACCGGGCTGCCATCGGGATTCTTGCCGAGATCGGGGATCTCGACGCACTGCCCGGTGGCCTCGGGGAACGACTCGGTGAAGACGCGGGTGTCGTTCTGGTGGAAGCCGATGCTGCCCATGGACCCTACCCGGGAGGCGCCACTGCTGGCGGTTCCCTTGGGGGTGCCGAAGGGCTGGATGGTGGAGCGGCCGAACGGCGAGGTCGGCGGCCCGAGGATCGACCCGTTCGCCACCATGTCCCGGGGCGTCGGGATACGCTCCGCCTGCTCCGGGGCAGGCGCCGGCGACTCCTGCGGGGTGGGCGTCTCCGGCGGCGGGTCGGGCACGGGGGAGGCGTCCTCGCGCGGCGGCGTCTGGGGGCTTTGCTCCCGCGGCGGTTCGTCGGGGCGCTTCGCGTCGGGGCCGAGGGGGATCGGCTTCTCGGGGACCGGGGGGGGCGGCGGGGTGGATTGCCGCGGCTGCCGGAATCGCTCGGTCGGTGCGATCGCGATCGCCTGCGCGTCGCGGGCCTTCTCCACCGGCCCGGCCTCGGGCGCCGGGATCGGCCGGAACAGGATCAGGAGAATGAGGGCCACGTGGGCGACGACGCTCAGCGCGAGCGGGCGCCAATTCTTCGGCGGGACCTCGATCGGGTGGACCTCGAACGGTTCGGGCTTCAGCACGGCTACAGTTTAGCCCCGTCGGGTCCGGAACCGGATGCGCCCGAGGTGCCGTCGCCATCGGGTCGGGTCGTCGCCATGCTTCCCCATTCCCTCGAAGATGCCCGAGTCGGCCGCCCGGTCGCCGGGCGCACCCGGATCCCGGCTCCGACATATTGCTCCCATGCCCATCCCGAGCGATGTCCCTGCCCTGATCGTCGGTGCCGGCCCGATCGGCCTGGCGGTGGCGATCTCCGCCAAGCGCCGCGGCGTGCGGACGCTGGTGGTCGATGCCGGGGCGATCGTGAACTCGATCGTCCAGTACCCGGTCGGCATGGCGTTCTTCACCACCCCGGAGCGCCTCGAGATCGGCGACCATCCCATCACCTGCGCTGGCTCCCGGGTGAGTCGCGAAGAGGCGCTGATGTACTACCGTGGGGTGGTCCGTGCCGAGCGGCTCGATGTCAGGCCGTACACGCGTTTCCTCGGGGCCGAGCGGCGCGGCGGGCGGCTGCTTGTGACGGTCGAGACCCGGCTCGCGCGCCACGAGATCCTGACCGACCGGCTGGTGCTGGCCACGGGCTACTTCGATCACCCCAACCTCTTGGACGTCCCGGGCGAATCGCTGCCACACGTCTCGCACTGGTTCGACGAGCCGCACCGGACGGCCGGGCTCCGGGTCGTCGTCGTGGGCGGCAAGAACTCGGCGGTCGAATCGGCGCTGCTGGCCTGGCGCGCCGGCGCCGAGGTGACGCTCGTGCACTGGGGCGAGGGACTGAAGCCGACGGTCAAGTACTGGCTGCGGCCCGACTTCGAGAACCGCGTGAAGGCCGGAGAGATCGCGGCACACTTCGGCACCACGGTGACCGGAATCTCGGAGGACGCAGTGCGCGTGCAGCGGGCCGATGGGACCGCGATGGAGATCCCCGCGGATCGGGTCTACCTGCTCACCGGGTATCACCCCGATTTCGCAATGCTCGAGCGGCTCGGGATCGTGCTCGATCCCGAGACCGGCCGCGCCACCGTCGATCCGGAGACGCTCGAGTCAAACGTCCCGCGGATCTACCTCGCCGGCAGCGTGGCCTCGGGCCGCAAGATCTCGGAGGTCTTCATCGAGAACGGCCGGTTCGACGGGGAGAAGATCTTCGGCACGGTC
>CAZKYO010000008.1:3755-7223 GCA_964557115.1 uncultured Gemmatimonadaceae bacterium
CGCCGCAACGGTCGCCGGAGCGCGATCCGGACCCTGACGAGCAGGATCAGCGCGACGGCGGCGAGTCCGAAGACGAGGCCCCACCACAGCCCCACCGCGCCAAGCGATGTCCGGAACGCGAGGTACAGCGAGGCACTCACCCCGATCCCCGCGAAGCCGACGAGGTTGATCAGCATCGGCGCCCGGGTGTCGCCGAGGCCGCGGAGCACGCCGGCCGCCACCACCTGGATCCCGTCGAAGACCTGGAAGACCCCGGCGATCGGGACAAGCATCGCGGCGAAGGCGACGACGGCGGCGTCGTTGCTGTAGATGCCCGCGAGCAGCCGGGGCACGGCCAGGAACAGGAGCGCGGTGCACGCCATGAACGCGACGCCCACCAGGATCGCGGCACGGGCGGCGTCGCGTGCGGCCGCCGCGTCATTCCGGCCGACGGCGCGCCCGACCAGGGCGGCGGCGCTCATGCCGACGCCCATCGGCACCATGAAGGTGAGCGAGGCGAGGTTGAGCGCGACCTGGTGGCCGGCGACCTGCACGGTGCCGAACGCGCCCATGAGCAGGGCGACGGCGCCGAACGTGGCCATCTCGATCTCGATCTGGGCGCCGATCGGGAGGCCGATCCGGAGCAGCCGCGCAAACGGCGCGGCGCGGAACGCCTCGCGCCGCCACGGGCGGAGCGGGTGGCCGAGGTCGTGACGGGCGAGCAGGAAGATCCCGACCGCCATCACGGTGCGGGAGATCGTCGTGGCCCACGCCGAGCCGGCGACGCCGAGCGGCGGCACGCCGAGGCCGCCGTGGATCAGCCACTGGTTGAGTGCCACGTTGAGCAGGTTGGCCGCGACGATCGTCCACACGACGGGTGCGACGCGATGCATCGCCTGGAGCGTCTGGCGTCCGACGCTGAAGGCGAGGAACGGGAAGGCCCCGGGCGCGAGGATCAGGCAGTAGGTCCCGACCATCGGCAGGACCTCGACGGGTTGGCGGAGCGCGCGCATGACCGGCTCGGCGACCGCGAGCAGCGCCATGAGCGGCACGGCGAGGAGCCCCGCGAGCAGGAGGCCACGCTGCAGGCCGAGGGCCACGCCATCGTGGTCATCGGCGCCGATCGCCTGGGAGATGACCGGGTCGAGCGCCATCGTCACGCCGACCGCGAACATCGCGAGCGAGAAGAAGTAGACGTTGCCGATCGCCACCGCGGCGAGCGCGCCCGCGGAGAGCCGGCCGACCATCAGCGTGTCGACCGTGCCCATCAGGTTCATGCCGAGGTTGACGGCGATGATCGGGAACGCGAGTGCCAGCAGGCTCCGCAGCGTCCCGCGGCGGGACGGCGGGAGCGGCGACGTCACCCCGGGTGGCCCCGGCCGCGCTCGGGATCGGCAAGCAGGCGCTCGGCGAACTCGACCCGTTCGTTGAGTTCCGTCACCTCGGCCCGGAGCTGGTCCAGCTCGTCGAGGATCGCGGCCGCGGTGCCCGGCGGCACCAGTCGCTCGGCCTCGGGCTCCCATTCGCTCACCAGCAGCCCCTCCGCGTCGCGGAAGGCGCCGGTGGCGATCAGGATGTTGTCGGCCAGCCACCAGATGCCGAGGCCGCCGAGGGTGAAGAGCTGGAGCAGGCCGGTGCCGATCTTGCCCACGTAGAAGCGGTGCACGCCGAAGACGCCAAGGAAGAAGGCGAGCAGCTGGGTGACGAGGCGCGAGCGCGTCGAGGCGAACATTTCGTCGGTCATGGACTCCGGCTCCGGAAGGATGCCCCCGCCAGGACTCGAACCTGGGACCTGCGAGTTAGAAGCTCGCCGCTCTGATCCAGCTGAGCTACGGGGGCCTGGCGGCTGGAATGTAGCGCCGGGCCCCGGCGGATGCCGGGGCCCGGTGGGTGATCAGCGGCGGAGCGCGTCGCGGATCTCGCGCAGCAGCACGACGTCCTCCGGCGGTGGCGGCGGGGCCGCCGGCGCCTCGGCCTCCTGGCGCTGCATCCGGTTCATCATCTTGACCATCTGGAAGATGATGAAGGCGAGGATGATGAAGTTGAGCACGATGGTGAGGAAGTTCCCCCACGCCAGCACCGGCACGCCGGCGGCACGGACCGCCTCGAGGGTGTTGTCGGTCCCCGCCGGGACATCGGCCAGCGGCAGGAAGAAGTTCTCGAACCGGAACCCTCCGAAGATCTTCCCGACGACCGGCATGATGATGTCATCGACCAGCGAGGTGACGATCTTCCCGAAGGCCGCGCCGATGATCACGCCGACGGCGAGGTCCATCACGTTGCCCTTGAGGGCGAACGCCTTGAATTCCTTCATCATCCCCATGGGAGCACCTCGGAGGTTCGTGAATGGTGAATGGTGAATGGGGTGGCCTGGCGGGATCGGCTGACCGACGAGACCTTGGGGAAGATACCGGAAACCGGGCCGCCTGCCGAGTCGTAGGCCAGCCGTACCCCTTCCACCACCAGAGAGGTCCCGATGCTCCATGCCCTGGTCGCCCTCGCCCTGCTGCAGCCGCTGGCGCCGGCCCGCCCCGACGACGGCGAGGCCCTGCTCCGGCGGATCAACGCCGCCCACAAGGCGACGTGGTGGACGACCCTCACCTTCGTGCAGCGCAGCACGTGGCCGGGCGGCAGCCAGCCGGAGGAGACCTGGTACGAGTCGATGGACCGTCCGGGCAAGCTGCGGATCGACCGCGAGAAGGGCGGCGCGATCTTCCAGTCGGTCATCTTCCGGAACGATTCGCTCTACGTGATCGTCAACGGCGCCGCGCGTCCCGGACGGCCGCTGGTCCATTCGCTCCTCGTGCTGCTGCACGACATCCACGTCGGCGACATCGACGCCTCGATCGCCAAGCTGCGGAACGAGGGATTCGACCTCTCCAAGGCGCATGCCGACCGGTGGGAGGGCCGGGCCGTCACCGTGGTCGGCGCGGCGGCGGGCGACACGACGAGCAGCCAGTTCTGGGTGGACGACGCGCAGCAGGTGGTGGTGCGGCTGATCCAGACGCGCCCCGATGGCTCGCGCGAGGACACCCGGATCGGCGCGTTCCAGTCGCAGGGGCCGGCCGGTCTCGCCGAGAGCGACATCCGCTTCTACAAGAACGGCGCCCTCGACATGCACGAGGAGTATGCGCAGATCAAGACCGGCGTCGCCCTGCCGGCGTCGGTCTTCGACCCGGCGCACCCGGCACTGCCCGACTGGGTGGTGCAGACGCGCGGCAAGCCCTGAGCACGAAGGGCGAGGGGCGGCATCCCGCCCCTCGCCCTTCGCCGTGTCGCACCTGATCGGGGCGCCGGGATTCGAACCCGGGACCTTCCGCTCCCAAAGCGGACGCGCTACCGGACTGCGCCACGCCCCGTCGGGGGAGCAATCTAGCGGGTGAGCGCCTCGACCAGCGCGCGCACCGCCCGGCCCCGATGCGAGACCGCGGCCTTCTCCTCCGGCGTCGCCTCGCCGAAGCCCTTCCCCAGGTCGGCACTCCAGAAGAG
>CAZKYO010000008.1:7323-93763 GCA_964557115.1 uncultured Gemmatimonadaceae bacterium
CCGTCCACGCCCGCGAAGCGCTTGCTGCGGACACCCGGCTCGCCGCCCAGCGCGTCGACCTCGAGGCCCGAGTCATCGGCGATCGTCGGCAGGTTGCTGCGCTCGGCGAAGTGCCGGGCCTTGGCGCGTGCGTTCTCGAGGAAGGTGCCGAAGACCTCGAGGCGATCCTCGACCGGCTCCTCGGCAAGTCCGATGTCATCGGGGAATAGGATTTCCGCTCCGAGCGGGGCGAGCAGCCGCCGGAGCTCGGGCTGCTTGCCACGACTCCGGGTGGCAACCAGCAGCCTCACGAGCCGATGGCGGCGTGCTGGAGGCGGAAGAGCTCCGCCAGTCCCTTGCCGGCGAGATCGAGCAGGCCGTCGAGCTCGCGACGGTCGAAGGTGCCGTGCTCGCCGGTCCCCTGCACCTCGACGAAGGCATCGGGCTCCAGCATCACGACGTTCGCATCGACTTCCGCGTCGCGATCCTCGAGATAGGCCAGGTCGAGGCGCTGCTCGCCCTCGACCTTCCCGACCGAGACCGCGGCCACGAAGCGGCCGAATGGCGACGGCTGCCCGGTGCGCTCGGCGAGCCAGGCACAGGCGTCGTGCAGCGCGACGCATGCACCGGTGATCGACGCGCAGCGGGTGCCGCCGTCGGCGACCAGGACGTCGCAATCGACCTTGATGGTGTACTCGCCGAAGGCGAAGGTCCCCATCGCCGCCCGGAGCGAACGGCCGATCAGCCGCTGGATCTCCTGGGTGCGGCCGCCGGGGCCGTTCCGCTCGCGCGAGGTCCGTTCGCTCGTCGCCCGCGGCAGCATGGCGTACTCCGCCGTGACCCAGCCCTGGCCGCTGCCCTTCCGGAACGGGGGCACGCCCGTCTCGACGCTCGCGGTGCAGTGCACCAGCGTGCCGCCGACCCGGATCAGGCAGGAGCCCTCGGCGAAGGGATTGGCGTTGCGCTCGATCACGGTGGGGCGCAGCTGGTCGATCGCACGTTCGTCAGGTCTGGCCACGGAGCCGCTCCACGATCCGGGTGGTGGACTGGTCGGGGACGAGCGGCACGATCACCACCCGGCCGCCGCGGGCGCGGACCACGTCGGCCCCCACCACGGCGTCCGGATCATAATCACCACCCTTGACCATCACGTCGGGCTGGAGGCGCTCGACCAGCTCCGCGGGGGTCGCGGCGTCGAAGATCACGACGCAATCCACGGCCTCGAACGCGGCAACGACCCGCGCGCGCGCCGCGGCCGGCATCACCGGGCGCTCGGGGCCCTTGGCGAGGGCCCGTGCCGACGCATCGCTGTTGATGCCGACGACCAGGGAGGCCCCCTCGGCCCGCGCCGCCTCGAGGACGGCGACGTGGCCGGGATGGAGGAGATCGAAGACGCCGTTGGTGAAGACGACCGGTGCCGGCGCCGAGGCGCGCCATGCGACGGCGTCCTCGAGGCCGCGGACCTTGGCCCCGGTGTCGCGCGTCAGAGGTCGTCCTCGGCGACCGGATGGAACTTGAGCACCTTCGGCTCGAGGAACGGCAGCTCCACCGTCTGCGTGTAGGAGGTCTCGATCCGCACCCGCGGCGGCTTAACGAGGCGCTGGATCTTGAGGTTCTTCTTGGCGGCCTCGGGAAGCCGCAGCGAGTCGGCGCGGGCCGAGATGCGGGCGCGCATCACCGAATCGTTGAGGGTCGTGGCGAAGCCGGCCATGCTCTCGATCTGGTCGCGGAACTGCTCGTACGCGAACCACGGACGGCCGAACTTCACACCGAGGAAGAACAGCAGGCCCAGGAGCACCAGGGGCGTGATGCAGCCGATCATGCCGCGGCCCTGCCGGTCGCGCACCGTGTTCACCATGTGGATTGCGCCTCCTTCACGATCTCGTCGACCAGGAAGGAGAACGCGGTCTTGCGGCCCTCCGATTCCCGTCCCGGATCGTACTGGGCATCGACCGAGAAGGTCTTGCGCTTGAGGAGGTTCCGCCCGGTCGACTTCTGCACCATCTCGAGGTCGATGCTGATCTGGAGCAGTCGCCGACTGACCTCGACCTGGTTGCCGCGGACCTGGCCGCCCGATGCCTGGTCGGTGCCGCGATACCCGACCGGCTGATCGGGTTCGTATCGCTGCACGGTTCCGCGCACCACGACATCGGCGCGCGCCTCGGTTGCGTTGCGGAGGCCGAGGCGCGACTCGAGCGCCTCGCGGACGCTGCGATTGGCCTCCTGCGCCACGGTCGGATCCGTGGTGGCGTTCTCGAACGGGAGGACGACCACCGTCGCGATCTCCTTGGGCAACCCGCCGCCGGCGAAGCCGTAGGCGCACCCGCCGAGCAGGGTGAGCGTCGCGAGCCAGCGGCTACGAATCATCGGGACGCTGCCAGAGGGTGCCCGGGAGCGAGTCGGGTCGCTCCCAGCGATAGAATTCGAGCTCGACTCGGGCCGGCTTCGAGGGCACATCGAGGCGCGCCTTCTTCGGCCGGCCGTCCGCGTCGAATTCCGTGACCACCCGGCCGAGGCGCCGCCCGCCCTGGCGGACATCGACGACGAGCTGCGGCTTGAGTCCGCGGGTCAGGACGTAGTCCACCGTGTCCGCTGCCGTCACGTATCGCCAGGCAGTGAGGTCGGGGGCCTGGAGGCCGGTGAGGGTCGTGCCGGGTCCGGGGTCGCGCGCGCGTCCGAGCATGGCCCAAAGTATCGGGTAGTTCGGGACCAGCTTTTGGACCTGTTCCTCCGGCTCGGCCCAGATGCCGCTGTCGCCCACCACGAAGGCCGCCGAGCGGTTGGCCCCGAAGGGACCGGCGAAGTCGAACCGGAGCGAGTCCGGCGGAGCGATCGTCGCGCTGCCCCGGCCGCCCGCATTGCCGCGCCGCTCGCGGTAGTCGAAGCGGAATCGCATGAAGCTCGGCTCCCCGCTCCAGGTGGAGGCGACCCAGGCCTGCACCGAGTCGGCCGGCACCGGCATCAGTCCGACGGGCATCGGCGGCCCGATCATGCCACCGGCACAGGCGGTCACCATGAGCAGCAAGGCGCTGGGGAGGACGAATCGCATTGCCCCCAACTTGCGGGCACGGGCCGGGCGACTCAAGGCGGGCCGGTCCGCTGGATCGTCCGGATCCGGTCGCCCTGGAGGATGCGCACCAGCGCATTCTGCCCTCCGACGACCTTCCCGAAGATCGTGTAGCCGCCGTCGAGGTGGGGCTGCGGCGAGAGGTTGATGAACCACTGGCTGCCGCCGGTGTCGGGGCCCGAGAGGGCCATGCCGACCATCGCGACGTCGTAGTGCCGGCGATTGATCTCGTCGCGGATCGCCCATCCGGGGCCGCCCTCGCCGGTCCCGGTGGGGTCGCCGTCCTGGACCACGAAATTGGGCACGACACGGTGCCAGCGGACGTTGTCGAAGTAGTGTCGATCCACGAGTCGCAGGAAATTCGCGACGGTCAGCGGGGCGTCGTGCGCCAGCAGCTCCAGTTCGACCTTGCCGCGACCCTGGACATCGATCGTGACGTGGGGATTCTGGCTCGCGAGGTAGAATCGGGCCGCAAGCTCGCGGTAATCCTGCAGCGTCCGTCCGGTTTCGATCGGTGCGACGCCGCCCCACCGGGCCGCCAGGAGTGGCCAGCCACGGGCCGCGATGCCGCGAAGGACGGGACTGGCGGGACGCTCCAGCAATGCCCGTCGCGTCGGAGCACCGAGCCGGCCGAGCAGCGCCCGATCGGCGCGCCCCCATCGGACGAGTCGGTTCAGGATCGTCTCACGCACGTCGTCCGGACCGCGTTGCCACGCCTGCGCCAGCCGATCGAGCGTCTCGTCACTTGCGCTGTCGGCCACGATGCCGAGGGCGGCGTTCCGCAGGCCGGGGTCGGGATCGTTGAGCACCCCCAGGGCGGCGGCCCGCACCTCTTCCCGGTCCTCCGACCGCCCTGCCCGGGCCCACGCCGAGAGCGCCGCGGCACGCACCCGCGGATCAGCGTCTGCCAGACCAGCGCGGAACGGCGCCGGCCCGACGTTCCGGAGCAATTCCCAGCCGTCCATCGCCACGAGCCGATCGGCCACATCGGCCGAGCGACTCCAGTTCCCCACTCTCGCCGCGAAGGCCGTCGTGTCGAGACGCGCCAGTCCGAGCAGCGCGGCGCGCCGCACCGCCCATTCCTGCCGGTCATCGTCCACGGCGGTGGCGAGGGCGGTCGCGGCGGCCTGCCCTCCCATCGAGGCAAGGGCCGAGGCTGCGGCGACCCGCACGTTGCGATCGGGATCACCGAGTCGTCCGATCGCCCGCGGTGCGGTGGTTGAATCCCGATACGTGGCGGCCGCATCGAGGGCGTTGATGCGTGCCCCGGCGGACTGGTCGTCGAAGAGGCGCTGCAACTCGGCGAGCGCCATGGCCGGGGCGATCCCGGCGGTGTCGGCCAGGCGTCGCACGAGGCCTCGCGCGGCCGTCGCCCGGATCAGCGGGTTCGGGTCGCGGAGCAGGGTCAGGAGCGCCTCGCCGCCGGAGGGTGCCGCAAGGCGACCCAGCGCGTACGCGGCGCGCCAGCGCAGGTCGGCCCCGGTGTCGCGCGTGAACGGCTCGATCGCGTCCACCGCTGCGCGGCGCCCGAGTCGCCAGCTCTCGAGGATCGCGGCGGGACGCATCGCGTCGCGCCGGGCGATCGGAAGGTTGCCGGTCCCGCGCATGACGTCGGCGAGGGCAGCCGAGGCCGCGTCGCCACCGATCCTGGCCAGCGCAATGGCCGCCTCCTCGAGCGCGTCGGCGCGCAGCGAATCGGGGTGCTGCAGCCGGGCCAGCATCTCGTCCACCGCCCGATCCTGCTTCAGCAGGCCGAGCGCGAAGAAGACATCGGCGACGACGCCGGGATCGCGGTCCATGAGTCGGGGCAACAGCAGGACCACTCCGTCGGCCGCCCCGATCCGTCCGACCGCGACGACCGCCGCTCGCCGGACCACGGGATCGGGGTGCTCCAGCGCGGATCCGAGGATGCCCGGGTCGAGCACGCGGCGATCCTCGGTCATCAGGATCGGCGCGAGCGCGCCGACGAGGGCGGGATCCTGGGCGGCGGCGACGCGCAGGGGCATCGCCAGCAGGAAGGGCAGCAGGCCGAGGCGTCGCATCAGATTCGCACCGGATCGGGGATGGGAACGAGCCGTTCGGCCACGGCGTCGGGGAGACGCGCGAACGCGAAGGCGGCGTCGAGCACCAGGAGGGCCGTCGTGGCCGTGGCGAGCAGTTCGCCGGTCGCGTCGTGCTCGATCGCGTACCCGAACGTGATGCGCCGGGACGCGAGCTCCCGCACCCAGGTCCGGACCCGGACGGGGTCATCGTAGCGGGCCGAACGGCGATAGCGGACCTGCAGCTCCGACACCGCGAGCCGCAATCCGAGCGACTCGAGCTCACGGTAGCTCATGCCGGTCCGCCGCAGGTACTCGGTGCGACCGACGTCGAGCCAGACCAGGTAGCGTGCGTGGTACACCACGCCCATCTGGTCGGTCTCGGAGTAATCGACGCGGTGGCGGGTCACGCCCTCATGGACCGCGTCGGTTGCCTTGCCAGTCGCCATCGGTCACCTTTCGCGCCGTGAGCGCACCCCGGTTGGTTGTCGTGGCCGACGCCCATCTTGGCGCCGCGCCGCCCGAGGACGAGGCGGCCCTCCTCGATTTCCTCGAGACGGTCCCGCAAGCGGGCGACACGCTGCTGCTCGCCGGCGACATCTTCGACTACTGGTTCTCCTACCGGCGGCTGATTCCCCGCCGCAACTTCCGCGTCGCGGCGGCCATCGCCCACCTCAGCCGCCGCCTCCCCGTGGCGATGGTGGGCGGCAACCACGACCGCTGGGGCGACACCTTCTGGCGGGATGACGCCGGCGTCGAGTTCGACATGCACCAACTCCGCCTGCCGCTCGCCGGCGGCGACATCCTTGCCATCCACGGCGACGGGCTCCACGAGGAGCGCCCCGGCGCCGCCTGGATGCACCGGGCGACCTCCTCGCCCTCGGTCATCGCCCTCTACCGCTTCCTCCATCCCGACCTCGGCTTCTGGATCGCCGACAAGATGGGGCACAACCTCGACCACGGCACCGCGCATCCCGAGGCCATCACGGCCGCCGCCGCCCGCCAGCGGGCCTGGGCCGAACGCGCGTTGACGGCGGATCCGTCGCTCCGCGCCGTCGTGATGGGACACACCCACCGCGAGGCCGCGGTCGAAGTGGCGCCGGGGCGCTGGTACCTGAATCCCGGCGCCTGGCTCGACGGCCATCGCTACGCCCTCCTCGACGCCGACGGTGCCCGGCTGCTGCAGTTCAGCTGACCGCGGCGGTTCCCAGCTCGACCAACTCGACCTCGTCGACCGGCCGGCCCGTGAAGAGCGCGCCGACCCGGGAAAACCGGGCAACATCATCGGTCGCCGCCCAGCGGTGCCGGCCGTCGCGGGCGGCATCGGTCTCGAGCCCCCCCGCGGCGAGTGCGCCCGCCAGGTCCCGGGCGGTCTCGCGGGCCGAATCGATGAGCGTCACCCCGGGACCGAGCAGCTCACCCAGCAGCGGCTTGAGGAGCGGGTAGTGGGTGCATCCGAGCACCAGGGCGTCGACGCCCGCCGCTTCCACGGTTCGAAGGTACTCCTGGGCGACCAGGCGGGCGGCGGGATGGCCGAACCATCCCTCCTCCACCAACGGCACGAAGAGCGGGCAGGCCTGCTCGACCACGCGCAGGTCGGGTTGCCGGGCCACCAGGGCCCGGCGATAGGCGCCCGAGGCGATCGTGCCGGCGGTCCCGATCACCCCGATCGCGCCGCCGCGGCTGGCGGCGATCGCGGCGCGCGCTCCCGGTTCGACCACGCCGAGCACCGGCACCGGCGACGCCGACCGCAGCGAATCAAGGGCATGCGCGGTCGCCGTGTTGCAGGCGACGACGACCGCCTTGACCCCCTGCCCCAGCAGCCAGTCCAGGATCTCGTGACTGTAGCGCCGCACGGTGGCCGGCGACTTCGGGCCGTAGGGAACGCGCGCCGTGTCGCCCAGGTAGATCGTGTCCTCCGAGGGCATCAGCTCGTAGATCGCGCGCGCGACCGTGAGGCCGCCGATGCCGCTGTCGAAGATCCCGATCGGTGCGCGGTTCATCTCGGCACGGGGAGCGAGATCCCGAGACCGGTGCGTCCCCCAGGCAGGGCCCGCGCCTGCAGGTCGCCCGGGAAGTCGAACAGGTTTGCCGAGACGAACGCCTCGAGCCCGCTGAACAGGTGGTTGGCGACGAGCAGCGCGAACCAGTCCTGGCGTTCGCGCCGCTTGTCCTCGACCCGATCCGAGCCGGTGCGCTCGAGGTAGCCCAGTTCGGCATTGGCCTTGAGGGCCATGCCGAGCGCCACGCCCTCGAAGGCGATGAAGAGCCCGCCGGTGAGCTTGCGGTCGAGCGCCGCCTGCCCCCATCCCGGGATCAGGAACGACCGCATGAAGTAGCCGAGCGGTGACGGGCGATGGGCCGGATCGCCGCCGGGCTGCCCCACCGGTGGAACCGGGGCCTGGGCGGCGACCGGCGCGGCCCAGAGGGCGAGCAGGAGGGGAACGGCGAGGCGTCGCATCAGCGAAAGGTCGCGGGAGAGCCCGGGTTCCCCAAGAGGGTCAGCCGGTGCGGTCGGCCAGGGCGCGGCCGTACCGCGTGACGATGCTGGCCCGGCCGACGGTCCCGAGCACGCGGCTGCTTGGCGCATCGACCACCGGCAGGGCCGCGATGCCGAGCTTGCCGAGGCGACGCGCCACCTCGAGGAGTGACACGTCGAGGGTGACCGCCTCGGTCGCCTGGGCCACGTCGCGGGCGATGAGCGTCTCCGGCGGCGCGTTGCCTTCGCGCGCGAGCTCGCCGAGGTCGCGGTGGGTCACGATCCCGAGCAGACGGCGCTGCGCATCCACCACCGGGTATACCGTCTGCTCGGCGAACGCGAAGCGCAGCAGGAGCGAGCGGACCGGCTCGTCCTCGCCGACTACCACCACCTCACGATCGATCGCGTCCGCGACCGTCAGGCCACCCAGCGTGTCGCGATCGACGCCGTGCTCGAGGTGCACGCCGCGGCGGCGCAGCCAGCCGCTGTAGAGGTCGTCGCGCTCCAGCCGGCGGGCCACGACGATGGCCACGGCGGTCGCCATCATGAGCGGCAGCATCAGCGCGTAGTCGTCGGTCATCTCGAACACCATCAGGATGCCGGTGATCGGGGCGCCGGTGGCTGCCCCGACCATCGCGCCCATCCCGACGACGCCGTAGGCCGCCGGTTGCAGGGCCCCGGTCGGAAACAGCGAGGCCAGCCCGGCCCCCCAGGCCCCGCCGGTGGCGGCGCCGACGTACAGCGCCGGCGTGAAGAGGCCGCCCGAGCCGCCCCACCCGAGGGTGATCGAGGTCGCGAGGATCTTGCCGATCGCCAGGAGCGCGATTCCCCACCACGCCATCGTGCCGAAGACGTCGAGCGGGATGGCGAGGTGGCCGGTGCCGACCAGCAGCCCACCCGAGGCGGCGACGAGGATGCCGACCAGTCCGCCCCCCATCAGGGCGCGCGCCGCGGTGACTTCCTGCCGCGAGAACCGGAAGAAGGTGCGGACGAACAGCGCCCCGGTGACCCCGACGATGACGCCGAGCAGCGGATACGCGACAATCACCTCGAGGACGTGCCGGTAGCTGTACTCGTTGCCGCCCGGCAGCGGGAAGGCCGGGTGGTTCCCGAAGACCGCGCGCGAGATGACGGCCGCGACGACGCTGGATACGACCACGACCGGGAAGGCGCCGACCGAGAGCCCGCCGAGGATCTCCTCGAGGGCGAAAAAGGCGCCGGCGAGCGGCGCGTTGAAGGCCGCGCTGATCGCGGCGGCGGCGCCCGCGGCGACGAGCAGGGTCGTGCGATCGGTGCCGAACCGGAACATCCTCGACAGGGCCGACCCGGCAGTGGAGCCGAGCACGGCGACCGGTCCCTCGCTCCCGGCCGAGGCGCCGCCGCCGAGGGTCGCGGCGGCGGCGGCGGTGCGGACGATCGCGGGACGCGCCGGGATCCGGCCGCCCGCCCGGACGACCCGCCGCTGCACGTCGGGGACCGTCATCCCCTCCTCGCCCGGGGCGAAGCGCCGCATCAGGTACCAGGCGATGCACAGCGCGGCGCCGGTGATGACCGGGCGAGTGAAGTACGGACCGAAGGACGGCAGCCAGGTCGAGGGCCAGCGGAAGAGCACCGCATAGGCCAGGTCGACCAGCTTGTAGAGGCCCACCACGCTGAAGGCGCCGGCGATGCCGACCAGCACGGCGAAACCGAGGAGGACGGCGTTCTCCGAGATGTCCAGCCCGTTGAACCAATCGACGAACTGGTCCCAGACCCCGCTGGCCAGGCGTCCGGGGGCATAGACGAGCCGCCGCGCCGGGCGCGGCAGCTGCCGGAGGATCTCGGTGATCGGTCGCATGCCCCTGGCGTCCGTACTCGCTCAGCTCCCGCGGGTGGCGACGAGTTCGATCTCGACGCGGACGTCCTTGGGCAACCCGGCCACGGCGACCGTGGAGCGCGCCGGCCGGTGGTCACCCATGAAGCGCGCGTACACCTCGTTCATCGCCTGGAAATCCGCCATGTCGCGCAGGAAGACGGTCGTCTTCACGACGTGGCCGAACGCCATCCCGGCCTCGGCGAGGACCGCCTCGAGGTTCCGGAACACCCGCTCCGTCTGCTCGGCCACCCCGCCCTCGACGACCTGCATCGTGGCGGGATCGAGCGCGATCTGACCGGCGGTGAAGAGGAACCCGTTGGCGACGATGCCCTGGGCGTAGGGACCGATGGCGGCCGGGGCGGCGGAAGTCGCGATGGTCTGCATGCTGGTGAGTCCGGTTGAGGGCGATGCGCTGGCAGAGAACGGAGAACGGAGAACGCAGAACAGCCCGAAGCTAGCAATCGACAGGGATCATGGCGAGGCGCCCGTGCCCTCCGATGGCTCGGCATCGATGGCCGGCCAGAAGAGCCGTTCGGCGTTCGCGGTGGTCCGGGCGGCGATGGCATCGAAGGACTCCCCGCGGAGCTCGGCGATGCGGCGAGCGACCTCGACGACATGGGCCGGCTCGTTGCGCCGACCGCGATGCGGCACCGGCGCGAGGTAGGGGCTGTCGGTCTCCACGAGCAGGCGATCGCCGGCCACGGCGCGCACGGTGTCGGTGTCGGTCCACGACCGGAACGTCACCATGCCGCTGAACGAGAAGTACCATCCCCGCTCCAGCCCGGCGTCGCGGAGGACGGCCCCGCTCGAGAAGGAGTGCAGCACGACGCGCGCGCCGGGATGCTCCGCGAGGATCGCGGCGACGTCGCCATCGGCCTCGCGCGCGTGGATGACGACCGGGAGGTCGCACGCCACGGCGAGCGCGAGCTGCTCGGCGAAGGTGCGACGCTGCGTGTCGCGCGGCGAGTGGTCGTAGTGGTAGTCGAGCCCCATCTCCCCGGCCGCCATGGCGCGGCGGCTCCGCCAGAGCCGCTCGAGGCGATCGGCGAGGTCACCGCTCCAGCGCGACGCGTCGTGGGGATGGCACCCGGTGGCGATCGCGAGGGCCTGGTGGGTCGAGGCCCAGGCGAGCGTCTCCTCCAGCCGGGCGAGGTCGCTCTCAATGACGAGCGCGCGACCGACCCCGGCCGCGCGCATCCGCAGGACCGCCTCGTCGCGATCCGGCGCGAAGGCCGGATCGCCGAGGTGGCAGTGCGTGTCGACCAGGGTGGTCACGTCGCCTGGGGGGCGCTCCGCCGGGTGGCCGCGGTCGTCTTGACCCCGCGGGCGTCGTGGCCGGGCCAGCGCTGCTCGATGTAGAGCAGCACCGGCGCCGCGATGAAGATCGACGAGAAGGTGCCGGTGAAGACGCCGAACGCCATGACGAGGGCGAAGGGCCGGATCACCGGGCCGCCGAACACGATGAGCGCCGTGAGCGCCGCGAGGGTGGTGGCGTGGGTGAGGACCGAGCGCGGCAGCGTCTCGTTGATGGAGCGGTTGAGCACCGGGATCAGGTGGTCCCGCCGGTCGCGCCGGAGGTTCTCGCGGACCCGGTCGAAGATGATGATCGTGTCGTTCAGCGAGTAGCCGACCATCGAGAGCACCGCCGCAACGACGACCAGCCCGACCTCGAGGTTGAGGATCGAGATGAAGCAGATGGTCAGGACGATGTCGTGGGCGGTCGCCACGACGGCGGCCAGCCCGAAGCGCCACTCGAACCGGTAGGCGAGGTACGCCAGCACGGCGAAGAACGAGAGGAAGATCGCCAGGAAGGCCTGGGTCCGGAGCTCGCCGCCGACCTTGGGACTCACCGCCTCGGCCGAGTTGCGGGTCCAGTTGCCGGCCCCGACGACCTGGTCGAGCGCGCGACCCACCGCGTCGGCGGTCTGCTGGGTGTTCTCCGCGTCGCTGCCGGAGACGGCGGTGCGGGCGCGGATGGCGAGCTCGTTGCCGGCGCCGAACGGCGTCAGTTCCGGGTTGGCGAGGCCGGCGCCGGTCAGCGCCTGGCGGACCGCCTCCAGCTGGAACGGCTGGCCGTCGTTGGTGCGGACGTCCACCAGCGTGCCGCCGGTGAACTCGATCGAGTAGCTCGGTCCGCCCCGGGTGAGCAGCGCCACGAGGCCGAGCGCGAGGAGCGCCGCCGTGGCGATGATCGCCTTCTTGCGGAAGCCGATGAAGTCGTAGTTCGCGTTCGCGAAGATCCGTGTCATGGTCCCGTCAGATGCTCAGGGTGGTGGCCTGGGCGTCCTTCCGCTCGAGCCAGATCAGGAAGAACGTCTTGGTCACGAAGATGGCGGTGAGCATCGACGCGGCGATGCCCATGATCAGCGTCACGGCGAAGCCCTTGACCGGGCCGGTGCCGAACTGGAAGAGGAAGAGCGCCGTGAGCACGGTGGAGACGTTGGAGTCGACGATCGCGCTCATCGCGTGGCGGAAGCCCTCGGTCACCGCCAACCGCACCGTCCGGCCCGCGATGAGCTCCTCCCGAATGCGTTCGAAGATCAGCACGTTCGCGTCGACCGCGATGCCGATGGAGAGCACCAGGCCGGCGAGGCCCGGCAGGGTGAGCGTCGCCTCGATCGCCGACAGGCCGGCGAGCGTGAACAGGATGTAGAGCGTCAGCGCGCTCACCGCCAGCACGCCCGCCATCCGGTAGTAGCCGATCATGATCAGCACCACCAGCAGCGTCGCCACGATCAGCGCCGTGATGCCGGCATTGATCGAGTCCTTGCCGAGGGAGGCGCCGACCTGGCGCTCGGCCACGACCTTCAGCGGGATCGGCAGCGCGCCGGCGTTCAGCGTGAGCGCGAGGTCCTGCGCCGCCTGGATGGTCTGCCCGCCCATCTCGATCTGTCCGTGCCGGTCGATGCGGCTCTGGATCACCGGCGGGATCCCCTGGACGTAGTCGTCGAGGATGATCGCCATGAAGTCGCCGACGTGGCTGCCCGTCTCGGCGCCGAAGCGGCGGGCGCCGGTGCGGTCGAGGGTGAACGCCACCACCGGCCGGTTCTTGAGCGGGTCGATCTGGGCGTTGGCGTCCTCGAGCCGTTCGCCGGTGACGATCGGCTCGGACTCGAGCACGTAGAGGTAGCGGACCTGGTCGGCCCCGTTGGCGACCGGCAGGCGCGCCCAGCGCCATTCCACGCTGCGGGGCAGCAGGCGCCTGACCTCGGGCACCCGGAGCAGCGAGTCGACCCGGGTCACGGCGGCCTCGGGGACGTAGTACATCCCCGGCATCTGCCCGGTCGGCTGGATCAGCGACTGGAGGATCGGGCCGCTGTTGCGGACCGGCTTCGCGGCCGTGTCGGCTCCGCGGGCGGTGTCCGCACCGGCCGCGGCCGTGTCGGCGCCGCGCTTCGCGGTGTCATTGCCGGTGAGCAGCTGCTCCACCTGGGAGGCCGCCGGCGCCGGCGTGGTGGCGTCGGCCGTGATCCCCAGCTGGGCCAGGGCCCGGTCCATGGCCGGCAGCACGTTGTCGAGCGCGCCGGTCTTGTCGGTGAGCCGGAACTCCAGGGCCGCCGTCCGGTTGACGATCGCCTTGGCCCGGCCGGGATCGGAGAGTCCGGCGAGCTCGACGACGATCCGCTGGTCGCCGACCTTCTCGATGACCGGCTCGGTCACGCCGAACTCGTTGATCCGCTTGCGGAGCACGGTCAGCGCGAGGTCGATGTCCCGCGAGGGGTTGTCGGAGACGCGGTTGGTCTGGTCAAGCTCGAGTTCCAGGTGCATGCCGCCCTGGAGGTCGAGGCCGAGCTTGATCGGGACGCGGGTGATCGTGGTGTCGCGCATGGCGCCGTTCTCGCCCTGCTCGCGCACCTTCACGTTGCGCGGGAACAGGTAGAACAGCGACAGGGCGATCAGGCCGACGATCACCAGCAGGCGATTGCGAATCGAAGCGAACATCGTCACTCGGACGCCGGAAGCGGCGCGTCAAGGTCCTCGAAGGCGGCGGCCAGGATGGCCCGCGCGCGTGCCCCATCGATCTCCAGCTGTCGCCGGAGTGCTGCCACACCATCGAACGCCCGGATCGCGCGGAGCGGCTCCACCCACTCGATCCGCACCTGCCGGTCGTACAGATCCGCCGCCAGCCCGAAGCAGTGGATCTCGAGGAGGCGCCGGCCGTCGCCGAACGTCGGTCGGTGCCCCTGGTTCATCATCCCGCCGAACCGTCCGACGGGGGTCTCCGCCACGACCGCCCAAACCCCGTCCGGCGGCAGCAGCTTCTCGGGCGGGATCGCGAGGTTGAGCGTCGGAAACCCGATTGTCCGTCCCCGCGCCGCACCGCGTTCCACCATCGCGGAGAGGGCGTATCGCCTCCCCAGCAACCGGGCCGCCGAGGCGAGGTCGCCGCCTGCCACCGCCCGGCGGATCGCCGTGCTCGAGACCGGCTGCCCCGCCTGCCCGAGCACTTCGCCCACCACGTCCACGGTGAACCCGCGCCCGGCACCCATCGCCCGCAGCGTCTCCACGTCGCCCCGGCGACCCCGCCCGAATCCGTGATCGTGCCCGATCACCAGCTCGCGCATCCCGCAGTCCTGGAGCAGCACCCGCTCCACGAACGCCTCCGGCTCGAGCGCCGCCATTGCCCGATCGAACCGCAACGTGACGACCCGGTCGAGCTCGCACGTGGCGAGGGCCTCGAGCCGCTCGGCGGCGGTCGTGAGCCGGGCCGGCGCCACCGGTGGATTCACGACGGCCAGCGGATGCGGCTCGAACGTCACGAGGACGCTCATGCGACCCGCCGACCGGGCCCGTCCCGCGATCTCGTCGAGCACCGCGCGGTGTCCCCGATGGACGCCGTCGAAGGTGCCGACCGTCACCACGCTCCCTGCCTGTCCCACGCCGAGCGGGCTCATGCGGCCGGCTCGAGGACGACGACCGGCTGCCAGGCGTCCTCCGCCGCTTGCCCGATCGCGACGAGGCGACCGTCCTGCGCCACCAGCGCCGCCGGTCCGGCCGGGGCGATCGTGCGTGCCACGCGACGGCCGAACCCCAGCTCGCGGACCGCGGTGTCGTCCACCACCTCGCGCGGCAGGTGGGCGACCATCGCAGCCGGTTCGAGCAGGTCGCCGGGCCCGGCGTCGGCCGGCGCGACCGCGTCCTCGACCGCGAACGGACCGATCGCCGCGCGCCGCAGCTCGGCGCAATGCGCCGGGATGCCGAGCGCCGCGCCGACGTCGCGGGCGATCGCGCGCAGGTAAGTCCCCTTCCCAACGACCGCCGTGACGGCGAGGTCGGGTGGCGCCCACTCCGTGCGCTCGAGCCGGTGCACCGTCACCACCACCTCCGGCAGTTCCACCGCCACCCCGCGCCGGGCCAGCCGGTGGCTCCGCTCGCCGTCGACGTGCTTCGCCGAGTAGGCGGGCGGTCGCTGCCGCCGGGTGCCGCACTGCGCCGACAACGCCTGGTCGACCGCCGCCTCTCCGGGCCACGTGTCGGGCCGGGCCGCGCGCACGACGGCGCCCGTGGCGTCGTCGGTGTCGGTCGCGTTCCCGAACCGGATCAGCGCGTCGTAGCGCTTGGCCTCCGACTCGATGAACCGCGCCAGTCGCGTCGCCCGGCCGACCAGCACGACGAGCAGCCCGGTCGCGAAGGGGTCGAGCGTCCCGGCGTGGCCGACGGCCCGGGTGCCGAGGCGACGGCGCACCATGGCCACCGCGTCGTGCGACGTCCATCCCGCCGGCTTGTCAATGAGCAGCCCCCCGTTCAGGAGGGATCCTCCTCGCGCCGCAACCCGGCGAGCAGCGCGTCGATGCGCTGCGCGTACTCCAGGCCGCGGTCACGCACGAACCGGAGCTCCGGCACCGTGCGGGTCGTGAGTGCCCGCGCCACGAAGCCGCGCAGGTACCCCGCCGCATGCTGCAGTCCCTCCACCGCGGCATCCTTCGCCGCGTCATCCTCGCCGTGCGGGGCGACCCGCACCGTCGCGACCGACATGTCGCGGGTCACGTCGACCGCGCTCACCGTCACCAGCCCGACCCGCGGGTCGCGCACCTCGCCGCGGACCAGCGCCTCGGCCAGCGTCGCCCGGATCGCCTCGGCCACCTGTTCCGGCCGTCGCGACTGTCCCTTCCCCGCCACGGGCTACTCCTGCTGGTTGGCCGACGCGGCCAGCGTGCGCCGGATCTCCTCGAGCTCGAACGCCTCGATCCGGTCACCGACCTTCAGGTCGTTGAAGTTCTCGATCGCGATGCCGCACTCGAGCCCCTCGCGGACTTCCTTCGCGTCGTCCTTGAAGCGCTTGAGCGAGGCGAAGTTGCCGCTGTAGACCTGGACACCGTCGCGCAGCACGCGTGCCTTCGCCGCGCGCTGGATGACACCGTTGGTCACGCGACAGCCGGCGATCGTGCCGACCTTGCTGACCTTGAAGAGCTCGAGCACCTCGGCCTCGCCGAGGATCGTCTCGCGCTCCTCCGGCTTGAGCAGCCCCTCGAGGGCGTTGCGGACGTCCTCGACCGCCTCGTAGATGACGCGGTAGGTGCGGACGTCGACGCCCTCGCGCTCCGCGGCGGCGCGCGCATTGGCGTCGGGCCGGACGTGGAAGCCGAGGATGATCGCACCGGACGCCTTGGCGAGGAGGATGTCGCTCTCGCTGATCTGGCCGACGCCGCGGAGGACGATGTCCACCCGCACCTCGTCGGTGCCGAGCTGCGCGAGCGCGTCGGCCAGCGCCTCGGCGGGGCCGCCCTGGTCGGCCTTGATGATGATCGGCAGCTGCGAGACGGCGCCCTCCTTGAGGGCTCGCGAGATGTCCTCGAGGGTGCCGCCGCGGGCCGAGCGCCGGTTCTGCGCCTCGCGCTCGAGGCGCTGGCGCTTCTGGGCGATGTCACGGGCCTCGGACGCGTCGGCCACGGCGATGAAGGCGTCGCCGGCCGAGGGGACCCCCTCGAAGCCGAGGATCTGCACCGGGATCGACGGGCCGGCCTCCTTGACGGTGTTGCCGCGCTCGTCGAAGAGCGCGCGCACCCGGCCGGAGAACTTGCCGCAGATGAAGTTGTCGCCGACCCGCAGGGTGCCGCGCTGGACCAGCACGGTCGCGAGAGGGCCCTTGCCCGGGTCGAGGGTCGCCTCGAGCACCGTGCCGTGGGCGCGGGTGTCGGGGTTGGCCTTGAGCTCCAGCACCTCGGCCTGCAGCAGCACCTGCTCGAGCAGCTCGCCGACGCCCTGGCCGGTCTTGGCCGAGATCGGGGCGTGGAGCACCGTGCCGCCGAACTCCTCGAGCACGACGGTGTGCTGCAGCAGGTCCTGCTTCACCTTGGCGACGTTGGCCGCCGGCAGGTCGATCTTGTTGATCGCGACGACCATCGGGACGCCGGCGTTCTTGGCGTGCGAGATCGCCTCGATGGTCTGCGGCATGACCTGGTCGTCGGCGGCGACGACGAGCACCACGATGTCGGTCACCTGCGCACCGCGGGCGCGCATGGCGGTGAACGCCTGGTGGCCCGGCGTGTCGAGGAACGTCAGCTCGCGGCCGTCGGGGAGCGCGACGTGATAGGCGCCGATGTGCTGCGTGATGCCGCCGGCCTCGCCCGCGACGATGTTCGCCTTGCGGACGTAGTCGAGCAGCGAGGTCTTGCCGTGGTCGACGTGGCCCATGATGGTCACGACCGGCGGCCGCGGCTTGAGGTCCTCCGCGGCGTCCTGCTCGACCGCGGTGACCTCGGCCTGGTACTCCTCGACCCGCACCGCCTCGAAGCCGAACTCGGACGCGATCAGCTCGATCTGGTCGAAGTCGAGGCGCTGGTTCACGGTGACCATGAGGCCGAGTTCCTTGAAGGCGAACGCGACGATCTGGCCGGCGGGGATCTTCATCAGGTCGGCGAGCTCGCTCACCGAGACGAACTCGTTGACCCGGATCCGCGTCTTCTCGCGCTCCTTCTCCTCGGCGGTGCGCGACGCGATGATGTCGCGGTAGCTCGGCTCGTCGGACCGGCCGCGCTTGCGCCCGCCGCCGGTGCCCTTCATGCCGGCGAGCGTCTTCTCGATGTTCGCCTGCACCGCATCCTGGTCGACGAAGTTCTTGCGGCCGCGCTTGCCGCCGCGCCGGCGACCGGCGCCGGGCTGGGCGTCGGGCCCGAACGCGCGGGTGCCGGGCGCGCCCGGGGCGCCCGGGGGCGGCGTGCGCGGCTGCACCGGGGCGCTCGACGAGAACACCGGCTTGGGGCGCGGCCCGCGCGGCGGCGAACCGGCGGCGGGACGGGGGACCCGGGGCGGGATGAACGGCTTGCCGGGCGCCGACGGCGGCGCACTCGGGCGCGGCGGCGGTGCGGGGCGCTCCACCCGCGGCGGCGCCGGACGGGCCGGAGGCTCGGGCTCGCGGACCGGGGGGGCGGGTGGCGCCTCGGCGGCCTCGGAGGGGGCCTCCGACCTCTCGGCCACGGCCGGCTCCGGCGGCGCCTCGGGCAGGTCCTTGAACAGGCGGCGCGCGCGCTCCTCGAGCGAGAGCTTCGCCTCCTCGGCACGCGCCGGATCATCCGGCTGATCGAATGCCTCGGCCTGCGCGGCGCGATCGGCCTCGGCGTCGGCCTCGGCCTGGGCCTTCGCCTCCTGCTCGGCCACCTCCGCCGCGGTGCGACGGCGGCGGACCGGCTTCGCCTCGACCGGCGTCGGCTCGGGCTCGACCACCTTCCGGCGGCGGCCCTTCTTCGGCGCGGCCGGCTCGGCGCTCTTGCGCTTCTCGCGCTCCCAACGGACGCGGACGGCCGAGACCTGGTCGGGCTCCAGCGCCGACAGGTGACTGCGCACGAAGATGTTCATCTCGCGCAGCATCCCCAGGAGCTGTTCCGAGGGGACGCCGAATTCCGATGCGAGGTCGTGCACTCTGGTCTTGACCACTCGACTCCTCCGTCAGGGTCCGTCCGGGGTCGCGACGGCCAGCACACCCGCCGCCAGCTCGCGATCCCGCACTGCCACTGCCATCACCGGCGGCCGCCCCAGGCGGCTGCCCAACGTCTCGGCGGCCGGTCCGCGCCGCACCGGAATCCCGGTCGCCAGCGCCAGCCGCTCGATCTTCTCCAACGTGCGCGGCGAGGCATCCGCCGCCAGCAACACCACCCTGGCCTCGCCGCGCTGCAACGCGGCCCGCGTGGCTCCCACCCCGATCGCGATCCGGCCGCCGCGGGCACCGAGCCCCAGCAGGCCGAGCACGCGACCCGCCGGATCAGCCGGCGGCCGGGCCGTCTTCCGCTCCGGTCGGCTCGGCGGCCGCGGGGGCCTCGCTCGCCGCCCCCTCCTCCTCGGTGAGCTCGGTCAGGAACCGCACCAGCTCGTCCGCCGTCGACTTGGTCATCCCCGGGATCCCGGCGATCTCCTCCGGCTCCAGGTCGATCACGTCATTGAGGGCGCCGTAGCCGGCCTGGTCCAGGATCGCGACCAGCTCGGGCGAGAGCCCCTCGAGCTGCGACAGCGGCACCCGCGGCGTGTCGTCCTCTTCCTCGCCCGGCACCGGACCGAACAGCGGCCCCTCGCCGCCGCGCTCCAGCCACTCGCGGCTCGAGTAGAGGTCGATCTTCCAGCCGGTCAGTTCGGACGCGAGGCGCACGTTCTGGCCGTTCCGCCCGATCGCCAGCGACAGCTGGTCCTCGTCGACGACCGCCTGGATCGTCCGGGTGGCGATGTCGCTGAACACCTTGGCCACGCGCGCCGGGGCGAGCGAGAGCCGCGCGAACCGCTCCGGATCGGGCGACCACGGCACGATGTCGATGCGCTCGCCGCCGAGCTCGTTGACGACCGCCTGCACGCGCGAGCCCTTGAGGCCGACGCACGCGCCGACCGGATCGATCGCGTCGTCGCGCGAGATGACCGCGACCTTGGTGCGGCTGCCGGCCTCGCGCGCGAGGCCGCGGATCTCCACGATCCCCTGCTGGATCTCGGGCACCTCGAGCTTGAACAGCGCCTTGACGAAGAGCGGGTCGGCGCGCGACAGGATCAGGCGCGGCCCCTTCGGCGTCTCCTCGAGGCGCTTCAGCACGGCGCGAATCGTGTCGCCCTGGTGGAAGTGCTCCCGGTGGTTCTGCTCGCGGTACGGGACGATCGCCTCCGCCTCGCGGAAGCGGTTGAGCATGATCACGAACTTGCCGCGCTCGACCTGCTGGATCTCGCCCGAGAGCAGCTCGCCGACCTTGCTCGCGAACTCGTCGCGGATCCGGTTGCGCTCGCCCTCGCGGACCCGCTGGATGATCCGCTGCTTCGCCGCCTGGACGGCCAGCCGTCCGAACGCCTCGAAGGGGACCTCCTCCTCGAGCACGTCGCCGACCTGGAACTCGGGATCCTCGAACTGCGCCTCCTCGAGGGTGATCTCGGTCCCGGGATCCTCGACGACGGCGACCACCTGGCGGAGCCGCATCACCTGCATGGTGCCCGCCATCTCGTCGATCTCGAGCTCGAAGCGGACCGACGGGCCGTACTTCTTCATCAGCGCCGCGTGGATGCCGTCCCGGAGCAGCTCGATCAGCTCGCCGTGATCGAGTTGCTTCGTGTTGGACAGTTCGCGGAACGCGGCCAGCATCTCGGCGGACGTCGCCATCGGTTCGATTCTCCTGCTTCCGGTTACCCCAGCGTCGACCAGTCGACCACCAGCGTGGCCTCGCGGATCGACTCGAGGGGCAGCGTGCGGCGCTCCGCGCCGATCGCCAGCTCCACGTGCCCGTCGTCGGGCACCGCCACGATGCGCGCGATCGGCCGACCGCTCACGCCGGTCGCCTTGAGCCGCACGTCGTGGCCCACGTAGCGCCGCCAGTGCTCGACGAACCGCACTGGCCGCTCGATGCCGGGCGACGAGACCTCGAGCACGTAGCTCGATCCCACCGCGCCGGCCCCCTCCAGCGAGGCCTCGAGCGCGCGCGACACCCGGTGACAGTCATCGGTGGTGACGCCCGCGCCGGGTCGCCCCCCTCCAGGCACGTCGATCCGCAGTCGGACGACGGGCCGGGAAGCCGGACCGGCGATCCGCACGTCCACCAGCTCGAAGCCGAGCCCGGCGACGGCGGCGCGGAGCGCCTCGGGGGAAAGCGGATCTGCAGTCACGATCGCCCCGGGGGGAGAAACAAAAATGCCGGGGGACACCCGACACCTCGCACACGACACGCAAGTTGCCCCAGCACTTAACAATACCTGCCGTCGGAGGGGGTGGTCAAGGGTCCGGAAGCGTTCCCGGGACCCCACTGGAGTCCCCCTCGAGGCCGAGGTAGGCCACCATCCGCCCGTCGGCCCCCCGGCTGGCCCGGTGCGAGAAGAAGGCGTCGTGCTCTCGGGAGGTGCAGTGAGCGCTCACCGTGACCTCGGCGATGCCGAGTCCGGCCGCCTGCTCGGCCAGGACGTCGCGAATGTCCAGATGCCAGGGGCCCGGGCCGCTGGCCGGACGGCCGACGCCCGCCATCACCTCGGCCCCGACCTCGTAGCACGGCCCCGAGATGGCAACGCCGGCATGCATCACGAGGTCCCCGGCGCGGATCCCGGCGTGGCCGGCGAGCAGCTCGACGCCACGGGCGAGGATCCCGGCCGCCGTCCCCCGCCAGCCGGCGTGCAGGAGCGCGACGGCGCGCTGCTCCGGGGCGACGAGATAGACGGGAACGCAGTCCGCCACCGTGACGGCGAGGAGGATCCCCGGTCGGCTGGTCGCGTGGCCGTCGGCCCGGTCGTGGATGACCCATCCCGAGGCGTCCTCGGTCCAGAGCACCCGATCGCCGTGGACCTGGTGGGCCATCACCACCGCCCGAAACCCGGGCATGGCGTCGCGCCAGATCCGCCAGCGCCCCATGACCTCGCCGACCGGCGACCCGGTCCACAGCCCGAGGTCGAAGCTTGCGCCGGACGCCGTCGCCCGGCCCGTGATCCCCGCCGTCACGCCGAATCGTTCGCGCCATCCCGGGACCTCCCACCGAGGGAGCTCGCCGGGGAGGCGGACCTCGTCAGTCGGCAATCCGCTCGATCTCCGCGCCCAGGGCGCGCAGGCGGGAGTCGATGCGCTCGTAGCCCCGCTCGATCTGGCCGACGTTGTGGATCGTGCTTCGACCGTCGGCCGCCAGCGCCGCGAGCAGCATCGCCATGCCGGCACGGATGTCGGGCGACTCGACCGTCCCGCCGTGCAGCCGCGCCGGTCCGCTGATCACGGCGCGATGGGGATCGCAGAGGACGATGCGGGCGCCCATGCCGATCAGCTTGTCGACGAAGAAGAGCCGCGACTCGAACATCTTTTCGTGGATCAGGACCATGCCGTGGCACTGGGTGGCCGCGACGATGGCGATGGACATCACGTCGGCCGGGAAGGCCGGCCAGGGGCCGTCCTCGAGCTTCGGCACGTGGCCGCCGAGGTCGGGACGAATGTGCCGTTCCTGGCCGCTCGCGACCGTGAGCCGATCCCCGTCCACCTGCGGACGGATGCCGAGCCGGTCGAAGCCGAGCAGCGTGCTGCGGAGATCGTCTGCACGGACGCCCTCGATGGTGATCGTGCCGTCGGTGACGGCGGCCAGGCCGATGAACGATCCGATCTCGATGTGGTCGGGGCCGATCTCGACCTCCGCGCCGCGCAGTGGCCGTCCTCCCTCGATCACGTACGTGTTGGAGCCGATCCCCTCGATGTGCGCCCCCATCGCGACGAGGGCCCGGGCGGTGTCCTGCACGTGCGGCTCGGCGGCCGCGTTGCGGAGGACGGTCCGCCCCCCGGCGCGCACGGCCGCCATCAGGGCGTTCTCCGTGCCGGTCACCGAGGGCTCGTCGAGGAAGATGTCGGCGCCGGTGAGCTTCTTCGCCTCGAGTTCGTATCGATCGCCGACCGTGACCGCCGCGCCGAGCCGTTCCAGCGCGAGGAAGTGCGTGTCGACCCGACGTCGACCGATCACGTCGCCGCCGGGCGGGGGGAGCACGACCTGACCGAAGCGGGCCAGCAGCGGCCCGGCCAGGAGGATCGAGGCGCGGATCCTGGTGCAGAGGGCGGGATCGAGCGGCCGCGGCGAGAGGTTGGCGGCGTCGATCACCAGCGGACCGTCGGCCGGCCAGCTGACGCTCGCCCCCAGCCAGGCGACCAGCTCGAGCAGGATCTCGACGTCACGGATCCGCGGCACGTTGCGGATCGTCACCGGGCCGTCGGCGAGGAGTGCCGAGGCGATGACGGGCAGCGCCGCGTTCTTGTTGCCAGCGGGGCGAATGGTGCCGTTCAGCGGACGGCCACCGGTCACGACGAATCGGGGTGCCATGGGGGGAATAGTCTCCGTCCCCCCACCACCCCGCAAGCCGCATTTCCCGGACGGCTATAGACTTGAGGGGAATCGCGACCCGGGGAGGATGCCGTGCCAGGCTGGATCGGACCGACCGTGGCGATCGCCCTCGTGGTGATCGCGCTCGCCTTCGTCGCCATCGCCGCCACGGCGCTGATGGTGGCCCGCGAGGCCCGGGATGCCAGCGGCTCGCTGGCCCGCGAGCTGGCCGAATTGCGGGCCGACATCGCGCCGGCGCTCCAGGCGCTCCGGAAGTTCGGCGAGACGGGGGAGCACGTCGCCGAGGCCGCCCGGGTGGAGATCCAGAAGATCCTCTCGACGTCCCGGACGATTCGTCACGAGATCGAGCGCGGCGTGCGGCGCACCCAGCGCCGCCTGGCCGACTTCGACGCGCTGCTCGAGGTGATGCAGGAGGAGGTGGAGGAGACGGCCCTCAGCGTGGCCACCACGCTTCGCACGGTTCGGACCGGGCGCGGCGTGCTCGGCGGCGTGCGCCGCCTGCTCCGCCGCCGCGGCAGCAGGGACGACGACGAGTGAGGTTCCTTGGCGCGCTGCTGGTCGTTGTCGCGATCGGCCTCGCGCTTCCCCACTCGCTGCACGCCTGGTCGCCGGGGACCCATGTGGTGCTCGGGGAGCGGATCCTCGCGTCGCTTGAACTGCTCGCCCCGGCGGCGGCAGACCTGCTGCGCGCGTTCCCGTACGACTTCCTGTACGGCAGCATCGCCGCCGACACCACGATGGCGAAGAAGTTCGCGCCGGCCGACCGCCACTGCCACGCCTGGCACGTCGGGCGCGAGGTGCACGACCTGGCCCCGACCGACGCCCTGCGGGCGTTCGGGCTGGGCTATCTGTCGCACCTCGCCGCGGACGTGGTCGCGCACAATCACTTCGTGCCGCGGCAGCTGGTGGTGACCAGCAGCACGCGCGGGATGGGCCACACCTATTGGGAGTCGCGCGCCGAGACGCTCCTGGGCGACCTGGTGCCGCGCGCGGCGCGCGACCTGATCCGGCTCGACCATCGCCCGGCGGATGCCCATCTGGAGCGGATCCTCTCGCCGACCATCTTCTCGGTGCGCACCAATCGGCGGCTCTTTCGCGGCATGGTGCGCCTGGCCGACTCCCGCCCGTGGCAAGTGGGGATGCAGGTGGCGGCGGACCAAAGCCGTTGGCAACTGCCCGAGCAGCTGCTGGACGATCAGCTCGCGCGCGCGGAGCGGTACATCCGCCTGGTGCTGAATGATCCCGCGACCCCGCTCACCGCGATCGACCCGAATGGCGAGGCGGCGATCCTGCGCAGCAAGGAGGTGCGCCGCGACGCCCTGCGCGGTGCAGGCCGCCGGGACCCCGAGTGGGTGGCCGCGGTCGCGGACGCGCAGTTCGGCCTGCGCGACACGGCCGAGGACCCGCTGCTGCGCGCTGCCGCTCAGCCGCCGCTGGCGGCCGAGGACACCAACCCCACCTGACGCCGCAGGGCGTCGAATCGCGGTGAGCGCGCCACCGTGCGCCAGAGCGGCGAGGCGAGCGGCTCGGCCGCGAAGATCGGATCGTGCTCGCGGACGGCGCGTTCCAGCGCATCGAGCGCGGCCGCGGTGTCCCCCATGGCGAGCTCGGCGTGCGCCAGCCCTCCGGCCGTGCCAGCCCGGCCGAGGTCGGTGGCCAAGCCGTCGCGAATCCGCCGGGCCGTCGTGAGATCGCCCTGCCCTGCCAGGGCCTGTGCCCGGATTCCCAGCAGCAGCGGCTGGTTGGGCGCCAGCGCCGCGGCGCGCCCGAGCGCCGCCGCGCCCTCGGCCATGTCGCCGAGGTAGAGGCGTCCGGTCCCGGCGAGGAAATGCACGGTGGCCAGGGTGCTGTCGGCGAGGACTGCCGCGTCGAAGGCCGTCCGGGCCTGCGGCCCTTGCCCCGCCAGCGCCGCGGCGACGCCCGAAAGAACCACCGGCACGGCGGACGTCGGCGCGAGCTGGTGGGCGCGGTCGAACGCGGCCCTCGCCTCGCCGACGCGACCGGTGACCAGGAGGATCTCGCCGAGAGCCTGCTCCGCGTCGGGGTTGGGCGCCCGCTGCAGGGCGAGCCGCAGATCGGCTTCCGCCGCGACCCACTGCCATCGCGCCCGCCGCAGGAGGCCGCGGGTCACGAGCGCCTCGGGCAGCTCGGGTTGCAGCGCGAGGGCGCGAGCGACCGCGCCATCCGCCGCGGCGCTCACGTCGTCGAGCGGCACCCCGGCATAGAGCGGCAGCAGCAGCAGGGCGTCGGCGAGCGACGCCCAGGCCGCCGCAAAGGTGCTGTCCTGGCGGGTCGCCGATTCGAAGGCCTTGACCGCCGCGATCACCGAGGTGTCCCGCCGGGTGGCGACGAGCGCCCGGCCGCGAAGGTATTCCGCGTAGGCGGCGGGATCGCGTCCACTGCGGGCGCTCCGGGCGCTGTCGCCGCCGACGAGCAGTGCCCCGCGGACGCTCCCGACAATGTCATCCACCATGTGGCCCGCGTCGTCCGGCCGGCGGCGGTAGGTCCCCGTCCAGAGCACCTCGCCACTCCCCGCGTCCATCAACTGCGCGATCACCCGCAGCTCCTCGCCCTCGCGGCGGACCACGCCGTCGAGCAGGGTGCGCACGCCAAGCGTCTCGCCCATCGCGCTCGGCGTGAGCGCGGCGCGGCCCACCTGCTCGACGCTCAGCCTCGGGGCGACCTGGATGCCGCCGAGCGCGAGCAACTGGGCCGACACGTCGTCGCTCAGGCCGGCCGCGAGCCAGGTGCTGGCGGAATCGTCGCCGCGCGGCACGAACGGCAGCACGGCGACGGAGGCGGCCATCGTCGCACTCGCGTCGGCCGGGCGGCGCAGGTATGGCACGCCAGCAACGGCCAGCAGCATTACGCCGACGCCCGCCGCCGCCGCGGCGGGCCAGCGCCGACGTCGCGCCGGCGCGCGGATCTCGCCGCTGCTGCCGCCGGCCAGGAGCAGCTCGAGCCGATCCACCAGCGCCTCGGCCGTTGCGGGGCGGTCGGCGGGTGCCTTGGCGAGGCAGTCGTTGACCAGCGCGACGAGGCCGTAGGGGAGCCCCTGGCGCAGCTGCTCGAGGTCGGGCACCGGATCGGCCAGGTGCGCCTTCAGCAATTCCTGCGACGACGCGCCGCGGAACGGCGGCGTCCCGGCGAGCAGTTCGAAGGCCATCACCCCGAAGGCGTAGATGTCGGCGCGATGGTCGAGCCCGGGATCGGCCGCGGCCTGCTCCGGCGCCATGTAGGACGGCGTCCCGAGCGTGAAGCCGACACGGGTCAGGCTGCCGTCGCCCGGGGAGGTCGGCTGGTTCGCCTCGATGAGGGCCTTGGCGATCCCGAAGTCGATGATCACCGCGGCATCGCCGGTCAGCAGCACGTTCTCCGGCTTGAGGTCGCGGTGGACGATGCCGCGGGCGTGCGCATGGGCACAGGCGCGGGCGACGTCGCGGAGGATCCGGAGCGCGTCGCGGACCGGGAGCGCGCCGTCGGCCACCAGGCGATCGCGCAACGACCGCCCCTCGATCCACGGCATCGAGTACCACGGGACGCCGTTCAGGTCGCCAGCGGAGAGGATCGGGACGATGTGCGGGTGCTGCAGCGAGGCCGACAGCAGCATCTCGCGACGGAACCGCTCGAGCGAGACGCCGGCGGCACTTCCCTGGAGCACCTTGATCACGATGCGCCGATCGAGCGCGGGATCATGCGCGAGGAAGACGCGCGACATGCCGCCGCCCCCGAGTTCGCGCTCGATCGTGAGCGAGTCGGTGAAACGCGCCGCGAGTTGCGCGGCCAGATCGGCCCCGAGGGGCGGCTCGCCCGACCGGTTCATCACCTGATAGACGACCGAAGCGCCCCGTCGGTTGCAGGGTGCGCCGCCAGCGAGGTCAGGGCCGCGACAAGTCGGTCGATCTCGGCCTCGGTCGTGTAGGCGGCCAGGCCGACCCGGACCCACCCCTGTTCGGCGACGCCGCACCGCCGCGCGGCGGTGGCCGCATAGAAATCGCCATCCGACACCCAGCACCCGTCGGCCACCAGCGCGGCGGCGACCTCCGCCGACGGGCGTGCGCCGAGGGTGAACGAGACAGTCCCCGTCCGCTCGGCGCCGGCCGGTGGGCCGAAGCGTCGGAGCCCGGGAACGGTCGCGAGCCCGTCCCAGAGCCTGGCGAACAGCGCCACCTCGCGCCGGTGCAGCGCCTCGAACCCGGCCGCGAGCCGGGACCGGAGCGCACCGGTGTCGCCGCCGTGTCCGGCCAGCCATTCGACAGCCGCGGCCGAGCCGGCGATCGCCTCGAACGATCCGGTGCCGGTCTCCAGTCGCTCCGGCGCCGCGGACGGCGCCGGCTCCAGCCGCGGCGTGTCCAGCGCATCGAGCAGGGCGCGTCGACCCCAGAGCACGCCGGCGTGCGGTCCGTAGAACTTGTACGGCGAGCACGCGATGAAGTCGACGCCGAGCCCAGCCGCGTCGAGCAACCGATGCGGCGCCAGGTGAACCGCGTCGAGATAGGCGAGCGCCCCCGCCTGCCGCGCCATGGTGGCCACCGCCGCCACGTCGTTGATCGTGCCGAGGGCGTTGGAGGCGCCGCCGATCGCGACGAGGCGCGTGCGAGGGCCGAGCAGCGCCGGCAGCGCCTCGAGCCGGAGCGTCCCGCTGTCGGGATCCATCGGCAGCCAGCGCAGCACGAGTCCCCGTTCCGCGGCCACCGCCTGCCACGGCGCGACATTGCCGTGATGGTCGAGCTCGGTCACCACGACTTCGTCCCCGGCCGTCCAGCCGCGGGCGAGCCCTCGCGCCACGTGGAAGGTGAGCGTCGTCATGTTGGCGCCGAAGGCGATCTCATGGGGATCGCCGCCCAGGAACGCGGCGAAGTGCTCGCGGGCGCGCCAGAGCATCGCGTCGGTCGCCCGGGAGGCCGGGTAGTTCCAGTGCGTGTTGGCGTTGTGGTGGACGAGATAGTCCACCATCGCGTCGATCACCGCCTGCGGCACCTGGGTGCCGCCCGGGCCGTCGAACCGGGCGACGTCGTCTCGCAGCGCGGGGAAATCGGCCCGGAGCCGTGCCGCGTCGATCGGGGCGGTCATCCGAGGCGCTCCTTGAGGATCGGCTGGATGCCCTTGGGATCGGCCTTGCCGCCCGAGCGCTTCATCACCTGGCCCACGAAGAAGCCGATGAGCTTCTGCTCCCCGCCGCGGTACCGCGCGACCTCGTCGGGATGCGCGGCGATCGTCTCGTCGACCCATCGACCGAGCGCATCCTCGTCGCGCACCTGCAGCAGCCCGAGTCGTCCCGCGAGCGCCCGCGGGTCGCCATCGTCGGTGCGCATCTCCGCGAAGATCCGCTTGGCGGCCTGGTGCGAGACGACCTGTTCGCCGACCAGCCCGACCAGCGCGGCCAGTCGCGCCGGCACGACCGCGAACGCGCCGGTCTCGTTCCAGCTGGCGATCGCCTCGCCCATGACCCAGTTGGCGGCCGTCTTCGGATCGACGCCGGCCGCGACGACCGCCTCGAAGTAGGCGGCGACGGCCGGTTCCTGCGTGAGCACGCCCACGTCGTACTCCGGCAGCCCGAACGCGTCGGCATAGCGCTGGCGGCGAGCGGCGGGCAACTCCGGGAGTTCCGCGCGCCGCGCGGCGAGCCAGGCCTCGTCCAGCACCAGGGGCGGCAGGTCGGGGTCGGGGAAGTAGCGGTAGTCGTGCGCGTCCTCCTTGGAGCGCAGCGGTTTCACCTCGCCGGTGGCGGCGTTGAAGGTCAGGGTCACCTGCTCCACCATCCCGCCCGACTCAAGCAGCGCCACCTGTCGCTCCCGTTCCGCCTCGAGCGCCCGCTCGACGTTGGCGAAGGAGTTCATGTTCTTCACCTCGGTCTTGGTGCCGAGGGGCGCCCCGGGTCGCCGCACGGAGAGATTGGCATCGACGCGCAGGGACCCCTTCTCCATCGAGCATTCGCTCACGCCGGCGTACACCAGCAGCTGCCGCAGCGTGACGAGATAGGCGCGGGCCTCGGCCGGGGAGACGAGGTCCGGCCCGCCGACGATCTCGGCGAGCGGCGTCCCGGCCCGGTTCAGGTCGACCGCGGTCCGGCCGGGAATCCGGTCGTGCAGTGACTTGCCCGCGTCCTCCTCGAGATGCAACCGGGTGATGCTCACCGTGATCGGTCCGCGCTCCGGCGACACCATCTCGAAGGCACCGCCGGTCGCGAGCGGCCGGTCGAACTGCGAGATCTGGTAGCCCTTGGGCAGGTCGGGATAGAAGTAGTTCTTGCGGGCGAAGACGCTCACGTCATGCACGGTGCAGCCGAGGGCGAGCGCGCCGAGCGTGCCGAGGCGGACGGCCTCGGCGTTGGCGACGGGCAGCGCACCCGGCAGCCCGAGGCAGACCGGACAGACGATCGTGTTGGGCGGCTCGCCGTAGCTCGTCGCGCAGCCGCAGAACATCTTCGTGCGCGTCGCCAGCTGGACGTGCACCTCGAGGCCGATCACGGTCTCCCAGGTCATCAGCGCACCTCCGCGGTGGCGTCGAGGTGCCGTTCGAGGAGCCGGGCGGCGGCGATCATCGTCGCCTCGTCGAGGTCGGGGGCGATCAGCTGCCCGCCGATCGGCAGGCCCTCGCTCCGACCGATCGGCACCGACATCGCCGGCGATCCACTCAGCGAGGCGGGACAGACGAACACGTCGGCGAGGTACATCTGGACGGGATCGGCGAGCTTCTCGCCGGCACGGAACGCCGGCGTCGGCGTGGTCGGCGTGAAGAGCAGGTCGACGCCCCCGGCGAAGACGCGCCGGAAGTCGGCGATGATGCGGTGCCGGGCGGCCTGCGCACGCCCGTAGTATTGCGCCGCGTACCCCGCGCTCAGCGCGAACGTGCCGACCAGGATCCGCCGCCGGACCTCGGGCCCGAACCCCTCGCCGCGGGTGGCGCGATAGAGCGCCCGGACGTCGCCGTCGGGGCCGACCCGACGGACGCCGTAGCGGACGCCGTCGTAGCGCGCCAGGTTGGCGGCCGCCTCCGCCGGGTTGACGATGTAGTAGGTCGGCACCGCGAACCGCGTGCTCGGCAACGACACGCGGCGGATCGTGGCGCCCAGCGCCGTCAGCGCCGCGATGGCCCGGTCGCACGCCGCCCGCACCGCCGGATCGAGATCGTCGGGGAAGTACTCGTCCGGCACGCCGATGACCATCCCGGAGAGGTCGTCGCGGGACGCCGGGAGTTCGAGCGGCGGCAGCGCGTAGGTGGTGGCGTCGCGGGGATCGTGCCCGGAGATCGCGGCGAGCAGGACCGCCGCATCGTCGACCGTCTGGCCGAACGTCGAGACGCAATCGAGCGACGACCCGAACGCGACGAGGCCGAATCGGGAGACCCGACCGTAGGTCGGCTTGATGCCGGTGACGCCGCAGAACGAGGCCGGCTGCCGCACCGAGCCGCCGGTCTCCGATCCGAGTGCGGAGCGCACGGCCCCGGCGGCGACGAGCGCGGCGGATCCGCCGCTCGACCCGCCGGGCACCCGGTCGGGATCGATCGGGTGACGAACCCGACCATAGGCCGAGTGCTCGGTGGAGGAACCCATCGCGAATTCGTCGAGGTTGGTCTTCGCGGCGAGGAGCCCGCCGGCCGCGCGGATCCGCTCGACGACGGTCGCCTCGTAGGGCGAGACATAGCCCTCGAGCAACCGCGACGCGCAGGTGGTCGGCAGCGAGGTCGTGACGATGTTGTCCTTGATGCCCACGGCGGTGCCGGTGAGCAGGCCGGGCGGTCCGGCCTCGAGCCGTGTCGCCTCCGCCGCCAGCGCGGCCTCGCTCCAGGCCAGCGTGGCGTTGAGCGGGGCGGCCTCGGCGAGGGCGCGCGCGGTCCGTTCGGCCAGGGTCCGGGCGCTCATTCCTCCGCCAATCCGCCGAGCTTCGGCACGACGAAGAAGCCGTCCTCGAACGCGGGGGCGAAGTCGGCCGGCCCGCGATCCATCGGGATCGGGCGCACCACGTCCTCGCGCAGCGCGAGCCGCTCGGGGCCGACGGTCGCCTCGCCCTCGACCGACGCCGCGTCCATGTCTTGCAGCCGCTCGACGAACGCCACGATGCGACCGAGCTCCTCCGCCAGGCGCCCGACGTCGGCGTCGTCCACCGCGAGCTCGGCGAGTCGCGCGACGTGGCGCACTTCCTCCGGTCCGATCTTCATGCACTCTCCCAGTCGCGCTCGAGGCCGGCGAAGGCCACGAGCAGCTGCTTGGTGCCCACCTCGGGGTCGTCGAACGCCACCGAGACCTTGAGATCCTTCCCCGCGCCGGTCAGGCCGAGAATCGCCCCGCTCCCGAACCGCCGGTGACGGACCCGCTCGCCCTTGACGTAGCGCGGAGCGTCCTGGTCATCGAACGCCGTCGCCGGCTCGGCCTGGGTGGGTGCGGCTTCCGGTGCCTGTCGCGAGGAGGTCGTGCCCCGTCCACCGCCGCTGCCGCTGCCCCACCGCCGGCCGGCCCCGCCGAATCCGCCGGACCATCCCGAGAGGCTGCCGACGCCGAACGAGGTGCGCTGCTCGTCGATCAGCTCGGCCGGCAGCTCGCGGAGGAAGCGCGATGGCGTGCCGGGCCGCAGGTCGCCACCGCGACGGCGCGAGCGGGCCCACGAGAGGATCAGCGCGTCGCGCGCCCGGGTGATGCCGACATAGGCCAGCCGCCGCTCCTCCTCGAGTCCTTCCGGCGACTCCAAGGCACGGGCCAGTGGAAAGAGCCCGTCCTCCATCCCCGCCACGACCACGAGCGGCCACTCGAGCCCCTTGGCGGTGTGGAGGGTCATCATGGTCACGCCCTCCTCCGGTCCGGTGCCCTGATCCACCGCGGACAGCAGGGCCGCCTCGGCGAGGAAGCGCTGCAGCGGGGTGCCGGGTTCCTCCTCGTCGGCGGTGACCACCTCCGACCACTCGGCCGCGCTGGCGACCAGCTCCCGGACGTTTTCCCAACGCTCGGCGCCCTCGAGTCCCTCGGCGAGCAGCATCGCCTCGTAGTCGAGCGCCCCGACCAGCTCTTCCATGACGGTGGCGGGCGAGGCGTCGCCGACGCGCTCCCGCAGGCCGCCGACCAGCGCGGCGAAGTCACCGAACGCCGTCCGGACATTGGGCCGCAGGTCGTTGATCATCTCGGCCCGCTCGGCGGTCGCGAGCAGCGGCAGTTCCCAGTGCCGCGCGGCCTCCGCGAGCTGCGCCAGCGCGCTCGGCCCGATGCCGCGGCGCGGCACGGCCACCGCACGGAGGAACGCCTCGTCGTCGCTCGGATTCGCGATGAGCCGGAGGTAGGCGAGGAGATCCTTCACCTCGCGTCGGTCGTAGAACGAGATCGCGCCGACGATGCGGTAGGGGACCCCCGCCCGGCGAAACGCCTCCTCGAGCGCGCGCGACTGGGCGTTGGTGCGATAGAGCACGGCCATGCCGCGGTACCCGATGCCGTCCTGCTCGCGCCGCTGCAGTTCGCGCGCGATCCACTCGGCCTCGTCGCGCTCGTCCGCGGCGCCGAGCACGACGATCGACTCGCCGCCGGGGCGGGAGGTGCGCAGCGTCTTGCCGAAGCGGCCGCTGTTGCGGGCGATCACCGCGTTGGCGGCGTCGAGGATCGGGCGGGTGGACCGATAGTTCTCCTCGAGGCGCACCAACCGCGTCGGGTCGAAGTCGCGCTGCAGCGCCATCATGTTCCCGACCTCGGCGCCGCGCCAGCCGTAGATCGACTGGTCGTCGTCACCCACGGCGAAGAGGTTGCGGTGCCCCGCCCCCAGGGCCTTCACCAGCTCGTACTGTGCCCGGTTGGTGTCCTGGAACTCGTCCACGAGCAGGAAGTCGAACCGCCGCTGCCACCGCGCGAGCACGTCGGGGTGCTCGCGGAACAGCGCCAGGGGATGGAGCATCAGGTCGTCGAAGTCCATCGCGTTCGCGGTGCGCAGCGCCTGCTGCAGGGCGACGTAGACATCGGCCGCCACGCGGATCCCGGGATCCCCCGGCGCCGAGCGCTCGAGGTCCTGCGCCGACTGCATGCGGTTCTTGGCCCCCGAGATGATCCCCTGGATCACCCGCGGGGGGAAGAGCTTGACCGGATGGTTGCGCTCGTCGAGCAGGCGGCGGACCAGGGAGACGGAATCGTCCTGGTCGTAGATCGTGAACTGCCGGGAGAACCCGATCCGCTCCGCCTCGCGCCGGAGCAGTCGCGCCGAGAGCGAATGGAAGGTGCCGATCCACAGGCCGGAGGGGTCGCGCGCGAGCAGCTGGCCGATCCGTTCCTTCATCTCGCCGGCGGCCTTGTTCGTGAAGGTCACCGCGAAGATCCGCTCGGGCTGGACGCCGTGCGTCTCGATCAGGTTGGCGATGCGGGTCGTGAGGACGCGCGTCTTGCCCGACCCGGCCCCGGCGAGGACGAGGATCGGGCCGTGGACGTGGTCGGCGGCCTCGCGCTGCGCCGGGTTCAGGCCGCGCAGCAGGTCGACGGGGGCGGTCACGACGAAGTGGCCAGCGGAAAGCGCATCAGCAACGTTGCCCCGCGATCGCTCGGTTCGAGTTCCAGGATGCCGCCGTGCCCCTCCTCGACGACGCGGCGCACCAGCGCGAGGCCGATCCCCCAGCCGCCGCGCTTGGTCGTGATTCCCGGCTCGAACAGCGTGCGGCGGATCTCCCGGGGAATGCCGGGGCCGTCGTCGCTGATCCGCACCACCGCGTCGCGGCCTTCCGCGACCGCGGCGAGGGTGATCGTGCCGCCGCGCCCCTGCAGGGCGTCGGCCGCGTTCTTCACCAGCGCCTCGAAGGCCCACTCCAGCAGCACCGGGTCGCCGTGGATCACCGGCCCGGTGCGCGGCGCATCCACCACCAGGGTGATCGCGTTGGCGTGCCGGGGGAGCCGGGTCCGAAAATAGCCCGCCACCTTCTCCGCGAGCGCCCCGAGCGCGACGGGGTCGCGTCGGGCCGGGTTGCCGATCCGCTCGAAGCGCTGCGCCACCCGCTGCAGCTTCTCGGCGTCGGCATCGAGGTGCTCGGCGAGGCGTGCCGGGGACATCGCCTCCCCGCGCAGCTGCTCGATCCACCCCTGCAGCGACGTGAGCGGCGTCCCCATCTGGTGGGCGGCCTCGCGCGCCATCGCGACCCAGAGCCGGTCCCGGCGCGCGCCGGTCTGGCTGCGATACGCGACGATCGCCACGCCGACCATCACGAGGATGGTGAGGACCTGCAGCACGGCGAGCGCCCGGAGCAGCGACGTCGCCGGCACCGGGCCGTAGTGCACCACCGCCCCCAGCGAGGTCGCGAAGGGCGGGTTGACGCGATCGAGTTCCGTCGCATACGCCCGCGTCCGCGGATCGTCGCCCGGCGGCGCCGCGAACGGCAGGTTCGCACTGGTGAGGACGGCCCCGGCGGAATCGGTCACGACGAGCGGGATGCCGAGCTCACGGACGCGGTTGCCGAGATCGAACAGCGCCTGCGTCGCACCGCCCGGATCGGGATCGCTGAGCCCCGCGAAGGTGGTGGCGTAGATCCGGGAGGCGGTCAGGGCCTGGTCGCGGAAGTGCCGCGCGACGATCAGGCTCATCGCCAGCGACAGGCCGACGAGCACCGCCACCAGGAGGAGGGCGACCGCCGGCGCGAAGCGGCGGATCCCCTCGCTACGACGCGGCGACGAGCCGGTCGGTGCCGACATAGGGCACCAGGGCCTCGGGCAGCCGCACCGAGCCGTCGGCCTGCTGGCCGTTCTCGAGCAGCGCGATGATCGTGCGGGGGAAGGCCAGGCCGGACGCGTTCAGCGTGTGGACCAGTTCAGGCTTCGCCCCCGGCTCGGGACGGTAGCGGATGCCGGCCCGGCGCGCCTGGAAGTCGGTGAACGTGCTCGAGCTCGACACCTCGAGCCAGGTGCCGATGCCGGCGGCCCAGACCTCCAGGTCGTGGGTGCGGGCGCTCGCGAAGCCGGTGTCGCCGGCCGCCAGCGTGAGCACGCGATAGGGCAGCCCGAGTCGCTGCAGCACCGCCTCGGCGTGGGCAGTGATGCGGGCGTGCTCGGTCTCGCTGTCCTCGGGACGGCAGAGACGCACCAGCTCGACCTTGTCGAACTGGTGCACGCGGATCAGGCCGCGGGTGTCCTTCCCGTGGGACCCCGCCTCGCGCCGGAAGCAGGGCGTGTGGGCGACCATGGCGATCGGCAGCGCCGCGGCCTCGAGGATCTCGTCGGCATGGATGTTGGTGACCGGGACTTCCGCGGTGGGCACCAGGAAGAGGCCGTCCCGCTCGACGCCGTAGAGGTCGTCCTGGAACTTCGGCAACTGGCCGGTGCCGCGGGCGGTCGCCTCGTTGACCAGGAGCGGCGGGTGCACCTCGAGGTAGCCGTGCTCGGCGACGTGCAGGTCCAGCATGAAGTTGGCGAGGCCGCGCACGAGGCGGGCGCCCATCCCGGTGAACAGCGGGAAGCCACTGCCGCTCAGCCTGGTGCCGCGGGGCAGGTCGAAGAGCCGGAGCCGCTCGCCGAGTTCCCAGTGGGGCACCGGCACGAAGTCGGGTGCGGGGATCGTCCCCCACCGCCGGACCTCCCGGTTGGCCGATGCATCGCCGTCGGGGACGTCGGCGTGCAGGAGGTTGGGGACGGCGAGCAGGTGCGCGTCGAGCAGCGACTCGAACTCGCGCAGGTCCTCCTCGAGGTCCTTCAGTCGCGCGGCCCGCGCGGCAAGCTCACCCTGGAGCCCGGTGACGTCCTCGCCCGCCTGCTTTCGCCGACCGAACTCGCGACTCGCCTCGTTGCGCTCCGCCCGCAGGGCCTCGACCTCGGTGAGGACCTCGCGGCGGCGCACGTCGAGCTCGACGACGCGATCGAACTGCGCGAGGGCGCCGTCGTCGAGCCGCCGCGCCACGGCGGCACGCACCGCCCCTGGGTCCTGCCGGATCCCGCGCACGTCGATCATCGCGCCCTCATTCGGTCGGGAGACCGAGGACCAGCGATCGATAACCGCAGTTCAGGTTCGCGACGGTGCGGAAGGTGATCGTCCCCTCCGCGTCATCGGTGCCGAGGATCTGGATCCGCGCGTACTGCGGCACGCCGAGGTAGCAGAGCGGCCGTGAGCGCGCCACCAGGACGTCGCCGACGTGGACGTTGACCGAGTCATCGGTCACGTAGCCGTCACTCGGCGGCGTCGTGATCGCGTCGAAGGCGAGCGACGAGAGCTGCAGTCCGGGGTTGGTGGTTCGCGCGCCGAGACCGAGCGCATCGAGCGGCACCAGCAGGTGGCGATCGCCATCGTGGAGGTACGCAAAGTCGAACCCGGCCGACTGGTCGGTCCGGACGACCCGGTCCTCCAGCACCGAGTAGGCACCCGCCAGCGCGACGGGGGTCCCGGTGATCGAGGAGATCGTGAAGGTGTCCACCGAGTTCACGTACACGGCCTCGGGGAGCTGGGTGTCGCCGCAGGCGGCGAGGGCCGCGAGGGCGGCGAGGGCGAGGGTCCGGCGTCCATGCATGGCGGAACGTTAGACCGCTCGCGAGAGTGCGGCAACCCGGCGTCATTGCTTGACTTCGACGCCGCGGGGCGACAAGGTTCGCGCTGTTCCCCACCCCCACCCGGAGCCCCCCGGATGCCCGCCCTGCACGACGTGCTCCAAGCGCTTGCCGACCGGTCCGACGTGGCCGGGGCGCTGGTGGTGAGCGACGAGGGGCTCGTGATCGACGCCGCCACGCCCGGCGGCGGGATCGAGGGCGACACCGCCGCCGCGCTGGCTGCGACCACGCTGCGGACGCTGCAGGGCCTCGGCGAGGCGACCGGACACGGGACCCCGCTCCAGGTGGTGGTGGAAGGGGCGACCGGCACCCTGGTGATGCACCGCCTGCCCTCCGGCGCAACCCTGCTTGTCCTGGCCGCCCCCGCGGGCGACCTGGGCGTCCTCCTCTATGACCTTCGCCGCCACGGACCCGCCCTGACGGAGCTGGTCTGATGCGCTGGGGGGTCCTGCTGGCCGGCGGGTCGGGCACCCGATTCTGGCCGCTCTCCTCGCCGCGCAATCCCAAGCAACTCCTGCCGTTGAGCGGCAATCGCTCCGCGGCCGCGGAGGCGGTGGATCGCCTGGCGGGACTCATTCCCCCCGAGCGCCTCCTGGTGGTGACCGGCCCGGACCTCGCGGCGCGGTTGCAGGAGACCCTGCCGGTCCCGGCGGACAACTATCTCATCGAGCCCCGTCCGGCAGGCACCGGCCCCGCGCTGGTGTGGGCCACCCTCGAGGCCGCGCGCCGCGACCCCGACGCCGCCGTCGTCTCGATGCACGCGGACTGGGCGGTGCGGGATGCCTCCGCGTTCATGGCGACCGCCGCGAGTGCGCTCGACACCGCCTCGCGGCACCAGCGACTGGTGACGGTCGGCATGGTCCCCTCGCGTCCGGAGACCGGGTTCGGCTACATCATGCCCGGCGATCGCCTCGACGGCGCGGCGCGCGCGGTGGCCTCCTTCGTCGAGAAACCGGACGCCGCCCGGGCGCTCGACCTCATGGCCGACGGGGCGCTCTGGAACAGCGGACTCTTCGCGTGGCGGGCCAGCGACCTCCGGCGCGAGATCGCGACGCACACGCCCGAGATCGCGCCCTTCCTCGGCGCCCTCGACGCCGGCGACGTCGAGGCGTTCTTCCACGACGTCCGCAGCGTGTCGATCGACGTCGGCGTGTTCGAGCGCTCCGCGGCGGTCGCCGTCGTCGCGGGCGAGTTCCCGTGGGACGACATCGGCACCTGGGAGGCGCTGGCCCGGATCCGGCCGCGCGACCGCCGCGGCAACGTCGTGCACGGCGCCGTCTCGCTGGTCGATTGCAGCGACTGCATCGTCTGGAACGACGGTCCGCCGATGGTCCTGTCCGGCGTGCGCGATCTTGTCGTCGTCCACGCCAACAACCGGACCCTGGTGCTCGATCGCGCCCGCGCTCCCGACCTCAAGCAGACCCTCGACGCGCTCCCACCCGACGTGCGGACGCTGGAGTGACATGACTACGCTGTACCTGCTCGAACCCGACCAGCCTGGCGCCCCCTGGGCGCCGTTCGCGATCGCCGGCCCGCTCTCCGAACTGCGCGCGGCCGGCTGGCGGCTGCACGAGCGCTGGCAACGCGCGCTCGGCGCCACCACGCGGGGCTTCCTCGCCCCGCACGCCGCGGGGCCGCGACCGGCCGGCGCCCCGCCGATCGTGACCGCCGAGCAGGTGAGCGGCCCCGCCTGGGTGGCCGACGCGACCTTCGCCCCGCGACTGCCGTTGCGCGCGACCGGTGGCGCGAAGCGCCTGCTGCACGAGGGGCGCGCCGTCGCCTGGCGCCTCGACCCGGGCGAGCGCTGGCGCGGCCCGCACGACGACGGCGACGGCCTGGTGATCGAGGGCCTGCCGCTGGCCGGCGCCCACGACCTGGTGACGGTGCTCGAGCAGTACCTCTTTCCGGACACCCTCCAGGCGCTCGATCAGGGCAGCGATCCGCTGCCCTCGGGGACGATCGTGATCGGCAACGAGGGCGCCATCTCGCTTCGCGGCGCCGAACTCGAGCCGGGCGTCGTGCTCGACGTCCGCAAGGGGGCGATCATCCTCGAGCGCGGCGTGTCGGTCCGCAGCGGGACGCGGATCGAGGGACCGAGCTGGATCCGCGAAGGGACCGTCGTCGGCGGGGGACAGCTGCGGCACGTCAGCATCGGGCCGCAGTGTCGCGTGCATGGCGAACTGTCGACGGTCACCTTCACCGGGCATGCCAACAAGAGCCACGACGGCTTCCTGGGCCACAGCGTGATCGGCAGCTGGGTGAATCTCGGGGCCGGGACGATCACCTCCAACCTCAAGAACACCTACGGACCGGTCCGCCTCGACGTCGGCGCCCGGCGGGTGGAGACAGGCCGGCAGCTGCTCGGGTCGCTGATCGGGGATCACGTCAAGACGGCGATCGGCACGCTGCTGCCGACCGGCGCCGTCATCGGCGCCGGCGCGAACCTGTTCGGGGCGGTCCGGGCGGCCAAGTACACCGCCCCCTTCGCCTGGGGCGACGGAGAGGATCGACTCGAGGTCGATCGCTTCATCGCGGTCGCCCGCCGGGTGATGCCTCGCCGGCACGTCGCCGTCGACGACACCGCCGAGGCGAGCCTTCGCGCGATGCACGCGCGACTCACGGGCTGAGCGTGGCCACACTCCACGTCCTCGGCAGCGGGTCGAAGGGGAATGCCTTCGCCCTCGTCGAGGACCACGAGATCCTGCTGGTCGAGGCGGGCTTCTCGGCGCGCGAACTGGAGCGGCGCCTCGACGCGGCCGGCCTGGATCCCGCACGCATCGTGGCGATCGCCCTCACGCACGAGCACGGCGACCATGCGACCGGGGCAGTCCGCCTCGCCGCGGCGCGGGACGTGCCCCTGCTGGCCTCGCTCGGGACGTGGACCCGGCTGTCGCGTGGCGGCGAGCCGTGCGCGTGGCTGCCGATCGGCAGTCGCGGGCCGGTCGCGGTCGGCCGTTTCGCGATTGAGGCGTGCCCGTGCTCGCACGACGCGGCCGAGCCCGTCGCGATCGGCATCCGCACCGAGGACGGCACCTCGCTCGCACTCGCCACCGACCTGGGACGCCCGACCCAGGCGATCCGATGGTTCCTCCGCGAGCGCCACGCCCTGGTGCTCGAGGCCAACCACGACGAGATCCTGCTGCGCACCAGCGGCTATCCCCCGGTCGTGCAGCAGCGGATCGCGGGCGCGGGCGGGCACCTCTCCAACGACGCCTGCGCGGCCCTGCTGCGGGAGGTGTTCCACGACCACCTCGCCACCGTGGTCCTGGCCCACCTCAGCCAGCGCTGCAATTCCGCCGAGGCCGCCACCGCCGCGATCGGGCCCGCGCTCGCGGAGGCGGGCTTCCGCGGCGCGCTCCACGTCGCCACCCAGGACGGCCCGATGCGGCCGATCGTGCTGACCGCACCGGCCCAGCGCTCGCTGCTCTAGGCGCCCGGCCCGGGCGTCGCCTTGAGCGCCTCACGGTAGCGCGCGATGTCGCCCGGATCGACAAGCGGGAACCGGAGATCGAGCCCGTCGACCAGGTCGCAGATCACCTCCGACACCAGCAGCCGGGCGCTCTTCTTGTCGTCGGCCGGGATCACGTACCACGGCGACGCCTCGGTCGACGTCGCGGCCATCGCCTCGGCGTACGCCGTGCGGTAGGCATCCCAGTGCTCGCGCTCGGCCAGGTCGCCGGCCGAGAACTTCCAGTTCTTCTCGGGATCCTCGAGCCGATCGAGGAAGCGCCGCCGCTGGGTCTCCGGCGAGAGGTGCAGGAAGAACTTGACGATTCGGGTGCCGTTGCGATGCAGGTGCGCCTCGTGGTCGCGGATCGACTGGTACCGCTCCGCCCAGAGCGCCTCGAGCGTCGCCGGACGGTCCGGGAGTCGCTGGGCGTCGAGGAACTCCGGGTGCACGCGGACCACGAGCACCTCCTCGTAGTACGATCGGTTGAAGATCCCGATCCGGCCCCGTTCGGGCAGCCGCACGGCACTGCGCCAGAGGAAGTCGTGGTCGAGTTCCTCGCGGCTCGGCTGCTTGAAGCTGTGGACCGACACGCCCTGCGGATCGACGCCCGACATCACGTGCTTGATCGCACTGTCCTTGCCGGCGGCGTCGGGCGCCTGGAAGATCACCAGCACCGCGTGCCGATCGTCGGCGTAGAGGCGGCCCTGCAGTTCCCGCATCCGGTCGATCCGGTGCGCCAGCCGCTTCTTGTACTCCGCCTTCGACTGGTAAAGCGGCTCCGGCCGGGTGGACATCGCGCCGAGGTCGAGCGACTGCCCGGGGCGCACGAGATATGGCGTGGTGTCGATCGGCATCGGGTTCCTTGCGACGGGAGGGAGGCGGGGTCGCGCTACGCGGCGGGTCGGTCACCCAGGCCCGCGTCGCGCAGGGCGCGCTCGATGCGGGAGTCGGGCACCAGCCACAGGAGGGCGACCGTCACGTAGACGCCGAGGGCGAGGCGCGGATCCACCAGGAGGGCGAGCGGCAGTGCCGCGACGTAGAGGGCGAGGGAGACCTTCCCCTTGCGGTTCGGGCCGATGGCGTGCGCCAGGCGCGAGGCGGCGCCGTCCACGCGGATGATCACCGTGGTCAGCACGGAATAGGCGACGGCACAGCCGATCATCACCACGCCATACAGCGCGACCGGGAGCGGGGCGAACTCGTTCTCCCCCATCCAGCCCGTCACGAACGGGATGAGCGAGAGCCAGAACAGCAGGTGGAGGTTGGCCCAGAGGACGGCGCCGTTGACCCGCTCCGTGACCAGCATCAGGTGGTGGTGGTTGCTCCAGTAGATCCCGACGAAGACGAAGGACAGCAGGTAGGTGAGGAAGACCGGCAGCAGTTCGCGCAGCGCCGCGACGCCCGGGTCGTGGGGCACCTTGAGCTCCAGGACCATGATCGTGATCACGATCGCCAGCACGCCATCGCTGAACGCCTCGAGACGTCCGGTGGTCATGGGGAACTCCGGGATGGGAACGGTCGAGCCGGGTGTGGTGCCGCGGGCCAGTCACGGATGATACCTTGCCCGGATGCGATCGCAACGCACCGCCATCGTCACCGGCGGCACTCACGGCCTCGGCCACGCCCTGGTGATGGGGCTCGCCCGCCACGGGACCCGCGTGTACACCCTGGCTCGTGGGCGCCCTGCCCTTGCGCGACTCGCCCGGGCCGCCGCCGCACACGACCTCCCGATCGTGCCGGTGCTCGGCGACGTGGCCGACGGCGCCGCCATCGGTCGGCTGGCACGACGGCTCGCTGCCGACCGGTGCCGGGTCCACCTGGTGATCCACAACGCCGGCCGACTCGGCCCCCGCGCCCCGCTCGCCGACTGGCCACGCCGCGAGTTCGAGCGGGTGATGGCGGTGAACGTCGTCGCCGCGCAGGAGCTCACGCGACGGCTGGTGCCCCGGCTCGGCCGCCAGGCGGTCCTCGCCTTCGTCTCGAGCGGGGTGACCGATGCGCCCCGCACCGGCTGGGGGGCCTACGAAGTGTCCAAGGTCGCGGTGGAGCGGCTCGCGGCGATCTACGCGCTCGAGCTGGCGCCCCGCGGCGTCAGGACGGTGATCCTGCAGCCCGGTGCGATGCGGACGCGGATGCGGGCGGCCGCGTATCCCCTCGAGGATCCCGCGAGCGTGCCCACGCCCGAGGCCGTGGCGGACCGCCTCCTCGCCGCGCTACAGGCGTTGCCCCTCGATGCGGTCGGCGAGGTGACGACGCTCCAACCCTGAACGACGCCGGGCGACGCGTGCGCGTCGCCCGGCTCGATGATCGAGACCCCCGTCAGGTGCCCGGATCGGGCGGCACCGCGACGCCCGCCGGTCGGGGCGTCGGCGGGCCGACACGCTTCAGCGTGACCGACTTCTTCAGGTCGCCGCCGCTCAGGGTGAGCTGCTGCGCCTTCACCTTCAGCCCGTAGATCTCCCACTCGCCTCCGATGGCGATCCAGATCTTGTCCTTCACGGTCCGCCACCGCACCGTCTCCTTGCCCCAGCTCGCGCTGGAATCGGCACGGATGATCACCTCGCGCGGGCCGTTCTTGACGTCGGCGCCGGCGTCGACGCGCCAGGTGCCGATCAGGTCGGCACCGCCCGCCTGGGCGGGCGCCGCGATCGGCAGGGCAAGCAGCAAGGCGGCGAGGGCTGGCAGGCGCACGAGCAACGACTCCGTTCGAGTGGGATCAGGGTGACGCCCCAAAGATACCGGATTGCACCGGCTCAGACCGTGCGCGTGCGCCAGCGGCCCCGTCGCCAAGCCAGCGCCGCCGCGCCGGCCAGGACGCTGAAGGCCGCCGTGATCGCCCAGAAGGCGCCATCCGGCCCGAGCCCGACGCCACGCGCGAGCAGCCAGGCGAGCGGGATCTCGAAGAGCCAGAACACCACCAGGTTCAGCCAGGTCGGCGTCCAGGTGTCCCCTGCCCCGTTGAACGCCTGCGTCAGGACCATGCCGAACGCGTAGAGCGGGAAGCCGAGGGCCACGATGCGGAGCGCGCGGCTGGCGACCCAGGTCACGGCGGGATCGTCGCCGAACACGCCGACGATCGCCGGTGCGAAGGCGACGAACACGATGCCGAGGGTCGCCAGGAACGCGAGGTTGTAGCGCGACGCCACCCAGACCGATCGGTCCGCCCGGTCCGGCTTGCCGGCGCCGAGCGCCTGGCCGACCATCGTCGCCGCGGCGTTCGACAGTCCCCAGCTCGGCAGGATCCCCACGATCACCATCCGGATCGCCACCGTGTAGCCGGCCACCGCGACGCTGCCGTAGGTGGCGAGCAGGCGCACCAACCCGATCCAGCTTGCGGTCCCGATCAGGAACTGGAGCGACGCCGTGCGCGCGAGCCGCAGCACGCTGCCGATCACCGCCGGGTCGAAGCGGAAGTGCTCCCGCCGCACCGCGAGGCGATGGCCCGGCCGGAGCAGCGCCTGCACCGCGATCAGCACGCCGACGCCGCGGCCGATCGTCGTCGCGATCGCGGCACCGGTCACCCCGAGGGCCGGGAACGGCCCGAGCCCGAGGATGAGGCACGGGTCGAGGACGATGTTGATCGCGTTCGCGATCCAGAGCACGCGCATGGCGATGACCGCGTCGCCCGCCCCGCGAAACGCCGCGTTGAGCAGGAACAACAGGATGATCGTCACCTCGCCGCCCAGCATGACGCGGGTGTACCCGGTCCCGATCGCGATCACCTCGGGCTCGGCACCCATCAGGCCGAGCAACGACGGGGCGAGCAGCACCCCGGCCACGCCGAGCACGACCGCGACCGCGAGGCCGACCAGCAGCGCCTGTGCCGTGGCGTGGGCCGCGCCTTCCCGGTCCTTCTCGCCCCACCGCCGCGCGACGACCGCGGTCACCGCGATGGAGAGTCCCATCGCCAGGGCGTAGACGATCGCCAGCATCGACTCGGTCAACCCGACCGCCGTGATGGCGTGCGCACCCAGGCGCGAGACGAAGAAGACGTCGACGACCGCGAAGACCGACTCGAGCGACATCTCGAGGACCATCGGGATCGCGAGCAGTACGACGGCCCGGCCGATCGGGCCCTCGGTGAAGTCCCGGTGCGATCCGCGGAGCGCCTCGCGGATCGTGGCCCAGGCCGACGGCCGGGACGAGGTGCCCTCGGTTTCCAGTGGTGCGGACACGCGTGCCTCGAAGGGATGGGGTGCGGAGCGTGCCGCCCGGCTCAGGGTCGTGCCAGCATCGCCTCGCGAGCCGACTTGAACTCGGTGCCGTCCTTCCAGGCCGGCCACGTGTCGCCATCCGCCACCCGGCGGCCGACCTGGTACAGCAGGCCGAGATCCGCCACGGCGCCGGACAGGTCCCACGTCGGCTCGAGCTGGTCCGACGGGGCGTGGTAGTCGTGATCGGTCCAGGCATCCGTCTGCTGCTTGCCCCAGCCCGCCGGCTTGCCGATGAAGTCGGTTCCGGCGTCGATGTAGAGTGCGGGGACGCCCTGCTTCGCGAACTCGAAGTGGTCGGACCGGTAGAACGAGCCGCTCTCGGGATGGGCATCGGGACTGAGCGTGCGGCCCTCGCCGGCGGCGACCGCCTGCAGCACGTCCTCGAGCGAGGTGTTGCCGTTGCCGATGACGGTGACGTCGCGGGTCGGACCCCAGATGTTCAGCTCGTCGATGTTGATGTCGGCCAGGGTCTTGGCGAGCGGATAGAGGGGGTGCTCGGCATACCACTTGGACCCGAGCAGGCCCTGCTCCTCGGCCGTGACCGCCACGAAGAGGATCGAGCGCCGCGGCGCGCCGGCCTCGGTGAAGGCACGCGCGAGCTCGAGGAGCGCGGCGGTTCCCGAGGCGTTGTCGCGGGCGCCGTTGTAGATCGAATCGCCGTTCACGGCGTCGCCGATCCCGAAGTGGTCCCAGTGCGCGGTGTAGGCCACGTACTCATCGGCCACCGACGGGTCGCTGCCCGGGAGCCGTGCGATGAAGTTGTGGGTGTTCACGGTGCGCATCGTGTTGGCGAGGTGGAACGTCGCCTCGGCGCCGAGCGAGACCGGGGTGAACGCCGGCGTCCGCGCCAGGGCCTCCTGGGCCCGGAAGTCGAGGCCGGCATCCTCGAAGAGCCGGGTCGCGGCGTCGATCGACAGCCAGCCCTCGACCGGCACCCACGCCGCCTTGCCGTCGGGCTGGCTGACGTCCATCCGTTCGCCGGTCCAGCCGCCCTGCACCACTTCCCAGGGATAACTCGCCGGCTCGGTCTGGTGCACGATGAGGACGGCCGCGGCGCCACGACGCGTCGCCTCCTCGTACTTGTAGGTCCAGCGTCCGTAGTACGTCATCGCTCGCCCCCGGAACATCGCCGAGTCGAGCACGGTCGAATCCGTTGCCAACGGCACCGGCGGATCGCCGACCAGCATCACCACGGTCTTTCCCTTCACGTCGACGCCCTTGAAGTCGTCCCAGCCGTACTCGGGGGCCGTGACGCCATAGCCGACGAACACCATCTCGCTGCGGGCGACGTCGACCGTCGGCACCTCGTGGCGCGACTGGGCGACGAAGTCGGTGCGCCAGGCGAGCTGGCGCGCCGAGTCGCCCCGGCGCACCGTGAGCGTCGGGACGCCGGTGATGCCGACCAGCGTGAGCGGCTGGGTCCAGGTCCCGTCGGGATTGCCCGGCTGCAGGCCGATCGCCTTCGCCTGGTTCGTGAGGAACGCCATCGTGCGCTCCTCGCCCACGGTGCCCGGTCGGCGACCCTCGAGCGAGTCGGCGGCGAGCACCGCGATGTCGGCGCGAAGCCGGTCGGCCGAGATCTCCGGCGTGGCGTCGCCGCCGTCCGTCGCCGGGGAGCAGGCCGCGAGGGGCAGCAGGAGCAGGAATCGACGGTGCATCATTGGCTCGGCTCGCTCGAAGGAGTGGACGCAGGGACCGCGAACCATAGCCCGACCGGCGTCTGGGCGCATGGACGTCCGGCCACGGCGCCCCCGGGAGCCGGACGGATTCCATACCCAGCACTTACGTTGGACCGTCGCGCCTCCCGGCGCCGCCGACGATCATTCGACATGCCAAACCTCCTCCAGCACATTCGATCGTTCGCGCCGATCGCCGGCCTGCTCGTCGCGACACTGCCCCACCCGCTCGGCGCCCAATCCCCCCGCCCCAAGGGCGCCGTGGAGCTCCGCGCCGACTCCCTGCTCCGGGCCGGGAACCCCGGTGAGGCTCGCCGACTCTACCGCAGCCTGGTGACGACCGACAGCGGCTTCCTGCGGGCCTGGAACGGCGTCGGCCTCGCCTCGGTGGCGCTCGACGACCCCGCGGTCGCGGCGGACGCCTTCGAGCACGCCGCCGCCGGCGGTCGCCTGGTCACCGCGATCTACAACGCCGGGGCGATGCATGCCCGGCTCGGCCACGTGGACACCGCGCTCGCGTGGCTGGAGAAGGCGTCGGCGGCCGGCTTCAATCAGCCCTCGCAGTACCAGACCGATCCCGACCTCGCCGCGGTCCGGCAGGACCCGCGATTCGCCGCGCTCCTCGCCCGAATCACCGCGGCGTTCGCGCCGTGCGAATCCGATCCGAACGCGCGGCGCTTCGACTTCTGGCTCGGCCGGTGGCGCGTCTCGCCCGCCAACGCCCCCCAGGCGGCCGCCGGGTCGAGCGTGATCCAGCGCGTGAGCGGTGGGTGCGCGCTGCTCGAGAACTGGACCGCGGCGAACGGCTCCGAGGGCAAGAGCCTCAACGCCTTCAACACGGCGCTCGGGCAGTGGCAGCAATACTGGGTGGGGCAGAACGGCGGCGTGGTCGAGTTCCGCGAGAGCCACTGGGACGGTCCGACGCTGGTGTACCTCAGTCGGCTCGGCAGTCCGTGGCAGCGGCTCTCCTTCACCCCGCTCGACACCGCCACGGTGCGGCAGTTCGGCGAGACCTCGACCGACAGCGGCCGCACCTGGCAGGTCAGCTACGACCTCCACTACCACCGACTGCCCTAGACCCCGACGCACGAACGGCCACCCCGGGGGGTGGCCGTTGGTGTGTCTTGCAGGTCGAGAGATCCTTCGCGCGCCTGCGCGAGGCGGGCGCGCTCAGGGTACTGACCGGCGGTAGCCGGTCAGTACATCCCGCCCATGCCGCCCGGCGCCGCGGCGGGCGCCGGCTTGTCTTCCTTCTGCTCGACCACCACGCACTCGGTCGTGAGGAGCAGCGACGCGATCGACGCCGCGTTCTGCAGCGCGGTGCGCGTCACCTTGGTCGGGTCGATGACGCCCGCCTTGACCAGGTCCTCGTACTCGTCGGTCGCGGCGTTGTACCCGAAGCCCGCGCCCTTCGATTCCTTGACCTTGGCCACGACGATCGAGCCCTCGACGCCGGCGTTGTCGGCGATCGCCCGGATCGGCTCCTCGATCGCGCGACGGATGATGTCGACGCCGATCTTCTCGTCGCCCGACCCCTTCACCTTGTCGAGCGCGGCCTGGGCGCGCAGCAGGGCCACGCCGCCGCCGGGGACGATCCCCTCCTCCACCGCGGCGCGGGTCGCGTGCAGCGCGTCCTCGACGCGGGCCTTCTTCTCCTTCATCTCGGTCTCGGTCGGGGCGCCGACGTGGATCACCGCCACGCCGCCGGCGAGCTTCGCGAGCCGCTCCTGCAGCTTCTCGCGATCGTAGTCCGAGGTGGACTTGTCGATCGCGGCGCGGATCTCGGCGATCCGGCCCTGGATCGCGTCGTCCTTGCCCTTGCCGTCGACGATCGTGGTGTTGTCCTTGTCGATCACGACCCGCTTGGCCTGGCCGAGGTCGCCGAGGGTGGCGTTCTCGAGCTTGAAGCCGACCTCCTCGGAGATCACGTTGCCGCCGGTGAGGATGGCGATGTCGCGGAGCATCTCCTTGCGACGGTCACCGAACCCGGGCGCCTTGACGGCCGCGACCTTCAGCGTGCCGCGCAGCTTGTTGACCACCAGCGTGGCCAGCGCCTCGCCCTCGATGTCCTCGGCGATGATGAGCAGCGGCTTGCCCGACTGCGCGACCTTCTCCAGCACCGGCAGGAGGTCCTTCATCGCGGAGATCTTCTTGTCGTGGATCAGGATGTACGGGGCGTCGAGCGACGCCTCCATCGCCTCGGGATCGGTCACGAAGTAGGGCGAGAGGTAGCCGCGGTCGAACTGCATGCCGTCGACGGTCTCCAGCGTGGTCTCGAGGCCCTTGGCCTCCTCGACCGTGATCACGCCCTCCTTGCCGACCTTCTCCATCGCCTCGGCGATCTTCTTGCCGATCTCGGCGTCCCCGTTGGCCGAGATGGTGCCGACCTGGGTGATCGCCTTGGCGCTGTCGGCCTTGACCGACATCTCCTTGAGCTCGGCGACCAGCGCCTCCACGGCGCGGTCGATGCCCCGCTTGAGCGCCATCGGATTGGCGCCCGCGGTGACGTTCTTCAGCCCCTGGCGGTAGATCGCCTGGGCGAGCACGGTCGCGGTGGTGGTGCCGTCACCGGCCTCGTCGGAGGTCTTGGTGGCGACCTCCTTCACCATCTGGGCGCCCATGTTCTCCACCGGATCCGCCAGCTCCACTTCCTTGGCCACCGAGACGCCGTCCTTGGTGACGGTCGGCGAGCCGAACTTCTTGTCGATGACGACATTGCGCCCCTTCGGGCCGAGGGTCACCTTGACCGCCTCGGCAAGGGCGTCGACGCCCTTCTTGAGCCGCGCGCGCGCGTCGACGTCGAAGATCAGGTCCTTCGCTGCCATTGCGTCGTTCTCCAGTCAGTCTGTGAGGGTCTCAGCCGATCTTCGCCAGCACGTCCGAGGCCTTGAGGATCATCACCTCGTCGCCATCGATCGTGAACGGCGTGCCGCTGTACTTCCCGTAGAGCACCTTGTCGCCGACCTTGAGGTCCATCGGGACCCGCTCGCCCTTCTCGAAGCGGCCCGGGCCCACGGCGATGATCTCACCCTGGGTCGGCTTCTCCTTGGCGGTGTCGGGGATGTACAGCCCGCCCCGCATCTCCTCCGCCTCGTCACTCGGCATGATCACCACGCGGTCCTCGAGCGGGGTGACCTTGATCTTGGTCTTCGTCGCTGCCATCGCCCGGCCTCCGACATCCAACAGGGTTGAACTGTCCAGCGTGAGTGTGTCTGGCACTCCGACCCGGCGAGTGCCAACGGCCCAAACCTAGGCATGGGGAGCCCCAAGTCAAGACACTGCAGGGGCTTGGCAATCGACATGCCGGACTGCCAAGCCGGAGTGGCAGGAAGGACCACCCCCGCCCGCGCCCGCTCGGCCAGAACGACGGGGGTGGCTTGTCACCCCGGCGGACCGGGAACCGCTCCGGCCGACGGTCCGTTCCGGGGGTGGCACCGGGGATCGCGAGCAACGGGCGCGGCGTTGCGCCGCCAACCCTCCCCGGTCAAGATCCGTTCAGGTCCCGATCCCGAGAGGATGGCATGGTCGTTCTCGCGTTGACGCTGGCCAGTGTGCTGGCCCTGCCCACCACGAGACCCGATGGCGGCCCCGACGCCACGGTCCGCATCACGGTCGACTCCGCCCGACACACGGTGACGATCGTCTCCGGTCCCCACCAGGTCCCCGGCGTGACGCCGGCGCAGCTCAAGGCGGCGCTCGACGATCCCGAACCGATGGGTGGCCACCACGGCGGGATGGAGCCGTTCCGGACCTTCGACTGGCCGGTGGACGGCTGGCTCCGGGCGGTGTCGATGCGGCTCACCGACGGCCAGGGACGCGAGGCCCCCTCCCGGCTCATCCATCACCTGAACCTGATCTCGCTCGATCGCCGGCAGCTCTTCTACGACATGCCGGAGCGGGTCATCGCGATCGGGCAGGAGACCGGCGAGATCCGGCTGCCCGCCAGCATCGGGAACCCCGTGCGCAAGGGGACCCACATGGGGCTGGCGCTGATGTGGCACAACCTGTCGACGGTCGACTACCACGACCTGACGATGACGCTCACGATCGAGTGGATGCCGACCAACATGTATCCGCGGCCGGTGGACGTCGTGCCGATCTATCTCGACGTCGTCAACCCGATCGGCCGGACGGTGGACTTCGACCTCCCGACCGGCCGGCAGCAGTTCCACGCCGACTTCACGATGCCGATCGATGGCCGCGTGATCGGCGTCGGAGGCCACCTGCACGACTACGGCACCGGACTCGACCTGCTCGACCTGACCGGCGGCCAGCAGCGCGAAGTGGTGCACCTCGATGCGACGCTCGATCGCCAGGGCCGGATCTCCGGCGTCGAGCGGAAGTTCCCCGGCGTGAGCGGACGCGGGATCAAGCTGACCAAGGGGCACGTCTACCGCTTCCTGGCGTCCTACGACAACACCGGTGGGCGCTTCCTGAAGGACGGCGCCATGGCGCACATGATCCTGCTGTTCGTCCCGGACGACCCGGACCAATGGCCGGCGGTGAACCGCGCCAGCACCGACTGGAAGACCGAGGTCGCCGCGCTCGAGGCCCTCGGCAAGGAGATGCCCGGGATGCCGGGGATGGGGGCGGGACACCAGCACCCCTGAGCAGCGACCAGCGAGATGACGAAGGGCGAGGGTCGGACCGAATGTCCGCCCCTCGCCCTTCGCCCTTCGCGATGTCGGCTGGTGCTATTCGACGATCCGTCGCACGCCCACCCAGCGTCGCAGCCAATACTTGCCGTAGCTGTCGTCCTCGGCGAGGCGGGAGACGCGCACGCCGCCGGATGCGCTGTGGATGAAGCGGCCCTCGCCGACGTACAGGCCGACGTGGGAAACCTCCTCGCCGCGATCGGCGAACGTGAGGATGTCGCCCGGCAGCAGTGCGTCGAGGTCCTGGCGGATGGCGATCCCTGCCGTGGCCTGCCCCGCGGCGGTGCGCGGGATCCGGACGCCGTAGCGGCCGTAGGCGTAGTAGATCAGCCCCGAGCAGTCGAAGCCGCCGCTGCCGTCGCCGGTGCCGCCCCAGACGTAGGGTTGCCCCATCTCCTCGAGCGCGGTGCTGACGACCCCGCCGAGGAGCCGAGCCTTGTCCTCCGGAATCCCCGTGGCACGGAGACGTTCGGTGGTGGCGCGCGGGACGTAGAGCCCGGTCGCATCGCCGCCGGCGACGGCCGTCCGCCGGCGACCGCGCCAGCCGAGCGTGACGCCGAGCTCGAGACCGTCGCGGCCCTGCACGGACAGGTCGCGCCAGCGGACCTCCACGCCGGCCCGAATCGGTCCCGCCACGAGCACGGGGGCCCGGATGCCGACGGATGCGCCGTACCAGAGCCGGTCCTGTTCGCCGAGGCCGATGCCGCCGGCCGCCCCGAGGAAGACGGCGGGGAGCCGCCGGGTGCTTCCGCCGAACAGCGTGAAGTCGACGCCGAAGCCGTACAGCTCCCCTTCGTCGGGGCGGCCGCCGGGCAGTTCCTGCAGCGCGATGTCGAGCCCGATCGGGCCGACGAGGTCACGCTGGAACGTGAGCCGCCAGCTCGACTCGTCGGGTGCGCCGGCGAAGACCCGGCCGGCCGTGAGGAAGACGCCATCCTGCGCGGCGAGGGGCGCGGCGAGGGCGCACAGGCCGAGCAACGGCGCGACGAGGCGCTTCATGCGGCGGGTGCCGTCGGGGCCGGGGGATCGTTGCCGATGATTTCGTCCATGGCTCGTTCGGTGGGGACGCCCTCCTCGGTCACCTGCAACACGTCGCGCAGTTCCGGCGAGCGGCGCAGCAGGCGCGACCAGAGCCACAATCCCGTGGCGGCCGCGATGATGCCGGTGACCAGGGCCACGATCAACCCGGTGAGCGGCGAAAGACGCGGGGCGACCATCGCGCCGATGGTCGCCCCGAGGGCTGCCGCGAGGATCGTGACGACCGGGGTCATCAGCCATCCCCCGAACCGGAAGACCAGCCGCAGCAGTCGCGGCACGCGGATCGCCCCTACCGCCTCGCCCCGAGGCCGGTCACGAGGGTCCCGAGCGCGAGGGCCGGCAGCACCGCCACGGCAAAGGTCGGCACGTTCCAGGCGGCCCCCGGGAAATGCAGGGTCGCGGCCAGCGCGCCGAGGATTGCGGCGAGCACCGTGACCAGGACGACGGCCGGCACGAGGCCGGTCGCACCCCGACGGGTGGCGAGGTTCGCCTGGACGAACGCGCCCATCCACGAGAGGTAGCAGCCGACCATCCACCAGACCGGGTGGTACCACCAGTTCGACATCCCGCCGACTTCCCACCAGCGGTTGGTCCAGGTGCCGAGGGGCTGGAGGATCGCCACGTCGAGCACCAGGAAACCGAGCGCGGCACCCAACCCGATCCCGGCGGCCCCGGCGATCCCTTCGATGCTGCGGGCCCTGGTCCACCGACCGGGGAGGAAGACGGTCGCGAAGAGGCCCGCGGCGACCAGGACGCCGCTGAGGGCGTGGTCGGCGGTCCCCTCGAGTCCGCGATTGACGAGGGAAACGGCGAAGACGACGAGCGCCTGGATCACGGCGAGGGTGATCGCCCCGCGAATGATGCGGCGGAGGTCGGTGGTGTCGCTGCTGTCGTCGAACGGAACCGCGGTTGCCATCGGCCAGGTCTCCCAGGTCAGGTACCGGAACGCGGGAAGGTAGCCGCCCATCGGGGGGCGGGCCAAGGGTGGCGTCAGCCCGGCACGCCGAGGGCGTCCGCGGCGACGCGGAGGCCATGGAGGGTCAGGTCGAGGTCGACCAGCGTGACGGTCGCCGCGTGCGGCGCGACGAGCGGCGAGAGGCCCCCGGTGGCGATGACGCTCGGCGTGCCGGCGCCAGGCCATTCGGCCTGCATCCGTCGCACCATGCCGTCGATGGCGTCCGCCGCGCCGAAGAGCACACCGGCGCGGATGTGCTCGCTCGTCGTGCGCCCGATCGCCCGCGTCGGCGCGACCAGTTCCGTGGCCGCGAGCTTGGCGGCGCGCTGGATCAGCTGGTCGGCGGACGTGCGCAGCCCCGGCATGATCGCCCCGCCGATGAAACGCCGATCGGCCGTGACGCAGTCGAACGTCGTCGCGGTGCCGAGGTCGATGACGATGGCGTCCCCGGGATGCCGGTCGAGCGCCCCCAGGGCGTTGGCGATTCGATCGGCACCGACGGCCAGCGGCTCGTCCACGTCGAGCACCAGCGGCAGCGGGGCCGCAGGATCCACCATCGCCACGTGCGCCGTGATCGCGTCATGCACGGCGTCGGCGAGCACTCCGGTCACCGCCGGCGCCACCGAGGCGATGCAGGCGCCGCGCACGCCGGCCGGGTCGTGTCCGGCGCGGTGCAGGAAGGCGAGCAGCGTCATCGCCCACTCGTCCGGGGTCCGTTCCTGCCGAGTGGTGATCCGCCAGTGACCCACGATGCGCCCGGCATCGAGGAGCCCGACGGTCGCTTCGGAGTTGCCGATGTCGATGAGCAGTCGCATCGCAGGAATCTCGCGTCAGTCGGTGTGCGCCACCACCCCGCCACGGCATTCGTGGCGGTCCCCGGCGGCGTCGCGGACCACGAGGGCGCCGTCGGGCGTGATCCCCTCGACCAGGCCGGCCGTCGGGGTCGCGACGATCCGCCCGCGAAGCGTGTCGCGGGCGGCCCAGGCCGCGAGTTCCCCGCCCTCCAGGGGTCCGCCCCGGACCGCTTCGGCGACGGCCGCGACGACGACCGGCGCCAGCCCGACCGGATCCGGGGCCGGTCCCCATTCGGCCATGCTGGTCGCGATGCCCGCCAGTTCCGTCGCCACCGGGTTGCGGACGTTGAGGCCCACCCCGACGACGGTCCAGAGACACCGCTCCCCCTTCCAGCGCGCCTCGACCAGGATGCCGCCGAGCTTCCGGCCGCCGACGATGAGGTCGTTGGGCCACTTCAGGCCGATCGCCGGCAGGCCGCCCATCTCGCGCCCGAGGGCGTCGGCGAGCGCCAGGCCGACGCGGATCGAGACGGCATCGAGTCCGGTGGCGGCATCGGGACGGGTGACCACCGAGAGCCAGAGTCCGCCGACGGGCGACACCCATGGCCGTCCCTGTCGCCCGCGCCCCGCCACCTGCCGGTCCGCCACGACCGCCACGCCCGGTGGCGCGCCCGCCTCGGCGAGCCGATGGGCCTCCTCCATCGTGCTGGGCAGCGCCGCGTGCCGGTGCAGCATGGCCGCCCGCCTCAGATCACCCGGAGGGCGAAGAGCAGGAAGAGCAGCGCGCCGAACCCGATCCGGTACCACGCGAAGACGTTGAACGTGTGGCGTTCCACAAAGCGCAGGAAGCCGCGGATCACCGCGAGCGCGGAGAGGAAGGCGACGACGGTGCCCACGGTGAACACCAGCGCATCGTCACGGCCGAGGAGGTCACGGCTCTTGACGAGGTCGAGGCCGGCGGCGCCGACGATCGTCGGGATCGCGAGCAGGAACGAGAACTCGGTTGCCGCCGGGCGCGACAGCCCCGCGACGTAGCCGCCGAGGATCGTCGCCGCGGCGCGGGACGTCCCGGGGATCATCGCGAGCACCTGGGCGCAGCCGATGGCGAGCGCTTGGCGGAGCCCGACGGCGTGCACGTCGGTCGTCGTGGTCACCGGCTTGCGCCACTCGATCGCCAGCATCAGCACGCCGCCGAGCACGAGCGCCCACGCCACGACGACCGGCGAGAACAGCACGGTCTTGATCAGGTCGTGCGCCAGCAGGCCGATGACGGCCGACGGCAGGAACGCGACCAGCAGGTTGCGGGCGAGGCGCTGCTCCGGTCCGGCGCGGAACGCGCGGCGAACGAGGCCGAGGAGCGCCCCGCGGTAGTGCCAGATCACGGCGAGGATCGCGCCGAACTGGATCACCACCTCGAAGGTCGCGGCGCGCTCCCCGGTGAAGTCGAGCAGGGCGCCGACGGCGATGAGGTGGCCCGTGGAGGAGACGGGGAGGAACTCCGTGGCGCCCTCCACCAGGCCGAGGACCACGGCGATGACGAGCGGAAGGAGACCGATCACCGGGCGAGGATCTCCTCGTAGAACCGCTCGTACTGCGGCACCACGTTGACGGCGGAGAACGCCTGCGCCCTGGCCATCGCGGCCTCGCGCATGCGGGCGTGCGCCGCGTCGTCGCGGAGGAGGGTGATGGCGCGGCGGGCCATCGCCTCGACCGAGCCAGGCGGCTCGAGGATCCCCTCCACGCCGTCGGTGATGACCTCCGGGAGGCCGCCGGTCCGCGCCGCGAGCACCGGGGCGCCGCACGCCATCGCCTCCAGTGCCGCGAGGCCGAACGACTCGGTCTGCGAGGGGAGCACGAACAGGTCGGCGGCCGCGAGGACCGGGGCCACCGCGTCGAGGCGCCCGAGGAAGCGGACGTCGGCGGCGACCCCGAGTTCCCGGGCCTCCTGCTCGGCGTCGTGCCGGTCGGGGCCGTCACCCACCATGAGCAGCGACGCGGGCATCGCCCGGCGCACGCGCGCGAAGATCCGGACGACGTCCTTGACCCGCTTGACCTCACGGAAGTTCGAGACGTGCACGAGCACCTTGTGCCCCGCCCCGGCGAGGGCGTCGTGGGGCAGCGCGACCTCCGGGCGGTACTCGTCGAGGTTGACGAAGTTCGGGATCACGGTGAGGGCGCAGTTGACCGAGCCAAAGGCGCGGCGCGTCTCGTCGCGCAGAAACGCCGACACCGCCGTCACGCCGTCGGACCGCTCGATGGAGAACTTGGTGATCGCGTAGAAGGAGGTCTCCTGGCCGACCAGGGTGATGTCGGTGCCATGCAGGGTGGTGATCACCTTGAGCCGGTGCTGCTCGGCCAGCATCTCCCGGGCGAGGAACGCCGTGGTGGCATGGGGAATGGCGTAGTGCACATGGAGCAGGTCGAGCTTCTCCTCGAGCGCGACCTCGTACTGCCGCGAGGCGAGGGCCAGCGTGTACGGGTAGTGGTCGAAGAGCGGATAGCGGCTGATCGTGGTGTCGACCTGGTGGAAGACCGCCCGATCGACGTAGCCGCGCAGCCGGAAGGGCGAGTCGTAGGTGATGAAGTGGACGTCGTGTCCGCGGCGCGCGAGCTCGAGGCCCAGCTCGGTGGCGACGGCGCCCGAACCGCCGTAGGTGGGGTAGCAGGTGATGCCGATCTTCATGCGGGGTCGCCGAGTCCTGCCGCGGCGATCGCCGCGGCGAGCTGGTCAGGGGGTCGGGTGGCGTCGAGCACGAGCACGTCGCCACCGAGCTGGTTCCGGAACCACGTTTCCTGCCGCTTCGCATACTGCCTGGTCGCGAGCGTGATCGCCGCGGCGAGGGCCTCGCGTGGCAGGCGACCCTGGAGGACGTCCACCGCCTCCCGCACGCCGATGCCGTCCATTCCCGGTCCACTGAGCGGGGCGCCGTCGGCCAGCGCGGCGGCCACCTCCTCGACGAGCCCCCGACGCACCATCTCCTCGCTCCGCGCCGCGATGCGCTGGTGGAGCACGGCCCGGGGCGCCGTCAGTCGGACGTAGCGGGGCCGGATCGCGCCGGCGGCTCGGGCCGAGCGCTGCCACCAGCTGAGCGACCGTCCGGTGAGCATCGCCATCTCGATCGCCCGCGAGGCCCGCTGGCGGCCGCCCCCGCCCGGGAAGCCGGGATCGAGTCGCGACGCCCAGCGCACGAGGGTGGCGTTGTCCATCGCTGCCGTCACGCCCGCGAGCGCCTGGCGGCGGGGCCGGTCGAGTGGCGGCTCGGTGAACAATCCTTCCGTCAACGCCCGGATGTACAGCCCGGTTCCCCCGACCACGACCGGCTGCTTCCCGCCCGCGCGGATCGCGGTGATCGCCTCGGCGGCCTCCAGCGCGAACCGGCCGGCGCTGTAGCGCTCGCCCGGCGACAGCAGGTCGAGGAGGTGGTGCGGGACCCGCCGCCGTTCGCGCGGGGTCGGCGTCGCGGTGGCGATGTCGAGGCCCCGGTAGACCTGACGCGAGTCGGCGCTGACGACCTCGATCGACCAGTGGGCCGCCAGCGCCAGGGCGACCGCCGTCTTGCCGATCCCGGTGGGACCGACCAGGACGAGCGTCCTAGCGTCGTCCAAAGCGTCGCTCGAGTTCGTCGATCGGCAACTGGACGATCGTGGCCCGGCCGTGGACGTCGTGCGGCGGCAGCGTGCAGGCGAAGAGCCGGCTAAGGAGTTCGCGCATGCTGGCCTCGTCGAGCGGCTGCCCCGCCTTGACCGCCGCGCGGCAGGCCCAGGTCTGCAGGAACCGCTCGACGCGGTTGGCCCAGCCGCCGAAGCGCCCGCGCGCCAGGTCCGCCACCAGGTCACGGAAGGTGGCCAGCGCATCGAAGCGGGGATGCGGGTCGGGGACGGCGTGGATCACGACCGCCCGTCCGCCGAACGGCTCGACTTCGTAGCCGAGTCGGGTCAGGAGGTCGCCGTGGGCGGCGACGACGTCCAGCTCCTCGTCGGTGAGCTCGACCGTCTCGGGGAGGAGCAGACGCTGGGCCGGGAGGCCCTCGCCGGCCACGCGCCGCATCGCCTCCTCGTAAAGCACGCGCTCGTGCGCGGCGTGCTGATCCACGATGACCAGACCCTCCGGCGACTCGTAACAGATGTAGGTGTCGGCGAACTGGAGCAACGGGACCTGCCATCCGCCGCTGGGCGGTGACGATTCGACGAAGTCCGTCTCGCCACCAGCCGCCTCGAGCGGCGCGAACAGCTCGGGCGGCGGCGCGTCGTCCGCCAACCGGGGCGGCGGCGGCGACCCCGGCAGCGGTCCCGCGCCGAGGCGCGCCGCGGCCACCAGGGCGCCGAGCGCGTCGCGTACCGCTTCCTCGACCGCGCGCTCGACGGCATACCGGTCGCGGAAGCGGACCTCGAGCTTCGCGGGATGGACGTTGACGTCGACCAGCGCGGGATCGAGCAGGAGGTCGAGGAAGAGCGATGGGCGATCGCCGGGATGGATCGCGGACCGGTATCCGGCCTCCGCGGCGCGGACCAGGAAATGATCGCGGAACGGCCGGCCGTTCACGAACAGCTGGGTGCGCCGGCCGGTCGGCCCGGCATCGGCCGGGCGCTGGGTGAATCCGGCGACGCGCACCGGCCCGATCGCGAAGCTGACCGGCAGCAGGGTCCGCGCGAGCGCCTCCCCCCAGACCGCCGCGAGTCGCGCGTCCCGGGGCTCTCCCGCCGGCACGTTCAGCCGCTCGCGTCCGTCGAGCACGAGCACGAAGGCGACCGCCGGGTGCGCCAGGGCGAGCGTGTTGACGGTCTCGACGATCGCGCGCGACTCGCTGGCGGCCGCACGCAGGAATTTCCGGCGGGCGGGCGTGTTGTAGAAGAGCGCCCGGACGGTGATCGTCGTCCCCCGGCGCCGCGCGGTCTCGCGCACCGCGTCGATCCGGCCACCGGCCGCGGCGATCTCGGTCCCCTCGCCGTCGCGCGTGGCGGTCGCCATCGTGAAGCGGGAGACCGAGGCGATCGCGGGAAGCGCCTCGCCGCGGAATCCGAAGGTGGCGATCCCGACCAGATCTTCCGCGCGGTGGATCTTGCTCGTCGCGTGGCGGTCGAGCGCCAGGATCGCGTCGTCGCGCGACATCCCCGAGCCGTCGTCGGCGACCTCGATGAGCGTCTTGCCGCCGTTCTCGACCGCGATGCGCACTACCGTGGCGCCGGCATCGATCGCGTTCTCGACCAGTTCCTTCACCACCGAGGCCGGACGCTCGACCACCTCGCCGGCGGCGATCTGGTTCGCCACGGCATCCGGGAGGATCGCGATCCGGCGGGCGGTCTCGGTGGCCATCCCCGTCAATCTAGCGGCGACAGCGGCGCCAACCGGTTCTCCGGGATCCAGCCCCGATGATCATCGGCCGTCCGCACCAGCCACCAATCATCCTGCCGGCGCTCGAGCGAAACGACCGCCCAGACGGGGACGTCGCCCAATCCCGGCGCGGTCGGGATCGGCGAGACCCGCATCACCGCGCCGGATCGGACCAGCGCCTCGTCGCGGGCGGCCGTGGCGGTCCGGCTCAGGGCAATCACGGCGGCGAGTCCCGCCACGCCGCCGAGCGCGAGGCCAACGCGGGAGGCCCGGCGACGCACCAGCCAGAACCCGAGCCAGGCGACCAGGGCGACCAGCACCAGTTCGTCGCGGCTCAGCGGGATGATCGGCGCCCGGGCGAGCAGCGAGGCCGGCAAGTGGGGCACCTTCTCGAGGGCGTCGCGCAGGCGCCAGTCACGCGGCGCGGCGTCGAGCCCCTGCAGCCATGCCGCCGTCGCGCCGACGTCATCACCGGCGCGCCAATGGGCCGCACCGAGGTCGAGCCAGGCGTCGGGGGAGGCCGGATCGGTCCGCGTGACCATGGCAAAGAGCCGGGCGGCGCCGGCGGCGTCCCCGTCCCGGTAGCGCGTGACCGCCTCGCGCCATTGCGCGCCGAGCGGGGCACTGACCCCCGCGATCGCGGCGAGGAGCAGCGCCGTCACCATCACGGCCCCACGCGACCCGAGTCGCTCGAGGATCCGGCCCACGTCGGCGGATTCCGGGGCCGCCGGATGGCCCGGCGACCAGCGTTCACGCTCGACGGCCTCGACCCAGCGGCGGACCCGCGCGGCCTCCTCCCGGCTCACGCCGCGACGACGCAATGCCAGTTCCACCCGACCCGGCGAGGCGTCGGCCGGCTGATCGAGCGCACGACGCAGCCGCTCCTCGAGGGATCCCTCGGGTGCTCGCGCCCGAGGGACGACCCGCCGCCGACGTCGCCAGCCGGCGAGCGCCAGCGGGGCGAGGGCGAGCAGCGCGAGGAAGGGCCAGCCGCGACGCACGATGATCGACGCGACCGGCGTCCGCAGCACGGACGATCCCGAGATGGGTGGCCGGTCGGCCTGGCCGGCCCCCGCCCGCATGGCGATCGCGACCGGCGCGGCGCTGGCCGCGGCGACGTGCCGCGCCTGGGGATCGAAATAGGGATAGCGCACGCGCGGGAGCGTCACCACGCCTGCGCTGTCGGTGACCAGCGTGTAGCGGAAGTGCTTCTCGCCCGCCACGATCCCGCCGGGGCGACGGACCTGTTCGTCGGTCGGCTCGGTGTACACCCGCACCGATCGCGGCCAGCTGACGTCCGGCGTCGGCCACAGCGCGACGTTGCCCTGCCCCGCGACGACAAGCTCGACGGTGACGGGCGTTCCGACCGTCACCGGTGCGGACGGGACCGACCACCGCACGCTGATGCCCCGCGCGGTCGGCCCCGACCCGAGTTCGGCGGCGAGTCCCGAGGGAATCTCCCGCACGACGAGTCGCGCGGGGCGCGAACTCACCGACTTCCTTTCCTCCGGCGCGAAGAACGAGGTCGACGACGGCACGGCGAAGGTGAGCACCGCGGGCGGCGCCTCGATCACGCCGGCGCCAAGCGGGAAGAGCGTCTGGTGGGACACGTACAGGTCATACACGGCGCCATCCTGTCGCACCGTCTGGGCGAGGATCGGCGTGGCCGAGGCCGGTGCGCTCCAGAGTCCGGAGAGCGACGGGGTCCGGAGCGAGGGCTGGCGGCGCAGGCGCTCGCGCAGGTCCCGACGGAACCAGGTGGCCGTGACCAGCTCGACCTGCTGCCCGAGCCAGACCGTGTCATCCGAGAAGCGGGTGTCGACGCTGACGTCGACCCCGCGCGGCAGCGGGAAGCGATCGAGCATCGCCCGGGCACGGGGCGAGAGGGCGACGACCGTGTCCTGTTGCGCGACGAGCGCGAGGCAGAGTGCAAGCGCCCCGATCACCAGTCCGGACCCTGCGGCACGGGGTTGCGGCGCTGGCGTCGCGCCAGGTCCTGGCGCGTCTCACGCTCGGCGCGCTCCATGGCGGAGAGCACCTGCTCGGCCTCCGCCTGGGTCATGCCGCTGCGACTCGCGCTCGACGGATTCTGGCCGGACTCCCCCGCCCCCTGGTTCTTGTCGTTCTTGCTCGATCCCCCGCCCGACTTGGGCGGCGGTGGCGGCGGGCGGAGGCGCCGTGCCAGCTCGTAGTTGAACTTCGCGGCCGCGTCGGTCGGGTCGAGCTGCAGCGCCTGTCGCAGGCTCGCCTCCGCGCCGGCGAGCAGCGAATCGCGCCCGGTGGTGTCGCGGCGCGCCTGGAGCAGCCTGGCGGTGCCGAGGTTGTAGAGCGCGCGCCGTCGCAAGTCCGGATCGAGGGAGAGGGTGGCGCGGTCGAGCGCGTCGATCGCCCCGGGGAGGTCGCCGGCGACGAGCGACGCGGTCCCGGCGTTGAACCAGGCCGTGTCGGTCCCGGCACGCTGCGCCTCGCTGAGGAACGCCGTGCCGGCGCGCGCGGTGTCGCCGCGCTGCAGGAAGTGCCATCCCGCCGAGGGACGCTGGGCCCGGGCGCTGCCGGTCGCCACGCAGAGCGCGACGCCGACCAGCGCGGCGGTCCGCCGCGTGACGGCCTGCAGCGCCAGCAGCAGCAGCGCGATGAGCGCCAGGATCCATGCCCGCGGCACGAGGTCGGCCGCCATCTGGTCGCGCACGGCACGGCGATCGAGCTGGGCGAGCGCCCGGCGCACGTCGCCGGCGGGATCCGGCGCATCGGGTGCGACGAGGGTCCCGCCGGCGGCCTTGGCCATCGCCGCGAGCATGTCGTCGCGTCGCGAGGTCACCACCTCCTGGCCGAGCGCGTCGACGTGGTAGCTGCCATCCTCCTCGGGGATCCGGGCGCCCTCGACGCCGCCCACGGGCACCACGATGAGGGCGACGTCGTCGCGCGCGAGCTCGGCGGCCGCGTCGGTCACGGCATCGCGTCCGTCGAACGCCTCGCCGTCGGTGAAGAGCACGACCGCGCGGTCGCCCCCCTCCCGCGCCTGGGTCAGCACCTGGTGGGCCAGGGTCAGCGCCGCGCCGATGCTGCTGCCACCCTCGCTCGCGATGGTCGGGTCGAGCGCATCGAGCTGCAGCGCCAGGGCGCTCTGGTCGAGCGTGAGCGGCGAGAGCAGGTAGGGTCGTGCCGCGAAGGCGATCAATCCGAGGCGATCGCTGGCGAGGTCCTGCACCAGGCGCCGGGCGATGCGGACCGAGCGCGTCAGGCGATCCGGTGCCGCGTCGCGCGCGAGCATCGACTTCGAGACGTCCATCACGAACGCGATGTTGAGCGCACGCGATTCCGCGTCACGCGCCTGCAGGCCCCAGCGCGGGCCGGCGACGGCGACGCCCATCACCAGCGCGGCCATGGCAAGCAACCAGGGGGAACGACGACCGGTGGTCGCCGCCTCGGCCCCCAGGGTGGCCGACCACGCGCGCGCGGCGCCCAGGCGGGTGCGACGCGCCCACCACGCGAGCAGGCCGATGAGCAGCGCCCCGAGCGGCGCCGCGAGGAGCAGGAGGGGGCGCTCGAAGGTCACGGGACCCGCACCACGAGCGTGGCGCCCACCAGGAGCTCCAGCGCGAGGAACGCGAAGGCGGCCACGAGGAACGGTCGGGTCCGCTCCTCCTGCCGGATGTACCGCACGACGTCGACGCGCGAGCGCTCGAGCTGGTCGATCTGCCGGAAGATGCGACCGAGCGCCTCGGAGTCCTTGGCCCGGAAGTACTGTCCGCCGGTCTCCTCCGCGATCTCGGTCAGCAGCGCCTCGTCGATGCGGACCGGGAGCATCTCGTAGCGGAACCCGTTCACGCCGTTGAGCGGGAAGCGCGCCTCGCCCTCGCTGCCGACGCCGACCGTGTAGACCTTCACCCCGAACGCCTTGGCGGTCTCGGCGGCGGTGCGCGGATCGATGAGGCCGCGGTTGTTCTCGCCGTCGGTGAGGAGCAGCACGACCTTCTCCTTGCCGGGGACGCGGCGCAGTCGCGCGACGGCGGTCGCGAGCCCGGAACCGATGGCGGTGCCGTCCTGGAGCAGCCCGACCTGCAGGTTGTTGATCGCCCGCTCGAGCGAGGGATAGTCGAGGGTCACCGGGACCTGCGTGATCGCCTCGCCCGCGAACGTGACCAGGCCGATCCGGTCCGCGGTGCGGCCGCGCACGAACGCGATCGCCTGCTGCTTCGCGACCGTGATCCGGTTCGACGGCGCGAAGTCCTCGGCCAGCATCGAGGAGGAGACGTCGATCGCGACGACGATCGCGATGCCGTTGGCGGAGACGACGGTGCGATCGCCGTTGCGATACGGACCGGCGACGGCCGCCACCAGCGCCACGCAGGTCAGCGAACGCAGCAGCGGTGGGACGGCCAGTCGCCAGCGGCCGCGGACCGACTCGGCAAAGGGGCGCGTCTCGCTCACCGGGGCCGCCCGGACCTCGAGCCGGCGGGCGCGCCACCACCACCAGCAGGGCACCGCGAGCAACAGCAGGAAGAACCAGGGCCTGGCGAAGTGGATCATCGCGCCGTCCCGCTCGCCTCGAGGAGGGCGAGACCCTCACGGGCCAGCTCGCCGAGCCTGTCCGCCGCGGCGGGATCGAAACGAATCGACCGCACGGCCTGGCGCCACGCGTTGGCGGCCTCGCTGTCGGGCAGCGCGGCGCCGAGGTGATCGACCGCCATCGTGACCTGTCCGGCATCGAGCCACGCCGTGATCCGTTCCGGCCGCGCCAGCGGAGCAACGGCCCTTCCGGCGGCCGCCGCCTGCGGGCCGCGCCGGCGCCACCAGATGGCCGCCGCGGCGAGCGCCAGGAGCACCGGCACGAGCAGCACCGCGAACGGCAGCGCCGATGCCGTGGCGCGCTCGACCCACGGGCGCGCGGCGCGCGGCGCGATCGACTCCGCCCGCTCGCCGCTCGGGAGCACGGTGGCGACCCGGAGCGCCACGCGGGCATCGGGCAGCGTGTCGATCCGGCCGCCGGGGGCGACGACGATCGCGCCGGGGATCACGAGTTCGTTGTCGCCCGGGGCCCACACCGCGATCGTGTAGGCGATCCGCACCGAGTCGCCCTCGCGACGGACGTCGGGCGCGCCGACGAGCGTCGCGAGCGAGCTGTCCTCGGGCGCGCGCGGCTCGACCAGGGCGCCGACCGGCACGGCGATCCGGTGCACGACCGTGAGCGTGTCGCCGACGGTCGGCCGCGGCGTTGCCTCGGGCTGTTGCCTCACCGGCGTCCGCCGCGCCCGAACGCGGCCCGGAGCGCGGGGAGATAGTCGCCCGCGGTGTCGATCACGACCTCGCGTGCCCCGGCGGCGGCAATCGCGGCCGAGCGGTCGGCGCGGAGCCGGCGGACCGCGGCCTGGGCCCGGTTGCGCGCGGCCGCGTCACCGGCGTCGAAGAGCACCCGTCCCCCCTGCTCGGCCCCGGCCAGCGTGACCCAACCGCTCCGTGGCAGGTGCGTCTCGCGAGCATCCTCCAGCGCGATCGCCGTGACCTCGTGGCGCGCCGCGAGTCCCTTGAGCGGCGTCGACCACCCCGACGCGAGGAAGTCCGACAGCACCACGACGAGCGAGCGGCGCTTCAGCAGCGCGCCGGCCGCGCGCAGCGCCGCGGCCAAATCGGTGGCGCTCCCGGTCGGCTGCAGGTCGAGGAGGCGACGCACCAGTCCGAACGTGTGCCGGTGTCCGCGACCCGGCGGGATGACCGGCCCGATCGCGTCGGCGAAGGCGAGCAGCCCGACCCGATCGTGCTGTTGCTGCGCGACCAGGGCCAGCAAGGCCGCCACCTCCACGGCGCGCGCGACCTTCGGCTCCGGATCGCCGATGCCGGTCGAGGCCGAGCGATCCACCACCAGCAGCAGGGTGAGCTCGCGGGTCTCGGTGTAGAGCTTGATGTAGGGATGCCCGGTGCGGGCGAGCAGGTTCCAGTCGAGGTGCCGGACGTCGTCGCCCTCGGCGTAGGGCCGAACGTCGGTGAACTCCATCCCGGTGCCCCGGAACACCGAGCGGACCTCGCCGCCCAGCAGCGCATCGGTAGCCCGCCGCCCGCGCAAGGCGAGCGTGCGGACCTGCTTCAGCAGCGACGGGGGGAGGGTGGCCGGCACGTCACGGCACCGGCACCGCCGCCACGACCTGGCGCACCACCGCGTCGGCGTCGAGGCCCTCGGCCTCCGCGTCGAAGGTGAGCACCACGCGGTGGCGGAGCACGTCCGGTGCGAGGGCCTGCACGTCCTCGGGGCCCACGAAGTCGCGGCCGCGCAGGAAGGCGTGCGCGCGGGCCGTCTGCGCCAGCGCGATCGACGCGCGCGGCGACGCACCGTAGGCGATCATCGGCGTGAGCTGGCCGAGCCCGACCGAGGCGGGCTCGCGGGTCGCCCGCACGAGGTCCACGATGTAGTCGGCGAGGCGCGGATCGAGGTGGAGCCGCTCGATCTGGTCCCGGGCCGCCAGCACCTGCGCCGGCTCGGCCAGCTTCCGCACCGGGATCGCGGCGGAGACGCTCATCCGCTCGAGGACCTCGCGCTCCTCGGTGCGGGTGGGATAGCCGACGCGCACCTTGAGCAGGAACCGGTCGAGCTGCGCCTCCGGCAGCGGATACGTCCCCTCGCTCTCGATCGGGTTCTGGGTCGCGAGGACCAGGAACGGCCGCGGCAGCGGGAAGGTCGCGCCGCCGATCGTCACCTGGCGCTCCTGCATCGCCTCGAGGAGGGCCGACTGCACCTTGGCCGGCGCGCGGTTGACCTCGTCGGCCAGGACGATCTGCGCGAAGATCGGCCCCTGCCGCGGCGTGAAGGCGTTGTGCTGGGTGTCGAAGATCATCGTGCCGACCACGTCCGCCGGCAGCAGGTCGGGGGTGAACTGGATCCGCGAGAAGCTCGCGTCGAGCACGTCCGCCAGCGTGTGCACGGTGAGCGTCTTGGCGAGGCCCGGCACGCCCTCGAGCAGCACGTGGCCGCCGGTCAGCAGCCCGATCAGCAGCCGCTCGACCATCACGTCCTGCCCGACCACCCGCTTGCGCACCTCGGCCAGCACCTCCTGCACCGGAAAGCTCACGCCGACTCCCCCTGGTTCAGACCCACCGCGCGGTAGAGTCCGCGCTCCTCGGCCGGGGTGAGCGGCCGCCATTCGCCGACCTTCAGCTCGCCGAGCCGCACCGGCCCGTACTCGATCCGCGACAGGCGCTCGACCTCGCCCCCCATCTCCTCCACCCAGCGCCGGACGATGTGGTGCCGCCCCTCGGTCAGGGTGACGTCGAGAATCGCGTGTGCGTCACGTCCCGGCTTGACCTTCACGCGCGTCGGGACGACCGGACGTCCCTCGATCACCACACGCTCCCGCGAACGCTGCTCGAGTTCGGCGGCCTCGAGGCCGGCGACGAGCGCGAGGTAGCGCCGGGGGATCCGGTAGCGCGGATGGGTGAGCCGGTGGAGCGCCTCGCCGTCGGTGGTGAGGAGCAGCAGCCCGGTCGTCCCGGCATCGAGGCGGCCGACATAGGAGAGGCCGCGCGATTCCGGGAGCAGGTCGAACACCGTGCGGCGGCCCTTCTCGTCCGACGCCGTGGTGACGATCCCGATCGGCTTGTGCAGCGCCAGCCAGCGGCGCGGCGCGAGTTGCACGGCGCGACGGCCGACCGCGACGCGATCGGCGTCGGGATCGACCGACGACCCGAGCTCGGCGACGCGCCCGTTGACGCGCACCTTGCCCTCGCGGATCAGCTCCTCCGCCTTGCGGCGCGAGGCGATGCCGGCGCGGGCGAGGAACTGCTGCAGCCGCATGGTCGCCATCAGCCCTCGGTCACCGAGGCGAGGGCGCCGTCGTCCTCGTCGTCCCCGCCCGCCGGGACGTGCGGCTGCAGGGCGATGGTGAGCTCCTCGGCCCGCGGCAGGTCGGCAAGGTCGCGCAGCCCGAGCAGCTCGAGGAACAGCGCCGTGGTGCCGTACAGCAGCGGGCGCCCCAGCCCCTCGCTGCGCCCCACCACCTCGATCAGTCCGCGCTCCTGCAGGGTGCGCAGCACGCCGCCGCAGTTGACGCCGCGGATCTCCTCGATCTCGGCGCGACCGACCGGCTGGCGATAGGCGATCGTCGCCAGCGTCTCCAGCGTGGCCGGCGAGAGCCGCGGCGTCCGCTGCGCCGCCTGGGCGCGCTCGACCGCGGCCGCGAAGGCCGCCCGCGTCAGGATCTGCCAGCCGCCGGCGAGCTCGACCACCTCGACCGCATGGCCGTCGAAGTCGTAGTGCTCGCGCAGCGTGTCGAGGGCGGTCCGCACCTCGGCCGTGCCCGCGTCGGGATCGAGCGCCCCCAGCTCCTCGAGCGTGAGGGGACGATTGGCCGCGAAGAGGGCGGCCTCAACCAGCTGCGACAGCGGATTCAGCGTGCTCACGATGGATCACCAGGGGCGCGAAGGGTTCGGCCTGCTGGACGCGGCAGACACCGCGACGGGCAAGCTCGAGGAGCGCCAGCAGAGTGGACAGGACGTCGACGAGGTTGGGCCGGTTTCCGAACGCCTCGCGCCAGTCGAACGACTCGCGATCGGCGAGGAGGTTGTTCAGGCGCACCAGCGCGCCCTCGACGTCGAGCGGGCGCGGCACCACGCGGTGCAGCACCGGCGACGGGATGTTCAGGATCACCCGCTCGCACGCGAGCAGCACCTCGGCGAGGTCGAGCGAGAGCGGCAGCGGTGGCGGTGCGTCGGGCGGCGGCGGCAGCCACCCGCGCGGGTGGCGCGCCGCGCGGCGCTCGGCCGCCCCGCCGAGCCACAGGGCGATCTCCTTGATCTGCTGGTATTCCAGCAGCCGGCGCACCAGCTCGGCGCGCGGATCCTCCCAGCCGTCCTCGTCGTGTCGCGGCAGCAGCATCTGCGCCTTGAGCCGCACCAGCCGACCGGCCATCTCCAGGTAGTCCGCCGCCTGGTTCAGCCCGAGGACATGGATCGCCGCCAGGAACTGGTCGGCGATCCGCGCGATCGGGATGTCGGCGATGTCGATCTGATCCTCGCGCACGAGGTGGAGCAGCAGGTCGAGCGGGCCGTTGAACCCCTCCAGGGCGACGACGAAGTCGTTCGCGGCGGCGGCGCCATCCCGGGCCGGGGTCGAGAGCGCGGTGGTCATCGCTGAAAGATGTTCCAGCCGTCGCCGGCGGCGAAGGGGAGCGCCAGATCGAGCAGGTGCCGGAAGCCCCAGGCCGCCGGCGCCATGAGGCGGTTGAGGAGGCCGGGGGCCAGGTACATGAAGGCCACCAGGATCATCAGGCCCACCCGGTCGAGCGAGCGGTACCGGGCGCCCCAGGCCGGCGGCAGCAGGTGATAGAACAGGCGCGACCCGTCGAGGGGCGGCACCGGGATCAGGTTGAAGGTCCCGAGCACGAGGTTGAGGTAGATCCCCCAGGTCAGCATCCGCTGGGCGGTGTCCACCGTCGTGGTGCCGGCCCCGCCGCTGACGCTGTGGATCAGGCCGACCAGGACGAAGAGCGCGGTGCAGACCAGCGCCAGAAGGAAGTTGGTGATCACCCCGGCGCTCGAGACGATCAGGTCACCCCGCACGTAGTTGCGGAAGTTCCTCGTGACGACCGGCACCGGTCGCGCCCCGCCGAACGTGAACTGCCCGCCGCTCAGGAACCAGAGAGCCGCCGGCAGCAGCAGCGTCATGAACGGGTCGATGTGCGGCAGCGGATTGAGGGTGATCCGCCCCAGCTTGTAGGCCGTGTCGTCCCCCTGCCGCAGCGCCGTCCAGCCGTGGGCGACCTCGTGGGCCACCAGGGCGAAGAGCAGCATCGGGAGGGCGAGTAGGAAGTCGCTCAACGGGGCGGTGTCCTCGGGGGCCGGGGCAAACGAGGCAAGCTAAGGGACCGGGGTGGCAGGGTCAAAGCCGCTGCCCCATCGGGACTTGTCCCCTCCCGCCCGACCAGCTATTCTGGAGGGCTAGCCGTCCGCCATGGGGGCGACGGCATCGTGTTTCCGGTCAGCTTGCCCGAGGGTTGAGAGTGCCGCGCATCAAGTCCGCCAAGAAGCGCCAGCGTCAGACCAAGGTCCGCACCGCCCGCAACAAGGCGCAGCGGAGCGAGCTGCGCACCGCCGTGAAGAAGGTGCGCACCGCCACCACCAAGGCCGATGCCGAGAAGGCGCTCAAGGAGGCCACCGCCCTGGTCGACCGCGCCGGCCGCAAGAACCTGATCCACCGGAACACCGCGGCCCGGACCAAGAGCCGGCTCGCCAAGCTCGCCCACACGCTCGAGGGCTGACCCCTCGCGGGGACCGCAACGACGACCGCCCGCCGGGAACACCCGGCGGGCGGTTTCGCATTCCCCCACCTCCCCGCGTCAGACCGCGCTGAGTTCGGCCCCGCACTTCTCGCAGTACCACTCGAGCGGCCGGTTCATCGCTCCGCACTCCCCACAGCGAAGCGTCCGGGCGACGGCGTCCGGCCCGGTGTCGGTGGGGACTTCGGGAAGGATCGGCTCGGGATCGGGGATCACCCGGACGGCCTCGACCCGCTTGGCGGTCGGTGCGGCTCCCGCCATCTCGGTGCCCCCGCCGCGTTCCCCCGGCCTGACGAAGCGGGGCCGCTGTTCGGTCCCGCTCATCCCGATCGGCGGGACCGTCGGCTGCACGACCGGTGGCGCTGGCGGGCGCTCGGTACCGGTCGGGGTGAACGAGAGCGGCCCGAATTCCTCGGCCGGGAGCGCCGGACGCGGCGGTGGCGTGGTGGACGGCTCGATGCCGAGTTCCCCGCCGAAGATCGACAGCAGGGCGTCGGTGTCGGCCTCGGCGTCCTCCGGCTCGGCCGGGGCGAGTGCGTCGATCGGGGTGGGCTCGGGTGCGTCGTCGCCACCCGCCGACCCCTTCGCGAGGTCGACGTCGAGCGTGAACTCGGGGGACGCGTCCGCCGCCTCGTCGGCCCATGGATCCGCCGGGGCCTGGTGCTCGACCTCGGGGGCAGCCGCGGTCGGCGGCACCGCCGGTGTGACCGGCACGACGGGCGTCTCGGCCGCCGGCGCGCTGACCAGCGCGTGGACCTCCTCGAGGCTGGCGATCCGCTCCGCCACCTGGCCCAGCTGTGCCTCGCACTGCTCCAGTGCCTCGACATGCCGGACTCGTTCGGACTCGAAGCGCTCGCTCCCGAACTCCCCCACCATGTGCCGAAGCTCGACCTCGGCCAGTGCCTCGCGCGCCTCGCGCGCCCGGGCCATCAGGGCGTCGTGCTCGGCCTGGTCGGTCGCGAGCCGTCCGGCCACCACTTCGGCATGGTCGCGGAGGCGCTCGGTCAGTCCGTCGAGGCGGGCCCGGTAGTCGATGCGGACGCGATCCCGCACCTCGACCGGGGCGGTCGAACCGGCCGCGTCGAGGCGCGCGAGCCAGCCGACCACGGCATCGCGCTCGGCAAGGAGGGACTCAACGGCGGTGAGGTCGTTCTGGTCTGCCATCGCCTTCGGTCACCCTTCGGAAGGGGCAGGAGATGCTGCGCAATGTAGTATCGGACAGCCAGCCGGGTCCAACCCAGTCGACGCGGGTGACGGATCCGGCGCGACGGGTCACCCCTCCCCGTGCACGATCCGACCCCCGACGAGCGTCCACTGCACCACGCCCGGCAGCACTTCGCCGAGCCAGGGCGAGTTCCGGGAGCGGGAACGGACCCGGGCGGGGTCGACCGTCCAGGTCGCCTCGGGGTCGAAGACGATGACGTCGGCGACCGCGCCGCGCGCGAGGCTCCCACCGGGGAGGTGCCAGAGGCGCGCCGGGGCGGCGCTCATCAGCTCGACCAGTCGGGCGAGGTCGAGGGTCCCCGGATGCACCAGCTGCTGGAGCGCGAGCGAGAGGGCGGTCTCCAGGCCGATGATCCCGTTCGGGGCGTCGTCGAACTCGCGCTCCTTGGCATCGTAGTGGTGCGGCGCATGGTCGGTCGCGATGCAGTCGAGCGTTCCGTCGGCGAGCGCCTCGCGGATCGCGTCGCGGTCCTCCGCCTCGCGCAGCGGCGGATTCATCTTCGCGTTGGTGTCGTAGTGCCCGACCCGCTCGTGGGTGAGCGAGAAGTGATGCGGCGCCGCCTCGGCCGTGACCCGGAGCCCCTTCTCCTTCGCGCGGCGGATCAGCTCGACCGAGCCGCGGGTGCTCATGTGGCAGAGGTGGACGTGACCACCCGTGAGCTCGGCGAGGATGCAGTCGCGCGCGACGTGGATCTCCTCCGCCGCGGCCGGGATGCCCTTGAGGCCGAGGCGGGTGGAGACGACCCCCTCGTGCATGGCGCCGCCCTTGGCGAGGGGCATGTCCTCGCAATGGTCGGCCACCGGGATGCCGAAGGTGCGGGCATACTCGAGGGCGTTCCGCATCAGCTGGCTCGACATCACCGGATGGCCGTCGTCGCTCACCGCGACCGCGCCGGCGGCGACCATTTCGCCGAACTCGGCGAGCTGCTCGCCGCGCTGTCCCACCGAGATGCAGCCGATCGGGTGGACCCGCGCGAGACCGGCGGCCTCGCCCTTCGCCTTCACGAAGCCGACCGCACCCTGGTTGTCGATCACCGGATCGGTGTTCGGCATGGCGCAGATGCCGGTGAAGCCGCCGGCCACCGCCGACCCGGCACCCGTCGCGATCGTCTCGCGGTCCTCCTGGCCGGGCTCGCGCAGGTGCACGTGCACGTCGATCAACCCGGGCGCCACGATGCACCCCGTGGCGTCGAGCACCAGTGCGTCGTCGGGGCGGCCGAGGTCGTCGCCGGTGTCGGCGATGCGCCCGTCCTGCAGCAGCACCGCGGTCACCTGGTCGAGGCGGCGCGCCGGATCGATCACCCGGCCGCCGGTGATCAGCACCGGTCGCGTCATCGTTCGTCCCCTCCGCCGGTCGCCCAGTCGGGCGACCCGCCGGCGAGCAGGTAGAGCACCGCCATCCGCACCGCCACGCCGTTGGTGACCTGCGGGAGGATCACCGAATGGGGCCCGTCGGCGACGTCGGAGTCGATCTCGACGCCGCGGTTCATCGGGCCGGGGTGCAGGATCAGGAGGTCCCGGGGCGCCCGGGCGAGCTTCTCGGTGCTCACGCCGAACACCCGGTTGTACTCGCGGAGCGACGGGATGAACCCCGCCGTCATCCGCTCGAGCTGGAGTCGCAGCACGTTGAGCGCGTCGGCCCACTGGATCGCCTCCTCGACGCGCCGGAAGACCGTGACGCCGAGGTCGGCGATCTCCCGCGGCACCAGCGAGGCGGGGCCGCAGACCCCGACTTCGGCGCCGAGCTTGGTGAGCCCCCAGATGTTGCTCCGCGCGACCCGCGAGTGGAGGATGTCGCCCACCAGGCAGACCTTGAGCCCGTCGAAGCGACCGAACCGGTCGCGCAGCGTCAGCAGGTCGAGCAGGGCCTGGGTGGGGTGCTCGTGCTTGCCGTCGCCGGCGTTGACCACGTTCGAGCGGATGCGGTCGCCGAGGAAGCGCGCGGCGCCCGAGGCCCCGTGCCGGATCACGACCATGTCGATCCGCATCGCCTCGAGGTTGCGCGCGGTGTCGACCAGCGTCTCGCCCTTCTGGACGCTCGACCCGGTGCTCGCGACGTTGACCGTGTCGGCGCTGAGGCGCTTCTCGGCGAACTCGAACGAGATCCGCGTCCGGGTGCTGGCCTCGAAGAAGAGGTTTACGATCGTCTTGCCGCGCAGCGCCGGGACCTTCTTGATCGGTCGCTCGCTCACCTCCTTGAACGGCTCGGCGGTGTCCAGGATCGCGGTGATCTGCGCGGCCGAGAGCTCCTCGAGGCCGACGAGGTCCTTGCCGAGAATCGCGTCGCTCACGCCGCCCCCCCGCGCACGAGGTCGACGCCGTCGTCGCCGTCGAGCTCGCTCACGCGCACGTTCACGTGATCGCCCGGCACCGTCGCGACGGAGAGGCCCGTCACGTCGGCCGCGATCGGCAACTCGCGTCCGCCGCGATCGACGAGCACCGCGAGCAGCACTCGCTTCGGCCGGCCGAAGTCGGCGATCTCGTCGAGCGCGGCGCGGATCGTCCGGCCGGTGTGCAGCACGTCGTCGACGATCACGACGGTGGCGCCGTCGAGGTCGGGCGGCAGCCGCGTCTCGTGGACCACCGGCCGGGGGCCGACGGCCTGCAGGTCGTCGCGATAGAGGGTGATGTCGAGCCGGCCCTGGCGGACGGCGTGGCCGAGCCCCGATTCGAGCATCGGAATCAGCCGGTCGGCGAGCTCCACGCCCCGGCGCTGGATCCCGACCACGACCACCGCGGCATCCTCGGCGGTCTGCTCGACGATCTCCGAGGCCATGCGCACGAGGACGCGCCGCATCGCGGCGGCGTCGAGGAGGCGAGTGCTTGGCGGCATCGGAGGCCCAATCTACACGGGTGAATGGTCAATGGTGAATGGGAGGGCGATAGTCGGGCGATTGATACCGGGCGGATCCCCCGATTCACCAATCACCATTGACCATTCACCAGCTCCAGGTCGGCGAGGCCCTCGGCGACGTCGCGTGGCGTCCACGCCCACGGGCCGACCTGGACCAGCCCCGCGCCGGCGAAGGCGCGGCGATAGGTGGCGGCCCGGCGCGGCTGGAACTCGTCCTGGTCACCGCTGATCGCGTCGCCGCCGGTGAAGGTGGGGGCGAAGAGCAGCCCCTCCACCAACGGGGCGACGGCGAGGAGCGCCCGGTCCAGCGCCGCGCCGGGCAGGTAGTGCAGCACATCGGCGGCGATGACCAGGTCGAAGGGCCCGCCGAGGCCCAGCGAGTGAAGCGCGTCGAAATCCCCGCGGACCAGGTGGCGGCGCGCGCCCCACGCGCGGACCGCCCACGCCGACGGTTCCACGCCGAGGTAGCGCGCCTTGGGTCGCGACCGCCCCAGCACGGGCTGCCAGCGCCCCTCCCCCGCCCCGACGTCGAGCACCGAGCGGACCTCGCGGCCGAGCACCGCCTCGGCGAGCGCGACGGCGAGGTGCACCTGGCGGCGCAGGTCCGCGGCCGAGCCGATCCGGTTCTCGGGATCGCGATACCACCGGTCGAAGTAGGCGCGGTCGTAGCGCTTGGTCATCGCCCGGGCCGGGGGAACGCCGGTGTGGTCACACCTTCAGCAGCCTGGCGATGTTTGCCTGGGCGTACTGGCTGCGGACCGGGTAGTGCACCCCGACGGTCGCGGTGATGTTCACGTTGGCGCGTCGCTCGAACACCATCACGATGTCGGACCCGCCGAACAGGAAGGTCGAGATCATGTCGCCCTTGCGGACCCGCTTGCCGACCAGCGCCTTCGCGACCTTCGCGTTGAGCAGCGCGACCTGTTCGTCGTAGCTGCGCCCCTTCCGTTCCGCCGCGTTCAGGCGGATCAGGCGCTGCGGGCCGTCGGCGGCCGGCGTCACGAACACCACCGACGAGACCTGGGCCATGCCCATCGGGAGGATCGCGACCTTGCCGATCGGGCTCTGCAGCACCATCAGCCCGCGGCACTGCACGAACTGGTAGCCGGTGGCGTCCTGGGCATCGAGATAGCGGTGGGGGATCACGGCGTTGGCCAGCGCGCCGCTCTGGTCCGCCTCGCCCGCCGCGTCGAGCACGTCGAGCTCCACGTCGAGGTAGACCTGGCCGGGGATGAACTTGGCCTCGAGGATCCGGCCCGAGACGGGCGCATGCTGCCGGTGGTAGTCATAGACGTTCAGGAAGCTGTGGACCAGGATGCCGCCCTCGAAGTCGGCGGCGTGCCTCGAGTCCTTGAGCAGCTCGGGGATCGGCCACTCGACGTGCTTCACCACGATCGACGGCGGCGCCTGCATCGGCGCCTCGGTCACCGGTGTGCTGATCGCCCACTGGCCCACGAAGGTCGATTCCGCCGGGAAGGCGACCACCCGGTCGTCGTCCGGTTGCGCGACCGGCCGCTGCACGTCGATGTCCCGAAAGGTCCGGGAGAACCATTCGTTGAACGTCCTGTACTTCTGGACGCCGTTGGCGCCGCCGTCGTAGTCCTGGTAGCTGTACTCGGGGCCGAACTTGTAGCTCGCGAGGTAGCGCGCCGACTCTCGGGTGTCGAGGAAGTCGCCCCAGGCCACCGCGAAATCGCGCAGCCAGCGCGAGAGCGGCGTCAGGTCGGCCCCGTCGGCGGGATCGATCGGGCTCTGCAGGGTCGCGAGCTCGGGCTGGTTGAAGTAGTAGTAGAACTGCGTGATCCGCAGGTAGTCGGTGCGCTCATGGTAGGTGCCCCCTTCCCAGCTCCAGACCCGGAGCTCCGGCATCCAGGACACGATGGCGTCCACGAAGAAGTAGAACTGGTCCAGCGTGTGGATCCGGTCGAGTTCCGGGACGCGATGGGTGCTGACCCGCGCGATCGCCGCCTCGAACGCCGCACCGTAGGCGTGCGTGGCGATCAGCTGCTTGAGCTGCCGGGTGATCGGTCGCTTCGGCGCATACACCGCCCCGCGCTTGGGGAGGCCCTTCAGGAACGGCGGCGCCTGCGGGGCCGGCGAGTCGGCCGCGTGCTCCTGGAAGCGGCGGGACTCCTCGGACGACGCCACGCGGCTGCGCCGCGCCGTGCCACGCCTGCGATGGCTGCTCATGGAGACCTCGATTCCGAATGAGGGTGGGGGCGATCACGGCCCGACCGGTCCGATCCGGCCGCGCGCCGGATTCAGCCGTCGTCGGTCAGGGCGAGACTGGACAGTCCGAGCCGCACCTGCTCGATGGCGTAGTCGGAGGCCTCACGGAGGGACATTGCCGCGCCCCGAGTCGTCGCGACCCCGAACGCCTGCTCGCCGAGCGTCTCCCGGGTGCGGGCGACCGCCTCGGGGTGCTCCGGCACGACCCCCTTGGTGTCGATCGCGCCGGCGAGGGTGCCGTGCAGCGTGGCCGCGGCCTGGAAGTGGCCAAGCTTGGCGAGCAGCACGACGAGGCTGGCGCGCCAGGCCGACACCGAGGCGATGTCGGTCGCCCCCCCGAACGACACGAGTACCCGTTCGAACCCACCGAGCGCCGCGACCGGCTCCCCGCTGCGGGCGTGGAGCGCCGCCAGCCGAGGCGCGATGAGCGCCTCCATGAACCGGTTGCCCGAGCGCCGGGCCACCTCGATCGCGTGCTCGTATGCGGCCAGCGCGGCGGCCGGGTCGATCGCCTCGATGGCGGCGCCCTTGCCGCCGTAGGCCACGGCGATCGACATCGGCACCCCGGCCGCATCCACCTTGGCGACCACCTCGTCGGCGATCGCGAGGGCTTCCTCCGTGTGTCCCGCCGTCGCCAGGATGTAGAGCAGGAAGGCGAGCATGAACCGGTCGTGGCGATCGGTCGGATGCGCGCCGGCGGTGCGCAGCAGCTCGATCGCCTTGTCGACGTCCCCTTCCCCGAGGATCGCCACGAAGGCGAGGTCGCCGTACGCCCAGATGAAGGGATCCAACTCGGGATCGTCCTGGAGGGCGAGCGCGGCCTCGCCGAAGCGACGGGCGTCGTCGAAGCGCGAGTAGGCCCAGGCACTGCTGGCCGACCAGGTGAGCAGCACGGTCAGCCGGCGGTGATGCACCTGCCGGGCCGCCTCGACCACTTCCTCGGCCCAGTTGGCGGCCTCCTCGCGCAGCCGGAAGCGGCCCATGTCGCCGACGTCGGAGGCGATCTGGGCCGCGATGTCCACCTCGCCGTGGTTCATCGCCCAGCGGAACGCCGCGCGCAGGTTGCCGATCTCCAGGTCCAGCCAGTCGTACGCCTCGCCTTCGCGCGGGCTCCGCCAGGCCGCGAAGTTCTCGGCCGACTGCAGTGCGAAGAACTCCCCATGGCGCCGACGGACGGCCGCGTCCTCGCCATCCTCGACCAGGCGCTCCGCCCCGAAGCTGCGGATCGTCTCCAGCATCCCGTAGCGCACCGTGTTCCCTGGCCGGTCGACCACGACGAGCGACTTGCTCACCAGCGAGTCGAGCAGGTCGCAGACGTCCTCGGTGGCGACCCCATCCCCGACGCACAGGAACTCCGCCGCCTCCAGGGTGAACCCGCCGACGAACGCCGACGCGCGCACCAGCACGGCGCGTTCCGCGGCCGACAGCAGGTCGAAGGACCACTGCACCGCATGGCGGAGCGTGAGGTGGCGCTGCTGGTCCGGTGCGCGGGAGCCGCCCTTGAGGAGCCGGAAGCGGTCGCCCAGGCGATCGAGGATCTGTTGCGGGCTGAGTGAGCGGACCCGCGCCGCCGCAAGCTCGATCGCGAGCGGGATGCCGTCGAGGGTGTCGCAGATCGCGCGCACCACGTCGCCATCGCCGCCAAGGGCGAAGCGGGGCGCCACCGCACGGGCCCGATCGACGAACAGTTCGACCGCCGGCGCGCCGGGCCCCGCGGTGTCGAGCGGCGGCACCGGCCAGACGTGCTCGCCGGCGATCGAGAGCGCCTCGCGGCTGGTGGCGATCACCTTCACTTGCGGGCACGCGGCGAGGATCGCCCCGGTGAGCGTGGCAGCGGCCGCGACGACGTGCTCGCAATTGTCCATCACGAGGAGGAGGCGTCGGGCACCCAGCGCCTCCACGAGCGACTGCTCGATCGACTTGCCGGCCTGCTGCGCCACGCCGAAGGCCCCGGCAGCCGCGAGGCCGAGCGCCTGTGGGTCGGTGACGGCGGCGAGGTCGACGAACCAGGTGCCGTCCGGAAACGCGGTGGCGCTCCGCGACGCGACCTCGATCGCGAGGCGCGTCTTGCCGAGCCCGCCCATGCCGAGCAGCGTGACGAGTCGGGTGTTCGCCATCAGGCCGCCGACCTCGTCCAGCGCCGCCTCGCGGCCGATCAGGCTGGTCGCCTGGGCCGGCAGGTTGCCGAGCGGCGCGGCCGTGGCCACAGGACCCCGGGCCCCGCCACCCAGCAGCGCGTCGACCAGCGCGCGCATGCTGGAGTGCCGGTCGGCCGGCTCCACCGCGAGCGCCTTCGCGACGGCGGCATCGAGGTGCAGCGGCACCTCCTCGCGACGCGAGCGCACTGGTGCCGGGACTTCCGTGAGCTTCTTCGCGATCGTGGCGACCGCGGTCTTGCCAACCAGCGGCGGCTCGCCCGTCAACAGCTCGTAGAGCACGCACCCCATCGCGTAGAGGTCGCAACGCTCGTCGACGTCCCCCTCGCCCATCAGCTGCTCGGGGCTCCCGTACAGCACCGTCCCGATCGAGGTGTGCGCCTCGGTGAGCCGGATGTTGTCGACCTGCTGGAGGACGAGCGCGATGCCGAAGTCGGCCAGCACCGGCAGGTCGCCGGAGAACATGATGTTCTCGGGCTTCACGTCACGATGGATGACGCCCTGGTCGTGGGCGTACTGCAGCGCACCCGAGACCAGCATCGTGATCCGCACGGCCTCGTCGATCGCCAGCCGGCCGTCGCGGTCGAGCCGGCTGCGCAGCGTGTCGCCCTCGACGTAGGGCATCACGTAGAACAGGAACCCGCCCGCCTCCCCGGAGTCGAAGAGCGGCAGGATGTGGGGGTGCTGGAGGTTCGCGGTCGTGCGGATCTCGCTCTGGAACCGCTCGACGCCGACCACCTCGGTCAGCTCCGAGCGCAGGACCTTGATCGCGACCTTGCGACCATGGCGCAGGTCGTCGGCGAGGTACACCCGCGCCATGCCGCCGTGCCCAAGCAGCCTCTCGAGGCGATACCGTCCCTCGAGCGCGGCGTTCAGGGCGGCTGTGGCTTCCGGCACGATGGGGTCCAGGGCGAGGGTGAGACCATCGCGTCGCGGCGGGCGTGGTGCGATCGATCGACGCGCGGGGACCGCATCTACGGGCACGATGGAGATTTGCCGCTTCTTGCGATGCGAAGTATCATAACTGACCGCGCGGGGCGAGGTTACGCAAGTCCCGGCGGTCACCCCCAATGCCTCATCGGTCATCGATCCGCCAGACGCCGCCCGCGGCAACTCTTCGCATCCCACCCGGCGCCGCTCGAGGATCCTGACCTGCCACCCCTCCCCGGGGAGCCAGGAGCGCCATGCCCGCCTCGACCGGCCGTACCTACGCGATCCATCCGGCACTCGGCATCGCCCGCCTCGGCAATGCGCAGGCCGACCCGGGCGATCCGGACTCCTGGTACCTGGGCGCCGAGGCGCCGTATCAGGTTCCCAACGCCGGGGCGACCTACAAGGCGGGCGGCAAGATCAAGAAGCAGGCACAACGGTTCCGGATCTACGAGTACCAGGACGGCGTGGCGACCCGCGAGATCACGCTCCAGCAAGCGGACGTCGTCGGCATCGAATGGTCGGTCCACCTCGCCAATCGGAAGGCGGCACTGGCCGTTGACCAGCCGCCCGGTTCCAGCTCCAGGCCGGCCGCGATCCCGCCGGAGCCCTTCATGGTCGCGGGCGCACCGACGCCGGCGAGTCCGTACTGGCCGGCGGAGACGCGCAACGCCACCGTCACCGCCCCGGCGGATCGGACGCGCCTGTGCATCGACGCCGGCGTCCAATCCGTGGGTGGCAGTGTCACGAGCCGGGCGCTCGCGGGATCGGTCAGCTTCCCGGGCGCCACGGCCCCGACGATGAAGTCGGTCGAGCTGGGGACGCTCCGGGTCGAGCCGGACACCGGACGCCTCCTCGTCTTCGCGGCCGACGGCATCTCGGAGGGCCTCGCCAACGGCGGCTTCTCCCCCCATCCAACGCTCAAGGACTGGGGCAACAACGACGGCTGGTACGATGACACGGCGGATGGCCCGGTGACTGCGACGATCACGTTCCGCGATGGCACCTCCGCTCGGCTTGATGCGCCGGCGACGCGGGGCTGGGTGATCGCGGCGGCGCCGCGCTACACGCCGGCGTTCAACCAGTTCACCTCGCTCTACCACGTCGCCCAGGCGATCACCGCGGGGTCCGGGGTTCCGGTGCCGCGTCCCTCCTTTGCCCGCGACATCTTTCCGATCCTCCGCAGCTCGTCGGACCTGAGCTGGGTGAGCGCCCGGGGATCGCTGGGCCACGGGCCGACGCGGGGCGGCTACTTCCTCGCCGGCGACGTGATGCAGCTGCTGGCGAGCAACGACACGGATCCGTCCTCGCAGGCCTACAAGGCGCGGCAGGCGATCCTCGCCCGGATCCGCAACCCGAACACGCCGCCTCCGCTCGCCGACATCCAGAAGTCGATGCCGCAGGTGTCGCACGACATCACGACCAACCAGGATCGCTCGTACGAGATCGGCACCGTGACGACGCGGCAGTACGCGATGCTCCAGCAGTGGGCGGCCGGGACGTTCGATGCCGACGGCCAGCCGGCCGTGGTCGCCCTCGAGTCGCTGCCCGTGGCGCAGCAGCCCGACGCACTCGACCGCGCCGCGCTGGAGGGGACGGCGGGGACGCCGTTCTATCCGGGCATCGAGTCCTGGCGCATCCTGAAGGCCCCCGCCGTCTACGCGGGGATGCTCCGGTTCGCCGGCGACACCCAGCCAGGCGACCTGACCATCGGCAACGCCCTGCCCTGGCAGGCCGACTTCCTCGACTGCAACGACATCTGGTGGCCGATCCAGCGACCGAACGAGGTGACCCGCGCGGGCAAGGCGCTGCAGCCCTGGGTCCCGACGGCCTGGATCCCGACCGAGGACAAGGCCGACTACAACGCGATGGTCGCGGGCTGGTGGCAGCTCGGATTCGTCGTCACGCAGGACAACGGGGCGAGCTACGTGGAGGTGGAAGGGACCGCCGGAGGGACCAGCGCGTGACGACGCGCGCGCTCGTCGTCGGCGCCGGTCCCGCCGGACTCGCCGCCGCGATCGGCCTCGCGGAGTGGTGCGGATCGGTGACGGTGATCGATGCCGGACCCCGGGTGCGGTCGCGGCGAGTCGGAGAACACCTCCCGCCGACGGCCGTGGCGACCGTGGTGCGCCTCGGGTTCGGGACGCTCCTCGACGACCCGCGACACGAGGTGAGCCCGGGCGTGCGCTCGGCCTGGGGCACGGCCCGGGCCGAGGACAAGGAGTACTTCACCGCGCTGCCGGGGTGGGGCCTCAACCTCGACCGGCCCCGCTTCGACGAGGCGCTCGCGCAGATGGCGGAGGCGAAGGGGGCGTCCCTGCGCCATCGCACGCGCCTGCTCGGCCTCCATCGGGTCCGGGACGGCGTCGAGGCGACGCTGCAGGATGCCGCCCGGCGCGACCAAGTCCGCTTCGACCTCGCGATCGACGCGAGCGGGCGTTCCGCCGTGGCATCGCGCTTCCTCGGCACCGTGCCGTGGCGCGGCGAGGCGCTGGTCGGGCTGCAGGGTCGGATCGAGGGCTGTGCCCCGCTCGAGGAACCGGGCCGGATCCAGGTCGAGTCGGTCGAGGATGGGTGGTGGTACGGTGTCCAGTTCGCGGACGGCACGCTGCTCGCCACCTTCATGACGGACATCGGCGTCGTGCGGGATCACTCCGGCACCGCACGCGCCCTCTGGGAAGCGCGCCTGCGGCAGAGCGCGCTGCTCTCCCCCCTCGCAGGCACCGGACGATGGGACGGCCGACTCGCCGCGCACGACGCGGCGACGCAGTCGACCGCGGATGGCGATCGCCCCGACTTCCTCGCGGTCGGTGACGCGGCGACCGCCTACGACCCGCTCGCCTCCTGGGGCATCGCCAAGGGCCTGTCCGACGGACACGCCGCGGCCACGGCCCTTCGCGAGGCCTGTGCGGGGTCCGGCGGGGCGCTCGCCCGATGGCGTGCGGCGCGTCGGCGGGCATTCCACGAGCACCGAGCCCGGCAGCAGGAGTTCTACCGAGCCGAGACACGCTGGCCGGCGTCGCCATTCTGGCGCGCCCGGAGCCATCCCCCGCAGGCACAGGCGTCTTGAGAGAGGAATCCGCGATGCGAAGCAAGATGGCGTGCTGGGCGATCGTCGCCGCGGCGGCGACCGCGTGTGCGCAGGGCGACGTGACGGCCGGCGCGGCGAGCGACGCCGACTCGCTGTACGCCGCCTACACCGTCGAGCTCGACTCGGCGCTGGGGCGCTTCAACGACATCCCGGTCTTCGCGTGGGACAGCATCGCGGGCACCTGGCAGCGCCTGTCGGGCAGCTACGTGCCGGTCACGGTGAACGACACGACGCCGACACGCTACGTGAAGGACATGCCCTCGGACCGGCCGATGATGCTGCCGACCCGCGTGCAGGGCTTCACCGGCGGCAGTGGCCAGTCCTCGCCCTACTCGGTCGCGGGACGGATGCCGGGCTCGAACCCCGAAGTCCAATGGGTGTTCGTGGTGCGGCAGTACTCGATGAAGGACACGACCGACGCCGACTTTCCCCAATCGGGCGACATCGCGGTGATCGGTCACCACCCCCGCACCGGCGCCACCGCCTACCTGCAGTTCTACGATCCGGCACATCCGAAGTCGGGCGCCGTCGTGGTCTCGCCCTTCAGTCCCGGCGGACAGGCGTTCTGGTCCCCGCTGCGGGTGCAGGCCGACTCCTTCACCTGCCAGCGGTGCCACTCCGCCGGACCATTCATCCATACGGCCTGGGCGAACCAGGTCACGATCGGCGATCAGGCGGTGGTGCCGTCCGATCCGCTCGGGCCGTTCTTCTTCGTCAATGCGAGGGCGGGTCAGCTCTTCGCGGGGTGGGATGCGGCGCTCATCGCGAGCAAGGGCGGCGGCCACCTCAACCAGCCGCAGAATGTCTGCACCCAGTGCCACCGGGTTGCGCCGGACCTCATCGGCCTCAACGAGAACAGCACACGCTACATCGGGCTCGACTCGGCCCAGCGCAACAGCTTTGCGGTGCGCTCGGATTCCTTCCAGACGGCAAGGTATGCGGCGATGCACTGGATGCCGGTGGCCGACCCGGCGATGATCGACTTCTATGCCGGACAGGCGGCGATCCCGCCGATCGCCTGGCGGGAGAGCTACGGACAGAGCGCGATGCAGGTGAACCGGTTGATGCGGACCCCGGCCCAGTGGAAGGTCGCGCTCGACAGCGGGCTGGTCGCCGACGTTCCCCGCCCCCCGCTCGAGCACCAGGCGATCGTCGTCGCGCGTGACGGGCGGGACACCGTCGCCGCGGGCCAGTCACTGTGGGTGGTCGACTCCCGCATGCGGGCCAACACCGATGCACGGCTCGAGTCGTGGCGGTTCTTCGGCGCGGGCGCCTCCGGCACGGTCACCGCCGCCCCGGTGATCTATCGCCGCTCGCCGACCAACGGCGGCACGGTCGAGTACGATGTCGTGTTCGTCGGGACGCCTCGCCGCGTGGATGCAGCCGGCGGTTGGCTGGCAGTGGAGGACGGCGCCGGTTTCGACCTCCGTCTCGGGGACTACCTCGGCGTCGTGTTCACCAACACCGGCACCGCGAGCGGCGGCGCCCCGGTTCCCTTCAGCGCGGACGGCTGGGCGACGCTCACGCGACCGGACGGCACCACCTGGCTGCGCGACGGCTCGGTGACCTACCGGCTCGCGACCAGGGGCCAGCCGGCGGTCGGGGCGCACCTGACCTTCCCGATCGCCGGGGCCGGCTTCTTCACCTACTCCCTCGAGTTCCGCAACCAGCTCTGACCGGCGCGACTACTGCGCCGCCGCCGGATAGGTGGCCACCACCGCGCCGGCCGCGTCGAGGAATTCGAGCCGCGCTACGTCGTCGGCACCGACTCGGAGCACCGCCCGCACGCGGCCGGCGGTGTCGCGCAGCTCCAGGAGCGCGTCGCGGTCGCGACTCCCGAGGAAGGCGCGCGGCGTGCCGCCCTCCTCCGCCTGCGCAGCGCGCTGCGCCGCGACGAGCGAATCGCGGCGGCTCCCCTCGGCGTCGCGGATCGCCTCGAGCCGGTCGAGCACCCTGGCCATCGGCACCGCGTCGGGTCGGTCGGTGACCTGGAGCCCGGCCCGACGACTGCGACCGTTGTCGTTGTACTGGAGGGCGACGACCTGGTTCTGCTTCCACTGGTCCATCGACAGGTGCACCACCTGCGAGTGGCCGCCCTCGGGCCGGTCGATCCCGGCGTAGATCAGCCCGCCGACCTCGTCACCGACGTCGTTGAAGAAGAGCATCCCCGACATCAGCTCGCGGCCGTCGATGATCCCCGCCTCATAGTCCTTGCCGTCGGCGCGCGGCCCGGGCAGCCGTCCGCTGCGGGCGATCACCATCACCGGCCGACCGTCGCGGCCGACCACGTTGATCCGCTCGACGTCGATCTCGTCGAAGCGCGGATGGGAGCCGGTCGAGAAGCCGGACAGGCTCACCGCGCCGAGGGCGGCGAGGAGGGCCAGGTTGGCGGCGACGAGCAGCTTGGGGACGGCGACCGACATGGCGCGCTCCGGGATGGGGACACCGTTTCGATGTCCCGGCATCCCGCAGGGTTGCGCCGTCGGCCGTCAGGGAGCAGTCAGCGCCGCGATCGCTCCCCGCCGCGCCAGGACCTCCTGCTGGCCGACGCGGGGCAGCGCCATCCGGCTGCCCGGCTTGGACATGTCGGGCCGCGCCGCCATCTCCGCCCGATACGCGGCGTCGCTCGTCTGTGACCACGCGACGATCAGCGAATCCCCGAGCAGGCCCAGCACCGGAAACGTCGCGGCGACGGACGGGTCGCTCGCCTCCGTCACCGGCCCGAAGTGCGCGCCGCCGTCGCGCGACGCCCGGACGAGGACCCGCGGCCGGGAGCCGAGGCCGTCGTCCCATCCGACCACGACGCGGCCGTCGCTCCCGAGCTGCATCTGCACGTGGGCGGGCGCCGCGCGCGAGGCGGTGTCGATCGGCTGGCTCTCCCAGGTGGTCCCTCCGTCCACCGAGCGCGCGTACCACACACCCGCGGCACCGTCCTTCCCGGTCCACCACGCGATGTGCACGCTGCCGTCCGCCCCGGTCCGCAACGAGGGGCCGGCGTGGGGGCATCCCGGGAAGACCCATCCATCGCCGCGAGGCCGCACCGGCGCCCCCCACTCGGCACCACCATCGGTGGAGCGCATCACGACGACATCGCGGACATCGCCCGGGAACACCTTGCGGAACGACAGGTAGAGCGAACCGTCGCCCGCCAGCGCGAGCCCGGTCCGGCAGCACGGGCAGGTGGGGTCGTCGTGGACGGCACGCTCGGCCGTCCAGGTCCGGCCACCGTCGTGCGAGGCGCGGAGCCACACCCCGGAACTCCCGGCGCGACTGCTCAGCCAGGTCACGTACACGGCGCCGTCCGGCCCGGCGAGCAGCGCGTGGAAGGCGTGCGACCCGAACGCGTCGCCCTCGTTCACGCTCACCGGTTCGCTCCAGGTCGCTCCGCCGTCGTCGCTGCGGCTCAGCCGCAGCGCGCTCCGGGGGAAGCGATCCCCCGACTCCTTCCCCACGGTGTAGGCGACGAACAGGTGATCACCGCTCGCGGCCAGCTGCGGCGGGGACTCGCCGTGCGGCTCGATGCCGCCCAGCGGATCCCGAACCGTGGCGTCCGCCACCAGCAACGAGTCGCCGCAGCGCACCCGGACATGCAGCACGCCGTCGGTGCCGCCGCCATCGGCCGCGACCCACGACAGCACCTCGCGGCCGTCCTCGGTCACGACGAACATCGGCGTCGCGCCGTTCGCCGTCCCGGCCGAGACGACCTCGGCCGGGGTGAACGGGGCGCGAGGCGCCCCGGTGGCACAGGCCGCAAGCAGGACCAGTCCGGCAAGCGGCGCGCGGCCGCGCTCAGAACGCATAACGCATCCCCGCGAAGAACGAGCGCGGTGCGCCCGGCGTGTAGGTGTCCTTCTGGAAGGCGTCATAGCTCGACAGCTCGGCGTAGCGGGTGTTCGCCACGTTCATCAACCGGGCGAAGAGCTCGACGTGCTGCTGCACGATGGCATTGGCGTGCAGGTTGAAGAGGTGGTGGCCCTCGTAGTAGGACGCGTTGGCCGCATCCTGCGCGTAGCGGCCCATCTCGGCCCATTCCACCGCCAGGCGTCCCCCGCCCAGCAGGTGCGGAGACCAGGCCAGCATCGCACTGCCGAGGGTGCGCGGCGCCTGCTCGATCAGGTTGCCGGCGTAGGAGACGGCCGCCTTGGTCGCGGTGGCGGCCTGCGGCGTCCAGTCGAGATAGCGATGGGTCGACACCGAGTAGGCCGCGTCGAGGCGGAGCGTCGGGGTGATGGCGACGCCGGCGCTCATCTCCACCCCGCGATGCCGCGTCGAACCGGCGTTGCGGGCCTCGCGCGTGTTCTCCGGCGTGACATAGGTCAGGATGTCGTCGGTGATCTCCATCGTGTAGAACGACACCTGGTACACCGCCCGCGACCCGAGATTGCCGCGGACGCCGGCCTCCCAGCTGTCCACCTTCACCGGCTTCAGGTCCACCGTGTTGGCGGCACTGTTCTGGGTGAACAGCTGGCCGAAGGACGGCACCCGGAAGCCGCGCCGGTACGAGCCGTACACGCTCGCCGACGGGGCGAGCTGCACGGTGGCCCCGAGCTTCGGACTCACGTGGGAGTAGGAGGCCGTCGTGCTCGGCGGCACCCGGTGGCTCCCGGTCGCGATCGGGTCGAGGCGGGTCTCGTAGTCGTAGCTCGCGAAGTCGGCCCGGACGCCGGCATCGAGACGGAGCGCCGCCGCGGGAGTCCAGTTGGTCTGCAGCCACGGCGAGACCCCGCGGTAGGTCACGTCGTAGTCGTACTGCGTCTCGCCGTCGGTGTACGCCGTCCAGGCGTTGTAGGGGCCGCTGCGGGTGGCCACCGCCCGCTTGGCGAGGAAGCTGCCGGGGCTCAGGTCGCCGTCCATCCCGACGATGATGCGGCCCTGCCAGGGCGCGATGTCGCGCCGGTAGCGCATCATCACGCCGACGGAGTTGTTCTTCGTCACCCAGGTCTGCGGGTCGTAGCTCAGCTGCCAGCTGGGAAGCAGGCCCATGTCGTTGTACCGCGCGTATGGCGTGATGCTGATCAACGAACTCCCCGACTCGTGCTCCAGCGCCGTGGAGAGCCGCAGCGCCCGCACGGTCCGGTACGTGATCGGGGCGAGGTTGACCGAGGCCGCCGTGTCATAGAGCGCCCGGGCGATCGCCGGCACGTCCTGCTGGTCGATCCGCGACCCGGCCAGCACGGTGCGGGCGGTCCAGCCACCGAACGACTGGTCCCAGCGCACCGTCCCGCTCTGGCGGTCGAACGGCGCGTCTTCCTTCCAGTTGTCGCTGTGGGTCACGTTCACGTCGGCGCGGACCCCGCCGGTGCCCCAGCCGGTCCCGCCCGTCGCGAGGACGCGACGATAGCCATACGAGCCGCCCTCGGCATTCAGCTCGATCGTGGGTGTCAGGGGCGCCGGCCGGGTCAGGACGTTGACGATGCCGCCGAT
>CAZKYO010000009.1:0-1097 GCA_964557115.1 uncultured Gemmatimonadaceae bacterium
GGAACGGGAAGATGCCCAGGTACTTGCCGACCTTGCCGCGCAGCAGCGTCTCGCGCACTTCCGCGGGAAGGGTGCGCCACGGCGCGTTGGGGTCGCCGCCGAGGTCGCGCGTCGCCTGCGCCACCAGCCGGCGCTGCGTCTCGTAGCGCGGCTTGGTCCAGGGGTCGATCGCGCCGCCCTTGACCGATCGCTCGGGATCGGGAACCACCAGCGAGAGGTCGTACTCGAGGACCGCGCCGAAGCCGTTGCAGGTGGGGCAGGCACCGCGCGGGTTGTTGAAGGAGAAGAGCGCCGGGGTGATGGCCGGGGCGGGGGTGTCGCAGCGGCTGCACGCCGGGAACTCGGTGAAGCGTCGCCTCGCGCCGCCGTCGCCGATCGCGATCGCGATCCCCTCGCCCTCGCCGAAGGTGGTCGCGATCGCCTCGGCGAGGCGGGTCGCGGCGTCGGGCGTCGCCTCGATCCGGTCGACGATCACCAGGATCTCCAGGTCGCGGTCAAGCGCGAGGTCGTCGGGGAGCTCGTCGAGTCGATGCACCGCCTCGCCCACGGCGATGCGCACGAAGCCGAGGGCGCGGAGGTTGTCGATCACCGCGGCGCGCGAGCTGCGCGAGACGATCGGCAGGGGGAAGGTGACCTGGACGCGGCCGGCGGCGGCGACGAGCTGGTCGGCCGCACTCTGGGCCGTGTCACGCACCACCGGTGCGCCGCACGCCACGCAGTGCGGGATGCCGGCGCGGGCCCAGAGCAGCCGCAGGTGATCGTAGACCTCGGTCGCGGTGCCGACGGTGGAGCGCGACGACATCGCCGGCGCCCGCTGCTCGATCGCCACTGCCGGGGCGATGCCCTCGAGCCGGTCGACGAGCGGCTTCGGCATCCGCTCGAGGAACTGCTTCGCGTACGTCGACAGCGACTCGATGTAGCGCCGCTGCCCCTCGGCGTAGAGCGTGTCGAAGGCGAGCGAGCTCTTGCCGCTGCCCGACGGCCCGGTCACCACGACCAGCGCGCGACGCGGGATGTCGACGGTGATGCCCTGCAGGTTGTGCTGGCGCGCGTTGACGACGCGGATCACGGGACGATGCACGGCTGAAACGTATACT
>CAZKYO010000009.1:1197-93129 GCA_964557115.1 uncultured Gemmatimonadaceae bacterium
CTGGCGCGCGTTGACGACGCGGATCACGGGACGATGCACGGCTGAAACGTATACTGGACGGGAGCGGAGAACGGGGAACGGAGGGCGGAGAACCGAGGCAGGAGGGAATCCCTGCCGCTGCCCTGGGTCCTCGTCCTCCGTTCTCCGCTCTCCGCTCTCCGCTCTCTCTTTCCCCTCTTCCGCTTCGGCGGTAGGTTTGCCGTCAATGGCCCGCCTCCTCACGCCGGGCGCCATCCGGCGCGGATTCCAGATCTTCATCCTCATCTCCCTGCTCGGCTACGGCGCCGTGCTGATCTACGGCAACGACGTCGGCGGCTTCGTCGCGTCGCTCTCCCGGATCCACTGGGGATGGGTGCTCGTGGGGATGGGGCTCGCCTCGATGGACTGGATCGGCGGCGGCCTGCGGCTCTGGGTCCTGGGGCGCGAGGTGCACCAGCCGGTGTCGATCCCCGGGATGATCGTCGCCGGCGGGATGGGCGCCTGGGGTGCCTACCTGACGCCGATGCAGGCGGGATCGTCGCCGGTGCAGATCTACGCGATGAAGCGCACCGGCTTCCCGGTCGCCAAGGCGCTGACCACCGTGCTGATGACCTTCATCGCCACGGTGATCTTCTTCGCGATCGCCGGCCCGCTGGCGCTCGCGTTCGGCGCCGGCAGCGCGCTGGGGACCCGCGGCAACGTGCTGGGTCTCTCGCTGCTCGACCTGTTCAAGGGATCGATGGCGATCTTCGCCGGGCTGGCGGTGCTGCTCCTCGCCGTCCTGGTGGCGCCCCGGATGATCTCGCGCGGCGTGCACCGCCTGGCCGAGGTCCTGTCGCGCCGCAGCACGCGGGTCGCCGCGCGCCTGGAGGGATTGCGGGCCGGCATCGACACCGCGCACGAGTCGATGCAGGCCTTCAACACGCCCCGGGGCTGGCTGGCGCTGCTCTGGGCCACGATCATCTCGGGGCCGAGCCACGCCAACAAGCTCCTCGCCGGCTACGTGGCGCTGCGGGCGGTGGGGATCGAGGCGCACTTCGTCGACGTGCTGCTGGTGCAGACGCTGATCACCTTCCTGCTCTATTTCGCCCCCACGCCCGGCGCCTCCGGCGTGGCCGAGGTGCTGAGTGCGGCGGTGATGAGCGTGTACGTGCCGCGCGAGTTGATCCCGGTCTACACCCTGGTGTGGCGCTGCATCCTCACCTGGTTCACCATCGCCGCAGGCTTCTGGATCTTCTCCCGGTGGGTCGGCCGGGGGCTCAAGGCGATCGAGATGTCCCAGGGGGAAGGGGAGGCCCCGGCCGGGTAGCCGGGGGAATTCGCTTGCCCAGCCTGCCCAACGCCGGATAGCTTTGGCACCCCCCGTCCAGTGCCCAGTTCGCGGAGGCCGACCTGCGTCCCGAGTCGCCGGTGTCCGATCAGTCGGTTGCGACCCTCCCCGCGGGGACCGGACCGCTCCTTGCGGTCCTGATCGCCAGGGGCCCGGGGATGGGGGATGGGAGGGGCCGGTACTCGATCCGCAGCAGCGAGGTCTCGGTGGGCCGTGGAGGCGACAATGACCTGGTGGTGGGTGACCCCTCGGTGAGCGAGCGGCACGCGACGCTCCGCCTCGCGGGCGGCGTCTGGAGCCTGGCGGACCTCGGCTCGATGAACGGCTCCTGGATCGACGGGCAGCCGGTCCGGGGTTCGCTCCCGCTCGCCTCCGGCTCGGCGGTCCGCCTTGGCACCATGGAGTTCGTGTTCGCCCCGCGCGACCGCTGGCAGGACTCCCCCATCGCCCTCCTGGCACCCGCGGCCGACCCCAGGCCCGCCCGGACCGCCCAGGAGGGCCCCGGCTACGTCCTCGGCCTCCCCGAGCGCCGGGAGCTGCCGATGCCGGTCGTGATCGGCCTGGTGATGTTCGGGCTGGCCCTGGCCGGCTACTTCCTCCTGGCGGCCGGCTGATGCGGTTCTCCTGCGCCGCCCGGACCGACGTGGGCGTGGTCCGCTCCGGGAACGAGGACGCCTACCTGATGCTGGCCGAACGGGGCCTCTTCGTGGTGGCCGACGGGATGGGGGGACACGCGGCCGGCGAGGTGGCCAGCGACATGGCGACCCGGCTGGTGGCCGAGGGATACAAGCCGGTCCGCGGCATGAGCGACGACGAGCTGATGGCCCAGATGGTCGCCGCGATCCGTGCCGCCAATGCGGCGATCTTCGAGCGGACCCTCCAGGAACACGACAAGCGCGGGATGGGGACCACGGCGACGGTCCTGGCGCTCCTTCCCCGCCGCTACCTCATCGGCCAGGTCGGCGACTCCCGCGCCTATGTGCTGCGCGGCGGCGTGATGACCCAGATCACCAAGGATCACTCCTACGTGCAGGAGCAGGTCGATGCCGGCCGGCTCACGCCCGAGGAGGCGCGGGTCCATCCCTACGCCAACGTGATCACCCGTTGCGTCGGCTCGAGCGGCGACGTGGTCCCCGACCTCTACATCGGCACGCTCGAGGCCGGCGACCTGGTCCTGCTCGCCTCGGATGGACTCACGGGCATGGTGGAGGACGAGGACCTGCAGGAGATCCTCGAGAAGGGCAGCTCGCTCGAGGAGCGGGTCGACCGCCTGATCGAGGAGGCCAACCGGCGCGGCGGCCTCGACAACATCACCGTGATCCTGGTGCAGGTCGACGAGGTGTCGCAGCCGACGGGCGAGGTGCCGGCGACGAGGTGAACGCGATTCGCGAATGGTGATTCGAGACGCGAGCGAAAAGGCCGGCCCCGGGATGGTTGCCGGCCTTTGTCGTTCCCCGAATCGCGATTCTCCATTCGCGAGGCCCGTTACAGCGCCGGAATCTCCTCCAGCACCATCGGCCGCTTCGTGAAGATCCGCAGTCGCCGCGCGCTCCGGTACAGCTCATCCGCCACGCGGGGGAGGCCCAGCTGGCCGGCACGGCCCTCGTCGGTGAGCCGCTCGACGGTGCCGCGCCGGGTGACCAGCGGCAGGTCGACACCGAGCATCGCGCTGCGGGCGGGGTAGTCGACCAGCACGTCGCCGGGGGCCAGGCCCCACGAGGCCGCCAGCGCGTCCTCGGCCGCCTCGAGGCGGTCGGGGTCGTCGCTCAGCCACGCGGGGACGTCGGCGGGGACCTCGGTCGCGGGGAGGTCGAGCGCGCGCTTGTGGAGCCGCCGTTCGCGGAGGGCGCGCGCGAGTCCGGTGGGATCGTGGCGCTCGAGCAGCGCGGCCAGCGAGTCGTCGGTGGCGGTGGCGAGCGTCGCGTGATCCACGTGGCCCGCCTGGACGGTGGCCCGCACCGCGCGCTTGAACATGCAGGTCGCGCTCCGGACGGCGTGGTGCCAGTAGACGTTCCGGTACATCTGGTACTTGGCGAACAGCAGCGACTCCAGCGCGCTGGTCCCCTTCTCGAGCACGCCGACCTCGCCACCCGCCCCGTCGCGGACGATGACGAGCGAGGCGAGCAGGCGGTCGACGTCGAGCGTGCCGTAGGGCACGCCGCAGTTGCGGGCGTCGCGCGAGAGGTAGTCGATCTTGTCGAGGTCGATCGAGCCGCTCACCAGGCCGCCGAGCGGCGAGTCGGATCGGCCGCGGACCAGCGCGCCGATCCGGGCGACCAGCCGGTCGCCGCCGATCGCGCGCAGCGCGTCGCCCAGCGCACCCTCGCCGAGGCGCGCGACGCCGAGCTCCTCGTGGTGCGGGAAGCCGGCCTCCTCCAGCGCGTGCGAGAAGGGGTAGTGGCCGATGTCGTGGAGCAGGGTGGCGAGTCGCAGCGCGAGGCGCTCGCCCTCGTCGATCCCGGCGAGGTCGCCGCGCTCGTCGAGCGAGGCCAGCGCGCGGCGGGCCAGGTGGTAGGCGCCCAGCGCGTGCTCGAAGCGCGAATGGGTGGCGCCGGGATAGACGAGGAAGGCGTGGCCCAGCTGCCGGACGTAGCGGAGCCGCTGCACCGCCGGCGTGTCGATGCACGCGACCGCCTCGGGCTCGAGGCGGATGTTGTCCCAGAGCGGGTCGCGGATGACTTCGAAGGTCGGTTCGGTCACGGGGACCCGTCCAGGGAGACTCGAGACTCGCGAATCGCGAACCGAGGCCGCCGCATCGCCGCCCCGAGTGCGGACGTCATGGTTCGGCTCCCGAATCGCGAGTCTCGAGTCGCCAGTCTCGAAATGTCAGACCCGCTCCGGCTCGAGGCTCCACTGCTCCGGGCTGCGCCAGAGCGAGGAGAGGATCAGTTCCCGCATCCACAGGAATTCCTGCGGGAGCCGGTCGTAGAGCTTCTCGAACAACTCCCGGTGCGAGAGGAGTTCGCTCTTCCACTGCTCGCGGTCGACGTCCATCAGCGCGAGGAAGGTGTCCTTGGGGAAGTCGAGGCCGTCCCAGCGGAGGTCCTCGTAGCGCGGCATCCAGCCGACCGGCGACTCGATGCCGGCGCCGCGGCCGCGGACCCGGTTCACGATCCACTCGAGCACCCGCATGTTCTGCGAGAAGCCGGGCCAGATGAACTTCCCGTCGGCGTTCTTGCGGAACCAGTTGACGCAGAAGATCCGCGGCGGCTCGGCGAGGCCGCGGCCCATCTGCAGCCAGTGGTTGAAGTAGTCGCCCATGTGGTAGCCGCAGAACGGCAGCATCGCGAACGGGTCGCGGCGCACCTGGCCCACGGCGCCGGCGGCGGCGGCGGTGGTCTCGGAGCCGATCGTGGCGCCGAGATAGACGCCGAAGTTCCAGTTGAACGCCTGCGACACGAGCGGCACGGTCGTGGCGCGGCGGCCGCCGAAGATGAAGGCCGAGATCGGCACGCCGGCGGGATCCTCCCAGGCGGGGTCGATCGAGGGGCACTGCGACGCCGGCGCGGTGAAGCGCGCGTTGGGGTGCGCGGCCGGCGTCTTCGCCTCGGGGGTCCACGGGTTGCCGCGCCAGTCGGTGAGCTGCGCGGGCGGCTCCTTGGTCATCCCCTCCCACCACACGTCGCCGTCGGCAGTGAGCGCCACGTTGGTGAAGATCGTGTTGCGCTCGATCGTCTTCATCGCGTTGAAGTTGGTCTCGTACGACGTCCCCGGTGCCACGCCGAAGTAGCCGGCCTCCGGGTTGATGGCGTGGAGCCGGCCGTCCTGGCCGGGCCGGATCCAGGCGATGTCGTCGCCGACCGTGCTGACGGTCCAGCCCTCGTAGCCCTCGGGCGGGATCAGCATCGCGAAGTTGGTCTTGCCGCAGGCGCTCGGGAAGCCGGCGGCGACGTAGGTCTTCTCGCCCTCGGGATTGCGGACGCCGAGGATCAGCGTGTGCTCCGCCATCCACCCCTCGTCACGCCCCATCACCGAGGCGATCCTGAGCGCGAAGCACTTCTTGCCGAGGAGGGCGTTGCCGCCGTAGCCCGAGCCGTACGACCAGATCTCGCGGTCCTCGGGGAAGTGGACGATGTACTTCTGCTCGGCGTTGCAGGGCCAGCGGACGTCGGCCTGCCCGGCCGCGAGCGGCATCCCCACCGAGTGGACGCAGGGGACGAACTCGCCGTCGCCGAGCGTCTCGGCGACGTGGCGGCCCATGCGGGTCATGATCCGCATGTTGACCGCGACGTAGGGCGAGTCCGACAGCTCGACGCCGATGTAGGAGAGCGGCGAGCCGACCGGGCCCATCGAGAACGGGATCACGTACATCGTGCGGCCGGCCATGCAGCCGGCGAAGAGCCCCTTGAGGGTGCCGCGCATCTCGCGCGGATCGACCCAGTTGTTGGTCGGGCCGGCGTCCTGCTTGCGGTGCGAGCAGATGAAGGTCCGGTCCTCGACCCGGGCGACGTCGCCGGGGTCGGAGCAGGCCAGGAAGGAGCCGGGGCGCTTCTCGGGGTTGAGCCGCACGAAGGTGCCGCCGTCGACCATCTGGTCGCACAGGGCGTCGTACTCGGCCTGGGAGCCGTCGCACCAGTGGATCCGGTCCGGGGTGGCCAGGGCGGCGATCTCGCCCACCCACTCCATCAGCCGGGGATTGGTGATCCAGGACGGGGCGGTGATCTCGGGCGCGGTACGGCTGGCAGGCATGCTCGCTCCATCAACGAGTTCAGGGGCGGCCGTGGGGCGGCCGCGGGGGACCGGGAAAATGGGCCGGTCCACCTGTCCGGGGCAAACCCGGTGCCTCGATCGTGATGGAAGGTGGGGGCGGGCCGCGCGGCGCCGCCGGAGCCCCCGCCTCGCCGTCTCCGCGGCGGCGGGTCTAGGGGCGGACCGGCACCAGCGTCGTGGGGAGATGCGCGGCCGCCTCGGCCGTCGCCCGGTCGCGCTCCGAGAAGCCGTTGCGGGTCGGGTCGATCGCCATGAGGTCGTCGATGCTCGGCGAATGCGCGAAGATCCCCAGCGCGTGCCCGAGCTCGTGCAGCATCGTCAGCTCGTAGCAGGTGTCGAGTGCCGGATCGTTCGGGAACTTCGCCCAGACGTAGATCTCGAACGGGAGCTGGAGCGTCCCGGCGGCGGCGTCGGCCTCGAAGGTCGTCTCGCCAATGCACTGGTCGGCCCGCGAGAAGAGCTCGACCTCGCCGAGCAGCTTGCCGACCGGCCGCTCGTTCTGGACGACGATGTCGGCCTGCGTCGGGTCGCCGGTGATCTCCGCCCGGAACTCGCCGTACAGGTAGAGCTCCTCCCACATCGCGATCGCCCGTTCGAGCATCGGCCGGAGCGGGTCGCCCGGGGCGATGTAGATGCGGACCGGCAGGTAGCTGCGCGGCCAGTGGAACGCGAGCGCCTTGGTGGTGCCGTCGATCGTCGTGAAGGTCCGGTACTCGTACGGATCGACGCGCGGCGGCGAGATGATGTCGGTGCAGGCGACCAGGGCGAACCCGGCGGCCACGGCGGGGAGGAACCGGCGCATCAGAACCCCCGCTCGATGCCGATGGTGAGGGCGATGCGATGCACCGCCTGGTGCTTGCTGTAGTCGTCGGACTCGAGGGTCGCGCTGGAGAAGCCGTGGAAGTCGTAGCGCGCGCCGACCACGAGGTCGAGCGCGGGCGAGAGCGCGCGGGTGTAGCTCACGCCGGCGCCGAGCATCCAGTGGGATCCCCCGCCATCCGAGAAGAGGCCGATCTTCTGCGACGGGAGGTAGCGCAGCTGGCCGGCCGCCGCCTCCCAGCGCAGGCCGCCGGTGCCGATCGGCCCGTCGGCCACGATCGCGAGGCCCAGCACCGCGAGCCCGCCGAGGTCGTCGGTGGTGCCGTTGTCGTCGACCTGCCACGTGCCGCGTGCGTAGCGGCCCTCGACCGCGAGGCGGTAGCCGTTGGCGAAGCGATGGCCGACCATCAGCGCCCCGGTGGGGGCGATCGTCTGCTTCGTCGTGATCGGCGCCGCGATGTAGTCCTTCACGAACGCGGTGCTGCCGGTGACGCCCGCGGACACGCGCACGAATTCCTGGGCGGGAAGCGCGGCGGGAAGGGCGAGCGCGAGGGCGAGGGCGAGGCGTGGGTTCATGGGGCGAAGATGCCGGGGAACGGGTGATCGGTCAATTGATCGTGCCGAAGGCGCGGAGCAGCGCGAGCATGCGACGATCGTTGGTCACCTCGTCGTCGCCCTTGGGTGTCTCGAGAAGCTTCGGGATGGCCCGGAAGCGTGGATCGAGCATGATCCGCCGGAACGGCTCGGTGCCGAGCGACCCTTCGCCGATCAGCTCGTGCCGGTCCTTGTTCGAGGCGAACGGGGTCTTGCTGTCGTTGAGGTGCAGGCACCGCAGCAGGTCGCGTCCCAGCACCCGATCCCAGACCTGCCAGACGCCGTCGAAGTCACCCACCAGGTCGTAGCCGGCGCTGTAGAGGTGGCAGGTGTCGGCGCAGAACGCGACCCGGTGCCGGACGTCGTCCCCCACCAGGTCCCGGATCGCCGCCAGTTCCTCGAACGACCGACCCAGCGCGGTTCCGGTGCCCGCCGTCGTCTCGAGCAGGAGGGTGGGTCCCTCGGGCACGGCGCGGAGCCCCTCGGTGATCGCCGCCGCGTTCCGCTCGAGGCCGGCATCCCGGTCGTCGATGAAGTTGCCGGGGTGGGACACGATCCCGTCGAGGCCCAGGGCGGCAGAACGCCGCAGTTCACCTTGAAACGCTGCCAGCGACTTTTCACGGAGCGCCGGGTCCGGCGAGGCGAGGTTGATCAGGTACGAATCGTGCGAGACGATCGCGGCGACCGGATGGGCCTCCCGGGCCTTCTGGAACTCGGCGGCGATTTCGGGTGTGATTTCCGGTTCCCGCCACATGTTCGGGGTCTTGGTGAAGATCTGAAGGGCCGTGGCGCCGATGGCCGCCCCCCGGGCGGGCGCGGTTGGCGGGCCACCCTGAATCGAGACGTGGGCACCGAGCCGTTCCCCGGCGTCGGCGCCGTGGTGCTTCCCCCTGGTGCGCCGAGGTGATGTGTCTGACGTGCGCGGCATCGAAGCTCCCGAGGTGACGGCCGGCCGGCCCGGGATTCCCGGGCGGGGGCAGCGGCCCTTGGTCGTGCTGGTCGGCGACCAGGATCGTCGCCCCGAGCGGCTGGAGCGCGACCTGCTGAAGTCCGGCTTCCTGGTGGCGGAGGCCGGCGACGGGCAGCCGCTCCCGGCCCGGCCGTCGCTTGTCGTCGTCTGCTGCAGCACCCTCTCGCCCGATTGCGGCGAGCTGGTGGCGGGCATGGCGACCGCCCGCCACTCCGGTGCGCAGGTCGTCGCCCTCATCCCCAACGGCATGCCCGACGACCTGCTCCGCGCGGCGGAGGCCGGGGCCGACGAGGCGATCCTGCTGCCGGAGGAACCGTCGCTGCTGGTCGCCCGGCTCTGGGCCCGGGTCATCGCCCCCCGGGTCGTGGCGAGCGGGCCGGCAGGCAACGATCTCCGCCTCTTCGAGATTCTGCAACAGGTGGCGACCGAGCTGCACCGCGACGACATGCTGCACGCCCTGGTGCGGGCGCTGTCGCGGACCCTCGAGATCCGCTCGGTGAGCGTGGTGCTCCACCACGAGAACGCCGACACCGGTCGGCTGGTGGCCGCCAGCGACGCGCCCAAGGTGCGCGACGCCGACACCGCCCTGGAGCGGTGGCCGGAAGCACGGCAGGCGCTGCGCACCGGCGAGACCTTCCACCTGCGCAACGTCGGGGTGGACCCACGCTTCGTGGCCGTGCCGGGTCGTCCCGCGATCGCGGGGCCGCCGGCCGACCTCGACTCCGTCGCGGCGATCCCGCTGGTGATGATGGGGCGTCCGATCGGGTGCGTCGTCCTGCGCACCCGCCGGGGCGAGGCGGGGCTCTCCTCCAGCCAGGTCGGCTTCGCCGAGCTGGCGGTCGCGGCGACCTCGCGACTGCTCGACACCGACGACCGGCGCCGGGCCATCGCCCGGCGCCAGGCGAGCGTCGCGCACGTCGATCCGCTCACCGGCTGCGGCACCCTCGACGCCCTCGACCAGCGGATCCGCGAGGAGTTCGAGCGCGCCCGCCGCTACGACGTGACCTTCGCGCTGGTGCTGCTCGACGTGGACGCGATGCGGTTCATCAACGATCGCCTCGGTCGCGACGGCGGCCACCGGGTCCTCGCCGACCTCGGGCGGCTGCTGCAGCGCGAGCTGCGGGGCCCCGACTTCGTGGCGCGCTACGGCGGCGAGGAATTCGTGCTGCTCCTCCCGGAGACGGACATGCAGGGCGCCCGCGACATGGTGCACCGGATCCGCGACCACATGGAGCACGCCGGCCTCGGCGACGCCCAGCTCGGCGTCCGCTGCCGGCTCACCGCCGGCGTCGTCACCTTCCCGCACCCCGGCGTGCACAAGGTCGAGGACCTCTTCGCGCTGGTCGAGGCGGCGCTGCTCGACGGCAAGAGCCAGGACGTCGACCGGATCGGCAGCGCGGCCTGACTCGAGATTCGCGACTGGAGATTGGCGAATCGAGGGCGTCCTGCGGAGTTCTGCGCCATGGCGCCCGGCCGACGCAACCTCGACTCGCCAATCTCGAGTCGCGAATCTCCAGCTAGTTGCCGCGCCGCTGCAGCCAGACCAGCGGGTCGAGCGTGATCTGGTTGTCGCCGCGGATCTCGAAGTAGAGGTGCGGCCCCTGGTCGGAGCCGATCCCGCCGACGGTGCCGATCACCTGGCCCTTGGTGATCTTGTCGCCCTTGTTCACCTCGGTGGTCGACAGCTGGGCGTAGACGGCGAACAGGCCGCTGGTGTGCTCGATGATCAGCGTCAGCCCGTAGGTGCCGAGCCGCTCCTTGAGGAGCACCGTGCCGGCGTCGACGGCGTGCACGGCGGTGCCGGCGGCGGCGCCGATGGCGATGCCGTTGTGCCGGATGGTGCCGCCATTGGGGAGCGCCTCGGTGCCGAACTGGTAGAGGATCCGTCCCTCCACCGGCCAGTCGAGCTTGCCGATGTCACTGGTGCTGATGCCGCCGGTCCGGCCGCCTGACGTGCCGCCGCCGCTCCGCCGGGTCCGCTCGAGGGACGCGAGGATGTCGTTGAGCCGCGCCTCGTCACGTTCCAGCGCGGAGAGGCGGCTGGCGGTCTGGCTCGTGTTGCGCTGCAGGGAACGCAGGGTGGTCTGCCGTTCCTGCATCAGCTCCCCGTAGCGCTCGAGCTCCGATTCCCGTTCCTGGCGTCGCCGGTCGAGCTCGCCCTGGATGCCGAGCAGCTCGTTGCGCTGGCTCCGCACCCGGTCGGTGAGCCGCTGCACGTCGGTGACCAGCGCGCGGTCCTGGCGCGAGGTGAGGTAGAGGTACTTGTAGCGGGTGAGCAGGTCGCCGAACGACTCGGCCGTCAGCAGCACCTGGAAGGTGTAGAGCGGGCCCCGCTTGTAGATGTCGGCCAGCCGGTGCCGCAGCACCGCCTTGCGCTCGAGCAGGTTGTCCTCGGCGAGGGCGACCTCGGCGGCGCTCCGCTCGAGCTGCGAGCCGAGGCCGCGGATCTGCACCTCGATCTCGCCGACCAGCGCGCTGGTGTTGTCGCGCTGCCGCTCGAGGTTGCGGAGCTGGGCATTGACGTCGGTGACCTGTCCCTGCAGCCGCCGCTGCTGCTCCACCAGCTGCTCGCGCTCGCGGCGGATCTGCTGCAGCCGCTCGCGCGACTTCTCGAGCTCCGGATTCGCCTGCGCGCCGAGGGGCGCGATCGCGACGAGGAGTCCGATGAGCAGCCACGAGACCCGCGATTCGCGCATCGCGTCAGACCTTCCTCAGATGCCGCCCCACGCTCACCAGGGACCCGCCGAGGCCGAGGAGGATGCCGAAGGCGAGGAACGCCAGCGCCTGCGCGGCGCTGAAGAAGGAGAGCCCGATGCCGAGGCCCATCCCCTGCGTGCGGAAGAGGGTGTAGGCGAGGAGGCAGAGGAGCCAGGCGAGGACGCCGCCGAGGAAGCCCTTGATGGCGCCTTCCAGCAGGAACGGCCCGCGGATGAACCAGTCGGTTGCGCCGACCAGCCGCATGATGGTGATCTCGCGGGCGCGCTGCAGCACGGTGATCCGAATCGTGATCCCGATGATCACGATCGACACCAGCGCGAAGGCCAGGCCGATCGAGAGGCCGACGAGGCCCGCCACGGTGCGGAGCCGGTCGAGCTGCTCGACCCATTCCTGGCCGTAGCGCACGTCGTCGACGAACGGGAAGCCCTGGAGCCGCTCGGCCACGTCCTTGACGTGCGCGGCGTCGCGGAAGCCTGGGCGCAGCTGCAGCTCGATCGAGGGCGGCAGCGGGTTGACCTCGAGGTCCTGGTAGGCGTCCTGGAACTCGACCAGTTCCTGCCGGGCGCGCTCGAGCGCCTGGTCCTCGCTCACGTACGTGACCGTCTGCACCTCGGGGAACGCGCCGATGTCCTCCATCGCGACGGCGAGCGACTGGCTCGGGGTGCCGCGCAGCACGAACGCGACCACCTCGACCCGCGCCTCGAGGCCGCCGATCGCCTGGCGCAGGTTGAGCAGCACCAGCCCGAAGAGTCCGGTGACGAAGAGCGCGAACGCGATCGTGGTGACCGACAGGATCGAGAGCGTGCGGGTGCGCCGGAACGACAGCAGCGCCTCGCGCCAGAGGAGGTTCACAGCGCCTCCCCGAGGTCGGCGGCCGAGTCGAAGACGAGGCGGCCGTCGCGCAGCTCGAGCACCCGCTGGCCGGCGTTGCGGACCAGGTCGAGGTCGTGGGTCGCCATCACCACGACCGTGCCCGATTCGTTGATCTCGCGCAGCAGCTGGAACACGCCCCGGGTCGCGCGCTCGTCGAGGTTGCCGGTCGGCTCGTCGGCCAGCAGCACCGGCGGGTCGTTGACGAGCGCGCGGGCGATCGCCACCCGCTGCTGCTCGCCGCCGGAGAGCTCCCGCGGGAAGGCGTCGGCCTTGGGGAGCAGCCCGACCTGGTCGAGCACCCGGCGGACCCGGGTGGGGATCACGTCGTGCCGCGCGTTGGTGACCTCGAGCGCGAACGCGATGTTCTCCGCGGCGGTGCGGTCTTCGAGCAGCCGGAAGTCCTGGAAGACGATCCCCAGCCGGCGGCGCAGCCTGGGCACCTCGTCGCGCCGGAGCTGCGGGATCGCGAAGCCGGACACCCGCAGGTCGCCGGAGGTGGGCCGCTCCTCGGCGTACATCATCTTGAGCACCGTCGACTTGCCGGCGCCGGAGTGGCCGGTGAGGAAGACGAACTCGCCGCGGCCGACGTGGAACGTCACGTCCTCGATCGCGGCGGCGGTGCCCGACGGGTAGTGCTTGGCCACCTTGGCGAATCGGATCACGGCGCGCGTCCCGTCAGAGGGCCTGTTCCAGGTCGGCGATGATGTCGGCGGCGTCCTCGCAGCCGCACGACAGCCGCACGAAGCCGTCGGGGATCCCCATCGCGGCGCGCTCTTCGGCGGAGAACGCCTTGTGGGAGGTGAGCCGCGGCTCGCTCACCAGCGACTCGACGCCGCCCAGCGAGGTGGCGTGCTGGACGAGGCGCAGGCGCGAGCAGAAGCGGGTCGCGGCCGCCGCGCCGCCGCGGAGCGCGAGCCCGACCATGCCGCCGTAGCCGGCCAGCAGGCCGCTGGCGATCTGGTGGTCGGGGTGCGAGGCGAGTCCGGGCCAGTGCACGCCCGCGAACCCGCCGTGTCCCTCGGCCCACTCCGCCACCGCGCGCGCGTTCGCCGAGGATCGCTCGACGCGGAGGGCGAGCGTCTTCATGCCGCGCTCGACCAGCCAGGCGGCGTGCGGGTCGATCGACGGGCCCCAGTTGCGCATCAGCCGGGTCACCTCGTCGATCACCGGCCCGCTGCCGGCGACCGCGCCGGCGATCACGTCGCTGTGGCCGGCGAGGTACTTGGTCGCGCTGGTGATCACCACGTCGGCGCCGTGCTCGAGCGGCCGCAGGTTGATCGGCGAGGCGAACGTGTTGTCCACCAGCAGGGCCAGGCCGCGGTCGGCGGTCACCTTGGCGATCGCGGGGAGGTCGACGACCCGCATCAGCGGGTTGGTGACCACCTCGATGAAGATCGCGCGGGTCGTCTTGCGGATGGCCCGGCGCCACTCGCGCGGCTGGTCGGGGTCCACGTAGCTCACCGCGATGCCGTGGCGGCCGAACTCCTGGTCGAACAGCGCCCGGGTGCCGCCGTAGATCCAGCGCGACGCGAGCAGGTGGTCGCCGGGGCGGAGCACCGCGAGGTGCGCGAGCGCGGTGGCGGCCATCCCGCTGGCCAGGAAGATCGCGCGCTCGGCGCCCTCGAGCGCGGCGTAGCGGCGGGCGACCTCGATCTGGTTCGGGTTGTTCCCGTACCGCGTGTAGAGCACGTCCTCGGTGCTTCCCGGCGCGGTCCGGAAGGTGCTGCTCTGGTGGATCGGGGTGACCGCGGCCTCGCCCGGCGCGCCGTGGAGCGGCGGGCCGTGGATCGCGAGGGTCGACGGTCCGGGGCGTCGCGTCACGCAAAGACTCCGAGCTCGTAGGTGGCGTCGGGATGCGACAGGATGCAGCGCGAGGCGGCGAGGCCGTCGAGCGCCCGCCGGGCGCGCGGTTCCGGCCACCCGAGGCGCTCGGCGATCGGGCCGGCGGTCGCCCGCGGCACCACCTCGAGGATCGCGAAGACCTCCCGCCAGTCCTCGGGGGCCTCGCCGAGGAGTCTCGGCCGGAGTCCCTGATCCTCGAGGGCGAGGACCGCCAGGCCGTGCCGCGCCAGCGCGTGGTCGATCGCCTCGGCCTGGTCCTCCCGCACCGAGTGGAGGATCACCCGGGTGACCGGCAGCTCGTGCAGGGCCGCGACCAGCTTGGCCACCACCTCGTCGGCGCACGAATAGTCCACCAGCCCGATGCGGGAGAAGTCGAGCAGCGCCTCGGTGCGGTCGTGCGCGCGCAGCGTGGAGACGAGGCGGTGGCGCACCGCGGCGCCGGTTGGCCGCGTGACCAGGTCGCGGTAGGCGGCGGCGGTCGCCTCGCGCAGCACGGCATCGAGCGGAATCACGCCGTTCACTCCTCCGCCTCCTTCCCCGGGATCACGATCGTCACCTGCGCCCCCGGGAACCACGACAGCCCCTCCGTCATCGGCGGCTCGTCGTCCCACGAGGGCACGATCGCCACCCGGGCGGTCCCGCTCCGGATCGCGATCTTCCCCTGCCACCGTGCAAGGTAGCGCTTCGTGCCCGCCAGGCCCTGTCCGCGACCGGGATCGCGGAAGCGCGAGATGTTGTGGATCAGGGCGGTCTCGATCGCCAGCCCGTCGCCCCAGCGGTCGCCGAAGCGCTTGGCCTGGGTCGCCTCCAGCGAGCGCCGGAAGCCGATTCCCGCGTCGCTGACGGCGATCACCGCGACCTTGCGGCCGAGCCGGCGGCGGAAGTTGAAGACGTGGACCGCCACCCAGCCGCCGGTGCCGGCGTGCTCGACCACGTTCTGGCAGGTCTCCGACAGCGACTGCCCGAAGCCGCCGACCACGGTGGCCTCGAGGCCGAGCTCCTCGCGCAGCAGCTTGGTGGCGCGCTCGGTGACGTGGCCCACCACCTCGTGGACGTCGCGCGCCTCGCGGATCGGGGTGACGGGGAGCAGCACGTCGCTCTGTTCGTCGGCGCGTCGTCGCGGCACCTTGCCGTGCAGCTCGAAGTACGCCTCGGCGTGCGCCAGGAAGCCGGTCTTGGCCCAGTAGGAGGCGACGTCGCTGGCGGGCAGCGCCAGGCGCGGCATCGGCGCGCCGGCCTCGGCGATCGCCTGGCCGAGGCTGAGCAGCGCGACGAAGCCGGCGGGCGAAGCCCACTCCGCGGCGTGGGCGTCGACCAGCAGCCGCTCGGGGGGCCACGCCGGCAGCCCGGCCGCGAGCTGGTCGAGGGTGCGATGGTCGAGATGCGTCGGGACCGTGACGACCTGCATCAGGCCTCCACCAGGTGGCCGCGAAGGTGGCGCGCCAGGCCGCTCGCGCCGCGAAAGGCCGCGTTGCGCCCGGCGGCCCGGGTGGCCCCGCCGAGTGCCTCGGGGAGCGGATCGCCGGCGAGCAGCCGCGCGAAGCACGTGGCGCCGAACACGTCGCCGCAGCCGGTCGGATCCGGGGTGTCGACCGGGACGGCGGCGATCCGCTCGGTGCGGATCGCCGCGTCGGACGCCGCCGCGCCGCGCCGACCGAGCCCGTCGAACCCCGGCCGCGCGACGTAGGCGACGCCGCGCTCGCCGAGGGTCACCACCAGCAGCGAGACGCCCGCGCCGAGCGCGTCGGCCGCGACCGCGAGCGGATCGCCGCCGAGTTGCGACATCTCCTCGTCGTTGACCTGCACCACGTCGAAGCACCGGAACCACGCCGCGGCGGCGGGGAGCGGCTGCAGGCGGCGCACGCCGTCGTGGTGCGTGCCGAGGAAGAGCGAGTGGAAGTCGGCGTAGATCGGCCCGACGAAGCCGTGGCGCAGCGCCTCGGCCGTGCCGAGCGCGAGCTCGAAGCCACTGACGAAGTTGACGTAGAGCGCGTCGAGGTCGCGGACCATGGGGCCGAGTTCCGGCCAGGTCCACGGCGGGACGCCGCCCGACATCCGCTCGCACCGGCGCTCGCGCGAGGCGTAGCGCAGCACCACGCGATTGTTCGCGGCGGGCACCTCGACGCACCGGCCGCCGGGGACGAGCCGCTCGAGCGAGCCGAGGAGGGTGGCGGCCTGCGGCGCGAGGTCGCGACCGACCTTGATGAGCGGCACCAGCTGCCACTCGGGCGGGAGCGCGGCGTCGAGGCCGGCGAGGGCGTAGGCGATGCCGCCCCACTCCTCCACCGCCGGGGCGAGCGGGTCGCGGCCGTGGATCTCGTCCCAGACGAGCGAACCGATGACGCCGACGCGCGGCATCAGGGCGTCCGCGCGTCGAGGTAGGCGCGGGCGGCGCCGTAGACGCCGGCGAGTCCCTGGAGCGTCCCGGGGACGATGCGGCAGGCGTCGACCGCCGGCCGGAACGCGCGTCGCACGACCTCGCGACGCAGCGGCTCGAACAGCAGGTCGCCCGCCTGGGTGACGCCGCCGGCGATCACGACGAGGGCGGGATTGAAGATGTTGAGCAGGTTGGCGATGCCGGCGCCGAGGTAGTGGGCGGTGTCGCGCACGACCTCGAGCGCGACCTCGTCGCCGGCCTTGGCGCCCTCGAACACCGTCTGGGCGGTGATCGCCTCCACGCCCCCGGCGATCTCGGGCAGGCGCGAGGCGGTGCCGATGCGGATTTCCTCGATCGCGCGCATCGCGATCGCCGGCCCGGACGCGTAGGCCTCGAGGCAGCCGTAGTTGCCGCAGCCGCAGCGGCGCCCATCCATGTCGATCGTCATGTGGCCGATCTCGCCGGCGCAGTCGGACGCCCCGTGATGCAGCCGGCCGTCGAGCACCAGCCCGCCGCCGATCCCGGTCCCGATCGTCATGCCGATCGCGTGGCGCGCACCGCGCGCGGCGCCGACCCAGCACTCGCCGAGGACGGCGCAGTTGGCATCGTTGTCGAGCACGGCGTCGAGCCCGAGCGCCTCCGCGAGCCGGTCGCGGAGCGGCATGTCGACCCAGCCGAGGTTCGGGGTCAGCAGCACCACGCCGCGCGCGGTGTCGAGCGGGCCGGGCGCGCCGACGCCGAGGCCGAGGATCGCGGCGTCGGGGTCGAGCCCGGCGAGCCGGTCGATCGACTCTCGGGCCATGGCGACCAGGTCGTCGACGATCGCGTCGGCGCCGCGGCCCGGGGCCGTCGGCCGCGAGTGCTCGCCCATCACCCGGCTGCCGTCGGTCGCCACCGCGCCGACGACGAGGTTGGTCCCGCCGATGTCGATGCCGAGTACGTAGTCCAGGGTGTCCTCGCTCAGCGCTGGAGGATCCGGGTGAGCGCGTCAAGCACCCGGGAGAGTTCGAGGTCGACCATGCAGCGATGGTGGCCCAGCGGGCAGGTGGCCGGCCCGTGCAGCGAGCAGGGCCGGCACGCCAGTCCCTCGAGCTCAACCACCGCGTCGTCCGGGCCCTGTGGCGCGAACCCGAAGGCCGGCACCGTCGGGCCGAACAGCGCCACCGTCGGCACGCCGACGGCCTGGGCCAGGTGGAGCGGCAACGAGTCGTTCGTCACCAGCGCCCCGGCCCGTGCCAGCACCGCCGCCGCCGCACGGATCGGCAGCACGCCGGCGGCGCTGGCCCCGCGCCGCGCCGCCGCCGCCACCCGTTCCGCCAGGGCACGATCTTCCGGGCCGCCCAGGACCACGACCGGCGCGTCGAGTCGGGCCGCGAGCGCCGGGAACTTGTCCCACCGCTTGGTGCCCCAGATCGATCCCGGGGCGATCGCCACGAAGCGATCGTCGATGCCCGCGCCCTCGAGCCACGCCACGGCCTGGGCGCGGTCGCTCACCGTCAGGCCGAGCGTCGGGAGGCGGGGCCCCTGCTCGCCGGCCAGGGCCAGCAGGCGCGCCGTCTCGTGCGCCGCGGTCGGCCGCGGGACGCGCACGGTGTAGCAGAGGCGCGCCGGGGCATCCGCGAAGCCGACCCGCTCGGGGATCCCGGCCAGCCGGACCGCGAGCCCCGACCGCCACGACCTGTGGGGAAGATAGGCGCGGGCGTAGCCCCCGGCACGGAGCGTCCCGGCGAGCGCCAGGATGCCGCGCAGCCCCCGTGCCTCGCCCCGCTTGTCGTGGCGGATCACGCGCCGGACGGCGGGGTGGGTCTCCAGGAGCTGCATCGCCCCCGGCGTGGTCACGACGTCCACCGGGCCGTGGCGTGCCGCCAGCGCGTCGAGCAGCGGGGTGGTGAGGACGACGTCGCCGAGGAAGGCGGTCTGGACGACGACGGTCGAGACTCGAGACTGGCGAATCGAGGATGTCGGGTCGGGTGCCCCGTCCGTCGGCGCCGGCGCCTCGAGTCTCGATTCGCGAGTCTCGATCCTCATTCGACCTGCAGCACGGCCAGGAAGGCCTCCTGCGGGATCTCCACCGCGCCGACCTGCTTCATGCGCTTCTTCCCCTCCTTCTGCTTCTCGAGGAGCTTGCGCTTGCGGGTGATGTCCCCGCCGTAGCACTTGGCGAGCACGTCCTTCCGCATCGGCGCGATCGTCTCGCGGGCGATCACCTTGCTGCCGATCGCCGCCTGGATCGCCACGGCGAAGAGCTGGCGCGGGATCAGCTCCTTGAGCTTCTCGGCGATCTTGCGGCCCCACTCGTACGCCTTGTCGCGGTGGATGATGACGCTGAAGGCGTCGATCGGGTCGCCGTTGATGAGCATGTCGAGCTTGACGAGCGGCGAGGCGCGGAAGCCGGCCATCTCGTAGTCGAGCGACGCGTACCCGCGGGTGATCGACTTGAGCTTGTCGTAGAAGTCGAGCACGATCTCGCCGAGCGGGAAGTCGAAGGAGAACTCGACCCGGGCAGTGTCGATGTAGGTCATGCCGTGATACACGCCGCGGCGTTCCTGGCCGAGCTTCATGATGCCGCCGATGTACTCGGTGGGCGCCATGATCCGCGCCTTCACGTACGGCTCCTCGATGCGCACGATGCTGGCCGGGTCGGGCAGCTCGCTGGGGTTCTCGACGTCGACCATCGTGCCGTCGGCCAGGTAGACGTCGTACTCCACGGTCGGCACGGTGGTGATCAGGTCGAGCCCGAACTCCCGCTCCAGCCGCTCCTGCACGATCTCGAGGTGCAGCAGGCCGAGGAAGCCGCAGCGGAAGCCGAAGCCGAGGGCGGTGGAGGACTCCGGCTCGTACTGGAGCGAGGCGTCGTTGAGCACCAGCTTCTCGAGCGCGTCGCGCAGGTCCTCGTACTGGTTGACGTCGGTCGGGTAGACGCCGGCGAAGACCATCGACTTCGCCTCCCGGTAGCCGGGCAGCAGCTCGGCCGCCCGACGGGCGGCGTCGAGCACGGTGTCGCCGACCCGCGCGTCGCGCACGTCGCGCAGCGAGGCGACGAAGTAGCCGACCTCGCCGGCCTCGAGCTCGTCGGTCGGCCGCTGGCCGAGCGCGAGGTAGCCGACCTCGTCGACGCGGTAGACGTCGTCGGGATGCGAGCCGAAGGCGACCTCGGTCCCGGCGCGCAGGCGGCCGTCCACGACCCGGATGCTCGGGATCGCGCCGCGGTAACGGTCGTAGTACGAGTCGAAGATCAGCGCGCGGAGCGGGGCGTCGGGCGAGCCCGCGGGCGGCGGCACGCGCGCCACGATCGCCTCGAGGAGCTCGGCGACGCCGGTGCCGTCCTTGGCGGAGACGGCGAGGATCTCCTCGCGCGTGGCACCGATCAGCTCCATGATCTCGGCGGCGCGCCGCTCGGGCTCGGCGCCCGGCAGGTCGATCTTGTTGAGCACCGGGATGATCTCGAGGCCGGCGTCGAGGGCGAGGAACAGGTTCGAGAGGGTCTGGGCCTGGATCCCCTGCGAGGCGTCCACCACCAGGATCGCCCCCTCGCAGGCGTTGAGCGACCGCGAGACCTCGTAGGTGAAGTCGACGTGGCCCGGCGTGTCGATCAGGTTGAGCTCGTAGTCCTCGCCGCTCGCCGCGCGATAGGCCATCCGCACCGCGTTGAGCTTGATGGTGATCCCCCGCTCCCGCTCCAGGTCCATCTGGTCGGTGAGCTGGGCGCGCATCTCCCGCTTGCTCACGGTCTCGGTGAGCTCGATCAACCGGTCGGCAAGGGTCGACTTGCCGTGGTCGATGTGTGCGACGATGCAGAAGTTGCGGATCGAGGCCTGGCGCATAGGGGCGGAAATATAGGCGCCGAGCGCGGAGAACAGAGAACAGCGAACGGAGGCCGGAGGACGGCGCCCCCGGAGGGACCCGACGGGCGTCCCGGTCGCCGGTTCTCCGTCCTCCGTTCTCCGTTCTCGTGGCCTTAGCTTCCCCCACGATGCCGCGACGCTCCCTCTCCCCGGCCACCGGGATGCTGCTGGTCGTCCTGTTCTGGGGCGGCAATTTCACCGCCACCAAGATCGCCTTCGGCGAGATCGAGCCGCTGGCGTTCACGGCACTGCGGTTCGTCATCGCGACCATCGTGCTCTTCCTGCTCGTGCGGAGGGTCGAGGGGCCACCGCGTCCGCTGCCCCCCGGCGCCCTCGGGCGGCTCGTCGTGCTCGGCGTGGTCGGCAATTCGGCCTACCAGCTCTGCTTCATCGAGGGACTGGCGCGGACCAGCGCCACCAAGACCGCCCTGATCCTGGCGATCCTGCCGGTGGCCGTGACGGTGGCGGCCGGGGCGCTCCGGATCGAGACGGTGACCCGCCGCCAGCAGTTCGCGGTGCTGGTCGCCACGCTCGGGGTCGGTGCGGTGCTCCTCGCCCGGGGCGGCTCCATCGGCGGCCCCGTGGGCCTGGGCGACATGCTCCTGCTCCTCGGCGTGGCGGCCTGGACCACGTACACCCTGCTGCTGCGGCGCTGGGCGCTGCCGATCTCGTCGCTCCGGCTCACCGCCTGGACCCTCTACACCGGCACCCCGGTGCTGCTGCTGATCGGCCTGCCACAGCTGGCGGCCACCGACTGGCGCGCGATGACCGTGGCGGGGTGGGGCGGGGTGCTGTACGCGGCACTCCTCTCGCTCGTCGCGGCGTACGTCCTCTGGAACCGGGGCGTCGCCTCGCTGGGCGCGTCGCGGGCGGCCGTCTACAACTGCCTCGTGCCCTTCGTCGCCAGCATCATCGCCTTCTTCGTCCTGCATGAACGTCCCGGCCCCCTCCACGTGCTCGGCGGGCTGCTGATCATCGGCGGGGTGCTGCTCGCCCGCCAGCAGCCGTTCGCGCCCGAGGGCTGAGGCTCGCGAAGCGAGACTGGAGATCCGAGGGCGTTCCTCAATAGCTTTCTCCCGAATCGCCAGTCGCGAATCTCACGTCTCCCACCCAGGGTGCTCCGTGTCCGAGTCCCTCTCCGATTTCAACGCCTTCCGCTCGCGGATGAACGACCTCATCCTCGGCGCCGGCAACCTGACGATCAACCGGTTCTTCGCGCTCGATCACCGGGCCTACGAGCCGGGGGCGCTGGGGAAGAAGCAGAAGGAGATGCTCGGGCTCGTCGCCTCCATGGTGCTGCGGTGCGACGACTGCATCACCTACCACATCGAGCAGTGCCACGCCGAGGGGGTCACGCGCGAGGAGTTCCTGGAGGTCTTCTCGGTGGGACTCGTGGTGGGCGGGTCGATCGTGATCCCGCACCTCCGGCGCGCGATGGCGCGGCTGGAGGAGCTGGGCGGCTAGGCGATCGACGATTGACCCTCGTCGGCATCCTGACGTGCGCAGGGGCCGGACTTCCGATGCGGAGCCGGCCCCTGCGTGCGTCTATCCTCTATCCTCTATCCTCTATTCTCTATTCTCTATTCTCTATCGTTCACCGGCTGCTCCCGACGATCTCCTTGTACGACTCCGGATTCCACACCGGCTTCTGCGCCGTGTTGGCGATCTCGGCGCCGAGGTAGAAGGCGGTCTTCGCCACGCGGGCGAGCTTGTCGGTGTCGATCAGCTGGAGCTCGTCGTCGCTGCGGTGGTACTGCGGGTGGGTCCCGTTGAAGAAGAAGAGGATCGGGACGCCCTTCCGCGCGAAGTTGAAGTGGTCGGAGCGGAAGTAGAAGCGCTCGTTGGGCCAGATGTCGTCGGCGGTGACGAGGCCGAGCTCGGGGTGGCGGGCGTTGACCCGAGCAAGCGTCGTGCCCATGTCGGAGTGCTCCTTGCCGATCACCACGATCGAGTCGTGCGCGTTGCGGCCGATCATGTCCATGTTGATGTCGGCGACGATCTTGTCGAGCGGCACCGTCGGGTGCTCGCTGAACCACTGCGATCCCCAGAGCCCCTTCTCCTCGCCCGAGACGTGCAGGATGAGGATGGAGCGGCGCGGCTTGACCTTCAGCCGGCTGAACGCCTCGGCGACCATCAGCACGCCGGTGCTCCCCGAGCCGTCGTCGTCGGCGCCGTTGCAGATGCTGTCGACCGGCATCCCCGCCTGGGCCGGCGCGGCGCGGCAGCCGCCGATGCCGTCGCCGATGGTGCCGATGTGGTCCATGTGGCCCGAGAAGACGACGTACTCGTCGCGGAGCGCCGGGTCGCTCCCCGGGATCATCGCCACGACGTTCGGCGCGGTCGCCTGCTGCAGCACCGCGTCCTCCACGTGGAGGCGGAGCCGCACCGTGGACGGCACCACCTGCACGATCGCGGACGGCGCGCGGCGCATCTGGGCGAAGTCGGGCCGGTTGGCGGCGCTGGGGTCGTTGCGGAAGACGTTGTCGTGCAGGACGACCACCGGCGGCCCGGCCGGTGCGTCGGCGCCGAGGGTGAACCGCGGGTTCCCCGAGGCCTGCGTCGCCATCGCGCGGAACGTCTCGGGCGCGTCGTTGCGCAGGAGCACGACGCCGGCGGGGTTGCGGGCGTTGATCGTCCTCGACCAGCCGGCCCAGTCGCGCACCCGCGCCGTGTCGTAGACGAGCATCGCGATCTTGCCGGTCAGGTCCACGGCGTTGATCGCCTCCGTGGTGAGCTGGCCCGCGAAGATCACCAGTTCGCCGCCGGCGTCGCCGGCGCGCGTGGCGTAGCCCCAGTCGCCCATCACGTAGCGCGAGATCGTCCCGTTCTCGTCGGCCTCGAGCCACGAGGCCGTCTGGTTGGGCGCGTGCTTCGTGATCGGGTAGCGCTGGAAGTAGGTGCCGTTCTCGCCCGCGGGGACGAGGCCCCATGCCTTGTACTTGTCGGCGAAGTACGCGGCGGTCTTCTCGAGGCCGATCGACGGGGTGTTGCGGCCCCCCATCGAGTCGTCGGCGATGACGCCCAGGCGCTCGTGCACCGACGCCGCGGTGATCGACAGGGCCCCGCGGGCCAGCTCGGCCTCGTACGGCGCGGCCCCCGGTACCGGGGCGGGCGGCGCGCTGGAGCATCCGGCCGCCAGCGGAATCAAGAGGGCGAGGGACCACGTACGCTTGGAGATGGACGACATCATCGACTCACCGGGAACGGGGATGGGAGGGTCGCGGGAACATCCCCCGATGGTAAGGGATCGCCCCGCGATGCGGTACGGGTTGCCGGCGGACCGCCCTTGGCCGCTCCACCGGCGCATCGGTAGCTTGCCCGCCTCATGGCCAGCGTAAGCCCCCGCCGCGCCGCCCCGTCCCGGGGCCGACCCGACCTCCTCTCCCCGGTGGAGGTGGCCCGCCTCGGCGGGCTCGAGGTCACCACCGCGGGGGTCGTCGACGGCTTCCTCGCCGGTCTGCACCGGTCGCCGCGCCGCGGCTTCTCGGTCGAGTTCGCCGAGCACCGGCAGTACCAGGCCGGCGACGATCCGCGCTATATCGACTGGAAGCTGCTCGCGCGCACCGACCGCCTCCACGTGAAGCAGTTCGAGGAGGAGACCAACCTCCGCGCGATGCTGGTGCTCGACGCCTCCGCGTCGATGGGATGGCGCGGCGCCGACGATCGGCTCGCCAAGCTCGACTACGCCAGCCGGCTCGCCGCGGCGCTGGCGCTCGTGCTGCTGCGCCAGCGCGATGCCGTGGGGCTGGTCACCTTCGACGAGGCGGTGCGCACGACGCTGCCGCCGCGGGTCCGTGCCGGGCACTGGCGGCAGCTCACCGGCACGCTGGCGGGCCTCGTGGCGAGCGACCGCACCGCCGCGGAGCCGGCCCTCCGGCAGGTGGTGGGCGCGCTCCGTCGCCGCGGCATGGTCGTGTTCATCTCCGACCTGCTCCTCGACGCCGCGCTGACGATCAAGGCGCTCAAGTTCCTGGCGCATCGCGGCCACGACGTGCTGGTGCTCCATGTCGCCGATCCCTCGGAGCTCGAACTCGGCAGCGGCGACGAGACCCGCTTCCGCGATCCCGAGACCGGCCAGGCCGTGACGCTCGCGCCGAGCGAGTGGGCCGAGGCGTATCGGGAGACGGTGCAGGGCGTGGTGCGCCACTGGGGCAGCGCGTGCCGGAGCGCGGGGATCCACTACGCCCTGGTGACGACCGACCTGCCGTTCGGCCAGGCGCTCGGCCGCGCCATCGCGGCGCGATGACGTTCCTCGCGCCCTGGGCGCTCGCGGGGCTCGTCGCGGCGGCGGTGCCGATCCTGCTCCATCTCGTGCAGCGCCAGGAGCCGCCGGAGCGCGCCTTTCCCGCCGTGCGCTACCTCGAGGACGCGACCCGGCAGCATCGCCGACGGCTCCGGCTCCGGCACTGGCTGCTCCTGGCCTTGCGGACCCTCCTGATCGTGGCGCTCGTCCTCGCGGCGGCCGGACCGCTGGCGCGGCGGGCCGTGCCGCTCGGCCGCCATGCGCCGACCGCGATGGTGCTCGTCCTCGACAACTCCGCCTCCAGCGCCGCGATCCGGGACGGCGCCCCGCAGCTCGAGGCGCTGCGCGCGACCGCGCGCCAGGTGCTGGCGCGCGCCACCCCGGCCGACCGGCTCTGGCTGGTGCTCGCCGATGGCGTGGCGCGCGGCGGCACCGCGGCCGAGTTGCTGGCGCGGCTCGACGGCGCCCAGCCGACCGCCGGTCGGCTCGACCTCGGTGCCGCCGTGCGTCAGGGACGCGAGTTGCTCGCCGGCAGCGGTCGCGACGGCGAAGTGGTGCTGGTGACTGACGCGCAGCGCAGCGCAGTTTCTCCCGCGGCCGGCGAGGGGCGGGTCGTTGTCCTCCGTCCGACCGGCGTGTCCGCGACGAATCGGACACTCGCCCGCCTCGACCCGGGGGCGCAGCCGTGGGGCGGCGAGGGCGGCCGGGTCACGATTGCCGTGATGGCCGACGACACTGCCGCGGTGCCGGTGGCCCTCGGGATCGACGCACAACCGGCCCGCGACATCCTTGTCGTCCCGGGCGTACCGTCGAATGAGCGGCTGGCGGCCCCGGCGCCGGGCTGGCGCGTGCTCCGTGCGACGCTGCCGCCCGACGAGCTGCGACTCGACGACGAGCAGCGGGTGGCCCTCCGGGTCGCACCCGCGGCGCAGGTCGACTGGGATCCCGGCGACCGATTCCTCGACGCGGCGCTCGCGGTCCTCGCCGAGGCGGGCCGCATTCGGCCCGGCAACGGGGTCCGGATCGGCGCGCTCGGCAACGCCGCGTCGATCGTCGTCCCGCCCGAGGATCCGGCCCTGATCGGCGCGCTCAATCGCCGGCTCGCGGCGCGCGGGGCGGCCTGGCGCTACGACCAGCCCGTCGCCGGGGCGGGTCGCACCGACAGCAGCGCGCTCCTGCCTGAACGCGTCGAGGTCACCCGCCGGGTGGGTCTCGTCGCCACCGGTCCGGCCGCCGACACCCTGCTCACCGTTGACGGCGAGCCCTGGGCCGGCCGTTCGGGTGACCTCGTGCTCCTCGGGTCGCGCTTCGAGCCGTCGTGGACGGCGCTGCCGCTGCGCGCGGCGTTCGTCCCGCTCCTCGACGCGCTCGCCACCCGCACGGTGCGCGGCGAGCCGGTGCTGCCGCTGGTGGCGGCGGGTGGCGCGGTGACGCTGCCGGCGCGCGCCTCGTTCGTGGACGACGGCACTGCCCGGCGCGCAGTGGAGGGCGGGGCGCCCTGGGTGCCCGAGGCGCCCGGCGTCTACTGGGTGCTGGACGCCGCCGACACGATCGGCGCGCTCACCGTCACGGTGGACCCCCGCGAGTCCTCGCTGGTCCGCGCCAGCGACGACGAGATCGAGGCCGCGTGGCCCGGCGCGATCGTCGCCGCGCTCGATTCCCCCGGGCGCACGTTCGCGGCCGGCGGTCGTGGCGACCTCCGCCCGCTGCTCCTGGTCCTGGCGCTGGGCTGCATCCTCGGCGAATCGGTCCTCGCCGGCCGGCGCGGCCCCGCGGGCTGATATATTGCGCCCCGTCGCGATCGCCGGGACGGGCGCGACGCCGGTCGGCCGTGGTGGCCCCGGCGTCGCGCGCGCCGCGGCGCTCGCCGTTCGTCTTGTCACCCGCGGAGTGTGATGCAGTGCTGAAGGGCAGGACCCTCCCGCCGTGCCCCAGGAGTGCGGTACCCGCGTGACCGTGGCCTCCCAGACCGCATCGCTCCGCGGTGTGCTGGCCCCGGTCGTCGACGCGTTCGAGCGCTGCGCGACCGTCCGCGAACTGGCGGACCGCATGCCCGCGCGCGGCGAGACCCTCCATCTCGGCGGCCTGCCGGGCTCGAGCGGGGCGGTGCTCACCACCTGGCTCGCCGATCGGCTCGGCGCCGGCCGCCTGGTCGTCGTCCTCGCGACCACCCCGGCGGATGCGGAGCGCTGGCTCGCCGACCTGCAGCAGCTGCTCGGGGACGGCGTCGCGCTCTATCCGCAGCGCGAGGGGCTCGCCGAGGAGGAACCGCACTACGAGATCGCCGGCGAGCGCATCGAGACGATCGAGGCGCTGCTCCGCGGCGAGTTGCGGGTGCTGGTCACCACCGCGCGGGCGAGCGCCGAGCGGACCGCCGTCCCCGACGCGCTCGAGGCGCTGCGGCTCCGCCTCGCGGTCGGCGAGGACCGGCCCCTCGGCACCGTGGTCGAGGCGCTGCAGGCGATGGGCTACCGCCGCACCACCCAGGTCAGCGAGGTGGCGGAGTTCTCGGTGCGCGGCGGCATCGTGGACGTCTACGGCTTCGGGATGCCGCTGCCGGTGCGCATCGAGTGGTGGGGCGACGAGCTCTCCTCGCTGCGGAGCTTCGACCTCACGACCCAGCGCAGTGGCGACGAGCTGCCCGACGTCACCGTCCTGCCGATCGGCGGGGCGGGGCTCGCCGAACGGCGCACCGGCGGGGCCGCGGTGCGTCGCTCGCTGCTCGAGCTGCTGCCGGGCGAGGCGGTCGTCGTCGAGGAGGCGCCGCATCCCGACCGCGAGGAGGTGGAGCGCGCGTGGCGCGAGGCGGAGCACCACCGTGACATCGCCCGGCGCCTTGGCGAGGATGCGCCGCCGCGCGAGGAGCTGTTCGTCGCGCCCGAGGCGTGGCAGGCCGCCGTCGAGCGGTTCGCGCGGCTTACCCTGCGCGCCGAGCGCGCCGACCTGCAGCTGGGCTTCTTCCCGCCGGAGAAGGTCAACCGCGACCTGGGCGCCCTGCGCGCGCTCCTCGGCCACGGCACGCCGACGCTGATCCTGTGCGACAACGAGGGCCAGCGCGAGCGCCTCGACGAGCTGCTCGAGGAGAACGGCTTCCGGCCCGCGGGGACCACGCTGGTGGTCGGCGCGCTCGACGGCGGCTTCGTGATGGCCACGCTGCGAGTGCTCACCGACCACGAGATCTTCCGCCGCGCCCGCCGGCTGCGACGGAGCCGCCGCTACCGCCAGGCGGCGCCATCGGCGGTCACCGGCACGCTCACCGTCGGCGACTACGTCGTCCACCTCGAGCACGGCATCGGCGTCTATCGCGGCATCGACTCGATCACGGTCGAGGGCGGCGCGATCGAGGTCGCGATCCTCGAGTACGAGGGGGGCGACCGGCTCAATGTCCCGCTCTACCGCCTCGACCAGATGGAGCGCTACCGCGCCGCCGGGGACGACGGCGAGCGGCCGCCGCCCCGGATCCACCGCCTCGGCGGCGGCGCCTGGAAGAAGGTCCGCGACAAGACCCGCGCCGCGATCCAGGCGATGGCGGCCGAGCTGCTCGACCTCTACGCGCGGCGGAAGGTCAGCGCCGGCTACGCCTTCCCGCCCGACGGGCGCTGGCAGCGCGAGCTGGAGTCGTCGTTCCTGTACGAGGACACCCGCGACCAGCGTGCCGCGACCGACGACATCAAGCGCGACATGGAGCGGCCGCAGCCGATGGACCGCCTGCTGGTGGGCGACGTCGGCTACGGCAAGACCGAGGTCGCCGTGCGCGCGGCGTTCAAGGCGGTGCAGGGCGGCAAGCAGGTGGCGGTGCTGGTGCCGACGACGATCCTCGCCGAGCAGCACTTCCGCACCTTCGCCGATCGCCTCGCGGACTATCCGGTGACGGTGGAGGTGCTGTCCCGCTTCCGCACGCCGCGCGAGCAGAAGGCGACCGCCGAGCGACTCGCGAGCGGCGCGCTGGACGTCGTGATCGGGACCCACCGGCTGCTCGGCAAGGACGTGGACTTCAAGGACCTCGGGCTGCTGATCGTGGACGAGGAGCACCGCTTCGGCGTGCGCCACAAGGAGCGGCTCAAGCAGCTGCGGCTCCAGGTCGACGTGCTCACGCTCACCGCGACCCCGATCCCCCGGACGCTGCACCTCTCGCTCGCCGGCCTCCGTGACATGACGGTGATCGAGACGCCGCCGCGCGACCGCTCGCCGATCCTGACCTTCGTGGAGCCGTGGGACGACGCCCTGCTCGAGGAGGCGATCGCGCGCGAGCTCGACCGCGGCGGGCAGGTCTTCTTCGTCCACAACCGGATCGAGACGATCGAGACGATCGCCGCGCGGGTGCGCGCCCTGGCGCCGCGCGCGCGCGTGGCGGTGGGCCACGGGCAGATGGCCGCCGAGGCGCTCGAGGACGTGATGCAGGCGTTCGTGGTGGGCGACGTCGACGTGCTCGTCTCGACCATGATCGTCGAGTCGGGCCTCGACGTCCCCAACGCCAACACGATGATCGTCCACGACGCCCACCGGTTCGGGCTGGCCCAGCTCTACCAGCTCCGCGGCCGGGTGGGTCGCAGCCACCGGCGGGCCGCCTGCTACCTGCTGGTGCCCGACACGATCGACGACGCGGCCGAGGAACGGTTGAAGGTCCTCGAGCATCATACCGACCTGGGGGCCGGCTACCGGATCGCCCTGCGGGACCTTGAACTGCGCGGGGCCGGCAACCTGCTGGGGTCCGAGCAGTCGGGCCACGCCCAGGCAGTCGGGTTCGACCTCTACCTCCGCTGGCTGGAGGAGACCGTCTCGGCGCTACGGAACCGGCGGGACGCCGTGGAGGCGCCGGCCCCCCCGGACGTCCACTTCGATGTCCCGGCCCGGCTCCCGGACGACTACGTCGCCGATGACGGGACCAAGCTGGAGCTCTATCGCCGACTGGCGCGGGCGTCCGCCCCCGGCGACATTGATGAGTTGCGGGCGGAAATCAGGGAGCGGTTCGGGCCGCCCCCGGTCGAGGCCGATGCGCTGCTCGACATGGGGCGGCTCCGTGTGCTCGGCGCCCAGCTCGGCGTCCAGCACGTCCTGGTCCGGGGCAACGAGGCCCGGCTGTCGTTCCGCCAGGGGGCGACGCCCCGGATGGCGGGCCTCACCCAGGCCCTGGAGCACGTCCAGCTGGCCGCCGAGGTCCGCCGGACGGTGCCGCTGTCGCTTCGCCTGGTCCGGCTCGGAGGCGAGCCGCTGATTCCCGCGCTGGTTCGCGCCCTGCGGCAGGTCGCCGCCTGAGGCGCTGCACGTCCTTCACCGAAACGAGGAGCATGATGCGCCGTTCGCTGTTGCTGGTCGGATCGCTTGCCGTCACCCTGGCCGGATGCGGGGGGAGCGGGTTCAGTGCCGGCCCCGACGTGGCCGCGAAGGCCGCCGGACAGGAGCTGACCGCCGCCCGGGTGGCGGAGATCCTCACCAGCGTGAAGGGCGTGAACGTCTCGCCCGACGCGGCGCGGTTCGTGGCGACCCTCTGGGTCGACTACACGCTCTTCGCCCAGGCGGTCGCCGACAACTCGCTCAAGGCCGACTCGGCCACCGTCGCCGACGCGATGTGGATCGACGTCGCCGAGATCACCGCCGGCCACTACTTCGACTCGCTCATCGCGCGGCGCGCCCAGCCGTCGCCCGCCAAGGTCGACTCGGTCTACCAGGCCGGCACCGTGCGGGTGCTGCAGCACGTCCTGATCGAGGTCCCGGCGACGGCCACCGAGGCGCAGCGCGCCGCGGCGCGGCAGAAGGCGCAGCGGATCCGCGAGCAGGCGGCGGCCGGCGCCGACTTCGGCAAGCTGGCGCTCGACAACTCCGGCGACGTCTCGACCAAGGTCGACAGCGGCTTCCTGCCGCCGTCGCCGATGGGCGCCTTCGTCCCGGCGTTCGACTCGGCGGCCTGGCTGCTCCAGCCGAGCGAGGTGAGCGGCGTGGTGACGACGAACTTCGGCTTCCACGTGATCCGCCGCGCCAACGACGCGCAGGCCAAGAAGCGGATCGAGGCGTGGCTGCCGTCGCAGCTCGTGAACTCGATGGAGAAGGCCTACTTCGCCGAGCTCGACTCGGTCAACGACGTGCAGCTCGCCGACAAGGCGGCCGAGCACGCCAAGGCCGCCGTGGCCGACCTCAACAAGGCCGGCAAGAGCAGCCGCAAGCTGGTGACCTACAAGGGCGGCGCCATCACCGAGGCCGACTTCGCCCGCTGGATCCGCGCGATGACCGCCGATCCGGTGCAGGGTCCCCAGGGGCTCGAGCAGATGAAGCAGGCACCCGACTCGATCATGGAGGCGGCGCTCAAGCAGATGGCGCAGCGGTGGCTCTTCCTCAAGGAGGCCGAGCGCGAGAAGGTCGGCGTCACGAGCGAGGAGTGGCAGCAGATCCAGACCGGCTTCGAGGCGTCGATCGACACGCTCAAGGAGCAGATCGGACTCGGGCCCGACGTCATCGACCCGAACGCCTCGCTGTCGGAGCGCCGCAAGGCCGCGCAGATGCGGGTCGACCAGTTCTTCGACAAGATGACGCGCGGCGAGGCCCGGATGCGGCTGCTGCCGGGCCTGCTGACCTGGACGCTTCGCCAGCGCACCGAGGGCGGCGTGAACCCGGCCGGGCTCGAGAAGGCGGTCTCGCTCGCCCAGGCGGAGCTCGGCGCGCGTGACTCGACCGCCAAGGCGACCGGCGACACGGCCCCGGGCTCGCCGATGCGCGCCGCGCCCGGCGGACCGCCGGTCCCCGGGGGCAGCACCCCGTGATCGCGCGGCGGCTCGCGGGCCTGTCGACGGCGCTCCTCCTCGCGGGGGGCGCCGCCGGCCGGCTCGCGGCCCAGCAGGGGCCGGAGGAGCCGGTCGATCGCATCGTCGCGATCGTCGGCACCACGGCGCTGACCTTCACCCAGCTGCAGGAGGAGTTCTACTCCCGCTGGCAGATGACCGGCCAGCCGCCCCCGGAGGACCCCGAGACGCTCCGCACGGCGATGCGGCCGATCCTCGACACGCTCATCAACGACGAGCTGTTCTACCAGCAGGCGCTCCGCGACACGACGATCCAGGTGACGCCGATCGAGATCAGCGATGCCGTGGACCAGACGCTGCGCAGCGCCCGGCGGCAGTTCCCCTCGGAGCAGGCGTTCCAGGGCGAGCTCCGCAAGGCCGGCTTCCTCGGGATCGACGACTACCGCCGCTGGCTGATCGAGCGCCAGGGCCGCGAGCTGCTCAAGAACCGCTACGTGCAGAAGCTGCGCGACGACGGCAAGCTCACGCCGCTGTCGCCCACCGAGCGCGAGGTGCGCGCGTTCTACGAGAGCCACCGCGACCAGCTCGCGGTGCGCGGTCCGACGGTCTCGTTCAAGCAGATCGTGATCCGGCCCCAGGCCGACTCCGTCGCCAAGGCGCGCGCCTTCGCGCTCGCCGACTCGATCGCCAGGGAACTGCGCGCCGGCGCCGACTTCGCCGTGGCCGCCAAGCGCTTCTCCGACGACCCCGGGTCGTCGGAGAAGGGCGGCGACCTCGGGTGGGTGCGTCCCGGCGTCATGGTGCGCGAGTTCGAGCGGGTCGCCTTCGGCCTCCCGCTCGGCACGATCAGCAACCCGGTCGAGAGCCCCTACGGCTACCACATCATTCAGGCCGAGCGCAGCGCGCCGACCGAGCGGAAGATCCGCCACATCCTGATCGCGCCGGCGATCGACTCCACCGGCATCGCCGGCGCGGAGGCGACGGCGAATCGGGTGCGCGGCCTGCTGCAGGCCGGGGCCTCGTTCGACTCGCTGCAGGGGATCTACCACGACGGCTCGGAGGAGCGCGAGGGACGCGGGATCCTGGTCGACTCGCTGCCGTCGTTCTACCAGGCGGCGCTCGCCGGCATCGACAGCGGCCAGGTGTCGCCGGTGTTCACGCTCAGCGTGCCGGGCAGCGCGGTGCCGCCCAAGTTCGGGATCGCCAAGGTGCTGCAGCGGACCGCCTCGGGGGCGCGTCCCTACGACGAGGCGCGCGAGGACATCCGCCGCTACCTCGGCCAGAAGATGGCCGAGGACCGCTACATCGCCGAGCTGCGTCGCAAGACCTACGTGGACGTGCGCGACCTGTGAGTCCCGCGCCGGTCCGCCTCGCGGTCACCCTCGGGGACCCGCGCGGGATCGGGCCGGAGATCGTGGCGGCGGTGCTCGCCGAGGGTGTCGACGCCGAGGTGACGGTGATCGGCGCCCGCGAGCAGGTCGCGGCGCTGCCCGCGGCGCGGCACGAGCCGGTCGGCGCCTGGCGCGAGCACGAGACGGTGGCCCGGCCGCGGGCGGTCGACGCGGGACTCGTCGCCGGACGCGCGGTCGAGCGCGCCGCGCAGCTGGCGATGGCCGGCGAGGTCGACGCGATCGTCACCGCCCCGGTCGAGAAGCACGCCCTCCACCTCGCCGGCTTCGCCTTTCCCGGGCACACCGAGTGGCTCGCCCACCTCGCCGGCGGCGTCGAGGTCGCGATGATGCTGGCCAGCGACCGCCTGCGGGTGGTGCTCGTCACCACCCACCTGCCGCTCCGCGACGTGCCGCTGGTGCTCACCACCGAGAAGGTCGTGCGCGCCGGCGAGGTCACCCGGCGCGGACTCGTGGAGTGGTTCGGGATCGCCGAGCCGCGGCTGGCGGTCTGCGCGCTCAACCCGCACGCCGGCGAGCAGGGCCTCTTCGGCGACGAGGAGCGCCGCATCCTGGAGCCCGCGGTCGAGCGACTCGGCGCCCAGGGGCCGGTGCCCGCCGACACCGTCTTCGTCCGCGCGATGCGCGGCGAGTTCGACGCCGTGCTGGCGCCCTACCACGACGTCGGGATGACCGCCATCAAGGTCGCCTCGTTCGGCCACGGGGTGAACGTCACCCTCGGCCTGCCGTTCGTCCGCACCTCGCCCGACCACGGCACCGCGCTCGACATCGCTGGCACGGGACGTGCCGACCCCTCGAGCATGCGGGCCGCCGTGTCCCTGGCCCTCGACCTCGCTCGCCGGAGCCGCCAGCCATGACCCTGCGCGTGTCGGTCCTGATCCCGGTCTACAACGAAGCGCACACCCTGCGGTCGCTCGTCGAGCAGGTCCGCGGCGTGCCGATGGCGATGGAGATCGTCTGCGTCAACGACGGCTCGAGCGACGGGAGCCGCGAGATCCTCGACCAGCTGCTCGCCGAGGGCATGATCGACCGGCTCCACCACCAGCCGAGGAACTGCGGCAAGGGCGCCGCGATCCGCGAGGCGATCGCGCTGGCCACCGGCGACGTGGTCGTGGTCCAGGATGCCGACCTCGAGTACGACCCGGGGGAGATCCCGACGCTCCTCGGCCCGATCGAGGCCGGTCGCGCCGACGCGGTGTTCGGCTCCCGGTTCCTCGGCGGCCCGCACCGGGTGCTCTACTTCTGGCACTCGATCGGCAACGCGGTGCTCACGCTCGTCTCCAACATGTTCACCGACCTGAACCTCACCGACATGGAGACGTGCTACAAGGTGATCCGCGCGCCGCTCGCCAAGAAGCTGATCCTCACCACCGATCGCTTCGGCTTCGAGCCCGAGGTCACCGCGCGGCTCGCCCAGGCGCGCGCCCGGATCTGGGAGCTGCCGATCTCCTACAGCGGCCGCACCTACGAGGAGGGGAAGAAGATCGGCTGGAAGGACGGCGTCGCGGCGTTCTGGCACATCGTCCGGTTCAACCTCTTCCCGCCCCGGAACCCCGGCATCCGCGCCCGCCATCGCTCGGCCTACGAGGCGCCGCCGTACCCGCGGAAAAACGATGCCGGTGAAGCGTGAAGGGTGAAGAGTGAAGGGTGAAGGGGCGCTCCTCGGTAGTCCTCGTCCCGAGCGCAGAGGGGCCCCTTCACCCTTCACCATTCACCCACCACCCTTCACCCCTGACGCCTCCCCCTTGCCCAGCAGCCGCACCCGGTCCACGCGGCGTCCATCCATCGCGGCGATCTCGAAGCGGTGGCCCGCCACGGTCACCACGTCGCCGGCGCGCGGCAGGTGGCCGAGCTGGCCGAAGAGCAGCCCGCCCAGCGTGGTGTAGCCGCTGTCATCGAGCTCGGCGTCGAAGCGATGGTTGAACTCGGTGATCGGCATCGCCCCGTCGAGCGTGACCGCGCCATCGGCGCCGGTCGGGGCCACGGGGGCGACCGGGTCGTACTCGTCGAAGATCTCCCCGACGATCTCCTCGAGGAGGTCCTCCATCGTCACCAGGCCGGCGGTGCCGCCGTACTCGTCGAGCACCAGCGCCATGTGCGACTTGAGCCGCTTCATGTCGGTCAGCACGTCCTCCACCTCGCGGGTGGCCGGGACGAAGACCGGATCGCGCATCACCCGCCGCACGCGGGTGCCGGGCGCCTCGCGCAGCGCCCGCAGCAGGTCCTTGGTGTGGACCACCCCGACGACCTCGTCGAGCGACGTGGTGTACACCGGGTAGCGGGAGCGGAGTGCGGCGGCGGCCTCGTCGGCCGCCTGCTCGACCGTCACGTCGGCCTGGATGGCGACGATGTCGGTGCGCGGCGTCATCACCTCCTCGGCGGTCTTCTCGCTGAACTCGAAGACCCCCTCGAGCATCCGGGCATCCTGCCGCTCGAGCGAACCGCCCTCGCCCGACTGCTCGACGAGCATCCGGATCTCGTCGGCCGAGTGGAGCCGCTCGTGATCGTGCGGGACCCGGATGCCGACCACTCGCAGCAGCCAGTTGGCGGTGCCGTTCAGCACGGCGATCGGGAAGTGCATCACCCACGCGAAGCCGATCAGCGGGGCGATCACCCAGGCCGCGACGCGTTCCGGATGTAGCAGCGCCAGCGCCTTCGGCACCAGCTCGCCGAGGATGATGTGCAGGGTGGTGATGATCGTGAAGGCGATCGCCACTGCCGCCGTGTGCCCCGCGAGGGCCGCCAGGAAGCCCGGGGCGCCGGCGAAGAGCGATTCGAAGACGTGGGCCAGCGCCGGCTCGCCGATCCAGCCGAGTCCGAGCGAGGCGAGCGTGATGCCGAGCTGGGTGGCGGAGATGTAGCGGTCCAGGTGTTGGACCGCCCGGAGCGCGAGCCTAGCTTTGCCGTCACCGCCCTGGGCCTGCTCCTCGAGCCGGGTCCGGCGGGCGCCGACGAGCGCGAACTCGGCGGCGACGAAGAAGGCGTTGGCGAGCACGAGGGCCAGCACCGAGACGAGGCCGACCGCGGTCGGGGTCGGCGCCAACGGGGGTTCCATGCCCCAAGGGTAACGGCCCCCCGGACCGGGGGCGAGGGAGTGGCGGGGTGACGCGGAAACTGGCGATCGTGCTTGCCCTGACGGCGGCCTTCCTGCTGGTCGAGATCGTCGGCGGCCTGCTGAGCGGCTCGCTGGCGCTGCTCGCCGACGCCGGCCACATGGCCACCGACGTCGCGGCCCTCACCCTCGCCACGATCGGGTCGCGGATCGCCCAGCGCCGGGCCACGCCGGCGCATCGCTTCGGCAACCTCCGCTGGGAGGTGCTCGCCGCGATGGTCAACGGGCTGATCCTCGCCGCCGTCGCGATCGGGATCTCGGTGGAGGCGCTGGACCGCCTGCGCAGTCCGCAGCCGATCGACGCCCTCCTCTTCGGCGGCGTCGCGGTTGCCGGCCTGATCGTCAACCTGGTCGCGCTCAGGATGCTGCACGGCCACCACCACGACGACCTCAACGTCCGCGGTGCCTACCTCCACATCCTCGGCGACGTGCTCGGTTCGGTGGGGGCGATCGTGGCCGCGGTCGTCATCCAGCTGACCGGCTGGCTCCCGGCCGACCCGATCATCTCCGCCCTCATCTCGCTGCTGATCCTCGGCTCGGCCTGGCGGCTGATCCGCGAGTCGGCGGGGATCCTGCTCGACAAGGTCCCGCCCGACGTCTCCGTGCCGGCCCTCGAGGCACGGCTGCTGGCGGTCGCCGGCGTGGAGCGCGTGCACGATGTCCACGTCTGGACCGTCACCTCCGGCCTGGTGGCGATGAGCGCCCACGCGGTGGTGCCCGATCTCGCGGCCCACCCGCGGACGCTCCAGCGCCTCGGCGAGGAGATGGCGCGGCTCGGTCTCGGCCATGTCACGATCCAGCTCGAGACCGGCGGACCCTGCGCCGGCGAGGATTGCGGCGACCGGGTCCCCCACCGCCACGAAGGGATCCACGCCCACGGCTGAAGCGCTTGCCTTGGCGGGGGGCGGTCCCTATATATGGCGCCGCAAAGCGGGTGGGTTCTCGAGGAGAGGGGCAGGACCGGGTGGACATACGCAACATCGCCATCATCGCGCACGTGGACCACGGCAAGACGACGCTGGTCGACCAGATGCTCCGGCAGGCCGGGGCGTTCCGGGCCAACCAGCACGTCGAGGAGCGCGTGATGGACTCCAACCCGCTCGAGAAGGAGCGGGGGATCACCATCCTCGCGAAGAACACCGCGGTCCACTGGCACGGCACCAAGATCAACATCGTGGACACGCCGGGGCACGCCGACTTCGGCGGCGAGGTCGAGCGGATCCTCCGGATGGTCGACGGCGTCCTGATCCTGGTGGACGCCGCCGAGGGGCCGATGCCGCAGACGCGCTTCGTCACCCGCAAGGCGCTCGGCCTCGGCCACCAGCCGATCGTGGCGATCAACAAGATCGACCGGCAGGACGCCGAGCCGATGCGGGTGCACGACGAGGTGCTCTCGCTCTTCCTCGACCTCGAGGCCACCGAGCAGCAGCTCGACTGCCCGTTCCTGTACACCTCCTCGCGCGCCGGCACGGCGACGACGGAGCTGGACCGGCCGGGGACCTCGCTGGAGCCGCTCTTCGACGCGATCCTGGCGACGGTGCCGCCGCCGAGCGGCGACCCCGAGGGGCCGTTCCAGATGCTCGTCTCGACGCTGGACTTCTCGACCTTCCTCGGGCGCATCGCGATCGGCCGGGTCGAGCGGGGCCGCATCGCCGTGGGCGACCAGGTCGCCCTGCTCCCGCTCGGGGAGCCGGGGGTCGTGTCGGGTGACGAACCCGGTGTCGACCAGGGTCGGGTCACCAAGCTGTTCACCTTCGACGGCCTGGCGCGGGTCGAGGTGCAGGAGGCGGCGGCCGGCGACATCGTGGCGCTGGCGGGCTTCGACGGGATCGAGATCGGCAAGACCTTCACCGCCATCGGCCATCCCGAGCGGCTCGAAGGGATCGCGGTCGAGGAACCGACGATCAGCGTCGACGTGATCGTCAACAACTCGCCGTTCGCGGGCCGGGAGGGGAAGTACGTCACCTCGCGGCAGCTCCGGGACCGGCTCTTCAAGGAGCTCGAGCGGAACGTGGCGCTGCGGGTCGAGGAGACCGACTCCCCCGACACCCACGCGGTGAGCGGCCGCGGCGAGCTGCACCTGGGCATCCTGATGGAGACGATGCGCCGGGAGGGCTACGAGTTCCAGGTCTCGCGGCCGCGGGTGATCCTGCACGAGGGCCCCGGCGGCGAGCGGCTGGAGCCGTACGAGGAATTGATCATCGACGTCCCCGAGGAGTACATGGGCGTCGTGATGGAGAAGCTCGGCCCCCGGCGCACCGAGATGACCGAGATGCGAAACCCGGGGCAGGGGACCGTGCGTCTGACCTTCAGGATCCCGTCGCGGGGGCTGTTCGGCTACCGCTCCGAGTTCCTCACCGACACCCGCGGCACCGGGGTGATGAACCACCGGTTCCTCGAGTACGGGCCGTGGGCCGGGCCGCTGAGCGGCCGCAAGCGCGGGGTGCTTGTCGCCGACCGGGAGACCCCGGTCGTCGGCTTCGCGCTCAACAACCTGCAGGAGCGGGCGCAGCTGTTCGTGGCCCCCGGCGAGATGGTCTACGAGGGGATGATCGTCGGCGAGAACTCGCGGCCCGGCGACATGGACGTGAACGTGGGCAAGGAGAAGAAGCTCACCAACATGCGCACCACGGCCAGCGACGAGAACATCCAGCTCGAGCCGCCGCGCGAGATCTCCCTCGAGTACGCCATGGAGTACATCGAGGAGGACGAGCTGATCGAGGTCACGCCGGAGAACATCCGGCTGCGGAAGCGGCTGTTGCAGGCGAACGATCGCAAGAAGGCGCAGCGCGCGGCCAACCGGGTGGCCGACGCGTCATGACCATCGCAAGGCCCGGCAACCGTTCGGAGGTCACCATGTCGGCGTGGGAGGCGTCCCTCGAGGCGACGCTGGAGGAGGACGAGATCGTCATGAAGCGGCGATTCGACGAGGACGAGAACGACGACGAGGATCTCGACTTCGACGACGAGGACGAGGACGAGGAATCCGAGGACGACGAGGACTTCGACGGCGACGAGTACGACGACGACGAGGAGGAGGGGTACGACGACTTCTCGTTCGACGACGAGGACAGCGAGGAGTGAGGGCCGCCCCGCCCCGGGGCGGGGAGGCGACGGGCCGACGCGCCCCGCGACCTGCCGGTCGCGGGGCGCGCGGTTATCTTGGCCCGGAAGGCGCCGCGGCGCCGTGACCCCCGATCGTCGTGCCCTCCCGGAGCCGCGATGCGCCGTCCCCGCCGTGCCGCCACGCACCTTGTCCTCTCGCTCGCCCTGGCGGCACCGCTCGGCGCCCAGGCAATCGGCCGCGACGACTACCTCCGCTACCTGCCGCTCGGCGAGTACCAGATCATCGGGCAGTCGGCCGCGACCGACGCGCTCCACCTGTTCGGCGACCGCGCCGCCCCGGGCTATCGCGACGAGGCGCCGCGCAACGGCATCGACGACGGCCGCGACCGCCTCCTCGCGGCGCTCGCCCGGCGCTTCGCCCCGATCATGGTCCGCAACACGACCTCGGGGCCGATGTTCCACGAGCAGTTCATCGCGAACAACCCGAGCTGGCCGCTCTACGTCGACACGTGGGAGGCCGGCGGCCCGGTCCCCGCCCTCCGTCGCAGCGAGGCGATCGACTTCCGGCGCCTGCGCGACGAGCCGTGCACCCCCGCCCGGCCGGACGGCGCCGACTGCCGGCTGCTCGCCCTGCTGCGCGGCCAGGGCCCGCCGGGGATCCGGATCGCGGCGCCGGCGGGCGCCGCGGTCCCCGGGGCGCTCGAGAAGACGGTGCTCTTCTTCGACATGCCCGGCGACGACCCGGAGAGCTGGAGGCAGGCCTACATCGACCCGTCCACCGGGCGGCTGCGGCGCGACTTCGCCGGGTTCAGCGGGATCTACGTGCACCCGTTCATCGCGGCGCTCGACGGTGCCGAGGGTCGCCTCGGTTACGAACTCGTGCTGCAGTACTGGACCTACTATCCGCTCAACGACGGCGGCAACAACCACGAGGGCGACTGGGAGCACGTCAACGTCGTCTACGCGCCGCGCTCGACGCTGGGCCGGCCGCTGACGGAGGCGGAGGTCGCCGCCGTGCTGGCGCGCGACCCCGGGGCCCTCGACGGCGACGACCCGCTGCTGCTCGCGCGGGTGGAGCACTACTTCCACCACAACGTCGCGCTTCTCGACTACGCGACCCCGAACAGCTACCAGCCACGCGCCGCCTGGGAACGGCAGGCGAGGGCGATCGTCGGGCGCGAGGCCGGCCTGCACCGGTGGTACGCGTTGATCCGCGACCGGGCCTGGCGCGACGCGGCGGAGACCGAGGTCAACACCCACCCGATCGTCTTCATCGGCGGCGACAGCAAGGGGCCGGACCTCCTCTTCAACGCCCCCGGCGGCCACAACCGCGATTCGCACGGCGCCTACCCGTTTACTGGGCTGTACAAGGGCGTCGGCCCCGGCGGGGCGTCGGAGGAGGTGCGCCGCGTCTTCGACCTGCATCGCTACGCCGGCGCCGACTCGGCCGCCTGGCCGGAATGGGCCGAGCGCTACGACGACTCGGCACGGCTCGAGATCGTGCCCGACTGGGAGCGGCTCCTCCCGATGCTCGGCAGCGAGCCGGAGGTGCGCCGCCGCTGGGCCTGGCTGGTGCTGCCGATCCAGTGGGGCTTCCCGGCGACGCGCTCGCCGCTGGCGGGGATCATCGAACATGCCGAGACCGGCAACGTCTCGCCGATCGGTCCCGCCTTCAACTCCGCGTGGAACATCGTCGGCGGCAACGTCAACTACCTCCCGTACCGGCCGCACCTCCGGTCGCGCGCGATCCCGACCAATCCGCTGGACGCGTTCGCCAACAACCTCGGCTTCCTGAACGTCCCGAAGGCGCTGCTGGCCAACGTGCCGCCGGTCGACCTGGTCTTCAAGCTGGGCTTCGCGCCGCCGCGCGTGCTGCTCGACCGCCGGCACCCGGTGTTCGAGTCGGGGCAGCGCTTCCCCGAGCGGCGACTCGCCCTCGGCGTCGGCCTGACCCACGAGTCGCGCTCGCCGGCCTACTGGGCGGCGTCCATCAACCAGGCCCAGGCGCTGCCGATCGCGCTGGCCATCTTCACGGCCAACGGCACCGCCGACATCGCCGACTCGATGGCCGACGTTGCCGCGGTCGACGATGTCGAATTCTCCCTGGACTTCCAGCTCGGCAAGCGGCTGGCGGTCTCGCATACGCTGCGGCACACCCGCGGAGGGTTCGTCGTGCCCACGCGGAAGGAGGACCTCTCCCCGGGTGTCGCCCTGGACGGCACCCTGGAGATGTGGGACTACGGCGGGGCCTTCCGCTACCGGCTGCTCACCGGGGCGATCGCACCCTACCTGCAGCTGGGCTATGGCTGGAGCTGGTGGCGCACCACCGACGTCCACGTCGGCGGCGAGCCGATCGACGTGCCCGACGGCGAGTGGATCCGGCGACCCAACCCGCTCAAGGGTCGCTACCTGCTCCCCAACCAGTTCAAGCTCGGCGGCGGGGTGGAATGGCGCTTCATCCGGAGCCGGCACTCGTTCCCGGACGGGATCGATGTCGGGCTGCGGGTGGACTACACCGCGTCCAGCCAATCGCTCCGGCTCGACGAGCAGGTGCCGACCGGCATCGACATCCGGGTGATCGACGCGAGCGGTTGGCGGCGCGCGCTGACCGCCGCGCTCCAGGTGTGGTTCTAGCGTGACGCATCGCGCATGGCGCCCGTTCTGGCCGGTGCTCCTGGCGGGATTGCTCGCCGATTGCGGCAGCAAGGAGCTCGCCGAGCATGCGCTCCTGCCGGGGGTGCCGCGCGAGGCCGCGGGCGACGTGGTGCGCTGGACCCTCTCCTACAACGTCGGTCCGGCGATGGGGCTGCCGGCGGCGCCAGGCGTGCGCCTCGCGCTGGGCGTGCTGGGGCTCGTCGCGGCGGCGTGGGTCATCCGCTCGGCGCGCGGTCGGTCGGGGTGGTGGGCCGCGGCGCTGGGGCTGGTGGGGGCCGGTGCGCTCGGCAACGCGATGCAACGCCTCCTCGCGCCCCGCGGCGTCGTCGACTTCATCGACGTCGGGTACGGCACCCACCGGTTCTTCATCTTCAACGTCGCCGACGTGGCCCTCTTCGTCGGTGCGCTCGCCCTCGCCTTCCTCGCCGGCCGGCGCACGGCGGCGCCGGCCTGATCCCGCGCGCGGGTCTCAGCGCGCCTCGTCGAGCAGTACCACCGGCCCCGTCGTGCGCAGGGTGACGCGACCGCCCTGCACCGTCGCGCGCTCGCCGCTCCAGGCATCGCGCACTCGGGCGCCCTCGGGGAAGACCGCCCCGACCGGCAGGGTCACCTCGCCGGCACCCGGGGCGATCGCCACCACGACGCGGTCGCGTCGTCCCGGGCGGTCGAGCGTGCGCGCGAACACGAGCGGCGCGGCGCGGAGCGTCAGGTGGCGACCCGCACCGATCGCGGGGTGCGCCTGGCGAAACCGCCCGATCCGGCGCCACGCGTCGAGCACCGCCGCACCCCGGGCGCTCGCCGTGTCGTCCCACCGCATCGGGAGGCGCAGGTTGGCGTCGCCCTCGGCGCCGTCGATGCGCAGCGGCCGCGCCACCTCGTCGCCGTAGTAGACCTGCGCCGCCCCGGGCGCGAGCAGGAGCCGTTCCGCCTCCGCGATCGGCTCGGCCCGCTCGCGATCCCAGGGGCTGCCGTCATCGTGCGAGGCGAGATAGTTGAGCATCGCGACCCCGCGGAGCGGGCCGCCGTCGAGGGTCGCGGCGTAGCGCGTGAACAGCGCATCGGTCGGCTCCGCCGTGCGCCGGGCCAGGTCGAAGTTGATCAGCGCGTCGTAGCCGTGCCCGAAGAAGTCGACCGTGCGATCGCCGAAGTCGAACCGGCGCCCCTGGTCCGCCGACCAGCCGTACACCTCGCCGACCATGAAGAACGGCAGGTCGTCGATCGCCTCGCCGGGATGCGCGGCCTTCCAGTCGGCGAAGGCGCGGTCGGCTTCCACCCGGAGCTCCGTGCTCACCGACTCCTCGAAGTGCTTGGCGGTGTCCACCCGGTAGCCGTCGATGCCGTGCTCGCGCACCCAGTCGGTGAGCCACTTGATCAGGTAGTAGCGCGGCGCCCGCGGGTGGCCGGTGCGGCGGAAGTAGTCGTCGAGTTCGGCGCGCTCCCGTTCGAGCCGTCCCTCGCGCGTCCACTTGGCGACAAGCGTCGGTGGCAGCTCCACCGCGCGATCGCTCTCGGTGAGGACGTCGGGCAGGTTGCGCACCAGCGTGCAGGCGGTGGTCGTCACGTAGGTCCGGTAGGTGCAGGTCGGGCCGGTGCGCACCCAGGTGGCGGGCCAGGCCGGGTCCACCGGCGTCACCGGGCCGGTGTGATTGATCACCGCGTCCATCAGGATCCGGATCCCGCGGGCATGGGCCGCACGCACCACCGCGTCGAGGTCGGCCTCCGAGCCCAGGTTGGGATCCACGGCGGTCCAGTCGCGGATCCAGTAGCCATGGTAGGCGTACGTGGGCCCGGCCCCCTCGTCGGTCGCCCCGGTCACCTGCTCCTGGAACGGCGTCAGCCAGATCGCGTCGATCCCGAGCTCGTTGAACCAGCCCGACTCGATCCGATCCCGCAGCCCGGCGAGGTCCCCGCCCTCGTACCCACGGAGGAACGCCGCCGGTGCCTCGCGCCCCGGCTGCCGATCGTTGCCGGGGTCGCCGTTGGCGAAGCGGTCGGTCAGCAGGAAGTACACCGTCGCGCTGTTCCAGAAGGTCGCCGGGTCGCGGACCAGCGCGGCGCGCGGGGACGGCGGCGACGCCGGGGGCGCGCCGCCGCAGGCCGCCCCGAGGAGCAGTGCCGCGCCGCACGCCAGGCGGCGACTCACGCCGCCACCTCGTCGCGATCGTCGACCCGCATCGTGAGCGCGGCGGCGACGACGAGCGAGGCGCCGCCGACCAGCAGGGCGTAGATCGCCTCGCCATGGAAGAAGCGCCCCACGATGTAGCCCAGCAACGCGGCGGCGACGATCTGCGGGATCACGATGAAGAAGTTGAAGACCCCCATGTAGTAGCCCATCTTCGACGGCGGCAGCGCCCCGGTGAGGATCGCGTACGGCATCGACAGGATGCTGGCCCACGCCACGCCGACGCCCACCATCGAGGCGAGGAGCCAGGTCGGGTCGGTCAGCAGGTAGATCGAGGCGAGTCCGGCGGCGCCGGCCAGCAGGCAGATCGCGTGGGTGGCGCGCCGTGACGTGCGCGCGGCGAGCACCGGGAGCAGGAACGCCACGATGGCCGCGACGCCGTTGTACACCCCGAACCCGACCCCGACCCAGTTGGCCCCCTCGTTGAAGAGCGCCGACGTCGGGTCGGTGGCGTGGTACACGTGGCTCGTGACGGCCGACGTCGTGTAGATCCACATCGCGAAGAGGGCGAACCAGGAGAAGAACTGCACCGAGGCCAGCTGCTTCATCGTGCGCGGCATGTCCTGCAGGTCGGTGAGGATCGTCACGAAGCCGTTGGCGTGGTGGCCGCCGCGCTGCATCATGCCGCTGACGAAGAGGAGCAGCCCGCCGACCGCCAGCGCGAGCGAGAGGACCATGACCTCGTGGATCGCCGCCCGGTAGAGCCACGCCGACAGCCCCGCGCCCGCGACGAACAGGACGATTCCCAGCGTCATCTGGCGACCGCCGTTCGCCGCGTACCCCTCCGCCGTCCGTTCGGCCCGGGCGTACTCCTCGCGCTCCTGGTTCTCGATGAACGAGGCCATCTCCTCCGGCGAGTACTCCTGCGAGCGGAGCACCGTCCAGAGCACCGCGGCGAAGAAGACGACCGCCCCGAGGTAGAACGACCAGCGCACCGAGTCGGGGATCACCCCGGCCGGGGCGGTGTTGGCGACGCCGAGCCGGGTGAGCACGCTCGGCAGCAGGGAGGCCGCCACCGCGCCGGTGCCGATGAGGAAGGACTGCATCGCGAAACCGGTCGTGCGCTGCGCCGACGTGAGGTTGTCGCCGACGAAGGCGCGGAACGGCTCCATCGAGATGTTGATCGAGGCGTCCATCATCCAGAGGACGCCGGCCGCGACCCACAGCGCGGGCGAGTTGGGCATCGCCAGCAGCGCGAGCGAGGCGAGGATCGCGCCGCCGAGGAAGTAGGGACGCCGCCGCCCGAGCCGGTTCCAGGTCCGGTCGCTGAAGTAGCCGACGATCGGCTGCACCACCAGGCCGGTGACCGGGGCGGCGATCCAGAGGATCGGGATGTCCTCGACCTTCGCCCCGAGCGTCTCGAAGATCCGGCTCACGTTGGCGTTCTGCAGCGCGAAGCCGATCTGGATGCCGAGGAAGCCGAAGCTCATGTTCCAGATCTGCCAGAACGTGAGGCGCGGCTTGGGCCGGAGCATCTCCGTGGCGCTCTGCATCGGGCCATGCGCCATGTCGCGCGGCGCGCGTCCTCCCGGTCGGGAAGTGGCCATCGTCGGCTCCGGGCTCAGGTGGTGGGTGGATCGGGCGGCACGGCGGTGCGCGCCGCGTGGAGGCGGTCGAGGCGGGCCTCGACCAGCGAGTCGGTGAACACGTCGTCGAGCAGGCGCGCCATCGGGCGCTGCCAGTTGGGCTGCACGTCGGATCGGGTGCCGGGGAGGTTGACGCCACGCGGCTCGAGCCAGAGGTCCTCGAGCCACGGGACCACGAGCGGCGAGGGCGAGCGGCCGAGCCACTCGAGCAGCGCCTCGAGCAGCGCGGCGGGATCGTCCTCCGGCACCCCGAGCAGCCGCGCCATCCGCTCGACGCCCCAGGCGCGCTCCTCGCGCACCGGCTGCTCGCGCTCGGGGCGGAGCAGGGCATGCCGCAGCCGGTCGGGCACGTCGGCCATGGCCATCCAGCCGGCCAGCGTCGGCGTGTCGTGGGTGCCGAGCAGCGCGACCTCGCGGTCGGTGGGCGGCAGGACGTCGCCGTCGGAGAGCGCGGCGAACTGCGCGAGGTACATCCCCCAGATCCGGTGGCGCGGCAGGCCGGCGTCGATCTCGGGCGGCACGGTGCCGAGGTTCTCGCCGACGACCTCGGAACGGTGGCGCACCGACTCCAGCGTGACCAGTGCGAAGAGCTCCTCGGCGGGATAGGAGACATAGGTCCCCTGGTCGAGGCCGAAGCCGTGCGGAATCCAGTACAGCCGCGTGAGCGCCATCACGTGGTCGAAGCGCAGCACGCCGGCGAGCTGCATCTGGTGGCCGATCGCCGCGGCGAGGTACCGATGCCCCTCGCGCCGCGAGACTTCGGGCAGCACCGGCGCGAAGCCCCAGTCCTGGCCGCTGGGGAAGCCGAGGTCCGGCGGTGCGCCCACCGACATGCCGTTGCCGAACAACCAGGGCCGCGACCAGGTGTCGTAGCCGTCGGGATGCACGCCGACCGCGAGATCGAGTCCGAGGCGCATTCCGTCGCGGTCGAGCCGCGTGCGCAGGGCGCCGAGCTGCTCGCGGGCCAGCAGCTGGCCGACCAGGTGCACGTGCTCCACCGCCGGGTCGACATGCGCGTCGTCCGGCTGGCCGTCGCGTGCCGCGTCGGGCCACGCCCGCCAGTTGCGGCCCAGCCGGCCCTGGGTGCCCCGGAACCGCGCGTACCGCAGCAGCTCCGGATCGGCGCGGGAGCGATCGGGCGCATCGCGATGCCGGAGCGCCTCCCACACTTCGCCATACGCCCGGCCGACGTCGAGCGTCGCCGGCGGTGCGACCGGCCGGTGGTCGCCCTCGAGGTCGAGGATCAGCTCCGACCAGAACAGCCGGCTCACCGCCGAATAGGGACTCGGCTCGACCGGATCGGTGTTGAAGGTGGGGAGCAGCGGCAGCACGGTGACCACATCGCCGCCGCGCGCGCGGAGCCAGCGGCAGAGCGCCTCGAGGTCGCTGAGGTCGCCGAGCGAACGGCTCCGCGCCGTGCGCAGGGCGGCGAGTTGGGTGCCGACCCCCCAACTGCGCGCCGCGCCCGGTCGGCGGTAGGCCTCGACGGGCGCGGAGAGGATCGTCGCGAACTGGATGGTGCCGCCGGCATCGACGGCGAGGCGGTGGTATCCGAGCGGCAGCGGCGCGTCGCAGTGGATCCGGTCGCCCGCCCATTGGAGCGGGGCCAGTCCACCGTTCTCGAGGCCGAGTTCGGCCTGGCGGATCTCCCGGCCCGGGAGCACGACGTCGCCGAGGTGGCCGTCCCACGCCACGAGCACCGGCGCCAGCGCCCCCGCGTGTCGCGCCGAGCGGACGGCACGGAGCGCGTCGGGCGCGTCCTCCACGCGCGCGATCGGCGCGCCGTTCGCGGCGAGCACCCGGACGAGCGTCTCCGCCGGCGCCGTCACGGGGCGCCGCAGTCCGTCGATGTAGTTCGCGTGAACGCCCAGTTCGCGCGCCAGGTCCTGCAGTGCGGTCAGCGGGTCCATCGCCGCGACGCGCGTGACGGGAGCTGGGGCGACATCTTCCTCCCTGGGAGGCGGCGGACGGCGAAGACGGCAGGGGACCGGCGATCGGGGCGGACCGGCGAGCGCCGGTGCACCGAAAAGTGTAGGGCCGTCGGGCCGAGTCGGCCAGTCACGGGCGGCCGCCGCGCTTGCGCGGTGCGGCGGCCCCGGGTACTAGTCTTGGCATCCTTCCGGGGCGTTCAACGGTCCCGGAGCCGCCCCGCCGCACGTCCCCCAAGCCGACCGCCCTCCGGGAGTGCCCCTCGTGCCGCAGCTGCAACTCGGTGCCGTCGACTACGCGATCCTCGTGGTCTACTTCGGCTTCGTCCTCGGGATCGGGATCGTCCTCCGCCGCCACGTCAAGAGCAGCGAGGACTTCTTCCTTTCCGGGCGGTCGATCCCCGCCTGGATCGCCGGGCTCGCCTTCCTCTCCGCCAACCTCGGCGCCCAGGAGGTGATCGGGATGGCGGCCTCCGGCGCCAAGTACGGGATGATGACGAGCCACTTCTACTGGGTCGGCGCCATCCCGGCGATGGTGTTCGTCGGGATCTTCATGATGCCGTTCTACTACGGCTCCAAGGCCCGGTCCGTCCCCGAGTACCTCAAGCTCCGCTTCGACGAGAAGACCCGCGGCTTCAACGCGATCACCTTCGCGGTGATGACGGTGTTCTCGTCGGGCATCTCGATGTTCGCGCTCGCGAAGCTGCTCGAGCTGGTCCTCGGCTGGAACTTCAACACCAGCGTGCTGCTCTCGGCCGCGATCGTGCTCGCGTACATCTTCCTCGGCGGGCTGACCTCGGCGATCTACAACGAGGTGCTGCAGTTCTTCCTCATCGTGATGGGGTTCCTCCCGCTCGTCCTGCTCGGCCTCAAGGACGTCGGCGGCTGGGCCGGCCTGACCGCGAAGCTCCAGCCGGTGGCGACCGGGGCCGGCTTCGCGCCCGGTGCGTGGTCCGACGCCTGGCGCCACCTCGGCTCGGCCGCCGACAACCCGATGGGCGTCGAGTGGTTCGGGATGGCGATGGGCCTCGGCTTCGTGCTGTCCTTCGGCTACTGGTGCACCGACTTCCTGGTCGTGCAGCGCGCGATGGCCGCGGACTCGATGACCGCGGCGCGCCGCACCCCGCTGCTCGCGGCGATCCCGAAGATGCTCTTCCCGGCGCTCGTGATCGTGCCAGGGATGATCGCCATCGCGCTGCACTCGAGCTCGGGCGGCCTGCTGCCGCTCGGCGCCGATGGCCACCCCGACTACAACCTCGCGGTGCCGGTGCTGCTGGCCCACTACCTGCCGCAGGGCCTGCTCGGCCTCGGGCTCACCGCGCTCATGGCATCGTTCATGTCCGGGATGGCCGGCAACGTCACGGCCTTCAACACCGTGTGGACCTACGACATCTACCAGTCCTACATCCGGCCGGGGCAGTCGGACCGCCACTACCTGCGGATGGGGCACGCCGCGACGGTCTTCGGCATCCTCGCGAGCGTGGCGGCCGCCTACGCGACGACCCGCTTCAACAACATCATGGACATGCTGCAGCTGGTGTTCGCGTTCGTGAACGCGCCGCTGTTCGCGACCTTCCTGCTGGGGATGTTCTGGCGACGGACGACCGGCCACGGCGCGTTCTTCGGGCTGCTCCTCGGCACCGGGGCCGCGGCGCTGCATCACGGGCTGGTGCTGCCCGCGGGATCCGTCCCGGGCCTCAAGGGCGGCTTCCTCGGGACCGTGCTGCACACCTACCCGAGCGAGATGGCGCAGAACTTCTGGACCGCGATCTTCGCCTGGACCACCTGCTTCGCGGCCACGATCCTGATCTCGCTGGCGACCCGTCGCACCAAGAGCGACGACGAGTTGCGGGGCCTGGTCTACGCCCTCACGCCGCGGCAGTCCGACGCGGGGATGCCGTGGCACAAGCGTCCCGCGGTGCTCGGCGTCGTGGTGCTGGGGCTCACCCTGGTGCTCAACATCATCTTCTGGTGAGGATCCGATGAACCTCGACCTGCGGCTGCCGATCGGCCTGATGTTCTCGGCGTTCGGCGTGATCCTCACCGGCTTCGGCCTCGCCTCCGACCACGCGATCTACGCGCGGTCCCTCGGGATCAACGTGAACCTGGCCTGGGGCCTGGTCCAGATCGCCTTCGGCCTCGTGATGCTGCTGGCCGTCCGCCGCTCCCGCCGCCGCTCCGCCTGACGCTCAGGGCCGGAACGGGTCGCGCCGCTCGGGCGGCGCGCTCGCCGGCATCCGCCACTTCGGCGCCGCCGCGGCAATCGCCGCGAGCACCCGGTCCCGCGTCACCACCGCCGCGCGGAGTGCGTCGCTCGCCGCCACCGGCGCGGTGACCCGCCGCGACGTCGGCGTCGGCGCCGAGCCGTCGTCGGTCGCCACCGCCCACGTGGCCAGGCCGTCCGGGCCGTCGGTCGAGGCGGATCCGGTGAGCACCCGCATCCGGTCGCCGGCGGCCACGATCGCCACGGCATGCACGCCCGTGCGCGTGCGTCCCGGGGGCGTCGCGACGAGCGCGGAGGCGATCCCGGCCTCGGTCGCGAACGGGACGTCTCCGATCAGCCGGCCGGGCCCCGACGTGCCGAACGCGACGTTCTCGAACCCGGCCGTGACCAGGTTGCCGCGGGCGTCGAGCAGCATCGCCCGCACGAAGAGCAGGTCGCCGAGCGCCCGGTCGCGCGGCCGGCCGGCGAGGTCGACCGCCACCGCCAGCCGGACCGGCGGTCCGGCGGTCTCGACCGCGTGCCGCGCCACGCGCCGGCCGCCGATCAGGCCGACCGCCTCGAGGCGACCGGCGCGGAAGCCGCCGGTCCGGAAGGTGAACGGCGGGTGCGCGAGGTGGCTGCTGGTCCGCCCCGTGTCGGGACCCTGCCTGGCGATCACCCGACCGTCGAGCGAGAGCGCCACCTCGTCGCAGTTGCTGAAGACCCGCACCTCCGGCGACGACCCCGCGACCCAGTCGCTCGCGATGAAGACCATCGGGCCGGTCGCCGCCCCCGGGATCCGTGCCGCGGCGTCGCGCTGGCTCCGGAAGAAGTGCCACGCGTACTTGGGGAGCCGGAAGATGTCGGCGCAGCCCGATGACTCGATGTCCGGCGCATAGCCGCGATTGTAGTCGTACATCACCCACAGCCCGTCGCCGATCGCGCCGGTGGCGAGGTTGTCGTTGTGGGCCTCCTGGAAGTTCGCCGCCTGCTGCAGCATCGCGCGCTCGCCCTGCCACCGGAACTGGCGGCTGTTGCTCTCCGCCGGGGAGAGGTCCTGCCAGGCGTCCTGCGCCAGGCCGGCGTTCATGGCGTAGTACTCCCAGTCGCCGTACTCGCTCACCAGGCAGGCTCGTTCCTCGGCGTGGCGGCAGCCGCCGTGCTGGCGGGCGTCGAGCAGCACGTCGTAGCCCGGCATCCAGCCCGCGGTGAGGCAGCCCGGCAGCTCCTCCTTCGCGATCGCGTTCATCCGGGCGATGAATCCGGGCGGCATCGGCGACTCGTTGAGCGACACCTCCCACAGCGCCACGCTCGCCCGGTTGCGGTCGCGCCGAATCAGCGCGCGCGCGTTCCGCTCCTGCAGGGCCACGAAGGCCGGGTCCGGGTTGTAGTACTGCCAGCCCGGGATGCAGTTCATCGTCACCAGGCCCAGCGCGTCGCACGCGTCCATGAATGCCGGCGCGTGGGGGTAGTGGGACAGGCGCACGTAGTCGAAGCCGGCGTCCTTGATCCGGCGCGCGTCGCGCCACTGCGCCGCATCGGGCAGCGCGTAGCCGACCCAGGGATGCTCCTGATGGCGGTTGGCGCCGCGCAGCACCAGCGGCTCGCCGTTGAGGTGGAGCTTCCCGTCGCGCAGCGCGAACGCGCGGATCCCGACCGACAGCGACTCGAGGTCGGCGACGCCGTCGCCGTCGAGCAGCTCGCAGTCGAGGCGGTGGAGGTGCGGCGCGGCGGGGGACCACAGCCGCGGGTCGTGGACGCGGAACTCGACGTGCACGTCGCTCGAGGCGTGCGCCAGGATCGACTCCGGGGGCGTGGTGCCGGCGGCGACCACGCGACCGTCGGCGTCGCGGAGGGCGATGCGGACGGAGACGGCCTGCGCCGCCGGACGGCCGTTGCGGACCTCCACGCTGACGCGCCCGTGCGCCAGCGTGGGCGACACGGCGAGCCAGCGCACCCGGACGCCGCCTCCGGCGGGCGTGCGGGTCAGCAGCGGATCGCCGATGTGGAGGTGGTCCCGTTCCTCGAGCCACACCGAGCGGTACAGCCCGCCGTAGGTGTTGAAGTCGAGTTGCGCGAGCGGCTTCGGGCCGGTGATCGGGTTGTCGTGGTTGTCGAGCCGCACGGCCAGCAGGTGATCGCGTCCCGGCACCAGCCAGTCGGTGAGGTCCCAGGCGAAGGGGAGGAAGCCGCCCAGGTGCTGGCCGACGCGCTCGCCGTCCAGGAAGACGTCCGCGACGTTCATCGCGCCGTCGAAGCGCAGGATGCAGGTGGGCGGCGCGCCGTCCTCCCGCCGGATGGTGCGCCGGTACCAGCAGTCGCCCTGCCACTGCGCGGTGGGCGATCCCGGCGGGCCGGTGACGAGCGCCTCGAGGCGCGCCGTGTGCGGAAGCGACACCGCTTCCCAGGCCCGGTCGTCGAAGTCCGGCCGCTCGCCGCCGTCGACGTCGCCCAGGTGGAAGCGCCAGTCGTCGTCCAGGCGCGTGACCCGGCGCGGTGAGGCGGTCGGCGCCGCGCGACGCTGCAGGGAGCCGACCAGCGCCAGGCCCGCCGTGCCGGCCATGAACTCGCGGCGCCTCATCGGATCCCCGGCACGAAGGGCCCGGTGAGGGAGGCCGTGACTGGCAGCGTCAGCTCCGCCACCGGAAGTCCGGCGACCTCGGCCCGCACCGTCAGCGCCCCGGCCCTGGTGCCGCGGAGGATGGCGATGCCCCGGCCGGCAAAGGCGCGGCGGCGATCGACCTGGTACAGGTCGTGGTCCTGCAGGTCGGCATTGTCCATGGCGAGGAGGGTTCCCCCGGTGACGGTGACGTGGACCAGCGAATCGGCGCCGGGGACGACGGTGCCCTCCCGGTCCACGATCGTGAAGCGGATGATCATGGCGTCGTCGAACGCCGTGCCCGCCGTGTCGCGGTCGGCGCGCAGCCGGATCGCCGCCGGCGGCCCGGCGGTCCTGACCGATGCCTCGCACCGCTGGGTGCCGTACCGATCCCGACCCACGGCCCGCAGCTCGCCCGGGGCGTAGGGCACGTCCCACGCGAGATGCAGGTCGCTCGTCGTCGCCTCGACCTGCGGGAGCGCGTAGCCGTTCCAGCTGCCGGTGGTCCCCTGGGCGGGGAACTCCATCCGCTTCACCCCGAGCGAGCGGCCATCGAGGAAGAGTTCGACGACGTTGCAGTTCGTGTAGACGAGCACCGGGACCGACTGGCCCTCGCGGCCCGGCCAGGTCCAGTGGGGCACGATGTGCAGCATCGGGGCGGCGGTCCAGAGCGACTGGTACAGGTAGAAGGCGTCCTTCGGCGAGCCGGTGATGTCGATCGCCCCCGAGCCGGCGCCCTTGCCGGGCCAGCGTGTCTCGCCGAGGTAGTCGATCCCGGTCCACATGAAGTCGCCGGCGAAGTAGTCGTGCATCGCGACCCACCGCCACAGCCGCTCGGCGCGGAGCGTCCCGGTCGCGTAATCGGGCTCGACCCGGGCGGGATCGTCGCCCAGCGATGGCCGCCCGGCTCGCGGGCTCCCGGCCGCCACGCTCTCGGTGCCGAGCATCGGGCGGTCGGGGTGGGCGACGCGATCGGCCTCGGCGTAGACCTCGCGGCGCTCGTGCCAGCGGTCGACGTAGTTGTACCCGACGACATCGAGCGCGGCGAGGAATGCCGGCGTGGCGGGGTTGTCATCCGACATGATGTGGTCGTTGCCGGTCGTGACCGGTCGCGTCGGGTCCTCGCGATGGACCACCGCCATCAGCCCGCGCAGCACGTCGACCCCGCCAGGGGCCCCCTGCTCGCCGATCTCGTTGCCGACACTCCAGAGGACGATTGAGGGATGGTTGCGATCGCGCCGGATGAAATCGGCAAGGTCGCGGTGGCCCCATGCCGCGAAGTGCCGGTGGTAGCCCTCGTCGACCTTCCCCAGGGTCCATTCGTCGAACGCCTCTGCCATCACGAGCAGGCCGAGCTCGTCGCACAGGTCGAGGAACTCCGGCGCCGGCGGGTTGTGCGCCGTGCGGATCGCGTTGACGCCCATTGCCCTGAGGGTGAGCAGCCGGTCGCGCCAGATCGCCGACGGCACAGCGGCGCCCATCGCTCCCGCCTCGTGGTGCAGGTTGACGCCGCGGAGCTTCACGCGACGACCGTTGAGGGCGAAGCCGCTGTCCGCCTGCCAGGCGATCGTCCGGATCCCGAAACCGGTGGTGGTCGTGTCGACGACCCGACCCGCGACGCGCACTTCGGTCCGGAGGTGATAGCGCACCGGGGTCTCGGGTGACCAGAGCCGCGGTGCCCGGACGGTGATCCGGAAGGCGAGGGAGTCCCGACCCTTCGCCTGGAGCATGATGCGTCCAGCCTCGCTCGCCGCGACGCTCCCCGCGGGATCGAGCACGAGCGTGCGGACCTCCGCCTCGACTGGACGGGCCCCGACGTTCTCGATGACGGCCGTGACGGCGAGTGACGCCCGTTCACCGTTCGCCTCGATGGTGCGTGCCACGATCCCTTCCGCGGCCACCCGCACCGGCGCGGTGATCTCGAGCCAGGTGTGCCGGTAGATGCCGCTGCCGCTGTACCAGCGCGAGTTGGGCTGGTGCGAGTTGTCGACCCGGACGGCGATCACGTTTTCGCCGTCGCGGAGGTGGGGGGTCAGGTCGTACGCGAAGCCGATGTAGCCGTAGGGCCGCTGCCCGAGGTGGAGGCCGTTGATCCAGACGTCGCTCAGCATGTACACGCCGTCGAACCGCAGCGTGACTTCGCGTCCCCGCGTGCCCGACGGCAGGCGGAAGTGCTTGCGGTACCATCCGGTGCCGGTCGGGAAGTAGCCGACGGTCCCGCCGCCCGGTGCCTGCTCGGTCGGCACGCCCTCGATGCTCCAGTCGTGCGGCAAGTCCACGCGCCGCCACCCGGCATCGGCGAAGCCAGCGCGCTCGGCCCCGGTTGGATCGCCGATGGTGAAGCGCCACCCGGCGTCCATCGCGTAGCGCTGGCGCTGTGCGCCGAGCGGCGCCAGTCCGATCAGGCAGGCGAGCAGGCCAAGGGCGCATGAGGTCGGATGGCGGCGCATCGCTCCTCCGGATCGAGACGGGACGACGCCCTAGCGTACGCCCCGCAGGGAGCCCCCCGCAAGCCGCACCGCCCTCCCGGTGGGCCCCTCCCGCGGTAGTATTCGGCGATCCCCGCCCGATCGGAGCCTCCGATGATCCGCCGTCGCTTCCTCGCGCTGCTCGCCGTCGCCGTCCTCGCGGCCGGATGCCACCGGGCCGCACCGCCCGCCGTCGCGCCGGCCGCGACGACCGGCGTCGACTGGATCCGTCACGGCGCGATCTACGAGGTCTTCGTGCGCGACTTCTCCCCGAGCGGCGACTTCCGCGGCGTGACGGCGAACCTCGACCGCATCGAGGCGACCGGCGCCAACATCGTCTGGCTGATGCCGATCTACCCGGTCGGCGTGGCGGAGCGGAAGGGCACCCTCGGCTCGCCGTACGCGGTGCGGGACTACCACGCCGTCAATCCGCTGTTCGGCACCGCGTCGGATTTCCAGGCGCTGGTCGACGCGGTCCACGCGCGCGGCATGCGGATCATCCTCGACTGGGTCCCCAATCACACGGCGTGGGACAACGTGTGGACCACCGAGCATCCCGACTACTACGTGCGGGACGCCAAGGGCGGCCTCACCGTGCCGCGCGACGACAAGGGCAACCTGACCGACTGGACCGACGTCGCGCAGCTCGACTACGGCAATCCCGCGCTCCGGCGCGCGATGATCACCACGATGCAGTGGTGGCTCGACACCTACCACATCGACGGCTTCCGGGTCGACGCCGCCGGCTTCGTCCCCGATGCCTTCTGGCAGGAGGCGGTGCCGGCGCTCCGGGCCGCCACCGACCGGCCGATCCTGATGCTCGCGGAGTGGGGCGACCTCAAGATGCACCGCTTCGGCTTCGACCTGACCTACAGCTGGGACGCCTACGGCCAGCTCAAGGCGGTGTGGGAGGGCGCGCCGGCGCACGAATGGGTGGAGCGCCAGGTCGCGGACCAGAAGGCGATGCCGGTGGGCGGGATGCGGCTCCGCTTCTCGACCAACCACGACGAGACCGCGTGGGACAAGCCGCCGATGCGCCGCTTCGGCGGGTCGGCCGGCGCCCGCGCGGCCTTCGCCGCGATGGTGATGCTGCCGGGCCGGCCGCTGATCTACAATGGCCAGGACGTCGAGAGCGACCAGCAGCTGGCGCTCTTCGAGCGCGAGGCGATCGACTGGGACCAGCCGGGGGCGCAGGAGGCGCTCGGGTACTACCGCTCGCTGGTCCGGCTCGCCCGCAGCGACTACCTCGCCGCGGCGCCGCTCGCCGCGGTCGAGACCAGCGCGCCGGACGACGTCATCGCCTTCCGGCGGGAGGGCTACTTCGTGTTCATCAATGTCCGCCACCGCGTCGTGCCGGTCACCGTGCGCGGCGAGTCGCTGCTCGGCACGGTCGATGTCCTCCACCGCGGCGCGCCGGTCAGCGCCCGATTCGAGCTGCCGCCCCACGGCGTGCGGATTCTCGAGCCGTTCCGGCCCCGGGCCCTTGCGCCGCGCTGATCACTCGCGCCTGAGGTCGAGCACCACCGCCGAGTGGGGCGGCAGCGAGGCTGCCACCGGCGCCTGTCGCGCGATGCCGCCGTCGGCCCCGACGACGAGTCGCGACACCGCCCCGTCGCCGAGCAGGTTGGCGCCGCGATAGCGGCCGGCCGGGAGCGTGCCGCGCGGTGCCACGACCGTTGCGCGCGCCACCGGCTCCTCGCCGAGGTTCGCGATCACGAGGACGCTCCGATCGGTGCCGCGGCGCAGGTACGCCAGCAGGTGCGGGTCGCCGGTCTCGAGTGCGACCAGCCGGCCATCCGCGAGGGCCGGGTGGCTGCGACGCAGGTGGATCAGCCGTCGGTAGAGGTTGAGCAGCGAGCCCGGGTCGGCGTCCTGGGCCGCGACCGTGGTTGTCATCGAGTCGGGTTGGGCGGCGATCCAGGGCTTCCCGGTCGTGAACCCGCCGCCGGGACCCGGTCGCCATTGCATCGGCGTGCGGAGCCGCGGATCCGGCTTGTCGCCAGTCATCCCGATCTCCTCGCCGTAGTACACGAACGGCAGCCCGGGGAGGGTGAGCAGGAGCGTCGCCGCCACGCGGGCCCTCGCCGGGTCGCCGTCGAACAGCGTCATCGACCGGGTGCCGTCGTGGTTGCTGAGCAGCGGCGACCAGCGCCACGGCGGCAGCGTGTCCTGCAGGCGGAGGTAGAGCGGCAGGATGCCGGCGGCGTTGCCGTTCCGGACGGTGGCGACCAGGGAATCGGCAATCTCGAAGGCGAAGTGCGACGTCAGCTGGTCGGGGTAGTAGGGGAGCAGCGCGTCGATGTTGCCCCACGCCTCGCCCACCGTGTACGCGTCGAGCCGGACCGTCCGCAGGTGCTCGGCATACTCGCGAAGAAACTGGTGGGTTCCCGCGCAGCCCATCGCGCAATCACCCTCCTCGACGAGGTAGGGGATGGCGTCGAGCCGGAAGCCGTCCACGCCCATCTCCCGCAGCCAGAAGTCGGCGATCCGCATCGCCTCGGCCCGCACCGCCGGGTTGTGGTAATCGAGGTCGGGCATCCCGTCGTCGAAGATCCCGTAGTACCACTCGTCGCGGACCGGCGACTTCCGCCAGGCCTGCATGCCCCACGGCCCCTTCGGCCCCTCGGTTGGCTGGAAGCGGTACCAGCCCCGGTAGGGCGAGGCAGGGTCGCGCAGGGCGGCCCGGAACCAGGGGTTCTGGCTCGAGGAGTGGTTGAGCACCATGTCGACCAGCACCCGGATCCCGCGCCGGTGGGCCTCCTCCATCAGGCGGCGGAAGTCGTCGTTGGTGCCGTAGTCGGCCTCGACCCGGTAGTAGTCGGCCACGTCATAGCCGTGGTAGCTGGGCGACTCGGCCACCGGCATCAGCCAGATGCAGTCGGCCCCCAGGTCGCCGCCGCCGGCCGGATCGCCGTCGTTGATGTAGTCCAGACGCGAAATGAGACCGGGGATGTCGCCGATCCCGTCGCCGTCGCTGTCCTGGAAGGAGCGGATGAAGACCTCGTAGCAGGCGCCGCCATGGCGCCAATCGCCGGCCTGGGCGGCAAGGGGGGCGAGGGGGAGGAGCCCGGCGAGGCCGCCGAGGAGTGCCGTTACAAAGGGCCGCATCGGGACACTCCGTGGCGGGGAGGGTGATTGTCCGTGAGGGGAGGTCGCGGTGTAGAGATTCGGCAACATCTTGACGGCTAAAGTATTGAACCGCAATATCAAGACAATTCCCGAAACATTCCGATGCAAGGCCTCTGGCCCGATGATGTGTCCGCGCTTCGCCGCAGCGTCCCCGGCCCACCTCCCCGTGGGGCGCTCGGGTACAACCTGTTCGGAGGGGAGATCCCCATGAATCGAGTCTGGTCGGTATCCGCGGGACTGGCGCTGCTGCTCGCGGGGGTGCCGCTCGGCGCCCAGGCGCAGACGGGCACCATCCACGGGACGGTCGTCGACAGCGCGACGCTGCGGCCGCTGGTCGGGGTCAGCGTCAGTTTCAATGGCCGGCGGGCCCTCACCAGGGGCGACGGCGCCTACGTGATCGCCGATGTGCCAGCCGGGACGGACTCGCTCCGCGCCCGGCTGATCGGTTATGCCCCCTTCGCGCGGATGGTCACCGTCCGTGCCGGGGAGGCGACCGAGGTCTCCTTCTCGCTGGCCCAAAGCGCCGTCCAGCTCTCCGAGCTGGTGGCCACCGGCTACGGGGAGCAGCGCGCCGGCAACGTGACCGGGGCGGTAACCCAGCTCGGTTCGGATGAGTTCAACCGGGGCCGCAACATCGCCCCGGCCCAGCTGATCCAGTCGAAGATCCCCGGCGTCCAGGTCGTGGACAACAACGAGCCGGGCGGCGGGATCTCGATCCGGATCCGCGGTGCCACGTCGATCAACGCCAGCAGCGAGCCGCTCTACGTCATCGACGGCGTGCCGGTCGGTGGCGGGGCGGGCGGCGGGCTGTCCGCCGGCCGCGACCCGCTCAACTTCCTCAACCCCGACGACATCGCCTCGATGACGGTGCTCCGGGACGCCTCGGCCGCCGCGATCTACGGCGCCAACGCCGCCAACGGCGTGGTGCTGATCACGACCAAGTCGGGCCGCGGAAAGCCGTCGCTCGAGTACACCGGCACGATCTCGGGGATGGCCGTCACCCGGCTCCCCTCGATGCTCAACGCCCAGCAGTTCCGCGCCGCGGTCGAGCAGTACGCGCCGCAGAACGCCAACCAGCTCCAGAGCGCCAACACCGACTGGTTCTCGCTGGTCGACCGGACCGGCATGGGGCAGGAGCACAACGTCGCGGTCTCGGGAAGCTCCGAGGGAATGAGCTGGCGCGTCTCGGGCGGCTACCTGAACCAGGACGGCATCATCAAGGGGACGACGGCCGAGCGGATGTCGCTCGGGTTCAACATGGACCAGCGGCTCTTCAGCGACCGCCTCAACGTCCAGACGTCGATCCTCGGGGCCCGCACCAAGGACCTGTTCACCCCGGGCGGGGTGCTCTCCAATGCCGCCCAGATGGGGCCGACCCAGCCGGTGATGGACCCGTCCTCGACCACCGGCTACTACAACTGGCCCAACAACGCGCTGGCCTCGGCGGACAACCCGGTGGAGGCGCTCAACCTCGTCACCGATCGCGGCGTCACCTACCGGAGCCTCGGCTCGGTGCAGGCCGGCTACCGGATGCCGTTCCTCGACGCGCTCAAGGCGAACGTCCGGCTCGGCTACGACCTCACCCGGACCGACCGCAACACCTTCTCGCCGGGCACGATCCACAGCCAGACCAAGACCGGCAACGGCGGCAACGACTACCGGGCCAACCAGAGTGCCCTGGGCACGACGATGGAGGCGTTCCTCAACTACGCCACGCCGGTCAACTTCATCCCCGGCAGCATCGACCTGGTCGGCGGCTACTCCTACTCCTACGGCCACGCCGAATACCCGTGGTACTCCGCCAACGGCCTCGGCACCGACCTGCTCGGCGGCAACGGCGTGACGACGGCCCGGACCGTCCAGAACTTCCAGGACATCCAGGAGAGCAAGTTCATCTCCTACTTCGGCCGGGCGACCTACAACATCAACGACAAGTACATCCTGGCCGGGTCGGTCCGTCGCGACGGCTCGTCCCGCTTCGGCCCGGACAACGCCTGGGGCATCTTCCCGTCGGTGTCGGGCGCCTGGCGCCTCTCCGAGGAGGACTTCCTGAAGGGCGGCGCGTTCTCGGACCTCAAGCTCCGCGCCTCGTGGGCCAAGACCGGCAACCAGGCGTTCGCGAACTACCAGCAGTACGCGACCTACCGGACCGGCGACGGCCAGACCCAGGTCCAGTTCGGCGACCAGTTCGTCGCCACGGTCCGGCCCAGCGCGGTCGACCGCAACATCCGGTGGGAGGAGACCAAGGCGCTCAACCTCGGCCTCGACTTCGGCTTCGACAACAACCGGATCACCGGCAGCGTCGACTGGTACGACAAGAAGACCAGTGACCTGATCTTCAGCGTCCCGGTGGCGGCCGGCACGAACCTCTCGAACTTCGTGACGACCAACATCGGCAGCATGAAGAACACCGGCATCGAGTTCACGCTGAGCATGCTGCTGGCCGACGGCGGCCGCGACGGCTTCAGCTGGTCCGCCAACTTCAACGCCTCGCACAACAAGAACGAGCTGGTGACGATCAACCCGTTCGGCGGCGAGTCGCAGCGGATCCTGGTCGGCGGGGTCGCCGGCGGCGTGGGCACCTTCATCCAGGAGCTGACGCCCGGCCAGCCGATCAACTCGTTCTACGTGTACGAGCACATCAAGGGCGCCGACGGGAAGCCGATCTACGAGGACCGCCAGGGGATCGGATCGGACGGGACGTTCACCAACGCCCCGGACGGCACCATCAACGAGCAGGACCTCTACGTCGACCAGAACGGCGACGGCAAGATCAACCAGGACGACCGCCGCGCCTTCCACGACCCGGCGCCGAAGTGGATCTTCGGGCACTCGAGCTACATGACGATGGGCGACTTCGACCTGTCGTTCACGCTCCGGGCCTACGTCGGCAGCTACACCTACAACAACGTCGCGTCGAACCTGGGCAGCTACGCCGAGGTGACCCGCGCGTCGCCCTACAACCTGCACTCGTCGGTGCTCGAGACCGGCTTCGAGCAGCCCCAGTACCTGTCCGACTACTACGTCGAGGACGCGTCCTTCCTGCGGATGGACAACATCACCCTCGGCTACACGTTCAACACCGCCCGGACGCCGATCCACGTGTTCGGGACGATCCAGAACGCCTTCACGATCACCGGCTACAGCGGCGTCGACCCGACGGCCGGCCTGGGCGGCATCGACAACAACATCTATCCGCGCTCGCGCACCTTCACCGCCGGCATGAGCCTCAAGTTCTGACCGACCGGTGCACGCGACCATTCGAGAGGGAGAGACACGAATGACGATCAGGACCTGGACCGCGCGGATGGTGCTGCTCCCGCTGGCGCTCGTGGGCGCCGCGGGGTGCACGGACCTGACGACGGAACCGAAGAGCACGGTGACCGACGCCAACGTCTTCACCGACCTCAATTCGTACAAGGCCTTCCTCGCCAAGGTCTATGCCGGCCTCGCCGTCAGCGGCCAGCAGGGCGCGGCCGGCCAGCCCGACATCCAGGGCATCGACGAGGGCTTCTCGCAGTACCTCCGGCTCTACTGGGAGGCCGAGGAGCTGCCGACCGACGAGGCGGTGATCGGCTGGGGCGACGTCGGCCTGCCCGAGATGAACACCCAGCTCTGGGCGGTGACCAACAGCTTCGTGGTGGCGATGTACTACCGGATCTTCTTCCAGGTCGGGATGGCGAACGAGTTCCTCCGCCAGACCACCGACGCCAAGCTCTCCGAGCGCGGCGTGCCGGACGCCCTGCGGGCCACCATCCAGACGTACCGGGCCGAGGCGCGCTTCCTCCGGGCGCTCTCGTACTGGCACGGGATCGACCTGTTCGGCAGCATCCCGCTGGTCGACGAGAACTCGCCGGTCGGCTCGACGCCGCCGGCCCAGGCCACCCGCGAGGCGCTGTTCGACTACGTGACGGGCGAGCTCAACGCGATCAAGGGCGACCTGCCGGCCAACGGCGCGGCCAACTACGGCCGGGCCACCCCGGCCGCGGCGAACATGCTGCTGGCCAAGCTCTACATGAACGCCGAGGTCTACACCGGCACGCCGCGGTGGAGCGAGGCGATGAGCGCGGTGCAGGCGGTGCTCGGCTCGGGCTACCAGCTCGACAACAACTACCGCGACATGTTCCTCGCCGACAACAACACCTCGCCGGAGATCATCTTCGCGATCACGCAGGACGGGCTCAAGACCCAGACCTGGGGCGGCATGACCTTCCTGGTCCATGCCTCCTGCGGCGGCAACATGGACCCGAACGCCAGCGGGATCGACGGCTGCTGGTGGGGGCTCCGGATGAAGCCCGAGGCCTACAACCTCTACGGCGCGGGCGACGGACGGACCTACGGCTTCTTTGCCAACGGCCAGTCGGTCGCGATCGGCAACATCTCCGACTTCGCCCAGGGGATCCCGAACGCGAAGTTCTCCAACCGCACGTCCACCGGCGCGGCCGGGTCGCACGCGACCCACGTCGACACCGACTTCCCGATGTTCCGGCTGGGCGACGCGTACCTGATGTACGCCGAGCTGGTGCTGCGGGGCGGCGGCGGCGACCAGGGCACCGCGCTCCAGTACGTCAACGCGCTGCGGCGCCGCGCCTATGGCGACACCAGCGGCGACGTCACCGCCAACCAGATGACGCTCGACTTCATTCTGGCCGAGCGCGGCCGCGAGCTGATGTGGGAAGGGCACCGCCGCGTCGACCTGATCCGGTTCGGCAAGTTCACCGGCGGCAGCTACACCTGGGCGTGGAAGGGCGGCTCCCAGGCCGGCACGTCGACCGACGCGCGCAACAACCTCTATCCGCTGCCGGCCAACGAGCTGGTGGCCAACCCGAACCTCGTGCAGAACCCCGGTTACTGATCGACCGGTGCACGACAAGCGGAACATCCCCCCGCAGCCGGGCCGCCTCCGCGGTCCGGCTGCGGGGCGTTTTGGCCCCGGTCGGCCCGCCACGGCGGCGTTGCTGCCGCTCCTCGCGCTCGCCCTGGGGTGCGGCGGCGACGGCGGCGGCCCGATCGATTCCACCCCCCCGACGGGGCGGCCGACCCTCGCCTCGACCTACCGTCCCTCCGGGCACGCGGCCGCCGGCGACGTCGCGGTGCACCTCTTCGAGTGGCGCTGGCCCGACATCGCCCAGGAGTGCGAGGCGGTGCTCGGCCCGGCCGGCGTCAGGGCGGTGCAGGTGTCGCCGCCCCAGGAGCACAGCGTCCAGCCGCCCGACTACCCGTGGAGCGAGCGCTACCAGCCGGTCAGCTATTCGGTGGCGCAGAGCCGGTCCGGCACCGGGGCGGAGTTCGCCCAGATGGTCCAGCGCTGCAAGGCGGCGGGCGTCGACATCATCGTCGACGCCGTGATCAACCACATGACCAACGTGCCGAGCCCCGGCACCGGCAGCAACGGCACCGCCTACACCAAGTACTCCTACCCCGGGCTCTACACGGCGAGCGACTTCCACGCGCCCTGTGCACTGACCACCTACGCGAACGCGGCGATCGTCCAGGACTGCGAGCTGCTGGGGCTTCCCGACCTCAACACCGGCCTCGCGACCGTGCGGCAGGTGATCGCCGACTACCTCGTCGCGCTGGCCCGGATGGGCGTCGCCGGATTCCGCATCGACGCCGCCAAGCACATCCAGCAGGTCGAGCTCGACGACATCCTCGCCCGCGTGAACACCACCCTCGCGGGCGAGGGGCGGGCCCGGCCGTACGTCTTCCTCGAGGTCTCCGCCGGCGCCGGCGAGGCGATCGGCCCGCGCGACTACTTCGGCGAGGGCTACGCCTCCGGCGGCAGCGCCGACATCACCGAATTCACCTTCACGGGCGTGGCCAACAAGTTCCTCAAGGCCAACGGCGAGTACCTCGCCCAGCTGAATCCTGCCGGGTCGCCCGGCAACCGCTTCTCCGAGCAGGCCTGGGGGCTGATCCCGTCGGACAAGGCGGTGGTGTTCCTCCGGAACCACGACACCCAGCACAACTGCGGCCTCGGCTATCGCAACCCGCAGGTCTACCGCCTGGCCCACGTCTGGATGCTGGCGCAGCCCTACGGCTATCCCTCGATCCTCTCGTCCTTCGGCTTCAGCTGTCCCGGCGGCAACAGCCACGGGCCGCCGTCGGACGCGGCGGGGCACACCAATCCGGTGCAGTGCGCCGCGTCGATGGAGGCCGCCCACGACGGCGACTGGGTGTGCGAGCATCGTGACCCGATGATCCTGTCGATGGTCCGCTTCCGGCGCGTCACGGCCGGCACCGCGGTCACCGACTGGTGGGACAATGGCGGCAACGCCATCGCCTTCTCGCGCGGAGCCAAGGGCTTCGTGGCGATCAATCGCGAGACGGGCACGGTGGACGCGACGATCCCCACCGGCCTCGCCGCCGGCGACTACTGCGACCTGCTGAGCGGCGGCCGGGCCGCCGGCGGGGGCTGTGCCGGGAGCACGATCACCGTCGCCGCCGACGGCGGCGTCACGCTGGCGCTGCCCGCCAACGCCGCCGTCGCCATCGACATCGACCAGCGACCGTAGCCGGTCGCCGTCCGGGAGTCTCCGATGCCGTCCCATGCCTCGCCCCACGCCCGTGCGCTCGCCCTGGCGCTGCTGGCCGCCGCACCGGTCGCCGCCCAGGTCAGCGTCACCTCGCCCGACGGCCGCAACGTCGTGAGCGTCGCGATCGACAGCGGCCGCCTCACGTGGGCGATGACCCGCGACGGCCGTCCGCTGGTGCAGCCCTCCGTGCTCGGCTTCCGCTTCCGCGGCGCGCCGATGCTCCGCGACTCGCTCGGGATCGCGGCCACGGCGCGCGACTCGGCCGACCTGACCTGGACCCAGCCGTGGGGCGAGGTGCGCGAGGTGCGGGACCGCCACCGCGAGCTGGCGGTGACCGTGGTTGAACAGTCCGGCCTGCGGCGCCGGTTCGTGCTGCGCGTGCGGGCGTTCGACGACGGCATCGGCTTCCGCTACGAGCTGCCGGCGCAGCCCAACCTCGGCACGTTTGCCATCGACGACGAGCTCACCGAGTTCACCCTCGCCGACGACGCCAAGGCCTGGTCGATCCCCTTCAACGTCCCGCGGCTCGACCGCTCCGAGATGCTCTACGTCTCGGGACCGGTGAGTCGGCTCGACAGCGTGCAGACGCCGCTCACGATGGAGACCCGCGACGGCCGCACCGCCCTGGTGATCCACGAGGCCGACCTCGACGACTACGCCGGGATGTCGCTGGTCGGGCCGCGGATGCAGGGACGCACCCTGCAGGTCGCGCTGGCGCCGATGGCCGACGGGGTCAAGGTGCGCGGCACCACGCCGTTCAAGAGCCCGTGGCGCACGGTGCAGGTCGCCGATGCCGTGACCGGCCTGGTGCCGTCGCTGCTCGGCCTCAAGCTCAACCCGCCCAGCCGGATCACCGACACCGACTGGATCCGGCCGATGAAGTACGTCGGGATCTGGTGGGGGATGCACCTCGGCCGCAACACCTGGGCCTCGGGCGACAGGCACGGCGCCACCACCGCGGACGCGATGCGGTACATCGACTTCGCCGCGACCAACGGGCTGGGCGGCGTGCTGGTGGAGGGGTGGAACGTCGGCTGGGACGGCGACTGGATCAAGAACGGCGGGCAGTTCTCCTTCACCCAGCCGTACCCCGACTACAACCTCGCCGCCGTGGCGCGGCATGCCCGCGAGAAGGGCATCCAGCTCATCATGCACAACGAGACGTCGGGAGGGCTCGAGAACTACGAGCGGCAGATCGATGCCGCCTTCGACCTCTACCAGCGGCTCGGCATCCACGCCCTCAAGACCGGCTACGTCACCGACACCCTGTTCAACGGCGACTCGCACTGGTCGCAGACGATGGTCAACCACCATCGCCGGGTGCTGGAGAAGGCCGCGGCGCACCAGATCGCCGTGGACGCCCACGAGGCGATCCACGCCACCGGCGAGCGGCGCACCTGGCCCAACATGATGTCGCGCGAGGGCGCCCGCGGCCAGGAGTACAACGCCTGGAGCGCCGAGGGCGGCAACCCGCCCGAGCACGAGACGATCCTGTTCTTCACCCGGCTGATCGGCGGGCCGATGGACTTCACGCCGGGAATCTTCGACCTGCTCGAGCGCTCCAGCGGACAGGCGCACACCAACGAGCAGCCGCGGGTCCGCACCACGCTGGCCAAGCAGCTCGCACTCTACGTCGTGCTCTACTCTCCGCTGCAGATGGCGGCCGACCTGCCGGAGAACTACCAGGGGAACCGCGCCTTCCAGTTCATCCGCGACGTCGCGGTGGACTGGGACACCACCCGGGTGATCGCCGGCGCGATCGGCGACTACGTGGTCGTGGCGCGCCGCGCGCGGGGCGGCGACGACTGGTTCCTCGGCGCGATCACCGACGAGGCAGCCCGGGGCATGGACGTGAAGCTCGACTTCCTGGAGCGCGGGCAGACTTACCGCGCGACGATCTACGCCGACGGACCCGGGGCCAACTGGTACGACGACCCGTTCCCGGTGGACATCACCAGCGGGCTGGTCACCAGCACCGACAAGCTGCACCTCGCCCTCGCCCCCGGCGGCGGCACCGCGATCCGGTTCACCCCGGCGACGCCGTTCCGCCGGCCCGCGCTCGGCGGCCCGTGACGGCCTGGCCACGCGGCATGCCGGTGGTGGGGCAGGTGGCCCGCCGGAGCCGCACCGTCACCGCCGCCGACATCGCGGCCTTCACCGCCATCAGCGGCGACCGCAACCCGATCCACTACGACGAGGCGGTGGCGCGCGCCACGCGCTTCGGCGAGATCGTGGTGCAGGGAGGCGTCACCAGCGCGATCCTCAACGCGGTCGTCGCCGAGGACCTGCCGGGGCCGGGGACGGTGTTTCTCGAGGTGCGGTGGCAGTTCCTGGCACCGGTGCGCCCCGGCGACACGATCACCGGGGAGGTGACGGTCACGGCGGTGCGGGCGGACAAGCCGGTCACCCAGCTCGCCACCCGCGTGATCCGCGACGACGGCACCGTGGTGCTCGACGGCACCGCCGCATGCTACACGATCGCCTGGTAGCCGCTCCTCAGGGCATCGCCGCGAGGACCCGGTCCAGCGCGGCGTAGCTCTGGTTCATCCCGGTCTCCATCCCCGACGACATCATGCCGTCGCGGTCTTCCGGCGTCAGGAAGAGCGAGGTCGCGACCATCCGGGTGCGTCCCGGCCCGAGCGCCTCGAGCTCGATCGTGTTCACCACCACGTGGCCCGGCATGCCGTCGAACTCGAAGGTGAGCGAGAGGCGGCTCGGGGGGACGATCTCGCGGATCCGTCCCTCGAAGCCGAAGGAGCCGTGGTCGGTGTGCTCGACGAAGCGCCAGTGACCGCCCCGCTCGAACTCGTAGCGCTCGACCTCGAGCCGGTTGCCGCGGCCCCACCACTGGGCGAGCAGCTCGGGCTCGGTCATCGCCCGCCAGACGCGATCGCGGGAGGCGGCGAACTCGCGCTCGACCCGGATCTCGCGGTCGGACGGGGTGGAGAGCGTGGCCTGCGGGTGGGTCGTCGTCATCGGTCACCTTCCGGTTGGCGCTCGAGGAACGCCTCGAGCCGGTCAAGGCGCGACTCGAGCATCGCGCGGTATTCCTCCATCCACGCCGACTCGGCGTCGAGCGTCCGGCGCCCGAGCCGGCAGGTGCGCACCCGTCCGACCTTGGCCGTCGCGACCAGGCCGGCGTCCTCGAGCACCGCGACGTGCTTCTTGATCCCCGTCAGCGTCATGTCGAAGGCCGTCGCGAGGTCGCTGATCGACGCGTCGCCCCGGCCCAACCGCCGGAGGATGCCCCGGCGGGTGGGGTCGGCGACGGCGGCGAAGCCGGCATCGAGGGAACGTGAATACTGAACCATATGGTTCAGTATATCGGTCCGTGCCGGTTCCGTCAACTCCGGCTGGTGGGATGCCCCGCGGCGGGCGAGATTGGACGGGTCCCCACCCCTGGGTCCCCGGATGTCGGCTCCCCTGCCACCCGACGACTGCGTTGCCTGCCGTGCGCCGTTCCGCGCCAATCGCGAACTGGCGTCGCTGCCGCGCGCCCGGCGCCTCGCCGTGGACCTGACCGCGGCCCGTACCTGGCGCATCTGCACCAAGTGCGGCCACTGGAACCTGCTCGGCCCCGAGTCGGCCGCCGCCGCGATCGCGGAGCTCCGCGGCCGGCTCCCGACCCTCTCGGCCGAGCGCACCGGTTACGACGCCGTGGGCGAGGTGGAGGTGCTGCAGATCGGGATGCACGAGGACGCACCGATGGCGAGCCGGGCGGGACTGCTCAGTCGCCGTTACCTGGGGGCTGCGCGCCGACTCGCGCATCCCGTGTTCCTCGTCGTCCTCGTGCCGCAAGCCATCGCCGCCATCTGGACCTTGCTCGATGGAGGCACGCTGGGCTGGAGCGAGGTGATCATGCCGAGCATCTATCTCGTTGGGTTGATGCTTTCCGCTCAGGTGACGGCCCTGCTCCTGCGACGGAGGGTGCGGTCCGGGTTGTTGGGTTTCTCCATCTTCAGCCTGCTTGTCATGGCCTTCGTCGCCCCGCGGGTGATCGACACCTGGATGACTCCCTCGATCGTCCTGCAGCTGACGCTGCTCTACACGACTCTCATGGTCGCCTCCGACACGATGTTTCACGGATTCCAATCCGTGCGGCTCCTCGATGGTGGCACGCTTCGTCTCAGCCCCCTGGCGATGCGCGACGCTGAGCTCGCCGTCGGACCAGGTCGGCAGCAGCTGGTCGTCCATGGACTTCGCGGTGACGCGATGGTGGCTGATGGTCAGGTGGCCAAGGTCGTGCTGGCCCTTGGAAGCGATGACATACCCCACGCGACATCGGCGGCCGTGGAGCGGGGGTGGTTGCTTCTCCGCAGCCACGGCGACCTCGCCGGCCTGGGGCGGGCACTCGATCGGGCACGCCCCGATGACGCGGGCCGCCACCTGTGGCGCGAGCTGCCGCTCGACTGGCGTCTGGCCTTCCAGTTCGCCGCGGTCGAGGCGATCGGCCTGCCCGAGGAGCGCGAGAAGCTCCGCGAGAAGATCCGCGAGGCCGGCAAGGTGGCACGGATCGCCGAGCGACTGGACGCGCCGTCGTGACACTTCCCGGCACCTGGGGCACGGTGAAGATCGTCGGGATGATCGCGCTCGCGCTCGTCCTCGCCTTCACGCATGACGAGGAGGCCGAGTCGCCGGAACAGGCGACCGCACGCCGGTCGATGGTGGCGATGCTGTGGATCATGTTCGCCGGGAATGTCGCCGACGCGGTGCTGCCCCCGGGGTGGTCGACGATCCGGACGATCATCTGGGGCAGCGGCGGGGCCGTGGGCTGCGTCATGATCGGGCGGCTCGTCGTCGCCGAGCGGCGCGAGTTGCGCGCCGAACGGGAAGCGGCCCGGCTGGAGGCAGGGGCGTCTGCTGATCGCCGGCCTACCGAGGCACCATGAGCGGCGAGGTCCTGACGAGGGTGCTCAACGGCGTCTTGTTCGTCGCGATCCTTGTGGTCGCCCTCGGACCTGCCCCGGACGAGGACGGCGGGTCGTGGCATGCTTCCGTCTTCGTGAAGGTCGCGAGTGACTTGGCAATCATCGCTGGTGCCTGGCTCTTCATCCTGCAGGTACCGTGGATCCTCGCCATGCCAGCCGTGGCATGGGTGCCGACGCTCGCCCTCGGCGGCTGGGCGTTCTCCATTGGCCTCCGCCGCCGCAACCGCCGCCTCGCCGCGCAGCGCGACGCCGAGCGATTGTCAGAGTCCCGTCGGTCCGAATTGACAGAGTAGTTCTACAGGCGTAGTGATTCCGCATGCGCCGACCCATCCTGATGATCGCCGCCGCCGTGTCCCTCCCGGTGGCACCGCTCCTCCCGCAGCGTCCTGCCGGCGAATTCGCCGCCTTCCAGGCCGCACTCGACTCGCTGGCGGCCGCGAATCACTTGCCCGGCTACTCGGCCGTGATCGTGCGCGACGGCGAGGTGGCCTGGCAGCATGGCTGGGGATGGGCCGACCTCGAACGCCGGATCCCGGCGACCCCGGACACGCCCTACCGGCTCGCCTCGCTCTCCAAGCCGATCGCCGCGACGCTGTTGATGCAGCTGGTCGAGGAACACCGGCTTGCGCTCGATGATCCGATGCGGAAGTATCCGATCCTGGCGTGGTTCGAGCCCGGCGGAGGGTCGTGGGCCCACTACCCCTCGCGCTACGACGACGGCGCGATCACCGTGCGCCACGTCCTGACCCACACGTCCCAGGCCACGCCGCCGGGCAGCGCCTACGCCTACAGCGGCAACATCTTCGGCGACCTCACCTTCGTGATCGAGGCGGTGACGCGCCATTCGTTTCCGCGCGAGGTGCAGCGCCGGTTCCTCGATCCGCTGGGCATGACGCGGTCCACGCCGGGGCAGCTGGTGCCGTGGGGGCAGGCGGTCGCGGCCGAGCTTCCGGTTCCCTACGCCGTCTCGGGCGACACCACCCGTGCCGTGCACTATCCGGCCTTCGGGGTGGAGCCGGGCGCCGACATGTCGCACGGCGGGATGGATCCGGTGTACCGGATCCCCGCCGCGACCGACTCGGCGCGCCGCGCGCTCCTCGGCGCCGACTACACGCCGCTCTTCTCGTCGCAGACGGCGGCGGGCGAGATCGCCTCGATGCCCGATCTCGCGAAGTTCGACATCGCCTACGATGCGGGCCGCCTGGTCGGCGCCGCGACGCGCGAGGCGATGTTCACGCCGGCCAGGACGCCCGACGGTCGCGACCTCCCGTACGGCCTGGGGTGGTTCATCGAGCGGATCAATGCCCAGCGCGTGGTCTGGCACTTCGGCTGGTTCCCGCCCTCGGTCTCGGCGCTCTGGCTCAAGGTGCCGGAGCGGCACCTGACGCTGCTGCTCGCCTCGAACAGCGACCGACTCTCGGCGGGGATGTCGTGGACGGCGGAGGGGGTCCGCGCCTCGCCCTATGCGAGGCTCTTCCTGCGGATGGTCGCCCGGGTCGAATAGTGAACACGCGAGGGGCGAGGAGCGATACCGCCCCTCGCCCCTCGCAATGTCGCCTGCCGTACTTACCTCGGCGAGCTCGCCGTGTTCCGGTCGCTCTTCGCGCAGGTCGGCCAGGCGGTCTCGTTGCCGCTCCGGTCACGTGGCATCGCCACGTCGTGCGACAACAGAGTCGGGTCCTGGTCGGCCATGTAGACGAGCATCGCCACCAGCGTCGCGTTGTTCTGCAGGTCCTCGGCGATCACCTTGTCGTAGGTGTCGCGGTTGGTGTGCCACGTGGTGTTGCCGTAGTCCCAGCCGAGCGCGCTGAGGCCGTAGACCGGGCTCTTGAGGCACTGGAACGACGCGTTGTCGGTGCCGCCGGTGGCCGGCCCGCTGACGCCGCCGAGCCGGATCCGGCCGGTCATCGCCGACGGAATCGCCATCAGGTAGCGCTGCAGCGCCGGCAGGCCGGCGGGGAAGGGGCCGGGGCCGGCGCTGACCACCCGGCCGGTGCCGTTGTCCTGGTTGAAGCCGGCATGCACGTGGGCCACGATCTCGGGGTGGTCCTCGGCGAACGCCTTGGAGCCGTTGAGCCCCTGCTCCTCGCCGCCCCAGTGCCCGATGATGATCGTCCGCTTCGGGTTCGGGTACACCTTCTTCAGGATGCGCGCCGCCTCGAACATCGTGATCGTGCCGGTGCCGTTGTCGGTGGCACCGGTGCCGCCGTCCCACGAGTCGTAGTGGGCCGAGAGGACGATGTACTCGTTCGGCTTCTCGGTCCCGGGAATCGTGGCGATCACGTTGTGCACCGGCTGCTCGCCGAGGTCCTGCGACTGGACCGAGAGGCGGACCACCGGGTGCATTCCGTTGGCCGCGAGGCGATAGAGCAGCGAGTAGTCCTCGCAGCTCACGTCGATGGTCGGGACCTTGTCCTTGGGAGAGCCGAAGATCTTGTCGATGCCGGGGAAGTTGCTCCAGCGGTTGGTGAGCATCCCGGCGACGCCGGCGTCCACCGCCCACTTCCGCGGGTCGCCGCCCTGGGCGAGCGCGGTGCTGTCGACGCTGCGCCAGGCATTTCGCTCGGCGGTCATCCGGTCGAGCGTCGCCTGCTCGGCGAACTCCTGTATCTGGGCCGGGAAGCGGCAGGTCGGCTGGGGCGACGAGGCGAGCACGAACTTGCCGCGCGCGCGTTGCGGCCAGCTCGCCCATTCGGCCGGCGTCGTCGGGCGGAGGATCGCCTCGGCCTCGACCCACGAGCCGTTGTTCGGGGTCGGCGGGCTCCAGGCCAGCGCGTAGGACTCCATCGTCTTGAGTCGCGGCTGCACCATGTCGAGGTGCGTGGCACCGCGGATCCACTTGACCCAGGTGCCGTACTGCTGCTGTTCGGCCTTGATCCCCCACTCCGCGTACTTCTTGACCAGCCAGGCCTGGCCGGCGTCGAACCGGTCGGAGTTGGTGAGGCGCGGGCCGATCGAGTCCATCAGCACCTGGGCCAGTGACATCGCCTGCCCGTGCTCCATCCCCTCGGTCCACATCGCCCGGATCACCGGGTCGGTGGGCGGGGTGGTCCGGACGTACGTGGTGCTGTCGACCCGGTTCTGGTTGCCGAAGCCCTGCGCGGCGAGGCCGGGGGCGGCAAGGAGGAGCAGGGCGGCCAGGCGGCTGGCCGGGGCGGTCCGTACCATCGGGGACTCCGTGATGAGGGGCAATCGTCGGGGCAGCCAGGGCGGCCCGGTGGGGCCCCAAATCTGGGTCGAGGGAGGCCGGAAGTCGATGGCGGGAGGCCCCGGCTCGGTTGTCCGCACCCCGGCGAGCCGTTAGCTTGTCCCCTCCTCGGGGCCAGTAGCTCAGGTGGTTAGAGCGCACGCCTGATAAGCGTGAGGTCGGAGGTTCAACTCCTCCCTGGCCCACTCCCCCGACCCGCCGCCCCGTCGCTGCCGCTGGCACCGACGGGGCTCGTGTTTCGTACGGCTCCGGCCGCCGGGTTGCGCCGCCTTGCACCCGGACCGATCCTCCGGGCACCCGCACCCAGAGTCCTCCCGACCAGCGAGTCCATCGTGCCCACCATGCTCGTCCGCGTCCCCGGCCTGTCTGTCGCCCTGCTCGCCGCCCTCGCCGTCGTCGCGCCGCCGGCCCCGGCCCAGATCCGGGCCAGCGAGGAGGGCACCGTCTCCCAGACGGTCGATGGCACCACGCTCTCGATCCGCTACTCGCGCCCGCGACTCCGCGCTCGGACCGTGGACGAGATCTTCGGGAGGGAGGTGAAGTGGGGCGAGGTGTGGACCCCGGGAGCCAACCGGGCCACGACCCTCACGGTCAGCAAGGACGTGACGATCAACGGGACCAAGGTCCCGGCGGGCGCCTACTCGGTGTGGATGGTTGTCGCGGACGCCGACAAGTGGAACACGGTGCTGCTTCCCGACACGACCAAGTTCCACACCGAGCACCCGACGGTGACGCCGCAGATGCTCCAGTTTCCCGCGCCCGCCGCGATCATCGCGGGTCCTCCGGTCCGGGACCTGACCTGGGGCTTCAGCCAACTCTCCTCGACCGGCATGACCGCGACCATGTCGTGGGCCGACCGCCAGGTGGCGCTCCAGGTCAAGGTGCCGCCCTCACTGCCGCCGCAGGTCGCCGCGGATCGGGCCGCGCGCTACGTGGGACGCTACGCGCTCTCGTGGAAGCTCGGCCCGGCGCCCGAGGGGTGGGCGTCGACCGCCGAGATCACCCACGCCGACTCGCTGCTGCGGATGGACTGGCCACTGTGGTTCTGGCCCGAGATGCACGACGAGCTGCTCATCCCGGTGATGGACGACTGGTTCACGTTCGGGATGATGCAGGATGGCGAGCTGTTCGACGTGATCCGCGACTTCACCTTCGAGTTCACCGTCAAGGACGGTCGCGCGACGGGCTTCGACGTCCGGCTCCCCGACGACAAGATCCTCTTCTCCGGTGTCCGGCAGTAGCCGCGGGGCGAGGTCAGGCCCCGCCTCGCGGCGCCGGTTGCGCTACTGCGGCCGCTGCTCCGACCGGGCGGGGAACGGGACCCCACCGAGCGGTCCGATCGAGTCCACGGTGTAGGCGCTCGCCCAGAAATCGGGCGGCCCGTCGCTGTCCTCGACCTTGTGGCGGACCGGCTTGAGCGCCCGCTTGAGGTAGGCGGCAATGTCCCAGAGATCCTGGTCGGGCATGTGCCGCCAGGCCGGCCACGGCATCGGCACCGCGAGGTACTTCGGCTGCGCCGGGAAGTTTCCCTCGCCCGGCGTGGTGCCCGTGATCGTGACGTCGGGGGTCTCGCCGGGGCGCAGGCCGTAGCGCAGCGCGTTGAAGATCTGCCGCTCGGTGAAGCGGCCCAACCCGGTGAGGTTGTCCGGCGTGAGGTTCCGCGGCCGGGTGGTGAAGGGGCCGATGTGGAACCAGAAGGTCGAGTCCGGCGCACCCGCCAGCCACCCCTCCGAGTTCGGCGTCAGGCCGCCGTGGCAGCCGTTGCAATCGTGCTGGATGACCTGCATCCGGCCGTTCATCACGTCGGCGCGGGCGGCCATCTCCTCGGCCGTGAGGCGCTGCGACGGATGCCGGCCGCCCGCCGCCACCAGCACGATCGCTGCCACCGGCACCGCGACCACACCCACCCTGCGCAACATCGGCATTCGCTGGTTCATCGCAGACGCTCCGTTCAGCGGACCTCGAGCACGCCCATCATGCCGTGGTCCTCGTGGTCGAGAATGTGGCAGTGGTACATCCACTTGCCGGGGAAATCGTCGTACCGGACGATGAAGCGCACCTCTTCGTGCTTCGGCACGTTCACCGTGTCCTTCCAGCACCGGAACGGCTCCGGCTCGCCGTTGCGGTCCAGCACCTGGAACTGGAATCCATGCAGGTGGAACGGATGGTCGAGTCCGACCAGGTTCTCGATGTGCCAGATCTCGGTGGCACCGAGCGGCGCCGAGACGTCGATGCGCGCCGGATCCATCTTGCGACCGTTGAGGAGACCCTGCGACATCGAGATCGTGCGGGTGGCCGTCGCGTCGGACTCGCGGAGCGGCGGCACCACGCGCAGGCGCGCCGGGATCGCGGGCGACGCGACCGGCGGTGCGGAACCGTACACGAGCGTCGCGAGCTCGCACGGGTCGCGCCAGTTGGCCGGCCGGGTCTGCGGGATGTAGCGGTCGTAGGGCATCGCGCGGAGCCGCGCTCGCGTTCCCGGCTCGCCGGTCGCGCGCACCAGGACCTCGACGCGCTCGGCCGGGGCGAGCAGGATCTCGGGCACCTCGACCGGGAGCTCGAAGAGCCCGCCGTCGCTCCCCACGTGCAGCAGCGTGTGGCCCTCGAGCGCCAGCCGATAGAACCGGGCGGCCGACGCGTTGACGATCCGCCAGCGCTGCACCTCGCCTGCGCGGATCGCGATCTCCGGCGCGAGCTTCCCGTTCACGAAGTGCAGCGGTCCCTCGCGGCCGTTCTCGAAGTCGGTCCGGCCGGCGGGACTGTCGGGATCCGGGATGTCGATCGCGCCGTCGGCGTCGAGGCGGTTGTCCCAGAGCACGAGCAGCTGCTCGGGGAGGTGCCGGAGCGGGTCGTCGTCGGCGCGGATGATCAGCGCGCCGTGCAGGCCGTGCGCCACCTGGAAGCCGGTGCGATGGCCGAAGTGGGGGTGGTACCAGTAGGTGCCGGCGGATCCGCGCGGCACGTCGAACTCGTAGGTGAACGCCTCGCCCGCCGCGACCGGGTAGAACGGCGACCCGTCCATGTGGCTGGGGAGGTGGAGGCCATGCCAGTGGATCGTGCTCGGCTCGTCGAGCTGGTTGTCGAGCGTCAGCCGGGCCCGGTCGCCCTCGCGCAGCTCGACGACCGGTCCGGGACACCCGCCGTTGTAGGTGAACATGTCGCAGCGCTGGGGACCGGCGAGCGAACGGTGCTCCCGCCGGGCAGCCAGCCGCAGGTCGACCCGATGCGGACCAGGCGGAACGGCGAGACCGCCCGCCCTGGCGAGATGGGGCACGGCGAGGGCCGCGCCGGTGGCGGCGAGGAAACGGCGACGATCCATGATGGCACTCCCGGGGGATCCTCGATCATCGCGATCGGCCGGGGTGCCGTCAACACTTGATTGATCGCCTGTTCGGGGCGCGGGCGGTCACCCCCCGCACGCCGGTCGATGTTCGGCCACCTGGTACAGCTGCTCGGGATCGTCGCCCGGCGCCACCACGAAGCCGGTGCCTGCCGGCCCGCCATACCGCTTCTGCCAGGCGGCGGCGAGGCCCCAGGCGTCGCGGGCGAGCACCGTCGTCACGCCGGCGGTGTCGATTCCCCAGCCGGCGAGCCAGTGGCCGCGCAATCCCCAGTGCTCGCCGTCGGTCGTCGCGGTGGCGCGGCGACGATCGAAGATGGCCTTCCCGTACGGAATGCCGAGCAGCTCGCCGGGGGCGTCCCACTGCAGGCCGTCGAGTCCGACCGGTTGGCCAACGGAATCGAGCGGCCAGATGAGCGGCGGCATCCCGGTCCACACGATGGTGCCACCGGCATCGAGGAAGTGGCGGAACGGCGACTGCGCGAGCGGTCGCGTCACCGCACCCGCGGGCAGCTGGAACGCGGCGATCACGAGGGTGGTGCGGGCAGGGTCGCCGCTGCTCCCCTGCAGTGCCTTGACGAGGCCGTCGTCGTCGAGCGACTGGTAGCCGCGCGCGGCAAGCAGCGCGGTCAGGGCGGGGCGGTTGCCCAGCGTGTCGGCATAGAGCAGGCGCGTCGGCGGCGCGTCGCCGGTGCAGAGGGCGTAGACGCCGCCATCCAGCGCACCGAACAGGACCAGCCGTCCGGCCGGGACCGGCGAGGAGTGCACCTGGGCCGCGACGGTGTGGGTCCAGCGGATCGTCCCGGTGGCGCGGTCGAGGGCGTGGAGGTGCCCGGCGCCGTCGCCGACCAGCAGCAGGTCGCCGCTGATCGCCGGACTCGACCACACGATGTTGTGGAGCATGGTGCGCCACCGCTCGACGCCCGTGGTCGCGTCGAGCGCCTGGACGAACTGCGCGTCGGAGCTGCCCACGTAGACCGTCGAGTCGCCGACCGCGGGCGAACCGATCACCCAGCTGACCTTGTGGTCCACCCGCCACGCGAGCGAACCGTCGCCGGTGTGCACCGCATAGAGGAAGCCGTCGCGCGCGCCGACGTAGACCAGGCCGTGGCCCGCGGCGGGCGAGCTCTGCAGGGTGCGGCGGTCGAATCCGAAGTTCGCCGAATGCAGGTCGGCGCCCTCGGTGCGGAACGACCAGCGCACCGCGCCGTCGCCCAGCGCGAGGGCATAGAGGCGGCCGTCGGTGGAGCCGACGTACACCGCGCCGTCGGCGATCGCGGGGGAGCCCCAGATGGCCCCGCCGGTCGCGGTGGTCCAGCGCAACCTCCCCCCATCAAGGTCGTTGGCGCGGACCTTTCCGTCCGCCGCCGCCCAGACGACGAGGCCGTCGCCGATCGCCGGCGAGGGCGTGTACCGGTCGCCACTCTCGTGTCCCCACGGCATCGCGAGGGCGGTGTCGCTCGAGGCCGACCAGCGCTCCGCACCGCTGTGCGCGTCGACGACGTGCAGGCGGCCGTCGCGCGTCGTGACGGCCACGAGGCCGCCGGCGATGGCGGGTGTCGACGTGATCGGGGCACCGAGCGGCGCGGCCCACCGCACGCTGCCGTCGTCCAGCGCCAGCGCGCGGAGCGTGCCGTCGCTCGAGCCGACCCAGGCCGTGTCGCCGAGCACCGACACGGAACCCGCCACCTCCCCGTCGGTCTCGACGCGCCATTGCACGCCGACCAGGGCGGGGCCGAGTGTGGCGGGGTAGGCTCCCGGGTGGCTGGCGCCGCCGCGGAACATCGCGACCTCGCCCTCCGGGTCACCGCCGCTGCCGCCGGCGCATCCGAGGATGCCGGCGATGGCGAGGAGGGGAGGGAGCAATCGGCGGGTCGTCATCGGGCGGATCCTTGCGAGAGTGGTGGCGGCTCCTACGGCCACGATACGTCGCGGTTCCGGAATCACCACGTCTGCGAGCGCCGACTTACCCGATCCGAACAGCGGCGGACGCCATCCCTGACGGACCTCGAACGATGCGGCAACCCGGGGCGCCGCGAGCGGGCCCCGCCCCGGTGGGGAGCACTCGAGAAACGCGCCTCGCCCTCCCTGCGTATCATCAACCCGTGCCCCATGTCATCCGTCCGCTCCCGATCCATCGAGTCACTCCCGGCGCTCGACGCTGGTGGGGGGTGGCGCAGGGTGTCACGCTGCTGGCCACGGTCGCGCTCCTCGTGGCACTGGTGCTGCTCCCGGTCGCCAGCCTGGTCGTCCTCTGGCGCGGCCTCGTGCCGGTGCTTGCCCTGACGCTCCTCCTCGCGCCGCATGTCTGGCGCAACGTCTGTCCGCTCGCCACCGTGAGCATGCTGGGCCGAGGGCCCGGCGCCGGCCGCCCGCTCCCCCCGCAGCGCCAGCCCCTGGTCGCCACGATTGCGATCGCGCTCTTCCTCGTGGCGATCATCCTGCGCCGGGCCGTGTTCGAGGTCGACGGGACCGCGTCGGCTGGGCTCATCGGGGGAGCGTTGTTGGTGGCCGGCACCGTGGGGCGCGTGGGTGAACGGAAGGCCGGCTTCTGCAACGCCATCTGTCCGGTCGGTCCCGTCGAGCGCCTGCTGGGACAGTACGCACAGTTCAATCCCGGCAACCCGCGCTGCGAACCGTGCACGCTCTGCACGCCGCGCGGATGCCTCGACCTCGCACTCGACAAGACGCCGGCGCAGCTGCTCGGTCGCGCGCGCCGATCGACCGCGTGGCTCGCCCGGCCGACCGGGGCCTTCGGCGCGGCATTTCCCGGGATCGTCACCGGATGGGGCGTCGCGGGACTCGAGGGGTGGGGGATCGGTGGCACCGCGCTCGCGGTCGCCGGCGGTGGCGTCCTGACCTGGTTGGCGTGCCTCGTCGCGACCTCTCGCGGGGTTGGCTCGGCGGCGATCCTCCGCTCGAGCGCCCTGGTCTCCGCCCTGCTCTACGCCTGCTTCGCCTGGCCGGTCGCCTTCGCGAGCTGGCGGCAGCTCCTCGGCGGCTGAGCCGCGCCGGTCAGTCGGCCGGGGCGGTCCGCCCCCGGCGCCGCGACTCGAGCACCAGGAGCGCCATCCCGATCGCGGCCCACGTGATCTCGCGCACGCGGCCGAGCACCACGGCCAGGCCGGCGAAGCTGTCCGGCAGGTGGGCCGCCTGCACGAGGGCGTAGATCGTCCCCTCGCGCGAACCGAGTTCCCACGGAAAGAAGAAGAACAGGTTCATTCCCAGCGCGAGCAGTCCCCAGAGCATCAACGCGGTGCCGAGCGGCAGCGCGTGCCCGAGGGCCGAGGCGATCAGCACGAACTCGAGCGCGTTGAGCCAGCGCGACGCGAGGTCGATCGCGATCGCCAGTGCGAGCGCCGTCGGGCGCTCGTGCCACGCCTGCACGATCTCGGCGTCCACGGCCGCGAACGTCTCGTGGCGCGAGGCGAGCCAGGCGGAGAGGCGGCGGAGGCGGAGGCGCGCCAGCCCGCGGGCGAGGCGCAGCACCACCCCATCGCGGTGGCCCGACAGCACCACGACCAGGGCGACGAGCAATGCCGCGCCGGCGCCCCAGAGCGCCGTGGTCACGCCGCGCGGCGCGTCAAGCACCGCGAGGGCCGCGACGATCGCGCTCAGCCAGAGCAGGATCGACGTCACCGCGTGCACCATCACGTAGAGGAGCACCGAGCCGGTCGCCCGCGCCTTGCCGAGCCGCGGCGCCAGCGCCGCGATGCGGTATGGCTCGCCGCCGGTGTTGGCCATCGGCGTGATGAAGTTCAGCGCGAAGCCGGTGATGCTGATCCCGAGCACGGCGGCGAAGCCGGGCCGGGCGGGCTCCGGGCGCATCGTGAGCCACCACGCGAGCGCGTTGAGGGCGTAGACCGCGAACTGGAGGAGGAGGATCGGGAGGATCACCCAGCCGGCGCGCCGAAGCGCGTCGAGGACGACGGCCGGGCCGATCTGGAACAGCATGACGACCAGCACCGCACTGCCCAGCAGCGCGAGGATGGTGCGCCAGGCGCGGGTCACACCTGCACGGTCCGGAGCGGCCAGGCGCGCTGGACGGCCCACGCGGCGACGACGGCGATCAGGAGGCCGGCGACCGCGTCGAGGACGTAGTGCACCCGGAAGTAGACCACGGCGAGCAGGATGCCGAGCGCGATCGGAAGCAGCACCGAGCCGAGCTTGCGGCAGCTCGTCATCGCCAGCAGCATCGCCGCGGCCGAGGCGGCGACATGGCTCGACGGGAACGCCGAGCCCCACGAATCACCCTGGTCGTTGAGCGAACGGACCAGGCGGACCGGCAGCGAGTCGCCCGGCTGTGCGGTCGGCCACCCGAGGACGTAGGCGGGGCCCGCGACCGGGAAGAGGAGGAACAGCAGGTAGCACGTGAAGAACGTCAGCGAGATCCCGAAGATCGCCCGGCGCGCGTGTTCGTGGCGACCCTGCAGCCAGAGCACCAGTGGGGCCGAGATGACCATCGGGAAGAATGCGAGGTACGAGAGTCCGAGTCCCCAGTTGACGACCGCCGGCCCCGGCACGCCGCTCCACCGCTCCAGCGTCGTCGCGCCGAGCAGGCGGCCCTCCCAGTGCATCACCACCGGGTCATAGGAATGCCCGAGCAACTCCCGCGGCGCGTTGAGCAGGCCGATCGATGCGTAGACCGCGAGGAGCACGACGAGCGGGTACCACTCGGCCAGGGCGGACAGCCGGGGCCGTGCCGCGCGGCGCGCCGCCGCGGCCAGGAAGACGAGGACCAGCAGGAGGCCATGCGCCACGAGCAGCCAGGCCGGATCGGTCGGGCCGACCCAGCCATTGTGGGAGACGATCCGGACGGCCAGCACGGTGGCCGAGCAGACGGTGTAGAGAGCGGTGACCCGGTCCAGCGGGGAGAGCTCCCCGATGGCGGCGACAGCCCTCGCGCGGGCGCGCGAGAGGGCTGACCGTGGCTGGGCGGTCACGACGGGCTCCAACACAGTTCGTCCATCCTGGGCCTGGGGCCCGGCAAAGTCGCCTAAAAATGGGGCAACGTACCCGCCGGCACCAGCGGTGGACCCGTCGTTACATGCGTGCAACGTCGATCAGGGCGTCCCGCAGGGCATGCCAGAGGTGCTGGATGAGCGACTCCGACGGGGTCCATCCGTGGGCGATGGCCCCGTCCCGGGGCGGGTCCTTCCCCGCCTGGACGAAGTTGTCGGACCGGACGACGAAGGCGTTGGCGAAGGTCTTGGCGATTGCCCGGCGCACCCCCCCGAGGACCCCCGTCCGGCCCACCGAGGGGAGCGCCACCGAGAGGTCCTGGAAGCGCGGCCGGACGGTGCCGCGGGAGTCGCCATCGTGCGTGGTGGCTTCGAACTCGATCCGGAGGATCTCCCCCTTCTCGAACGTCGCCGGGGCCACCGCGAGCATCAGCGGGTTGAGTGCCGCGGCCGGCATGCGGCCCACCGATCCGCGCCATCGCATCTCGAACCCCGGACTCGCCGGCGGCAGGGTCACCTGCAGGGACAGCGGCGCCTGGTTCATGAGTCGAGCCTCGGCCCGCAACTCGATCGGCGGCGCGCCGGCGGCCGGCAGCATGACGAAGTGCCGAATCGAGGCATCGATCGCGTCAAAGGTGAGCTTCCCGATCATGCCGTCCTTCGCGCTGCGTTCCCGGTAGCTGACCCTGCCGTCCACCGCGATCGAGTCCACGAGCACCGGGATCCCCACGGTGCGGAGCCAGCCCTGCGGAGTGCGATGGCGCGGGGAGGTCGGTCGCGGCCGCATCCGCTTGTCGCTGAGCACGTCGAGATCGAGGCCGCCGACGGCGACGAGGGCGGCATGCCAGGCGCTCCGGTCGATCAGCGCGGCGGCCTCGAGGCCGCGGACGCGGAGCAGGTCGGCACGGGCGTCGATCCGGTCGGCACGCCAGCGGCGACGGCGCGCGAAGTCGAGGTCGCTGCCCGTGGGCCCGAAGTGCAGCCCCTCGGCATCTGCCGTCCCCTCGGCGAGATCGAGGCTGAACGCGCCGATGCTCGCGTCGTAGTCCTGCCAGGCGTGCGCCGCGTTCACGACCTCGATCCGGACCGGACCGAGCAGCGTCCCGCCGCCGTCCTGCCCGCTGCCCGAATAGTGCAGTCCCGTCAGCGCGACGCGGTCGGCGGTCGTGCGGGCGGTGTCGGCTCCCTCCGCGTGAAGGATCGTGATGGCGTGACCCTCGAGCGTGTCGACGCGCACGGCGCGCCCCAGCGCCGTCAGGGCGGCCCGTGCCGTCCAGCGCTCGTCACGTTCGGCGCGTGCGTCGGAGGACGGCCCGCCCGCGTTGCTCGTGATGGCGACGCCTCGCAGGTCGATCGAGCGCACCAACGCGGCGCCACGGGTCAGGAAGGCCCGCCAGTCGATGCCGGCGATGTCTGCGCTGTCGACGGTCAGGGCGGCGAGGCCGAGCGAGTCGGCCTGGCCATTCGCCATCGGGGCCCAGTCGAAGCGGCGCAGCCGGACCGTCCCGCGCACGAGGTCGCCCTCGAACGAGCCGACCTCGAGCCGGTCGGTGCCCTCGCGCCGACCGTGGAACTCCTCCAGCCGCACCGCGACGTTGCGCGAGAGCAGGGTCCGGGCGAGCGCCGCCGAATCGCCCTGGGCGTAGGCGAGGGAATCGAACGTGACGCCGAGTCGGTCGAGTGCCAGCGTGGTGGCGCCGTGCTCCCCCGCGATCCGCAGGCGCAGCGCCACGTCGGGGAACGCCAGGGAGTCGACCTCGATCGAGGGGAGGTCGCCCGGGAGCGTCAGCGTGTCGCGAAGGGCGAGGAAGACGCCCGGGCCCTCGCGATCGGAGTCGCCGAGGGTGGCGGGGACCTCCGCATCCACGTGCGCGCTGTCGCAGCGGAACCGCTCCACGTGCAGGCCCTGGCCACGCGCGAGTCGGGCCAGGTCGAGTCCTTCCACCGCGCAGCGGCGCAACCGGATCGCGAGTCGCGGCAGTGGCACGTCGCGTCGGGCGTTCGCCGCGGAGTCGGTGCGGAGCTCGACGCTGTCGATCGCGATGCGCGACCGGGCGGCGTCCACCTGCAGGTCCGAGATCGCCAGGTGATACGCCCCATCGCTGAGGCGATCCGCCTCGGCGATCGCCCAGGCGCGGACCGCCGGACCCGCAACCTGGAACGCACCCCCGTGCAGGAACCACAACGCGCCGAGCACGGTTGCCACGGCCGCGGCGATGGCGATGGTGACCTGACGCTGTCGGCGGGACCAGGGCATGTCGGCGACCCGATGGGGGGAGAGGCCGCTCGGAAGGGTCCCGCGCGGTGCCTCGTGTCGGTGTTCGAACCGGTGCTCCGAGAATGCCGTCGCTCGGCCACCGGGGCAACACCGGGTGATACCCCGTGGCCGGGGGCATTGTCGCGCCGGGCCGTCGAATGGGAGCCACAGGTGCGCGGCGAGAATGCCTTCCCCACTGCGCCAGATTTGCAACTTGTTGCAAATGAACGACTTGCGATGACCTCGCCGAGCCCGCGCGCCCGGCCCATCGCTTGCGTTTGCATGGCATCCGAATCGTCGGTAGGGTTGTGCCCGGCGAAATCGCGCGACCTCACCGCTTTCCGAAATCGATCGACATGACCTCCTTCCCAGACGACATGGCCCTGGAGCGGCACTCCGAGAAGATGGGTGCGGTGGCTCGACTCGCCGGTGGGCTCTCCCACGACGTCGGGGGCCTGGTCGACAGCGCGGCGGCCTCGGTGCGCGACGCCCTCGCGGGCACCGCGCCGGACGACACCCGGCACGAGGTGCTGAGCGATGCGGCCGCGGCGCTGCAGCGTGCCGGCCTGATTGCCCGTCAGCTCGAGGTCCTGGCCCGCCACACCCCGGGGCGGGTCGCGCCGCGCCCCCTGGGTCGTCGGGTGCGCGACCTCGTGCCGCTGGCCACCCGACTGGCCGGCCCGGGCATCGAAGTGGAGGTCGCCGAGCTCGATCCCGAGGTGTGGGTCGACGCCGAGGCAGGGCAGGTCGAGCAGGTCGTGTTTCACCTCGTGGTGAATGCGCGCGACGCGATGCCGGAAGGCGGTTCGCTCAGGATCGCGGTCGCCCGTCGCGTGCTCGACGGTCCACTGGTGCATCGCTTCGGGGTCGTTCCCGCCGGCGACTGGGTGACGCTGGAGGTGCGCGACAGCGGCTGCGGGATGGACGAGTCGGTCCTGTCGCGGCTGTTCGAACCGTTCTTCACGACCAAGACGCCGGGGCAGGGTTCCGGTCTCGGGCTCGCCACCGTCTATGGCATCGCGCGCCAGCTCGCCGGACAGGTGATGGTCGAGACGGCGCCGGGCAGCGGCAGTGCGGTGACGCTGTGGTTCCCGGCCGGCCTTCCCGAGGTCGACGAGGGGCCGCTGCCGGACCGTGACGGCGTCGCCGTGCTTGTCGTCGAGGACGATGAATGGGTGCGCGCCGTCACGGCGCGGGCACTGCGGCACGCCGGCTACGGGGTGCTGGAGGCGGCCGATGCCCCGGAGGCGCTCGCGCTGCTCAGCGACGTCGCCGGGGCGAAGGTCCAGGTGGTGCTCACCGACATCGTGATGCCCGGGATGGGTGGCGAGGTGCTCGCCCGCCGGCTTGCCGCCGAGCGGCCCGGGGTCCGCCTGGTGCTGATGACCGGGCGCTCGCCCGAGATGGTGGCCGGCATCGGCCTCGAAGGGGTCCCGGTCCTCCACAAGCCGTTTTCCCGCTCGCAACTGCTGGCGGCGATCGCCGGCTGACCCCGCCGCAGGGACCACCCCGTCGGCGGCCCGGGTACCTTCACCATCCCCAGGCCGCGGGCGGGGCGCCTTGCCGTGGCGGCCGGTGCGGGGGATATTGGCGCGCGGTCCGGACCGGCCGGGCCCCGTCAGCCGCACGACCAGAGAGAGCGATGAAAGCCAACGACATCCGCAAGGGCAACGTCATCTACTACGAGGGGAAGCCGCACCTCGTGATGGATTTCACCCACCGCACCCCGGGCAACCTGCGCGCGTTCGTGCAGGTCCGCCTGCGCAACCTCACGACGGGGACCTCGCTGGACCACCGCTTCAGCGCCACCGAGAACGTCGAGGAGGCCCGGCTCGACACCCGTGCCATGCAGGTGCTCTACGCCGACGGCAACGGCGTGCACGTGATGGACGCGGCGACCTACGAGCAGTTCACCTTCGATCCCGAGCTGGTCGGCGACGACGGCCCGTGGATGGTGCCGGAGATGTCGTTCGACGCGGTGTGGCTGGAGGGGAAGCCGATCTCGTTCTCCCTGCCGAGCTCGATGGAGCTCGAGGTGACCGAGACCGCCCCGGTGATGAAGACCGCCACCAAGACGGCGAGCAGCAAGCCCGCGGTGCTGAGCAACGGGGTCACCGTCCAGGTCCCGGAGTTCATCGAGACCGGCGAGCGGGTGCGGGTGAACCCCCGCGAGCGCGCGTACATCGAGCGCGCGAAGTGAGCTGAGGGTGGCCGGGATGCGGCACCGCGGCCTCCGCTCCCGCCTCGCGGGGGCGGGGGCCGCGCTCGTTTGGCTCGCCGCGTCCGCGGCGCCGCTGCCGGCCCAGTCGCGCGGAGGGACCGAGGCGCCGCTGCAGTTCGGCATCGAGTATGGCCGGGCGACGCCGCGCGGCGACTTCGCCGGCGTCGTCGACGCGCCCAGCGGGTTCAGCGCCTGGATGGCGCTGCCGTTCACGCGTCGATCGGCGCTCGGCCTCCGGGGTGAGTTCTCCGTGTTCACCCTGGCCGAGCAGGTGGCCACGCAGTCGCTCGACCTGGGGAACGGGACGACGGGGAGTCTCGAGCTCGACGTGCGCGGCACGATCGGGTTCACCGGCGCCGGCCCGCGGCTCGCGGTCTCGCTCGGGCCGCTCGCCGCCGGCGCGCACGTGATGGTCGGCGTGCTCCGCGTGATCACCGACATCAGCGCGGTGGCGACGGTCGGCGTGCAGTCGCTGAGCGATGCCGCCTCGCTCAGCGACTTCACGGTGGGGTACAAGGCCGGGGTCGACGGCTACCTCGCCCTCTTCCGCGGGATCCGCGGCACCTCCCTCGGCGTCGGTGCCGGCGTGGACGTGGCGAGCGGCGGGCCGGTGGGGCTGGTCCGCGGCGGCTCGCTCACGAGCACCGAGGTGGGCTTCGTGGCGACGCCGGCCGTGGTCCGTCCCACGATGCTCATCCTGCGGATCGGCCTCGCCGCCACCTTCTGAGTCGGCGGGTGCAGCGCACGAGGGGCGGGGAGTGATCCCCGCCCCTCGTGTCCCTTCATGGCACCGTGCGACTCAGAAGCCGCCGTCGCGACCGCCCCGGCGGAAGCCGCCGCCGTCGCCGCCGCGACCCGGACCGCCGGCCCCGCCAGGGCCACCCTGGCCGCCGCCGAAGAACGGGTTGCCGCGGGTCTGCGGGTTGCGGACCTCCTCCGGGAGGGCGCCCCACTGCGCCGGCGTCAGGATCGCCTTCACCTGCTCGACCCCGGTCGTCTGGAACTCGCGCAGCAGCTCGAGCACCGGGCGCATGCCCGTCATCAGCGACTGCATGTCGGGGTTGGTGCCCCCCTTCTCGACAAGCACGCGGAGCGAGTCGACCAGCGGCCTGAGCTTCGCGTCGGAGGAGTCGGCGATCGCCTGGAGCGCCGCGACCTGCCGGGCGTCGAGGGCGATCTCGTCCTTGTGGGCGAGCGCGGCCTTGGCCGGGTGCGGCGAGATCGAGTCGATGCGCGACAGGATCTGCTGGCCGAGCGACTGCTGCTGGCCGCCGCCGAAGAAGTTCCGGCGCATGTCGCGCAGCCGGTCCTGGCCGATCGAGTAGCGCATCTGCACCGCGAGCTGGAACGGCGAGCGGACCGCGGTGGCGCTGCCGCCGGTGGCGCCGAAGCGCTCGTTGACGACGTACTGGAACTGGCGGTTCGCCGCGTCGAAGCCGGTGACCTGGAGCAGGGTGCCGTCGGGCCGGCTGTTCTGGCCCCAGCCGTGGAGGTCGTCGGCGCCGTGCACCAGCCGGTCGATGCCGCCCAGCAGGTTCTGGGTCGAGAAGGACAGCGACATCCGGTTGTCGAACATCCCCGGCCGCCAGTTGACCTGGAGGTCGAGCGACGGCTGCCAGGGGCCGACGCAGCTGTTCCGCTTGGCCACCTGGCCGAGCTGCGAGTTGAGGCACTCCCGGGCGCTGCCCGTCAGGCTCGAGAGCAGCGACTGCATGCCGGCGGCCACCGCCGGGTCGCTCGCCACGCTCGGGTCGTAGATGAACGCGATGTCGTTGCGCGAGCCGTCGCCGTTGATGTCGCCGGCGACCATCGGCGTGTAGCGGGTGCCCGAGGTGACCCGCCCGATCGCGGTGAGCTCGAGCGACTGGGAGAACGGCCAGGTGATGTTCGCCTGGATGTTGTGGGTCGGGGTGCTGCTCGTCGCCCAGACGAACGCGTTGGGGTCGCCCGCCGTGGCGATCGAGCCGCCGGCGCTGAAGCCGCCGCCCACGCCGCCGCGCGCGCCGCCGAAGCCGCCGCCGCCGCCACCCGAGCCGCCCTGGTCCTCGGAGTGCTGGTACGAGTAGCTGAGGCTCACCGAGGCGCCGCGCCGCATGAAGGCCGAGACGGCGGTCGTGACCTGCATCGTCCGGTTCTCGAGCCCGCTGGTCACCAGGTTGACGCGGCCGTAGTCGGCGTTGACGCGCGACGCCGCCAGCGGCACCGCGCCGGTCCCGGTGATGATCATGTCGGGGTTGGCGTACACCGGCCGTGCGTCCTCGCCGGCGAGGGAGAAGACCGGCGCGGTGTTGAGGTTGAGGTCGCGCGAGGCCGACTGGTCGATGCCCTTCACGTAGGAGGCGTCGACGTTGAGGTTCCAGAACTGCCCCAGCCGCTTGCTGGCGCCGAGGGACGCGCGCCAGGTCTTGGCCGCGCCGTAATCGGCGGCATAGGTCGTGACGTTCGGCACGCCCGAGGCGGCCGGCGTCGCCGCGCCCACGCAGCTGGTCGGGATCGTCCCGGTGCCGTCGCCGAACGCGTTCCAGTCGATCGTCGGCACCGCGTCACCGACGCAGATCAGCTGCGACTCGGTGTTGACCAGCCCCGACTGCGCCTGGGCGGTGCCCGGGATCGACGAGGGCATGGTGCCGCGGAACAGCCCGAGTCCGCCGCGGAGCGTCAGCTTGGGCGGCGCGAAGCCGCGCTGGCTCTGGCCGCGCTGCTCCGAGGACGCGATCGAGTAGGAGAAGCCGAGGCGCGGGGTGAACGCGGTCTCCGTCGGGAGCACGTCGGTCCGGACGCCGAAGGCCTCCTCCGCCGCGGCGTTCCGCGCCGGCGCGCCGCCGAACCACGACCGCTCGAGGCGGCCGCCCAGCGTCAGCTGGAGGTTCGAGGTCGGCCGCCACACGTCGCTCAGGTAGAGCGCCGAGTTGTTGCTCCGCCCCGAGCGGACCGTCGGCGACAGCGTCCGGGTGAAGGTCGCCGGGTCGTTGGTCGCGAAGTCCTCGAGCGAGTTGTAGGTGTACGTCCCGAAGCGGTTGCCGGTGACGTCCTGCTCGAACGACTGGGTGTTGAGCAGCGCGCCGATCCGGTAGCGATGCGACGCCGTCGGGGAGAAGAAGGACGCCTCCTCGGTCACCTCGAAGCCGTCGTTCTTGGTCTCCTGCGGCAGGCCGTTGTTGCCGCCGAAGGAGAAGCTGTTGGTCGACAGCACGCCGCCGTCGAGCTCGGAGATGTTCTGCACCCGGCCGGCGGGGACGCCCGGCAGGAACGCCGTCGAGGTCGACTTGTCGGTGGTCCAGCCGGCCCGCAGCTCGTTGGTGATGCCGGTGCCGATCCGCGAGACGAGCGTCATCGACACGCCGCCGCCGTTGCCGTCGGTGGTGCCGCCGACCTGCGGCAGCGAGGTGGTGTTGATCCGGTTCGGCTCCTGCGAGTTGAGGCGCAGGTCGCCGCGCATCGACAGCGAGTGCCGGTCGCTCAGGTTCGCGTCGAGCCGCAGCAGGCCGGTGAAGCGGTTGTTGTCGCGGTTCGGGTCGATCACCCCCGCCGCCGAGGTGAGGCCGGTGCCGTCGACCAGCGAGATGAAGCGATTGACCGAGTCGACCGAGGCGCCCAGCCGGCCGGCGGTCGCCGCGTCGGCGGCCGAGAGCGTGGCGACCGGCGACATCGAGCGGTCGAGCTGCCCGGAGGCGAACGCGAAGAACTTGTCCTTGACGATCGGGCCGCCGAAGCCGAGGCCGAGCCGCTCCTGGGTGTTGCCGCGGCTGAACACGTCGTCGGTGCCGCCGAACGCCAGGTGGTAGTCCTGGAAGTTGCCGCTCACCGAGCCCTGCACGAAGTTGCTGCCCCGCCGGGTGCTGGCCGAGACGAGGCCGCCGCTGAACTGGCCGCGCGCCACGTCGAAGGTGTTGCTGATCACCCGGGTGCTGCGCACCGCGTCCTGCGGCAGGCCATCGCCGCTGAACGAGAGGCCGTCGACCGTGTAGTTGTTCGACGTGCCGCTCTGGCCGGCGATCGAGAACTGCGCCGCCGTGGAGTCGGTCCCGGCAGTGACGATCACCCCGGGGACCAGCGCGGCGAGCGCCGCGAAGTCCGAGGCGTCGACCGGCAGCCGGAGCGCCTGCTCGGCGCTGAAGGCCCGCTCGGTCGAGCCGGGGGTCGGCGCGTCGAGCCCGCCCGCCGGGTTCCGGTTGCCCCGCGCGACAAGCTCCTGCAGCACGACCGGCGAGGAGCCCATCTTCACGTCGAGCATGATGCGGTCGTCGTCGTTCTGCCGCGTCACGTTGGCGAGGAACGGCCGCATGCCGATCTGGGTGATGGTCACCCGGTACTGGCCGCCGCCGTCGTTGAAGAAGATCGTGTAGCGGCCCTTGTCGTTGGTCGTGGTGCGCTTGGTGACCTGGGTCTCGATCGCGTAGGCCTCGACGGCGGCGCCGACGACCGGCTTGCCGAGCGAGTCGGTCACGGTCCCGACGATCACGTCGACCGAGCTGCCGGTCTGGGCGGCCACCGGGGTCGCAATGGCCAGCGCCGCGAGGCAGAGGCCGAGGCCCGCGAGGCGGGCAAACGAACGATGCACCATCTGGGCATCCGGGGTGTCTGGTCCAGGGCACGCGTCCGGCAGCCGCCGGGTCGCACCACGGCGTTGATACGGGGCCAGATCCCCAAACGTTGACCGCCCCGACGGCGGGTCGGGGCGGTCTTAACGGCGGCGGTTCGGGGGCGTCATTCCCCCTCTGGTGGCGGCTCCGTGGGACTCGCGGGACGGGGAGCGTCCGGGTCGAGGAACCCCGCCATCCGGCGGCGCAGGTCGTCCAGTTCGACCCGGGCGCGCTGCTCGAGGGCCTCGATCTCGTCGCGGGCGCTCGCCGCGAACTCCCTGAGCCCCTTCCGGGCCTCTTCCAGCGCCTGCTCGAGTCGGTCGCCGGCCTCGTGGAAGGCCTCCTGCCCCCGCTCGCGATGCCCTTCCGTCGCACCCTCCGGTGCCTCGTCCTGGGGCTGATCCTGTTCGTCCGTCATCGATCCTCCCGGATGGCGACCGCGCCCATCGCGGCCCCACGATAGATATAGTCGCGAACGGCACTCGCCGCGCTCAACGTTTCACCGACGGGCGGCATCGCAACATGTGTCCGTCTCGTCGCCGCTGCCCCTGACCGCCCCCCTGTCGCGAGAGGTTCCGATCGACGTCACCGTGCGACGGGCCCAGCAGGGCGACCCCGAGGCCTTCGGGGCGCTCTACGACGCCCACGCCGGCCGGGTCTACGCCCTTTGCCTCAGGCTGGCCGGCGAGCCGGGGCGCGCCAGCGAGCTCGCCCAGGACGTCTTCGTCCGCGCCTGGGAACGCCTCGACTCGTTCCGGGGCGAGAGCGCCTTCGGCACCTGGCTCCATCGCCTGGCGGTGAACGTCGTGTTCCAGCAGGGGCGCGCCGACCGGCGCCGGCGGCAGCGGGTCACGCTCGGCGAGGATCTGGGGACGCCGACGCCCGACGCCCCCGGCCGGGGAAACGAGCCGGGCGTGCGCCTCGACCTCGAGCGGGCCGTCGCGGCGCTCCCCAACCTGCTGCGGGAGGTCTTCGTGCTGCACGACGTCGAGGGGTACCAGCACGGCGAGATCGCCGCCCTCCTCGGCCTGCCGGTCGGCACCTGCCGCAGCCACCTCTTCCGTGCCCGTCGCCAGCTCCGGGAGGCACTCGCATGAACGACTGTCGCGCGCTTGACGCGCACCTCGACGACTATCTCGCGGGTCGGCTGGACGATGCGACCGCCTCGGCACTGGAGGCACACGCCGGCGAGTGCGATCGCTGCGCCGCCCTGCTCGAGGCGCGCACCAGGCTCGACGTCACCCTGCCGTCCGAGCTCGACCCGCCGCCCGCGCTCCGGGCCGCGGTCCTGGCGCGGGCACCCCACCGGCGACTCCCCCGACGGGTCCGGTGGCTGGTGCCGCCGGCGCTCGCGGCGATGCTGCTGCTCGGACTCATGCTCACGCGACCGGTGACGAAGGGCGCCCAAGGGCGTCCGGTGGACAACATCCCCGGCGCCATGGCGGCGTCGCGGGCCGATGGCGAGTTCGCCCGGCTCGCCCGGGCGCGCGGGGAGGTCGCCGCCGCGCTCCGCGCGTCGCCGGGCGACCGGGCGCTGCAGGACGCCCTCGACCGCCTCGACAACCAGCGCCGCGTCCTCGAGAACATCGTCCGGGAGTACGAATCATGAGGCACCTGTTGTTGCTGCTGCTGCTGGTCGCGTCGCCGCTCGCGGCACAGCAGCGGATCGTGCGTGGGCTGCGCGCCGATCCCGATGTGGCGCTGCGCCTTTGGGTCCCCGCCGGAGTCGTCGAGGTCGAGGGCTGGGATCGTGACTCGATCGAGGTTCGGGCCACTCCCGCCAAGGGCACACAGGTCGTCGGTGGAGGAAGCGCGAGCGGGGCGAAGTACGCCCTCGAGAGTGCAACGCCATCTGACACGACCCTGGCGTCGGCGCAGCTCCGGGTATTCGTGCCGCGGCGGGCCCGGCTCTGGATCAAGTCGACCCTGGCAGTCGTTCAGGTCCGAGGCGTCCGGGGCGAGCTCGACGTGCTGCAGGTCGGCGGGGACACGTTCGTGACCGACGCGGGTGGTACGATCACGGTCGAATCGATCGATGGACAGATCACGCTCGGTGCGATTGATGGTGTCACGCGGATCCGCGGCGGGGGAGGGCGGGTGACGTTGGCAGGAATCTCGGGATCTCTCGACGTGACGCTGGTGAGTGCTGGCATCTCGATGCAGGCGGCGAAGGCGTCTCCGGCGCCGCTGCTTCTCGCCCGGGTCGAAACCGTGGGCGGGATGATCTCGTGGCTGGGCAATCTGGCCTCGGGGAGTCGACTCGACCTCTCGACGCACGACGGCGACATCCAGGTCATCCTGGGGGCCGAGACCAAGGTGCGATTGGATGATCCCCCGGCGGGTGCCACGATCCCTGCCCGCGTCCTCAGCAAGGACCCGAAAGCGCCCCGCGTCGTGCTCCGTACCTTCAAGGGGAAGATCAACGTCAGCGCGATGGCCGGCATCTGATCCTGTGAACCCTCACCGGAGCCTCGGATGACCCTCAAGATCCTCGCCCTCGCCGCGACCGCCGGCGCGCTCACGATGG
>CAZKYO010000010.1:0-80531 GCA_964557115.1 uncultured Gemmatimonadaceae bacterium
TGTACATCTGGGCCGGCCCGCACCACCTGCACTACACCGCGCTGCCGGAGTGGGCCTCGACGCTCGGGATGCTCTTCTCGGTGATGCTCTGGGCGCCGTCGTGGGGCGGCATGATCAACGGCCTCCTGACGCTGCGGGGCGGCTGGCAGAAGGTGGTGGACGACCCGATCCTCAAGTTCTTCGTGGTCGGCATCACGGCCTACGGGATGTCGACGTTCGAGGGACCGATGCTCTCGATCAAGAGCGTCAACGCCCTCGCGCACTACACCGACTGGATCATCGCCCACGTGCACACCGGGGCGCTCGGCTGGAACGGCTTCCTGACGTTCGGCATGATCTACTGGCTGCTGCCGCGGCTCTTCCAGGCGCCGCTCCACAGCAAGCGGCTGGCGAGCCTCCACTTCTGGATCGCCACGTTCGGGATCATCCTCTACGTCGTCGCGATCTACAGCGCCGGCGTGACGCAGGGGCTGATGTGGCGGGCCTTCGACGAGACCGGCCGCCTCACCTACCCGGACTTCGTCGAGACCGTGGCGCGGCTGATGCCGATGTACTGGACCCGCGCCGTGGGCGGCGGGCTCTACATCGTCGGGATGTTCCTCTTCAGCTACAACATCCTGATGACCTGGCGGAAGCGGCCGGCGCGCTACGAGGTGCCGGTGGTCCGCGCCCCGGCGCTGGCGAAGCGGCACGCCGAGCCGGCCGCCCCGCGCCCGGCCGGCGAGGGGCCGCTCGGCGCCTTCGTCGCGATGCGCTACCACCGCGCCTGGGAGCGGATGCCGATCGTCTTCACGGTGCTGGTCCTGGTGGCCGTCGCGGTCGCCTCGCTCTTCGAGGTGATCCCGACCTTCCTGATCAAGTCGAACGTCCCGACGATCGCCTCGGTGAAGCCCTACACGCCGCTCGAGTTGTACGGCCGCGACGTCTACATCCGCGAGGGCTGCTTCAACTGCCACTCGCAGATGATCCGGCCGCTGCGCTACGAGACCGAGCGCTACGGCGAGTACTCCAAGCCGGGCGAGTCGGTGTATGACCACCCGTTCCTCTGGGGCTCGCGCCGGATCGGCCCGGACCTCGCGCGCGAGGGGGGCAAGTACCCGAACCTCTGGCACGTCCGCCACTTCGCCAACCCGCGCGAGATCGCCGCGAAGTCGATCATGCCGGCCTACCCGCAGTTCGCCGCCGCGACGATCCCCTGGCCGGCGATCGCCAAGCGGGTCGAGGTGATGGCGATGCTCGGCGTCCCCTACGGTGACGCCGTCACCAACGCCGAGGCGATGGCGAAGGCCCAGGCCAAGGTGGTGGCCGACGACATCGTGAAGTCGGGCGGCCCGGCCGGCCTGGAGGACAAGGAGCTGGTCGCGATCATCGCCTACATGCAGCGCCTCGGCCGCGACATCGCCGCGCCGCAGGTGGCGACCGCCGCCACGACGGGCGGGACCACGCCGTGAAGATGTCGGACATCGTGGGCCACGCCGGCCTGTCGGGCTACGCGATCGTCGCGCTGGTCCTGTTCATGCTGGCGTTCCTCGCCATCACCTGGTGGGTCTTCCGGCCCGCCAACCGGGGGCGCTGGCGCCGTGACGCGCAGATCCCCCTCGACGACGCCCATCCCTCGCCGCCCCGCGACGCGGAGGACTGACCCGTGGCTGACCAGCCGAAGGACCGCCTGATCGAGCACTCCTACGACGGCATCCAGGAGTACGACAACCCGATGCCGCGGTGGTGGGTGCTGACGTTCTGGGCGACGATCGTCTTCTCGGGCGTCTACGCCCTCAACGTCTTCGGCGTCGGGATCGGCAAGGGACGGATCGCCGACTACGAGGCCGACATGGCCGCGTTCCGTGCCGCGCACCCGGCCCCCGCGGCCGACATCACGCCCGAGGCGCTGCTGGCCCTGGTCGGCAACCCCGCCGAGGTGGCCGAGGGGAAGCGGGTGTACGGCACGACCTGCGCGCCGTGCCACGTGGCCGACGGCGGCGGGATGATCGGGCCGAACCTGACCGACGACTACTGGCTCCACGGCGGGACGATCGGCGAGATCCACCACACGATCGTCGCGGGCGTGCTCGACAAGGGGATGCCGGCCTGGGGCAAGTCGCTCGGCGCCGACGAGCTCAACGCGGTGACCGCCTACGTTTGGACGCTGCACGGCACCACGCCGGCCGCCCCCAAGGAGCCCCAGGGCGAACTGGTGCCGCGATGAGCGCACCGGCCGCCACCGGTCGCGTGCTGCCCACCCTCAACGAGGATGGGTCGCGCAACTGGCTGCGGCCGAAGCCCTCGCCGGGGCGGTGGTGGCATCGCCGGCGGGCGGTGGCGTACATCCTGATGGTCGTCTTCCTGGGCCTGCCGTACCTGCGGATCCACGGCGCCCCCGCGATCCTGCTCGACGTCCCGCGGCGCCAGTTCACGATCCTCGGGACCACGTTCCTGCCGACCGACACGCTGCTGCTGATGCTGCTGCTGGCCAGCGTCGTGATCGCGATCTTCCTCTTCTCGGCGCTGTTCGGCCGGGTGTGGTGCGGCTGGGCGTGCCCGCAGACGGTCTACCTCGAGTTCCTCTACCGGCCGATCGAGCGGCTCTTCGAGGGCGGCCGCAGCGGCTCGCTGCAGCTCGACCGCGCCAACCGCCACTTCGCCCCGCGGCGGATCGCCAAGTACGCGGTGTACCTGGTGCTGTCGCTGGTCCTGGCGCACACCTTCCTCGCCTACTTCGTCGGCACCGAGGCGCTGGCCCAGTGGGTCCGGCTCTCGCCCCGCGAGCATCCGGCGCCGTTCATCGTGATGGCGGTGACCACGCTGCTGGTGTTCACCGACTTCACCTGGTTCCGCGAGCAGACCTGCCTGATCGCCTGTCCCTACGGCCGCTGGCAGTCGGTGCTGCTCGATCGCCGGTCGATGGTCGTCTCGTACGACTACGTCCGGGGCGAGCCGCGCGCGATGCCCAAGGCGCACCACGAGGGCGACGGCGACTGCATCGACTGCAAGGCCTGCATCACGACCTGCCCGACCGGCATCGACATCCGCAACGGCCTGCAGATGGAGTGCGTCCACTGCACGCAGTGCATGGACGCCTGCGACGCGATCATGGACAAGGTCGGCAGGCCGCGCGGCCTGATCCGCTACGCCACCCAGGAGGGGCTGGCCGGGGCGCCGCGCCGGCTGCTGCGTCCGCGTGCGGTGATCTACCTCGTGGCCCTCGCCGGCTTCCTGAGCGCCTTCGCCCTGTCGCTCGGCACCCGACCCGACGCCGACGTGACGCTGCTGCGCGGGATCGGCGAGCCGTTCGTGCTCGAGGCCGACGGCCTCGTCGTCAACCAGCTGCGGATCCGCATCGCGAACCGCTCCCGCACCGACCAGCGCTACACCCTCGCGTTCGAGGGACTCCCCGACGGGGCGGCCGTGGTGGCACCGGAGAATCCGCTGGCCGTCGCCGCGGGCGAGCTGCGCACCACCAGCGCCTTCCTCCGGCTGCCGCCGGCCGGCTTCCACGACGGGCGTCGCGACATCACCGTGCGGATCACCGCGCCGGGCGGCTTCGACCGCGACTATCCCTTCAACCTGATCGGCCCCGACGACGACTCGGCGGAAGGTGCCCATTGAGCCTCATCCCCAAGCACCGCATCTGGCCGACGATCATCATCACGGTCCTCCTCGGCAACCTCGCCCTCGGCGTGGCGCTCTATCGCGTCGCGAACGACGACACGCACGCCGCCATCGAGCCCGACTACTACCGCAAGGCGCTGGCGTGGGACGCGACCCAGGCGCAGGCGGCGCGCAACGCCGCGCTCGGCTGGCGGGTCGACGCCTCGCTGCCGCCGCTCGCGCCGAGCGGTCCGACGATGCTGACGCTCGAGGTTCGCGACGCGGCCGGCGCGCCGATCACGGCGCCGGTCGCCACGCTCGAGGCCCGGCAGGTCGCCCATGCGGGCGAGGTCGTCACCGCGTCGGCGACGGGCGACGCGACGCCGGGGGAGGTGCGGATTCCCCTCGCGCTCGACCGCGAGGGGCTCTGGGAACTGCGACTCACGATCGACCGCGGTGCCGATCGCTTCACCGAGCAGCTCCGCCTCGACGTCTCGCGCGACGCGGAGGCGACGGTCGTCCGCGCCCGCCCGGGCGATCCGCTCCCGTCACGCGTCGCGGCGGGGACGGCGCCGGCCCCGTAGCGCCGATGCTTCCCCTCGCCCTCGCGGTGCTCGGCGCCTCGCTGCTCGGCAGCGTGCACTGCGCCGCGATGTGTGGCGCCTTCGCCTGCTTCGCCGCCGGCCGCGACAGCCGACGCCTCGCCGACCACGCGCCCTACCACGCCGGACGACTCGCCAGCTACCTGGTGCTCGGTGCCCTCGCGGGCGGCCTCGGCGGCGGACTCGACCGTGCCGGTCGCCTGGCCGGCCTCACCGACCTCGCGGTCGTCGCGATGGCGTTGCTGCTGATCGGGTGGGGCGCGGCCACGCTGGTCGGTGCGCTTGGCACCGGCGCCATCCGGGTGCGAATCCCCGCCTGGTGGCAGCGTCGGATCGGCGCGATCCTGGGGCGACTCGAGCGCCGCGGCCGCACGGTGCGCGGCCTGGTGACCGGGGCGCTGACCGGGCTGCTGCCCTGCGGCTGGCTGTGGGCGTTCGTCGCGATCGCGGCCGGCACCGGCGATCCGCTGCGCGGGATGGCGGTGATGGCACTGCTGTGGCTCGGCGCGGTGCCGGCCCTCGTGGCGGTCGCGGCGGGACTGGCCCGGCTCACCGGCCGCTGGCAGCGACGACTTCCCGCGGCCAGCGCGATGCTGGTGATGCTGCTCGGCCTGGTCGCGCTCGCGGCCCATCTCGACTGGCTCCCGGCCGGTTCCTGGCTGCACCGACTCGTGCCGATGCCGAGCGTCGGGATGCACGGCGGCATGCATGGCTGACGTCCCGGTCCTGGGCGCCGCGTGCGCGCACTGCGGCCTGGCGGTCCCCTTCGGGCGACGCGGCGACGGCACCGACCCGGACTATTGCTGCAACGGCTGCGAGGCGGCGGCCGCCATCCTGCGCGCCGGCGGGCTCGCGGAGGCCTACCATCGCGGCGCCATCCGCCAGCTGCCGGTCCGGCCCAGCGGCCGCGACTTCGCCGAGTTCGACCATCCCGCCTTCGCGGATCTCTACGTGCACCAGGGACGCGACGGTCGCGCCGAGGTGGAGCTGTACCTCGAAGGGGTGCACTGTGCCTCGTGTGTCTGGCTGGTGGAGCGGATCCCGCTCCTCGCCGACGGCGTCGTGCGCACCGAGCTCGACCTGCCGCGCGCCCGCGCCCGCGTCGCCTGGGACCCGGAGGCGCTGTCGCTCTCGGCGATCGCGCGCCTGCTCGATCGCCTCGGTTACCCGCCGCACCCGTTCCACGGCGTCGCCCGCGAGGAGATGCGGCGGCGCGAGGACCGCGCCGCGCTGACCCGGATCGGCGTGGCCGGCGCCCTGGCTGGCAACGTGATGCTGATGGCCTTCGCGCTCTATGCCGGCGACGCGAGCGGCATGGCCACGGACGCGCGGCAGCTGTTCCGCTGGGGATCGTTCCTGCTGACGGTGCCGGCGCTGCTCTTCCCGGGTCGGGTGTTCCTCGCCGGCGCCTGGGGCGCGCTGCGGGCCCGCACGCTGCACATGGACGTGCCGATCGCGATCGCGCTGCTCGCGGCGATCGCCCGCGGGGCGATCAACACGATCACCGCGACCGGGCCGGTCTACTTCGACGGCGTCACGCTGCTGATCTTCCTCCTCCTGGTCGGGCGCTACCTGCAGCAGCGCGGCCAGCGGGCCGCGGCCGACGCCGCCGAGCTGCTCCACGCGCTCACGCCGCGCCGCGCGCGGGTGGTGGCCGACGACGGCGCCGAGCGCGAGGTCCCGGTGGAGGCGCTGCTGCCCGGGATGGAGATCGCCGTCGCGGTGGGCGACGCGCTGCCGGCCGACGGCACCGTCACGGCGGGTCGCTCGACGATGAACATCGCGCTGCTCACCGGAGAATCGGCGCCGGTCGAGGTCGCGCCGGGCGACGTGGTGTACGCCGGCACCGAGAACCTCACCGCGCCGCTTCGCTGCCGGATCGACGCGGCCGGCAGCGCGTCGCGACTGGCGCGCCTGCTGCAGATGGTGGAGGAGGGCGCCCGCCGGCGGGCGCCGATCGTCACCCTGGCGCGGCGCCTCTCGGGGGTGTTCGTCGGCGTCGTGCTGCTGCTCGCGGCCGCGACGTTCCTGCTCTGGGTCGGACGCGACGGCGCGGCGGCCTGGGACCACGCCATCGCGCTGCTCGTCGTCACCTGTCCCTGCGCACTCGCGCTGGCGACGCCGCTCGCGGTCTCGACCGGGATCGGGCGCGCCGCGCGCGAGGGGATCCTGATCAAGGGCGGCGACGTGCTCGAGTCGCTCGCGCGGCCGGGCATCCTGGTGCTCGACAAGACCGGCACGGTCACCGAGGGACGGCACTCGCTGCGACGCTTCGAGGGCGACGACGCCCTGCGTCCGGTGATCCTCGGTCTCGAGGCGGGCTCGCGGCACCCGGTCGCGGAGGGGTTCCGCCGCGCCTGGCCCGGCGTCGGGACCGCCTCCCTCACGGACATCCACCACGACGCGGCCGGCGGGATCACGGCGCACTGGAACGGGCAATCGGTGGCGATCGGCTCGCCGGCATTCCTCGCCACTCGCGGCCTGGCCGTTCCCGACGTCACGCGGATCACCTCGGACGGCCTGACCCCGGTGCTCCTCACCGTGGGCCAGCGGGTCGTCGCGCGCGCCGGCTTCGGCGATCCCGTGCGCCGCGAGGCCGCCGAGGCGCTGGCGCGGTTGCGCGCCGACGGCTGGGAGACGCGGCTCCTCTCCGGCGACGCCCCCGCGGTGGTGGCCCGGGTCGGCGCGGAACTCGGCTTCCGGCCGGCCGACGTCACGGGCGGAGCCACGCCGGAGCGGAAGCTCGCCGTGATCGAGGCGCTCCGCGCGACGGCCCCGGGCCGGCACGTGGTGATGGTGGGCGACGGCGTCAACGATGCCGCCGCGATCGCCGCGGCGGACGTCGGCGTCGGGGTGCACGGCGGCGCCGAGGCGAGCCTCGCCACCGCGGACGTCCACCTGGTGACGCCCGGGCTGGAGCCGCTGGTCCGGCTGGTGGAGGGCGCGGCCCGGACGTTCGCGGTGATCCGCCGCAACATGGCGTGGGCGCTCGTCTACAACGCGATCGGCGTGGTGCTCGCCATGACCGGCCGGATCTCGCCGCTCGCCGCGGCGATCCTGATGCCGGCGTCGTCGCTCACGGTCATCCTGGCGAGCTGGCTGGGGCGCAGCTTCGATCCCCGGTCGGCGATTGCCGCGCGCGGGGCCGCGGCGGCGGCGGCGCCCCGGCGGGCGGCCGCGTGAGCGTCCTCTTCATCGTGGTGCCGCTGGCGCTCGTCGTCGTGGCGGTCGCCATCGGGGCGTGGGTCTGGTCCGCGCGCAGCGGGCAGTACGACGACCTGGACACGCCGGCCGTCCGGATGCTCCGTGACGACGATGATGACCTGCGCTAGCGCCCCTTCAGTCGCCTAAGGGTCCGCCGGTCGCGCTTGCCGGGCTTCCCGTCGTCGAACCGCAGCAGCGGCGCGTCGCGCAGCTGGGCCGCCGTGCGCTCCCGCTCGGCGCGCGAGGCGTCGCTCTCCGTGAAGAGCGCCGCCGCCTGCGCCGTGGTGCCGCGCCGCTCGCCGATGCCGGTCACGGTGACCGTCCAGGTGAACGGCGGCTGGCGGACCCGGACGGTGTCGCCGATCGTCACGTGCCGCGCCGGCTTGGCCGGCTCCTCGTTGACCTCGACCTTGCCGCCGCTCACCGCCGCCGTCGCCGCGCTGCGCGTCTTGAAGAAGCGGGCGGCCCAGAGCCACTTGTCGATGCGGATGGCCGCGGGGGTCTCGCGCATCAGAGCCGCCGCTTCGCGGGCGGGAAGCCGAGCGCCCCGTTGAGCCAGCGCACCATCGGGACCAGCGCGGTGAAGTCGCGCGCCAGCGCCGGCAGCAGCCGCGGCGACGTCATCAGCGCGTCGTCGAGCATCCGGTGGACGGTGAACGACTTGTAGCGCAGCCACGGGGCACTGGGGTGGCCGGGATCGGTGCCGCGCGGCGCCCGGACCAGCATCGCCTCCTCCGACAGCGCGCCGAACCGCCGACGGAAGGCGGGCGCGGTCACGATCGCCGCGAAGCCGTCGCCATCCTCCAGCAGCGCCTCGCGGACCAGGTCGAGCGCCGGCTTGGCCGGCATCCAGAGTCCCGCCGCCACCAGCGATGCGCCGGGCTCTAGGTGCACGTACAGTCCGGCCCCGCCATGCGCCTCCTGGCCCACCCCGCGGCCGGCGTCGCGATGGAAGAGCCAGCACGAGGCGTGGGTCTTGTACGGGCGCTTGTCGCGGGAGAACCGGACGTCGCGGTGGATCCGGAACATCGAGCGGCGCGGATCGCCGGTGAGCTCCGGCGCGATCCGGGCGAGCTGGACGTCGCACTCCTCGATCAGGGCGCGCATCGGGTCGCGCAACAGCGTCTCGTATTCCGGCCGGTGCGCGGTGAACCATTCGCGGTCGTTGTGGCGGCGGAGGCCGCGCAGGAAGCGCAGCGCGGCAGGGTCGAATCCGGGAAAGGCATGGCGACGGGGCATCGGGACCGTGCGGGCGAGGCGTGGAAGGCGCGGCGCGAGCGGCGCGGATCGGGGGTCGCCCCTCGCCCGTCGCCCGTCGCCCTCATCATATTACGGGGCACTTGCCGATCACCAGCCCGACACCCGACCCCGCGGGGCACCGCACCGGAGAGTTTCCGGTCCCCCCCGTGACGACCCCGGCGCGCGTCCTCGATCACGCGCTCCCCGGGCCGCGCACGCTCCTCGCCGCCATCGTGGTGATCCGCGCGGCACTCGTCGCGGCCCTGCTCGTCTTCACCTACGGCGGCGCCGACGAGGGGCCGATCGAGTCCTGGCTGGTGCTGGCCGTGGTGGCCGTCGCCGCATTCGCGACCGGCTGGCTCGTCGTCGGCACCCGGGGCGGTCGGATCCCCGGACCCACGCCGCTCCTGCTGCAGGCGACGATCGACGTGCTCGTGGTGACCGGGCTGGTGACCTTCACCGCCGGGGCCACCACACCGCTGGCGGCGCTCTACGTCGCGCTGGTGGCGGCCTACGCGCTGCTCCTCCCGGTGGGTCGCGGCCTGCTGGCCGTGGCGTTCGCGGTGGTGTGCTACGTCGTCGTCACGGTGCGGTCGCCGGTGCAGCCGGGCTTCGACTTCTGGGTGCAGGTCGCGGTGATCGCCTTCGTGGGCGGCGTGATCGCGGTGCTCGGGCACCGCCTGGCCGGCGCCGCGCGGGAGCAGCGCTCGCTGGCGGAGGCGCTCCAGCAGGCGCGTCTCGAGGCGGACGAGATCCTCGCCACGATCCAGTCGGGCGTGATCACGGTCGACGGCGACGGACGCCTGGCCTACATCAACCCGCGCGCCCGCCGGATCCTGGGCGGGGAGGGGCTGGTGGCCGGGCAGCCGGTGCTCGAGGCGCTCCGCGCCCGCTCGCGCGACCTGCACGACGCGATCGATCGCGGCATCCAGGGCGGCGCCCGGCTCTCGCGCGGCGAGGCCTCGGTGCGGCGCGCCGACGGATCGCTCTTCCCGGTCGGCGTCAGCACGACGACGTTCCTCCGCCCCGGCGGCGGGTCGCCCTCGGTCACCGCGATCTTCACCGACATCTCCGACCTCAAGCGCCTGCAGGAGTTCCGCCTCCGCGCCGAGCGCCTGGAGGCCGTCGCCGCGCTCTCGGCGTCGCTTGCCCACGAGATCCGCAACCCGCTCGCGGCCATCCGGAGCGCGGTCGAGCAGCTCGCGGGCCGGGTCGAGGACGACCCCGACGACCGGATCCTGGCCGAGCTGGTGATGCGCGAGAGCGAGCGGCTCAACCGGCTGCTCAGCGAGTTCCTCGACTTCTCCAGGGTGCGCGCGACCAAGTTCGAGACGCTGGACCTGCTCGACGTCGTCGGTCAGGCGCGCCGCTTCGTCATCGAGCACCCGGCGGCCCGCGGCGTGGTGATCGAGGTGAGCGGCGAGCCGGTCGTCCTCGAGGCCGACCCCGACCTGCTGCACCGCGTGGCCACCAACCTGATGCTCAACGCGGCCCAGGCGCTCGATGGTCGCGGCCACATCACCGTGACCGTCGGTATCGTCTCGCCGGCCGACGCCCCCACCGGCCCGGTGGAGCGGCGCATCCGGATGGTCATCAAGGACAACGGGCCCGGGATCCCCGAATCGGTGCGCGAGCGGCTGTTCGAGCCGTTCGTCACCGGCCGCCCCGGCGGCACCGGCCTGGGGCTCGCCATCGTGCAGCGCGCCGTGGCGGCCCACCGCGGCATCATCCTGGTGGACTCGGCCCCGGGCGGGGTCGGCACCACCTTCTCGATCTTCTTGCCCGCCACGTGGGACCGGGAGGACGCGTCATGACCCAGCAGCAGCCGTCGGTGCTCATCATCGACGACGAGAGCGGCATCCTGGACACGCTGAGGATCCTCCTCCGCAAGGAGGGGTTCGAGGTGACCGTCGCCCAGGGCGGCAAGGCGGGCCTCGAGGCGATCCGCGCGGCCTCGCCCGACATCGTCCTCACCGACGTGCGCATGCCGCAGGTCACCGGGCTCGACATCCTGCAGGCGGTCAAGGACTACGACCCGATGACGCCGGTCATCCTGATGACGGCGCAGGCGTCGCTCCAGAGCGCCATCCAGGCCGTCAACGCCGGCGCGTTCTACTACCTGCAGAAGCCGTTCGCGAACGACGAGCTGGTGGCGATCCTGCGCCGCGCCTGCGAATTCCGGCAGATCCGGGTCGAGAACAAGCAGCTCAAGTCCGAGATCCGGCGCGCCGGCGGCGCCCAGCGCGCCACCGCGTCGCGGCCGATCGGCAAGGCGCGCCGGTTCGTCGAGGTGCTGCGGCTCGCCGAGCAGGTGGCGCCGACCGACTCGACCGTGCTGATCGGCGGCGAGAGCGGCACCGGCAAGGAGGTGCTGGCCCGCTACCTCCACGAGGCCTCGGCGCGCACCGACGGCCCCTTCCTCTCGATCAACTGCGGCGCGCTCCCCGAGACGCTGCTCGAGTCGGAGCTCTTCGGGCACGTGAAGGGGTCGTTCACCGGCGCCGTCCGCGACAAGCAGGGGCTCTTCGCCGCCGCCCGCGGCGGCACCTTCTTCATGGACGAGGTCGGCGAGATGCCGGCGTCGCTCCAGGTGAAGCTGCTGCGGGTGCTGCAGCAGCGCGAGGTGATCCCGGTCGGCGCCACCGACGCGATCCCGGTGGACGTGCGGATCATCGCCGCCACCAACCGCGACCTCGAGGAGGAGGTGCGCCGCGGCAACTTCCGCTCCGACCTCTTCTACCGCCTCAACGTGATCGCGATGGACCTGCCGGCGCTGCGCGACCGGCGCGACGACCTGATCCTGCTGATCGACGCGTTCCTCCAGGGGATGGCCCCCGACGGCGAGGCCCCCAAGGCGCTCTCCGCCGAGGCGATGGACGCGGTGATGGTGTACGAGTGGCCCGGCAACGTGCGCGAGCTGCAGAACGCGCTGGAGCACGCGGTGGTGCTGTCCACCGGCTCGCTGATCGAGCCGCAGCACCTCCCCGACCGCATCACGCGGCAGAAGAAGGAGCCGCTGGTCGCCGATCGGAACCAGCCCAACCCGTCGCTCGACCTGATCGAGCGGGCGTACATCATGTTCGTGCTCCAGGCCGAGGGCGGCAACAAGACCCGCGCCGCCGAGGTGCTCGGCATCGACCCCAGCACGCTCTACCGCAAGCTGTCGCGCTACGAAGGTACCGAGGCGAAATAGGTGGCGATCGCCGCCGCGCTGGTCCTGATCGTCCTGGGACTCCTCCCGGTCGCGAACTGGATCCCGGGCGGGCACGCGGCACCGTGGTACGACGAGCGGGTCGCCCTGTGGCTCCCCGGCACCGCGATCCTCGCCGGGATCGCCGTGATCGCGGCGATCGTGCTCCGCGGGCAGCCGGGACTCTGGCGCGAGGGCGCCTGGGGGCGCGTCGCCCGGCGCTGGCAGGCGGGCGATCGACGCGCCGACCTCGCCATCGCCCTCGTCGCACTGCTTGCCTACGCGATGATCGCTCGGCTGGTGCTCGCCGGTCGACCGCTCCTGATCGACGAGATCATCCAGGTCTGGCAGGCGCGGGTCTTCGCCGCCGGTCATCTCTTCCTTCCGGCACCGACGCATCCCGAGTTCACCGCCGCGATGCACCTGGTCGAGACCGCCGGCCGCCTCTACGGCCAGTTCCCGGCCGGCGGTCCCGCGATGCTCGCCGTCGGCGCGCTGTTCCGCGCCGAATGGCTGGTCAACCCGGTGGCGGCGGCGGTCGGCGTCTACGCCTTCGCGCGCCTGCTGCGGCGGGTCGAGCCGGGCCTCGGCACCGCGCTCGCCGCGCTGCTCCTCTTCGCGTTCGCGCCGTTCACCGCGTTCCTCGCGGGCTCGATGATGAACCACGTCACCACGATGACGTGGATCCTGCTCGCCGCGTGGGCCACCGCGTGCGCGACCGCGGAGGAGGGTGCCGCGCCGCGCGCCGCCTTCCTCGCCGGCCTCGCCCTCGGCCTCGCCGCCACCATTCGCCCGCTCGATGCCGCCGCGTTCGCCCTGCCGACGGCGGCGTGGCTGCTCTGGCGCGCGCGCCGGGGCGGCCGGCACGTGGCCGCCCTCCTCGCGAGCGGCCTGGGGATCGCCCTGCCGCTCGCCGCGCTGCTCGCCACCAACGCGGCGTGGACCGGCGACCCGTTCCGGTTCGGCTACATCGAGTTGTGGGGACACAGCCACGCCCTCGGGTTCCACGAGGCGCCGTGGGGGCCGCCGCACACGCCGGCCCGCGGGATCGAACTCGTCAACCTCTACCTGCTCCGGCTCCAGTCGTACTTCCTGGAGACGCCGGCACCGGGACTCCTCTTCGCGACCGGCGCGCTGCTGCTCACGCGTCGGCTCGACGGCTTCCGTCGCTGGTCGCTCGCCGGCTCGGGCCTGCTGGTCCTCGCCTACTTCGCCTACTGGCACGACGGCTTCTACCTCGGGCCGCGCTTCATGCTGCCGCTGGCGCCGTGGCTGGCGTGGTGGACCGCCCGGTTCCCGACCGTGCTGCGCGAGCGCCGGGTCGCGCCGACCGTCGAGCGCGCCTTCGTGACCGCCGGCGTCGCCGCGCTGGCGATCGGCGGGGCCCAGTTGCTGCCGCTGCGCTTCACCCAGTACCGCAACGGGATGCTCACGATGCGCCAGGATCCCGTCGCGACCGCGGCGGCTGCCGGCGTGAAGGGCGCGGTGATCCTCGTCCGCGAGAGCTGGGGCGCCCAGCTGCTGGCGCGGCTCTGGGCCGCGGGCGTCTCGCGCACCGCCGCCGAGCAGGTGTACCGGAGCACGGACGCCTGTGCGCTCGATCACGCGCTCGAGCAGGCCGCCCGGGACGGCAGCGATGCCCCGACGCTGCTCGCGCGGCTCGCGCCGCTTCGCGCCGATTCGAGCCGCCTGATCGCAATGCGGCTCTCGCCCGACACCACGCTGCGGGCGATGCCCGGTGCGCAGTGGACCGGGCGCTGCCTGCGGCGGGTGGTCGAGGATCGCGGCGGCTTCACCCTCTGGGCGCCGATCCTGCTGGTGCGCGACTCCAACCGCTGGATCCGCGACCTGCACGGGCGCGACGCGCTCGAGCTCGACGGCAGCCGACCGGTGTACCTGCTCGCGCAGGACACCCTCGCCGGCAGCCCGCTGCGACTCCGACGGGTCGACACCGACTCGATGCATCGCGAGTGGGACGCGCCGTGAGGGCGGCCGGGGATGCAACGGGAAGTCTTTGAGGCGCACGCGCGGCTCGAGGGCCGCCACTGGTGGTTCACGGCGCGCCGCGAGATCCTCCGGGCGATCGTCGCCCGGGTCGCCGCACCCGGTGTGCCGGTGGCGGACATCGGCTGCGGCACCGGCGGCAACGCCGCTGCGTTCGCGGCCGCGGGCCATCCCGTCCTCGGACTCGACCCCTCCAGGGAGGCGATCGCCCTCGCCACCGACCGCTTCCCGGGCACCCGCTTCGTCGTGTCCGACGAGCCCCGGGATGCCGCCGCGCACCTCGCCGCGGGCGGCGTTGCCCTCTGCACGGATGTGCTCGAGCACGTCGCCGACGACCGGGGCCTGCTGGCGGGGATGGTGGCCGCGCTGCCCGCGGGTGGCCATCTTGTGGTGACGGTCCCCGCCGATCCCGCGCTGTGGAGCCCGCATGATGTCGCCTTCGGACACCTTCGCCGCTACGACGTCGCCACGCTCGCCGCGCTCTGGGCCGACCTTCCGGTGACGCCTCGCCTGCTCTCGCCGTTCAACAGCCGCCTGCGGCCCCTGGTGGCGTTGCGCCGTCGCCTCCCGGGTGGCGGAAACTCCACCGCCGGCGACCTCGACCTCCCGGTCGGCGTGCTGAACCGGCTGCTGCACGCGGCCTTCGCGAGCGAGGCACCGCGACTCCTCGCGGCACTGGACACCGGTCGCCCCGCGTTTCGACGCGGGATCTCGCTCCTCGCGGTGCTGAGGCGCACGTGAGCGCGGCGCGCGTCCTGCTGGTCATCCCGGCCTACAACGAGGCCGCTCGACTCGATCGCAACGCGTTCACCGCGTTCGTCGACCGGCATCCCGGGGTGGTGATCCATTTCGTGGACGACGGCAGCCGCGATGGCACCGAGGCGATGCTCGACGGGCTCGCGGCGAGCCGGCCCGGCCGGATCTCGGCGACCCGGCTGCCGACGAACGCCGGCAAGGCCGAGGCGGTGCGACAGGGGATGGTGCACGGCCTCGCGACCGGCGCGGCGATGGTCGGCTTCGCCGACGCCGACCTCGCCACGCCGCTCGACGAGGCACTGCCGCTCGCGGCGGCGCTCGACGCCGATCCGATGTTGTGGGCGGCGATCGGCTCGCGGGTGCAGCTGCTCGGGCGTGACATCGCGCGCTCCGCACTGCGGCACTACCTCGGCCGCGTCTTCGCCACCGCCGCCTCGCTGGTCCTCCGCCTGCCGGTGTACGACACGCAGTGCGGACTCAAGCTCTTCCGGAACGTCCCCGCGGTCACCGCGGCGTTCGCCCGACCGTTCACGAGCCGCTGGATCTTCGACGTCGAGATCCTCGCGCGGCTCGAGGTGGCCCACGGCGGGCCCGTCGGCCTGCCGGTGCGCGAGGTGCCGCTGGAGGCCTGGCACGACCGTTCCGGGAGCCGGTTGCGCGTGGCCGACTTCGTCCGCGCGCCGGGCGACCTCCTGCGGATCCGACGGGCCATGCGGCGATGACGGCGTCCGCCGGGCGCCGGAGACCGTGGCTGGTGTCCGCGGCGCTCGCGGTCGCGGCAGGAGCGCTCTGGTGGAGCCACCTGCGGCTCTGGTATCCGCACGACGAGGGACTCCTCGCGCAATCCGCCCTGCGCGTCCTCGCCGGGCAGGTGCCGCACCGGGACTTCCCGCATCCCTACACCGGTCTCGATGCCGTGCTGCATGCCGGCTGGATCGCGCTGCTCGGCCCCTCGCTCGCCGCGATCCGGCACGGCTTCCTCGTCACCGTCCTCGCGTGGCTCGGCGCGCTGACCCTCGTGCTGCGGCGCGCGGGCCCGGACGACGCGGTCGCACTCGCGATCCTCCTGATCGGCGCGCTGGGCCCCGCGGTCTATCCGGCCGCGATGGCCTCCTGGTACGTCACGATGTGCGTGACGCTGGCCCTCGCGATCCTGCTGCGACCAGGAGCGCCCCGGCCCTCGGCGCTCGTCGCGGTCGGCGTCCTGCTGGGGCTCGGCCTTGGCTTCAAGATCACGGCCGCGTACGGCATCGTCGGGGCCGGCGCCTGGCTCATCGCCACGCGCGACGACGACGCACCGGCCGCCCTCCTGCTCATCGCGATCCTCGTCGCCGCCGCCCTGGGCCTCGGACGCCTCCTCCTCCCGGCCACCGGGCGCACGATGGTGCATCTCGTCCTCGCGCCCGCGGCGGTGCTGGCGTGGGGCATCGCGGGCGAGATCCGTCGCGGGCGCCGCCATGGCGTCACGGCGGGCTGGGGCGCGACCCGGCCGCTTGCCTGGCTCGGGGTGGGCGTCGCGCTCGGCGCCCTGCCGGTCTTCGCGTGGCTCGCATGGACCGGCGCGCTGCCCGGATTCGTCCATTCGACGGCGGTCGCCGCGACACTGCGCGCCGGCCGCGCGTCGTCGCCGGTGCCGTCGGTCGCCGCGCTGTGGTACGGCGTGCCACTCGTGGCGATCGGGGCGGCGGTGCTCTCCAGGCGACCGCCCGCCACCCGCTACGTCGCCCTGTTGTGCGCGGCGCTGTTTGCCCTGGCCTGGTTCGATTTCCCGTGGCATCGCGGCATATGGCTCGCGCTGCGTGGCGGGGCGGTGATCGCCGTCGTGATCGCCTGCGTCGCGGCATCGCGTGGTCGCGGTCCCACCGCCGCGGCGATGGCGATCGTCGCCGTCTTCGCCTGGATGCTGCTCGGCCAGTACCCGTTCGGTGCCCCGATCTACTTCGTCTATGCCCTGCCGCTCGCGATGCTCCTGCCGGTCGGCCTCGGGGCGCCCGCCGATCGGGCCGGGTTTCGCGTGCTCGCGACGACCCTCGCCGCGTTCGGCTACCTGCAGGTGATCCCCGGCACGCTCGCGGCGCTCGGCGCCTCGCGGCACCGCCCCGATCGGCTCGCCGTCCTGCCGGGCGGCCACGGCGGGTTGCTGGTGGCGCCGGAGGACTCCGCGACGTTCGGTCGGCTGGTCGCGGTGCTGCGCGACAGCGTCCCGCCGGGCCCGATCTGGGCGGGACCCGACGCGCCCGAGGTCGCCTTCCTCGCGGGACGCGACGACCTGCAGCGCGGACCGTTCGCCTTCCTCTCCGGCGGGGCGGCGAACGGTGATCCCGCCGACTCGGCGGTGGCGATCGTCGTGCAGGAGGAACCACCCTTCTCCCCCGCGATCGATCCGGCGCGGCGGTCGGCATGGTCGTTGCGCTTCGATCGGAGCGAACGGATCGGGTCCTTCACCGTGCTGTGGAAGGGGGATCGGTGCGACAGCTGTTGAGCCATCCGGCCCTCTACGCCCTGTGGCAGTGGCCATTCGTGGAGCAGAAGGTGGCGCCGTTCCGGGCGACGACCACCCTCCCGCCCGGGAGCCGCGTGCTCGACGTCGGGTGCGGGCCGGGGACCAACGCGCGGCTGTTCGCGCAGTGCGACTACCTGGGGATCGACCTCGATCCCGGCTACGTGGAGCGCGCCGTCGCCCGCTTCGGTCGCCGGTTCCGGGTCGGCGACGCGTCCCGTCTCGACGTCGCCGACTTCGCGCCGGTCGACTGCCTCTTCGTCAATTCGCTGACCCATCACCTCGACGACGCGGCGCTCGACGGGCTGCTCCGTCGCACCGACCTGGTCCGGCCCGGCGGGCACCTCCACCTGATCGACCTCCACCTCCCGGCGTCGGGCCTGCCGCGCCGGCTCGCGCTCGCCGACCGCGGTCGCCACGCCCGCCCGCTCGCCGACCTGCGCGCCGCCATCGGTCGTCACTGGCGGGTCGAACACGAGCAGCCCTTCTTCCTGCGGGCCCTCGGATTCGGGCTCTGGGCGATGGTCTACTTCCGCGCCACGCCGGGGGGCGCCTGATGCGACTCAGCATTGCCGTGCCGCTGCTCAACGAGGAGGACGTCGTCCCGGAGCTGCTCGCCCGGCTCCGCGCGGTGGTGGCAGCGCTCCCCGGCGGGCCGCACGAGGTGGTGATCGTCGACGACGGCAGCACCGACGGCACGCAACGGCTCCTCGCCGCGGCCTGTCGCGAGTTTCCCGGGCTCCAGGTCATCGCGCTCTCGCGCAACTTCGGCCACCAGGCGGCGATCTCCGCGGCGCTCGACCACGTGAGCGGTGACGCGGTGGTGGTGATGGACGGCGACCTGCAGGATCCGCCCGAGCTGATCCCCGACCTGGTCGAGGCCTGGCGCGCCGGTGCGGACGTCGTCTTCGTGGTGCGGCGCCAGCGCAAGGCGCCCTGGCACCTCCGGCTGGCCTATCGCGCGTTCTATGTCGCGCTCCGCCGCATGTCGCGGGTCCCGATCCCGGTCGACAGCGGCGACTTCGCGCTGCTCAGTCGCCGGGTCGTCGACCAGCTGCGCGCCATGCCCGAGCGGCACCGCTTCCTCCGCGGCATGCGCGCGTGGGTCGGCTACCGGCAGCAGGCGATCGAGGTGGACCGCCCGGAGCGGGCCGGCGGGACGAGCAAGTACTCGTTCCTCGCCCTGCTGCGGCTGGCCCTCGACGGCTTGTTCGCCTTCAGCACCTGGCCGATCCGGGCCGCCATGGTGCTCGGGGCGCTCGCGGTGCTCGCCGCGATCGCGTTCAGCATCTATGCGACCCTCGTCCGCCTGCTGACCGGGACGGTGCCCGCGGGCTTCACCGCGATCCTTGTCGTCACGGTGTTCCTCGCCGGGATGAACATGCTCTTCCTGGGGATCATCGGCGAGTACGTCGGCCGGGTCTACGACGAGGTGAAGCAGAGGCCGCACTACGTCGTGGACCAGGTGTTCGGCGAGCGCCCCCGTGGATGAGCGGTACGCCTCGGCGTACGGGGCGCTGGCGCGGGACCACTGGTGGTGGCAGGCCCGCGACGCCGCCGTGCTGCGGACCTTCGGGACGCTCCCGGCCCCGGACCACGCGCCGATGCGGATCCTCGACGTCGGCTGCGGCGACGGCCGGCTGTTTGGTCCGCTCAGTCGGCACGGCGTCGTCGAGGGGATCGAGCCCGACGGTGCGAGCCGCGGAGCGGGGTCGGCCGACGGGACGATTCATGCCATCCCCTTCGCGGAGCCGCTGCCCTGGCTGGCGTGCTTCGACCGGATCCTGATGCTCGACGTGCTCGAACACCTCGACGATCCGGCCGCCGCCCTCGACCTCACGCGGCGCCTGCTCGTCCCTGGCGGCCATCTCCTGCTCACCGTGCCGGCCTACCGGGTGTTCTGGACGCGGCACGACGACATGAACCACCACCGCACCCGGTTCGCTCCTCGCGAACTCGCGACGCTCCTCCGCGCCGCGGGACTCGAGGTGGTCACGATGCGGCACCTCTTCCACGCGCTGATGCTGCCCAAGCTGGCGGTGCGGGCGATCGAGCGACTCGGCCGGCACTCGGCGGTCGAGGTGCCGACCCCGCCGCCGCGATTCCTCAACAACGTGGCGCGGGGATGGTTCATCCTCGAGAGTCGATTGCCCGCCGGGCTTGCGGCGGCGCTCCCGGGGACCTCGCTGCTCGCCGTCGCCCGGCGGCGCTAGCGCCTCAAGGTTCGATCGTCGACCCCGTGCGCCCGAGCTGCGAGCGGAAGCCCGCATCGCCAAGCCCGATCCCGTCGCGCGCGACATCGCGCGCACCGGCGCTGTCGCCGGCCGCCAGCAGGCACTCGAAGAGGCGTGCCCGGAGCGAGGTGCGCATTGGCTCGGCACGCAACCCCTGCTCGAGCACCGGCACCGCCTCGGCGCAGCGTCCGGCACGACGCAGCAGCTGGCCGTATTCCTCCGCCACCACCGGGTCCCGGGTCGAGAGCGACCACGCCCGTGCCAAGGCGACCTCCGCCTCCGGCCAGCGATCGGCGGTGCGCAGCCACACGCCACGGGTGTACCAGGCGCGGTAGGTCCGCGGCGCGTCGCGCACCATCGCGTCGTAGAACGCCGGCTCCGATCGCCAGTCGCGACACCGGATCGCCGAGCGCACCGCGCCGGCGAGCACCAGCGCCCAGGCCGTGACGAGCACGGCCCGGCGCGGTCCCGGGCGATCGGCGGGCCAGAGTCCCGCCAGCGCGATCGCGAGTCCGAGCGAGGGAAGGAAGAGCACCCGCTCCCCGAGAAGGAGTCCCGCAGGGACGACGAGCGACGAGGCCGGCAGCCAGGTCACGCCGGCGAACCAGAGCCCGAACGCACTCATCGGTCGGCGGGTCCGCGCGAGGGCGATCAGCGTGAGCGCGACGCACAGGATCGCGGCGCCCAGCGCGGCGCGCCAGCCGAATGCCGTCGCCGTCGCGAGGCCCGGGGGGCCGTATTCGGCTTGCAGGTGCAACGGCGCGAGGAGGATCCGCGCCGCCTCGGGGACGATGCCGAGGGCCACGGCGATCCGTCCGGAGGCGGCGAGGCCGACCAGCACGCGCACCGGGGTCTCGCCGCCCGCCAGTCCGGTGACGCGCCAGTGCAGCAGCCAGCAGGTGATCGAGCCCAGCGCCAGTGCCACGAGCAGCGGGATCGCGGTGCGCCGCGGCAGCCGTTCGGCGAGCAGCAGTTGCTGGCCGAGCAGGATCACCGGCAGCAGGAACCCCTGTTCCTTGGCGAACGCCGCCGCCGCGGTCATCGCCAGCAGGAGCGGCACGTGCCACCAGCGTTCGCCGTGGCGCGCGGCGTCGCGCCAGGCGAGCATCGCGGCGAGCATCGCCAGCGCCACCAGCAGTTCCGCTTGTCCGACGATCGATGCGACCACCTCGACGTGCGCCGGATGGACCGCGAAGAGGGCGAGCACGGGCAGCACCACGGCCGGATGCAGCCGAGCGTCCCTGAGCCAGCGCCACGCCAGTCCCAGGACGCCGAGGTAGAGGAGCAGCGACGTGGCATGCAGGACCCAGGGTCGGCCCGCGCCGCCGAGCGTCAGCTCGACGCCGAGGAGCAGCAGCGTGAGCGGCCGGTAGAGTCCCTGGAGCCAGTAGCTGCGGGTCGCCAGCCCGGTCCAGTCGACGCCGCCCGCCGCGAACCGAGGATCGGCGTGCAGGATCGCCGCGGCGTCATAGACGACGCCATTCAGCAGCACCGCACCCATCGCCACCAGCGCGAGGAGGGCGAGGACGAGCGGCTCGCGACGGGTCATCGCTTGGTCGTGTCGCTCGGTTCCCGGGGCAGCCGCACCGAACGCGGCGCGGCGCCGACCCGGGCGGCGCTGTCGGCCGTCGCGGCGAGGCGCTCGAGCCGCGGGACTTCGAGGCCGAGCGGGATGCCCTCGCGCGCGACCCGGGCGGCCTCGGCGTAGTGGCCGAGGTAGAGGAAGCAGGCCACCAGCGAACCGCGTCCCTCGACGCGCTTGGGATCGGCGGCAAGGACCGACTGGTAGAGCGGGATCGCCGGTTCACACAGTCCGTCGAGCCGGTACTTGTCGGCGAGCTCCAGCGAGATCGTCCAGGCATCCGGCCACAGCGCGATCGCGGCGCGATAGTGCCACTCGGCGCTCCGGTAGCTCTTCGCCTCCCAGAGCACCTGGGCATAGGCGTGGTGGGCCCGGTAGCTGTACGGCGCGTCGATCACCGACTGGTGCCAGAGCGTCCCGATGTCGTGCCAGACCCGCTGACGCGAGGCCGAGCGCGTGGCGCCCATCACCAGCAGCGCGAGCATCCCGGTGGCCACCGCGACGCGCGCGAGGGCGGGCCGGCTCGTCGCCAGGCGCTCGCGGCCGACCTCGAGCAGGCCGACGCCGGCGATCACGAATCCGATGCTCGCCAGGAAGAGGGTCCGTTCGGCGAGCACGATCCCGGTCGGCACGAGGACGTTGTGCACCGGGCCGAGCGCGACCGCGAGCCAGGCGATGCCGAAGGCGATCGCCGGTCGCGACCGGCGAGTCTTGAAGAACAGCACGGCGGCCAGGAGCAGCAGGAGGATCCCGAGGAGCTCGGGGCTGCCGATCCCGGTGGCGGCGACGATCTCCTGCGGGGAATAGTCGGCCTGGAGGTGGGCGGGCCACGCGAGCAACCGGCCCCACTCCGGCACGACCGACAGCATCGTCATCGCCCGGCCGCCGATCCCCGAGTGCGACAGCCCCTCGGCGACGAAGCTTCCGCGGGCGCTGCCCAGCACCAGCCGACGCACCACGACAAGCAGGACGACCGCGACGGGGAACCCGACCAGCAGGGCCCGCTGGCGGCGCAACCGGTCGCGCAGCGCCACGCCCCGGTCGAGCACCGTCACCTCGGCGGCGACGAGCAGGGCGGGGAGCACCAGCGCGTGTTCCTTGACGAGCACCGCCAGGACGTACGTGGCAAGGATCCCGGCGACCCAGCGCGCCGTGGGCGGGGTGCCGGCCCGTTCGCGGTCGATGTAGGCCGCGACCACCAGCGCGAGGATCGTCGCGACGAGCAGCTCCGCCTGGTTGACCGCCACCGCGACCGCCTCGACATGGACCGGGTGGATCGCGAACAGCGCGGCGACGCACCAGGCCGCCCCCTCGGACAGCACCCGGCGGGCGAGCCGCCAGACCGCCAGCGTGGCGGCCAGGTAGAGGAGGATCGACGCCACCTTGAAGAGCAGCGGGCGGCCGCCGCCCGCCACCCACTCCAGGGCGAGGAGCAGGGAGGTGAGCGGGCGATACAGGTCCGGGGCGAACGGCTTGGGCCAGTAGGCGGTCGCGAAGACCCGCCACGGGGCCGCCAGGGTATGGAGCGGTTCGTTGCGCAGGATGACCGGGATGTCGTCCTGCACCCAGTCGTTGGCCAGGCCGGTCCAGGTCGCGGCGAGCGTGAGCAGGACGAGGCCGAGTGCCGCCAGGGCGGCTGTCCTGCGATCCGGGTGGGGCCTCATGGCCATGCGATGACTGTCCGAGAATGGGTGGTGGCGCGATTTGCTGGCAAGCGACAGGCCGCCGGCTCGGCGGGCCTTGCAAACTACCGACTTCCGCGCCGCGTCAGGAATCCCGGAGAATGGGCGCAAAGCGTTGTGGGGAAACACTTTGGGCCATGTCGTCGAGATCTGGCATCCGATGTGCCTAATCCTCAGGCCGGAGGGTGGTCGCGGCAAACCGGCCAGTGGCGTTCGAGGCGCCGCCCCCAACGACACTATTCATCTCTTCAGGAGAACTGCCACATGCTGGTCAAGAACCGCAAGGGTTTCACCCTCATCGAGCTGCTGATCGTGGTCGTGATCATCGGCATCCTGGCGGCCATCGCGATCCCGAAGTTCGCGGCCACCAAGGACAAGGCCAAGCTGGCGTCGGTCAAGACCGACCTGCGCAACATGATGACGGCGCAGGAGGCGTACTTCTCTGACTACGCCACCTACGGGTCGTACGGCCAGCTCCAGACGGCCAACAACTACTCGCTGTCGTCGGGCAACACCATGTCGATCACGGGCGCGAGCAACGGCTACACCGCGACCGCGACGAACACCACGATCAGCGCTGGCTTCACCCAGTGCACCGTTCAGGTGGGCGCCGGTGCGGCGTCGACCGTGGACGGTGTGATCACCTGCTCGTAAGGCGCTTCGACCGCGGAACGGAGTGCCTGGCAGATAGCCCGGCACTCCGTTTTGCAGTCGGGCGACCGAGACCCGTGACCGTGGAGACCACGATGCCGAGCCGGAGCCGCGATGCGCGGGGCTTCACGCTGATCGAGCTGCTTGTCGTGGTCGTGATCATCGGGTTGCTCGCGGGGATCGCACTGCCCAAGTTCGCCGCCACCAAGGACAAGTCCAAGCTGGCCTCGGTCCGCAGCGACCTGCGCAACGTGATGTCGGCGCAGGAGGCGTACTACGTCGACTACGGGGTCTACTCCCCGACCCTGAACCCCACGGTGTTCGTGCCCACCCGGCCGAACCAGATGACGATGTCGGTCGGCACCGCCGGGTTCACCGCCACGATCACCAACCCGACCATCAGCAGCGGCTTCACCGGCTGCACGGTGGAGGTCGGCAGCGGCACCACGCAGGACTCCCAGATCATCTGCAGCTGATTCCGTCCTGACGGACGACGCGCCGGGCCGCCCGCACGAACGTGCCGGCGGCCCGCGTCGTTTGGGCAAGTCTATGGCGCGTGGCGCCGGCGATCCTTCGGCGTCCCGCTCCCGGAGGTCCCGCTGCCGTTCCGTCCCCCCCGCGGCTTCTCGCTCGTCGAGGCGCTCGTCGCCCTCATGCTGCTGGAGGCCGGCGGCACGCTCTTCCTCGTCGCGCTGTCGGGCGCCGAGCGACTGGGGCGCGGCGCCGCCCTGCGCGCCGCCGTCGACGTCACCCGCCGCGACACCGTCCTCGCACTGGAGAGCGCCGCGTCGTGCCTCGCCGCGCCGCGTCCCGACTCGCAGACGGTCATCCTCCCGGCGGCCCCCGGGCGACCGGTGCTTGCGGTGACGTTTCGTTGCGGCCGATGAGGCGCGGAACCTCCCTGGTGGAGCTGCTCGTCGCGCTGGTGCTCGTCGGGATGCTGGCGGCCGCGGGCGGATCGCTGGCGGCTCGCGCCGGCCGGCACGCGCTGCAGGCCCAGGCGGAGCTGTCCGCCGCGCGCGACGGCGCGGCGATCACCGGGCTGGTGATTCACGATCTCGCGCTGCAGCATCGCGCCGACCTCGCCCTCCCCGCCGCGACCACGTTGGAGTACGACCGCCCGGTGCTCGAGGCGCTCGGCTGCGGGTTGGCGGCCGGGATGCCGATCATCCGGCTCGCCACCGCGCTGGCGCGTCGCGCGGCCGACCCGAGTCGTGATGCGGCGCTGGTGCTGACCCGGACGGAGCCGGCCCGGTGGGAGGCGAGGCTGCTCCTCGCGACGGCCGCCGCCGCGTGCGACGACGGCGGCCCGGGCATCCTGCTCGCGCTCGACGCGGCGGTGGACTCGGCACTCGTGGTGCGCGTCCGGGAGCCGGTCCGGCTGCGGCACTACCTGAGCGGCGGCCGGGGTTGGCTCGGCCTCGAGCCGCGGCGGAGTCCGGGCACGATCCAGCCATTCGCCGGTCCGTTGCCGTCGAGCGACCTGGCGCTGCGCCTCGTCGGCGGGACGCTCGTCTTCGGCACCGTTCCCGGCGCCGTGTTCACCCAGCCGGTGGAGTGACGGCGTGGCGCTCGTGCCCGCCCTCCTCCTCGTGCTGTTGCTGGAGTCGCTCGGTGCGATCGGCCTCGCGGCGACGGCTGCGCGGATCCGGCTGGTGGCCGATCGGCGACTGGCGATCGAGGCGGGGTTCGCGCTGGATCACGCCATGGCGAGCGCCCGGCTCGGCGGCGACTCCCTGCTGGCGACCTGGCCGGCGGCCACGGTCGGGGCGCTGCCGGTGGCCTCGCTGCCGGGCTGGGAGGTGACCGCCGAAGCCGAGCGGGAGGGTGCCTCGCCGGTGGTGCGGCTCCGGGTGCGGGTGCGTCGGCGTGATGGTGGCGGGACGATCGTGGCGGCCCGGGAAGGCACCCTCCTCCTCGTACGCACCGGCGCCGATACTGCCATCGTGCTCGACAACCGGCCTCGAGATTGAAGCGGGGGCAGTTGGTGGCACGAGTGGTGCGACCCCGTAGAGGGGTCACCGGGGCAGCGACCCCGGCTTCGCCCCGCGGCCGGACAACGTAAGTGGCCGCTGGACAACGGGTTGATCCACGGTGGGTTGCTTGACTTCCGGGTCATGGCGGCTGTACCGTATGGCAACCCTCCACCGCACAATCCGGGCTCATATGGCGCTCTTCCCCCGCGCGCGCTCCACGGTGGGTCTCGACATCGGCAGCGGGTACATCAAGGCGGTCGTGGTCAATCACGGGTCCGGGCATCCGGTCCTTGAGAAGATCGCCCTGGCCCCAGTTGCCGATGACGCCATCGTCGAGGGCGAGGTGATGGATCCGCGACTCGTTGCCGACGCAGTGCGGGACCTGCTCGGCACGGCGCAGATCAAGGCTCGCGACGTGGTGGTCGCCGTCGGCGGCCGCGACGTCATCATCAAGAAGATCCAGATGGATCGCATGAAGGAGGCCGACGCCCGGGACGTGATCCGGTGGGAGGCCGACCAGCATGTGCCCTTCGATCCGGAGAACGTCGAGCTCGACTTCCAGATCCTCGATCCCGACGGCGACGGCCTGCAGATGCAGGTGCTGCTCGTCGCGGCGAAGCGGGAGCTGGTGGAGTCGAAGCTGGCGCTTCTCGGCGAGATCGGGCTCGACGCCCGGATCATCGATGTCGAGGCCTTCGCCCTCCACAACGCGTTCGAGCGCAACTATCCCGAGGCGATGCGCGGCGTCGTCGCGCTGGCCAACATCGGCCACGAGACGACGGTCGTGAACCTCCTCGAGGACGGCGTCCCGGTGCTGACGCGCGACCTGCCGATCGGCGTGCGCCGGCTGCGCGAGGACCTGCAGCGCGAGCGCGGCATGCCGGCCGACGCGGCCGACCGCGTGGTGCGCGGCGCCGACCTCGATCCCGCGCTGGCGCCGCACGTCGCCACCCGCGGCGAGGAGCTGGCGCTCGGCATCGAGCGCGCGGCGGCGTTCCTCCAGACCGCGACGCGCCCCAGTGCGCAGCTCTCGCGCGTCTACCTCACCGGCGGCGGTTCGCGCGTCCCGGGCCTCGCCGGCGTGCTCGGCGACCGGCTCAAGATCCAGGTCACGCCGGCGCACCCGGTCGAGCGGCTCGACGTCGCCCCGGACGCGTTCGACGGCCTCTCGATGGACGAGATCGCGCCGCTCCTGATGCTCCCCGTGGGACTCGCCCTCCGGACGGCGGCATGAGGAGGCCTGCCCGATGATCACGATCAACCTCCGCCCCGGTGCCAAGCGCGCCGCGCCGCGCGGGGCCGCGTTCGCCGGCGTCGGCGAGCGCTTCAAGGGGCTGACCAGCGGGATCAAGGAGCCGTGGCAGATGGCCGCGATCGCGGCGTGGGCCGCCGTGATCCTCGGCCTCGGCTTCCTGTTCGTCCGCACCGGTCGGCAGCTGGCCACGCTCGAGCCGCAGATCGACGAGGCGCGCACCGAGTACACCCGGTACCAGGGCTTCATGCGCGAGAAGCGCCGCGAGGAGCGGGTCCGCGACTCGATCCTGGCGCAGATCGGCACGATCAGCGCCGTGGACCGCGACCGCTACATCTGGCCGCACATGCTGGCCGAGATCGGCGCCGCGCTGCCGGACAACACGTGGCTGACCGATGTCTCCAACATCGAGACGCCGCCGTCCACCGATCCCTCGGTCCCGCCGCCGCCGCCCTCGGTGCGGATCAGCGGCGTGACGGCCGACCTGGGCAACTACACGACGTTCCTCCGCCGGCTCGAGGCGAGCCCGTGGCTCTCGAACGTGCTGCCGCTCTCCGCGGGGCAGAAGCTCGAGGGGAACCGGGCGGTGACCGAGTTCACGATCCAGGCGACCTACTCGCAGGCCGACTCGTCCGCGATCCGGACGGTGCCGGTGCTCGAGTCGGTGGTGGAGGACTGAGCCATGGCCGACACCCCGAAGACCACCCCGATCATGCTCGTCATCGTGGCGCTGCTCGTCGGCTACGCCGGCTACTCGGGCGAGATCATCAAGCTCGCCGGGTTGAAGGGCGCCAAGGAGCGGGCCGCGATCGTCCAGGCCGACCGTGACACCCTCGCGTCGCTGCAGTCGCGCATCGACTCGGCCAAGCGCTCGCTGGCCACCGAGTCGGTCGAGGACGTCAAGCAGCGGACCGAGGCGTACCGCGCCTCGCTCGGCGTGCTGCGCTCGCTGGTCCCCGACCAGACCGAGATCGCGAACCTGATCGACGACATCAACATCCGCGCGAAGGTCCGCGGCCTCCAGGTGATCTCCTTCACCCCGGCGACGCCGGTGGCGGGGCCCGAACCGTTCGACACCCACACCAACGGCTTCGCCGTGGTCGGGCGCTTCAACCAGGTCGGCGCGTTCCTGACCGACGTGGCCTCGCTGCGCCGGATCATCGTGCCGACCGGGGTGTCGCTCAAGCGGGCCCAGGCCTCGAGCGCCCGGTTCTTCGGCGACACGCTCTCGATGCTGGAGGCGAAGTTCCAGGTGCGCACCTACGTCAAGGCCGTCGCGGCGGAGGACTCGACCAATGGCACGTGAGCTGAGGCTGATGCTCGCCGCGGCGCTCATGGCGGCCTGCGGCGGCGCCGCCGACGGCGGCACCGCGGCGACCGACGGGCCGTCGATCGACGAGCCGGTCAATCCGCCCGCGGCCCAGGCCGCGCCGGACACCGTGGCCGCCCCCGTGGCGATCGCGTTCGACACCGCCGCCGCGCGCGGCGAGCGACCGCTCCTGCGCGAGGTCTACCGCTGGGATGCGGCACCCCGCGACCCCTTCCGGCCGGTCTTCGTGCTGGAGGGCAGCGGACCCGAGCTCCCCGACCTGGTGCTCAGCTCCGTGATCCACGACCCGAACGTGGCGTCGAAGTCGATCGCCACCTTCTCGGATCGCGGCAGCAGCAAGCGCTACGTCGTCGGCCTCGGCGAGCGGATCGGTCGGCTCACGGTGGTGGAGATCACCGGCGACGCCGTCACGCTCCGGATGAACGACTTCGGCACGATTCGCGACCAGACTTACCATGTCCGTCGATCGGAGGACGGGACCCCATGATCACGCGCTCTTTCGCCTGGCTGCTGCCGGCCGCGCTCGTCGCGGCCCCGGCCGCCAACCAGCCCCTGCCCGATGCCAAGGTCACGGCGGTGACCCTGTCGCACGCGGGCGGCACCGCCCGCCTCGCGATCGCGCTCGACGGGCAGGTCAAGGTCCGCGACTTCACGCTGACCGATCCCGCCCGCCTCGTGGTCGACCTCGAGGGCGCCTCCCTGGCCCAGGTGGCCAACGCGTACGACGGCCTCCGCCGGGGCATCGTCCGCGACGTCCGGGTGCGCCAGTACGAGGTCAACGTCGTGCGGATCGTGATGGAGTTCGATCGCATGCCGTCGTACCGCGTCAACGGCGACACCCCCGGCGTCGTGACGGTGGCCTACGCCGACGAGCCGTTCGAGGCCTGGAACCTGGGCGCCGGCCGCCCGGACGAGGTCGCCAGCCAGCCGCTGCCGACCCCGACCGTGGCCAGGACGCTCGCGGTGGCGACCGCCACCCGCGGCTCGGCCGGCGCGGGCCCGATCCTCGAGGCCGCCGCCGCGAGCGGCCGCCGCGACCCGATCGACGTGCGCTTCACCGACGCGACGTGGCCCGAGGTGGCCCGGATCTTCTCGCGCTACAGCGGCCGCGCCATCATCGTCGGCCCGGGCGTCACCGGCAGCGTCAACGCCGACCTCCCGAACCAGACCTGGGAGAACGCCTTCCACGCGATCCTCACCGCCTACGGCTACTCGGTCGCCGAGCTGCCCGGCGGGATCCTGCGGATCGACTCGCCCGGCGAGCTCGCGAAGCTCGACTCGGTCGAGGTGCTGGAGACCCGCGTCGTCCAGCTGAACTACCAGAAGGCCACGTCGATGGCCGAGACGTACAAGTCGCTGCTCACCAAGGGCCGCGGCACGCTGCAGGCCGACTCGTCGCTCAATGCGCTCGTCATCACCGACTCGCGCACCAAGCTGCCGGGCATCGTCGACTTCCTGAAGTCGCTCGACATCCGCACGCCGACGGTCTCGATCGCCGCGAAGCTGGTGTTCGTCGATCGCACCGACCTCGAGCAGCTCGGCTTCAAGTACGACCTCGGCACCGGCGAGCAGTTCTACAACAAGCTGATCCAGCGGACCGACCCGCTCACGGGCCAGCCGTACAACCCGAACCAGAACATCGTCAACCTCGGCGGCAACGCCATGTCGGCGATCTCCAACGCGGACGCCATCATCTCCGGCTCCGCGCTCGACATCGCCTTCACCACGGCGATCGGCGGCTTCTCGCTCACCTCGTTCCTGAGCGCGCTGAGCCAGGTGCAGCTGACCGACGTCGAGGCGCGGCCGCTGATCAACACGCTCGACAACCACGAGGCCTACATCCTGAGCGGCGAGGAGACGCCGGTCCGCGTGATCGACGCGTCGTCGTTCGGCCAGGCCAACCAGGCGCCCCGCGCCAACGTGCAGTTCAAGGAGACCGGCATCCGGATGAAGGTCACGCCGAGCGTGACCGCCAACCGCGAGATCCGGATGGACATCGAGGTCGAGCGCTCGTCGATCCAGCCGCTCGCGGCCGCCGACCTCGGCTTCACGATCCCGAAGCAGATCACCCGGTCGAGCCAGCTGGTGCGCGACGGCGAGACCTCGGCGATCGGCGCGCTCACCAACACGACGGTGACCCGCACCCGCTCGGGCATCCCGCTGCTCTCGTCGCTGCCGTTCATCGGCAACCTGTTCTCCTTCGCGACGAACAGCGAGAACCGCAAGGACCTGATCATCATGGTGACTCCGCGCATCGTGGACGATCCGATCGAGTAGGGCCTCCCGCCCTCGCGCGCAGCGCGAGCGGCGGGAACTCCGAAGACGCCAACGCCCCGACGCCTTCCCGGTGTCGGGGCGTCGGCTTTCGATTGGCGTGCCGTGGACGGTGTCGGGGCGTCGCGTGCTCGGAGACCCCGCCGCCCGGGCCGCTGGCCCGGGGGCGGGGTGATATCTTCCTCCCCCATGCCCACCCTCCGCTTCCTCACCGCCGGCGAGTCGCACGGCAAGGCGCTCGTCGCGATCGTCGAGGGGATCCCGGCCGGCCTGCCGCTGCCCGCCGAGGCGGTCGATCGCGACCTGCTCCGCCGGATGCAGGGCTACGGCCGCGGCGCCCGGATGAAGATCGAGCAGGATCGGGTCGAGTTCCTGGCCGGCGTGCGCGCCGGCGAGACGCTCGGCTCCCCGATCGCGATGCTGATCGCCAACCGCGACTGGGCCAACTGGCAGGACGTGATGGCCGCCGAGGGGACGCCGGGCGAGGCGCGCCGCCGCCGGGTCGCCCGCCCGCGCCCCGGCCACGCCGACCTGGTCGGCGTGCTCAAGTACGACCGCCACGATGCCCGCGACATCCTCGAGCGCGCCTCGGCTCGCGAGACGACCGCGCGCGTCGCCTGCGGTGCCGTCGCCCGCCGGCTGCTCGAGGAACTCGGCATCGAGATCGGGTCGCACGTGGTGTCGCTCGGGGGGATTCATGCCGCCCCGCGTAGCGGCGGCGGCATCTCCGAGGTGACGAACGCCCCGACCGGCGCGACTGGGGTCGGGGCGTCCGCGGGCTCGGAGGCCCCGCCGCCGCTGCGCGGGGCGGGGCGATCCCTCAACGACATCAGTGACGCCTCCCCGGTCCGCACGCTCGATCCCGACGCCGAGCGCGAGATGATCGCGCGCATCGACCAGGCGAAGAAGGACGGCGACACCCTGGGCGGCGAGGTGGAGGTGATCGCGACCGGCGTCCCGGTCGGCCTCGGCAGCCACGTCCACTGGGACCGCAAGCTCGACGGCCGACTCGCGTCGATGCTGATGTCGATCCCGGCGGTGAAGGGCGTCGAGATCGGCCTCGGCTTCGAGGCCGCGCGCCGGCCGGGTTCCGCCGTGCACGACCCGATCCTCGCCGACCCCGACAATCGCCGCGGCGCCGGCTTCACGCGCCAGGGCAACAACGCCGGCGGACTCGAGGGCGGCATGACGACCGGCGAGCCGCTCGTCGTGCGCGTGGCGATGAAGCCGATCTCCACCCTGATGTCGCCACTCAAGACGGTGCACCTCGACACCGGCGCCGAGGCCAACGCCCAGAGCGAACGCTCCGACGTGACGGCGGTGCCCGCGATGGGGGTGATCGCCGAGGCGCTCGTCGCGCTGGTGCTCGCCGAGGCGATCCTCGAGAAGTTCGGCGGCGACTCGCTCGACGAGCTCCAGCGCAACCTCGACGGCACCCTCGACGCCCTCGCCCGTCGCCGCGCGGCGATGGCCGACGCGGAGCCCGAGGCCTGAGCATGCCCCGGCCGATCGTCCTGATCGGCCTCTCGGGGGCCGGCAAGTCGACCGTCGCCCGGCTTGCCGCGACGCTCCTCGACACCACCTGGGTCGACCTCGACCTCGAGATCGAGGCCGCCGCCGCGTGCACCGTGGAGGAGGTCTTCGCCCGCGAGGGGGAGGCCGCCTTCCGCGACCGGGAGCGCGCCGCCATGGCCGCCGCCCTCGCCGGGCCACCGGCCGTGATCGCTGCCGGCGCGGGGTGGGCCGCCCAGCCGGGCAACCTTGCCGGCGCCACCCCCGCCGCCTTCACCTTATATCTGTCGCTCGCGCCGGAGGCCGCCGCCCGCCGCCTGGGGGCGGCCGGGGATCGCCCCCTGCTCGCCAGCGATCCGCTGCCGAGACTCCGGGAACAGCTCGGCCACCGCGAGCGCCTGTACCGGCTGGCGGAGCTCGAAATCGACGCCTCGGGGCCCCCGGCCCTGGTGGCCGAGGCGGTCGCCGTGGCGGCCCGCCAGTATGCCGGTTGGTAACTCGTTGATCGGTAACGGCTTGCCGTGGTGGTGCTTGCCGGGAGGTCGGCGGGGCGGGTATTAGTGGAGTCGCCGCTCGCCCACGCGAGCCGAACTGGAGACCCATGGTCAAGAAGAAGTCGGCCGGCCTCGGCCCCAACGCCCTCGTCATCGTCGAATCGCCCACCAAGGCGCGGACGATCCGGGGCTTCCTGCCCGACGGCTACACCGTCGCGGCGTCGATGGGGCACGTGCGGGACCTCCCGGACAAGGCGAACGAGATCCCGGCGAAGTACAAGGGCGAGGAGTGGGCGCGGACCGGCGTGAACGTCGCCGCCGACTTCGAGCCGCTCTACATCGTTCCCGGCGACAAGAAGCCGGTGGTGCGCGAGCTGAAGGAGCTGCTCCGCGACGCCGACGCGCTCTACCTCGCAACCGACGAGGACCGCGAGGGCGAGAGCATCTCGTGGCACCTCCTCGAGGTGCTGCAGCCGAAGGTCCCGGTGCGGCGGATGGTGTTCCACGAGATCACCCGCGAGGCGATCCGCGAGGCGCTCGACCACACCCGCGAGGTCGACCAGGACCTGGTGCGGGCCCAGGAGACGCGGCGCATCCTCGACCGGCTGGTCGGGTACACGCTGTCGCCGCTGCTCTGGAAGAAGGTCGCGTTCGGCCTCTCGGCCGGCCGGGTGCAGTCGGTCGCGACGCGATTGATCGTCGACCGTGAGCGCGAGCGGCTCGCCTTCCGGACCGGCAGCTACTGGGACCTCACCGCGACGCTGGCGCACGGGGGCGCCGGGTTCGAGGCGGGGCTCGTGGCGCTCGGCGGCCGCCGCCTCGCCACCGGCAAGGACTTCGACGAGCACACCGGCCGCATCGCGGAGGGGAAGGACGTCCTCCTCCTCGGCGAGGCGGAGGCCCGTGCGCTGGTCGAGCGGCTGCAGTCGGCGGCATGGACCGTCGCCTCGGTCGAGTCGAACCCGCGGGTGCTCCGCCCCTACGCGCCGTTCACCACCTCGACGCTGCAGCAGGAGGCCAACCGCAAGCTCCGCTTCGGCGCCAAGCGCACCATGCAGGTCGCGCAGAAGCTCTACGAGAACGGCCACATCACCTACATGCGGACCGACTCGACCGCGCTGTCGGACCAGGCGATCACCGCGTCGCGCAACATCGTGCGGCGGCTCTACGGCGACGACTACCTCCCCGAGAAGCCGCGGCACTACGCCAACAAGGTGGCCAACGCGCAGGAGGCGCACGAGGCGATCCGCCCCGCCGGCGGCTCCTTCAAGACGCCCGACGAGACCGGCCTCGACGGCGACGAGTACGCGCTCTACGCGCTGATCTGGAAGCGCACCGTCGCCTCGCAGATGAAGGACGCCCGCAAGACGACCACGACCGTGGAGCTCGACGCGCTCGACGCCCGCTTCAAGGCGACCGGCCAGCGCACCGACTTCGCCGGCTTCCTGCGCGCCTACGTCGAGGGCAGCGACGACCCCGACGCCGCGCTCGAGGACAAGGACGATCCGCTGCCGCCGCTGGCGGTGGGCGACCACCCGACCTGCGAGGCACTCGAGCCGGTCGGCCACGAGACGAAGCCGCCGGCGCGCTACACCGAGGCGTCGCTGGTCAAGGCACTGGAGGAGCAGGGCATCGGCCGGCCGTCCACCTACGCGAGCATCATCGGCACGATCCAGGATCGCGGCTACGTGGTGCGCCAGGGGCAGGCGCTGGTGCCGACCTTCACCGCCTTCGCGGTGACCGACCTGCTGATCCGCCACTTCGGCGAGCTGGTCGACGTCGAGTTCACCCGGAAGATGGAGGGGACGCTCGACGAGATCGCCGAGGGGCAGCAGGACTCGCTCGCGTACCTGCGGCGCTTCTACCTCGGCCAGGGCGGCCTGCAGGCGCAGACCGAGCGCGGCCTCGAGCAGATCAAGCCGTCGGAGGCGCGCCTGGTGGCGCTCGACGGGATGGGCGCCGAGATCCGCATCGGTCGCTACGGCCCGTACGCCGAGCGGAAGGAGGACGGCGAGACGCTGCGGGCCTCGCTGCCGAAGGACGCCACGCCGGCCGACCTCGATCCCTCACGGATCGACGCGCTGATCCGCCAGCGCGCCGAGGGTCCCGAGTCCCTGGGCGTCCATCCGGAGACCGGCGAGCCGATCTTCCTGCTCGACGGCCAGTACGGTCCCTACGTGCAGCTGGGCGAGGGCGAGGGGAAGCAGAAGCCGAAGCGCTCGTCGCTCCCCAAGGGGGTGAAGCCCGAGGAGGTGACGCTCGAGCTCGCCGTCGGCCTGCTCGCGCTGCCGCGCCTCCTCGGCCCGCACCCCGACACCGGCAACGCGGTGAAGGCGGGGCTCGGCCGGTTCGGGCCGTTCGTCGTCCATGCCAAGGGCGGCGAGGGCGGCAAGGACGACTTCCGCTCGCTCAAAGCCGGCGACGAGGTGCTCACCGTCACGCTCGAGCGCGCGGTCGAGTTGCTGCGCGAGCCGAAGCTCGGGCGCGGCCGTCGCGCCGCGACGCCGCTCCGCGAACTGGGCGCCCACCCGGCCGACCAGCAGCCGGTGCAGCTCTTCGAGGGGCGCTACGGTCCCTACGTGAAGCACGGCGACCTCAACGCCTCGCTCCCCAAGGGCGCCGCGCCGCAGGCCTTCACGCTCGAGGCCGCCGTGCAGCTGCTCGCCGAGAAGGGGAAGCCGCCCAAGGGGAAGCGTCGCACGGCGAAGGTCGCGACCAAGTCGGCGAAGAAGTCGACCAGGAAGAGTGGCGCGCCGCGCAAGCGCGGCCCCAGCAAGCCCTCCGAATGAACGTGACGGTGGTGGGTGGCGGGCTCGCCGGCTCCGAGGCCGCGTGGGCCCTCGCCGAGCGCGGCCATGACGTGACGCTGGTCGAGATGCGCCCGGTCGTCCCGACCGCGGCGCACCGCTCCGAGCGGATCGGCGAGCTGGTCTGCAGCAACTCGTTCAAGTCGGTCGAGCTCCACAACGCGCACGGCCTGCTCAAGGCCGAGCTGCGCGACCTCGGATCCATCCTCCTGCCCCTCGCCGATGAGGCGCGGGTCCCCGGCGGGGCGGCGCTCGCGGTCGATCGCGAGGTGTTCAGCGACCTGGTGCACGCGAAGGTCACGGCACATCCCCGGATCACCGTCGCCCGGGAGGAGGCCACGGCGCTCCCCGAGCCCGGCATCGTCGCGACCGGCCCGCTCACCTCCGATCGGCTCGCCGCCGCGATCGCCGCGGCGCTGGGGCAGGGGGCGCTCGCCTTCTACGACGCGATCGCGCCGATCGTGAGTGCCGAGTCGCTCGACATGGACGCGCTGTACGCCAAGTCGCGCTGGGACAAGGGTGGCGGCGACGACTACCTCAACGTCCCGCTCGACCGTGACGGCTACGAGGCGTTCCTCGACGCGCTCACCGCGGCCGACCAGTTCACCGCGCACGCCTTCGACGAGGTGCCCTACTTCGAGGGCTGCCTGCCGGTCGAGGAGATGGCGGCGCGCGGCCGCGAGACGCTGCGCTTCGGCCCGATGAAGCCGGTCGGGCTCGCCGACCCGCGCACCGGGCGCGAGCCGCACGCCGTGGTGCAGCTCCGCCGCGAGGACAAGGCCGGCCAGATGTGGAACCTGGTCGGCTTCCAGACCCGGCTGCGGATCCCCGAGCAGAAGCGGGTGTTCTCGATGCTCCCCGGCCTGGGCCAGGCGGAGTTCCTCCGCTACGGCAGCATCCACCGCAACAGCTACATCAACTCCCCGGCGTCGCTCGGCCCCGCGCTGCAGGACCGGGACGGCGCGCCGCGCTTCTTCGCCGGCCAGCTCACCGGCGTGGAGGGCTACACCGAGTCGCTCGGCACCGGACTGCTCGCCGGGATCAACCTCGACCGCGTGCTGCGCGGCGAGCCAGTGGCGGTGCCGCCGCCCAGCACGATGCTCGGCGGGCTGCTCCGCTACCTGCGCGAGGCCGACCCGGCGCACTTCCAGCCGATGAACGCCAACTTCGGGCTGCTCGATCCGCTGGAAGGAAAGGTCAAGAAGGCCGAGCGGAAGGAGCGCCAGGTGGCGCGGGCGCGCGAGGAGTTCGCGGCGTGGCGGAACGCGCTCTGACGCCGCCGCTGGTCCGCGACTTTCTCGTCCACCTCGAGAAGGCGCGTGACCAGTCGCCCCACACCATCGCCGCCTATCGGCGCGACCTCGAGGCGTTCACCGACTTCCTCGACCGGCGCCACGGCGGCCGCACCTGGCAGTTCGCCGACGTCGACCGCCTCGCGCTGCGCGGCTTCCTCGGCGAGCTCGAGCGTCGCGGCCTGGCGCGGCGCTCCGCCGCGCGGACCCTCTCGGCGATCCGCTCGTTCTACCGCTGGCTCCACGTGCACCACGACATCGACACCGTCGCGATCCGCGCCGCCAAGATGCCGCGGCTGGAGAAGCGGCTGCCGGGCTACCTGCTCGCCAGCCAGGTCGAGGAACTCTTCCGCCACGCCGAGGCGCAGGCGGCGGAGGACGACCCCGAGGCCGTGCGCGACCTCGCGATGCTCGAGCTCTTCTATTCCTCGGGGCTCCGCCTCTCGGAGCTGCGCGAGCTCGACCTGCCGCGGCTCGACCTCCTCGGCGACCAGGTCAAGGTGATCGGCAAGGGGCGCAAGGAGCGGATCGTGCCGGTGGGGAGCCGCGCCGGCCTGGCGCTCCGGCGCTGGCTGGCGCTCCGCGAGGACTACGCGCGCCGGCCGGGCGCCGACCGGCAGGCGGTCTTCATCGGCCGCACCGGCCGCCGGCTCGCCCCGGTCACCATCCAGCGACGGATGCACCGGCTCTACGACGCGATCGGCGCCGACGGGATGCGCACCCACTCGATGCGGCACACCTTCGCGACCCACCTCCTCGACGCCGGCGCCGACCTGCGCGCCGTGCAGGAACTGCTCGGCCACGCCTCGCTGTCGACCACCCAGGTCTACACCCACACCTCGGTCGAGCGGCTCAAGCAGGTGTACCGGGACGCCCATCCCCGGGCGAAGTAGCCGTATATTCATGCCATGACCCCGACCTACCACGGCACCACCATCCTCGCCGTCCGCAAGGACGGCCGCGTCGCGCTGGCCGGCGACGGCCAGGTCTCGATCGGCGACACGGTGGTCAAGGCGCGCGCCACCAAGGTGCGCACCCTCAAGAGCGGCAAGATCCTGGCGGGCTTCGCGGGGTCGGTGGCCGACGCGCTGACGCTGTTCGAGCGGTTCGAGGAGAAGCTCGACCGCCATCCCGGCAACCTGACCCGCGCGGCCACCGAACTCGCCAAGGACTGGCGCAGCGACCGCTTCCTGCGACGGCTGGAGGCGGTGCTGATCGTCGCCGACCGGGAGCACACCTTCCTCCTCTCGGGCAACGGCGAACTGATCGAGCCCGACGACGGCATCCTCGCCGTCGGCTCCGGCGGCGACTACGCCCTCGCCGCCGCCCGCGCGCTGATCGACGACGATCGCCTCACCGCCCGCGAGGTGGTGGAGCGCAGCATGCGCATCGCCGCCGACATCTGCGTGTACACCAACGGCAACCTGACGGTGCTGGAACTCTGAACGAGATTCGCGAATCGAGATTGGCGATTCGAGGAGGCATGGCACCCTCGATTCACCAATCTCCATTCGCGAATCTCGGCTATCTTTGCCCCCATGCCTGAGCCCGCCGCCCCGCCCGCCGAGCCCCCCGCCCCCCAGCCCTGGCTGGAGGAGCTGCCGCCGCGTCAGATCGTGGCGGAGCTCGACCGCTACATCGTCGGCCAGGCGGCGGCCAAGAAGGCGATCGCGATCGCGGTCCGCAACCGCTGGCGTCGCGGCCAGGCGCCCGAGGCGATCCGCGACGAGATCACGCCGAGCAACATCATCCTGATCGGGCCGACCGGCGTCGGGAAGACCGAGATCGCGCGGCGGCTCGCGCGACTCGCCGGCGCGCCGTTCCTCAAGATCGAGGCGTCGAAGTTCACCGAGGTCGGCTACGTCGGCCGCGACGTCGAGTCGCTGGTGCGCGACCTGGTCGACGCCGGGATCTCGCTGGTGCGCACCGAGCGCGAGGACGAGGTGTGGCCGCAGGCCGAGCAGCGCGCCACCGACCAGCTGCTCGACCTCCTCCTCCCGCCGGTCGATCGCGCCGAGGACGGCGCGCCGGTGGCACCGGAGGATCCCGCCCTCGCCGCGCGGCGCGAGCGCTCGCGCGAGAAGCTCCGCAAGGAGCTGCTCGACGGCGCCTACGACGACCGCGAGGTCGAGCTCGAGGTCACGCCGCAGAACTATCCCGATCCCGACGCATTCCGTCCCCCCGAGGGGATCGAGGGCCCGGAGTTCTCGTTCGGCGACTGGATCCGCGACAACCTGCCGAAGAAGCCGCGCCGCCGCGCCGTGAAGGTGCCCGAGGCACGCCGGATCCTGGAGGACGAGGAGCTGCGCCGCCTGGTCGACATGGACGACGTGGTCAACGAGGCGCTCGACCGGGTCGAGAACCACGGCATCGTCTTCCTCGACGAGATCGACAAGATCGCCGGCGATCGCAACCCGACCGGCCCCGACGTGTCGCGCGAGGGAGTGCAGCGCGACCTGCTGCCGATCGTCGAGGGGGCCACGGTGCAGACCCGCTACGGCTACGTCCGCACCGACCACATCCTCTTCGTCGCGGCCGGCGCGTTCCACATCACCAAGCCGAGCGACCTGATCCCCGAGTTCCAGGGGCGCTTCCCGATCCGGGTCGAGCTCGAGCCGCTCACCGAGGCCGACTTCGTGCGGATCCTCACCGAGCCCGAGAACGCGCTCACCAAGACCTACGCGGCGCTGGTCGGCGCCGAGGGCGTCACGCTCGAGTTCGCCGAGGACGCGATCGCCGAGCTGGCGCGCACGGCGTGGCAGGCCAACGACCGGATGGAGAACATCGGCGCGCGCCGGCTCCACACCGTCATGGCGTCGCTGATGGAGGAGCTGCTCTTCGACCTCCCCGACGGCCGCACCGGCACCATCCGGCTCGGCGCCAAGGAAGTGCGCGAGAAGCTGGCCCACGTCATCCAGGACGACGACCTCCGGAAGTACATCCTCTAGCCAAGGCGGGGCGATGACACCCTCGATGGCCCGGCCCGGGCACACGCGACGGTGACTCCCCGCCAGTGGCTGCTCCCGATTCTCGCCGTGGCCGCCGTGGGCGTGCTGGCGAGCGTGGAACGGCCCGCCACCGGCCATCTCGAGGTCAGCGACAGTCCCTCCGCGCACCTCGCCGCGCGATTGACGCGCGACTTCCCGACTGCCGCGAACGAACCGCTGGTTCTGCTCATCGATCGCCTGCCGGTCGGCGCCGCCACCGACAGCGGTCGCGCGCTGGTGCGCCGGATCATCGCGCCGCTCGCCGAGGCCGGCGCGCGAGGGGTCGTCTCGCCCGCCACGTCGCTCGACACGCTGCTCCTGGGCGTCGACGGTCACTCCGCGCTGGCGATCGTCGACGTGGCGGGCGACGCCTCGTTCGCGACGATCGATGCGATCACCCATGCGATCGACACGGTCGGCCTCGGGATCCAGGCCCGCTGGACCGGCGCCGCGCTGCTTGAACGCGAGGTCGCGAGCACCACGGCCCGCGCGCTCGCGCGGGCCGAGCGCGTGGCGATCCCCCTGACGGCGGTGGCGGCAGTGGTGGCCTTCGGCGGGCTCGCCGCCGCGTGGTCGGGCGTCGCCCTCGCCGTGGTGGCGGCGCTCGTCGCGCTCGCCCTCACTCGCGTGCTCGGCCTCGCGCTGCCGCTCGGCGCGTTCGCCGAGGTGGTCGCGACGATCGTCGCCGCGGCCCTGACGCTCGACTACCGCCTCTGGATGCAGCGCGGCGGCTTCGGCCGGTCGGACGTGGGCCGTGCCGGCCTCGTGGCGGCGTGCGCCTTCGCGGCGCTGCTGCTCGGTCCCACCGCCGATGTCCGCGGCGCCGCGCTCGCCGGACTCGTCGCCGTGGCGGTCGCCGTGCTCCTCTCGGGTGGGGCGGGTCCAGTGACAAGTGTGCCGTCGCCGTCTCCGGGCCCGTTGCTTCGCCGAATCGCGAGGCGTCCCGTCCTGGCGATCGCGGTGGCGTTGCCGCTGCTCGGGTGGCTCGCCGTGCGGGGCGTCACGGCGCCGATCGCGACCGACCCACTGGCGTGGTTGCCGCGCGACACGCCCCAGCGGATCACCCTCGACCGACTCGAGGCGCTCGGTCGCGGCGCCGCGATGTCGCCGGTGCTGGTGCTCGCCGATCTCGATGCCGATGTCTTCTCGCCGCCGGGCTGGGCGCGCGTCACGGCGCTCGAGGCACAGTTGACGGCACTGCCCGGCGTTGCCGATGTCCGCAGCGTCGCCGACCTCGGCAATGGCGAGCCGAGCGTCATCCGCGACCTGGTGCCGAGTGCCGTGCTTGCCCACTTCGTGTCGGGCGATCGGCGCGCCGTGTTGCTGCGCGCCTTCGCCGCGCCGGCTGACGGATTCGCGGGGTCGATCGCGCTGGCGCATGACCTCCGTCAGTCGCTCGCCGACCGGCCGGGGACCCTGGTCGGGGGACTCGGCGCCGTCGCCGAGGATCTCCGGGCGGCGCTCCGCGAGGCGACTCGCTCGGTGATCGTGCTCGCCTCGCTCGGGTGCTGGCTCGCCCTCGCCGCGATCTTCCGCGCGCCGGTCATCGCCACCAAGGCGGTCCTGCTCAACCTGCTGGTGGCCGCCGCCGCGATCGGGATCGTCGCGGTGCTCGATCCGCGGGTCGCCCGGATCGGCATGCCCGGGACGGTGCCGCTGGTGGCGCTCGGGGCCGCGTTCGCGCTGTCGATCGACTACGAACTGGTGCTGCTGCTCGCCGTGCGCGGGGCACCGGCATGCGACGTCGGCCACGGCGTCGCGCGCGCGGCGCCGCTCTTCCTGCGGGGCGGCCTGCTCCTGGCGGCCCTGCTCGCCGCGTTCGCGGCCAGCGCCTTCGCCCCGCTCGCCCTTCTCGGTCGCGTGCTCCTCGCGGCGATCCTTCTCGACGTCCTGCTTGTCCGTCCCGTGGTCGCCCCGGCGCTGCTCGCGATCCTGGGGGAGTGGAACTGGTGGCCAGGGGTGGTGTCCGAGGGGTCCAGGCAGTAGCGTCAGGAAGATCCGTGCAGGAGCCCCCATGCCGGTCCGCTCACCCCGATCGCTCGCCGCCATCCTCCTGGTCTCGCTGGCCTGCTCCTCGTCGTCCGACGGTCCGGGTGGCGGCGGGAACGAGACCTTGGCACTCGCCCTCCTCGAGGGGGATGGCCAGTCCGCCATCGGCCACACCGCCGTGGCCACCGCTCCCGCCGTGCGGGTCACGAGCAACGGTGTCCCCAAGGCCGGCGTCCAGGTCGCCTTCGCGGTGACGCAGGGCGGCGGTGTCGTGAGCGGTGCCACCCCGGTCACCGGCAGCGACGGCGTGGCCCGGGTGTTCGCGTGGACCCTCGGCGCCCCCGGCGAGACGCAGCAGTTGCGGGCGACCCTTGCCGGCGCGACCGGCAGCCCGGTGACCTTCGGCGCCGATGCGACGACCGGGCCGGCCGCCCAGCTTGTCGCCGTCCAGGGCGACCAGCAGACCGCGGCCGCGGGCCAGGCCGCGCCGGTCAAGCCGGTCGTCGCGGTGCGCGACGCCGGCGGGAATCCGGTCCCCGGGAGCACGGTCGCCTGGCAGGTCACCGCCGGGACCGGTTCGGTGTTGCTGCCGGAGCTCGCCACCGGGACCGACGGCACGGCGACGGTCGGCAACTGGGTGTTCGGCCAGGCCACCGGCGCGCAGCAGCTCGACGTCACGGCGTGCGGCAGCTGCGGCACCGTCTCGTTCCACGGCACCGCCACGCCCGGGCCCGCCTCGACCCTCGAGAAGCTCGCCGGCGACTTCCAGACCGTGCTCGTTTCCACTGCCGCGCCGGTTGCGCCCAAGGTCCTGCTCAAGGACATCTTCGGCAACCTGATGCCAGGCACGCCGGTCACCTTCGCGGTGACACAGGGCGGCGGTAGTGCGAGCGGCGCGACGCCCAACACCGGCGCCGATGGCACCGCGACGGTGGGGAGCTGGACGATGGGTGCCGTGCCGGGCGAGAACAAGATGACCGCCACCGCGGGCGGGCTGACCGTCACCTTCACGGCGACGAGTGTCGCCGGCCTCAACGCCGCCCTCTACGCCGGCACCTACACCGGCACCTGGACCAACACGACCTTCGCCTCGACCGGCACCGGTCAGGCAGTGGTGACGGTGAACACCGGCGCGCAGACGGCGACCGTCACCGCCTCGGCCACCGGCAACGTGCTGGGCAGCGGCGGCGGTGCCACGCCGCCGCAACAGAACGGCAGCTACACCACCTCGGGCGCCTCGTTCAACGGCAGCGTGCCGCCGATGGGGACGATCTCCGCGACGCTGGCCTCCGACGGGACGATCACGGCGGTCGGCAGCAACGTGCCGAGTGCCTCGATCACTGGCTGGACTGCCACTGGCACGATCACCGAGCACACGCTCAACCTGTCGTTCACCGTGACGTTCACCGCCGGTCCGCCGGCGGTCGGCACGATCACGATGACCAAGCCCTGATGTCGGGAGGACGACCAATGGGACGCCGCGTCATTGCCCTCGCTCTCCTGCTCGTCGCCTGCAACGGCGATCCCTCGACGCCCGGCGGCGAGCCGCTCGTCGCCACGCTGCGCGGCGGCACCGCCCAGACGGCGATCGCCGGCACCGCCGTCGACGCACCGCCCGCCGTGCTCGTCACTCGCGGCGGCATGCCCGTGGCCGACGTCGCGGTCCAGTTCCGGGTCACCGCCGGCGGTGGCGTGCTCGAGGGAGCCAATCAGGTGACCGGCGCGGACGGCGTCGCTACCGCCGGCCGCTGGATCCTCGGCAACGCCGGCCAGCAGGCGGTCGAGGCGATCGTCGGCGACGCGCTCGGCTCGCCGATCCGCTTCGCCGCGGTCGCCACCGTGGCCGATCCAGTCGCCGTGGCGCCGCTGCAGGGCAACAACCTCACCGGCATCGTCGGTCTGCCGGTGGAGATGCGACCGATCCTCCGCGTCAGCGATGCCGCGGGCCGGCCGATCCCCGGCGTCGTCGTCGACTGGCAGATCGGCAGCGGCGGCGGTGGTCTGCGCTATGGCGATCCCGCCACCGGACAGGATGGCACCGCCGGCGTGGTCAAGTGGGTGCTCGGCACCCAGGCCGGCGAGAACACGCTGGTCGCGAGGGTCTCGTGCTCGGTATCGTGTGCGCCGGTCGTCTTCCGCGCGACCGGGGTCGCGGGGGCGGTCGCGCACGTCGTCCGAGTGGTGGGTGACGGCCAGCAGGCAGGCGCCGGCACCGTCGTCGCCACACCGCCGTCGGTGCGCATCACCGACGGCTACGGCAATCCCGCACTCGGCCGCACGGTCACGTTCGAGATCACGGCGGGTGGCGGGATCGTCACCGGCGCGAGCGCCGTGAGCGGCGCCGACGGCATCGCGACCGTGGGGAGCTGGACGCTCGGCCCGGTGCCGGGAAGCAACCAGCTGCGCGCCACCGTCGAGGGCCAGTCGACGACCTTCGTCGCCACGGGGAACTGAGCACGATCCAGGACCAGCTGGAGGACACGATGCCTGTCCTGAAGAGCCACCGGAATCGCCTTGCCCTCGGCGCGATCATCGCGCTCGCCGCCTGCGGCGGCGACGCGACGTCCAGCGAGCCGACCCTCGAGCTGGTGCGGGTCGAGGGCAACTCCCAGCAGGTGTATCCCAACCGCACCCTGCCGGTCGCCCCCGCCGTGCGCGTCGTGCGCGAGGGCAAGCCGGTGGCCGGCGTGACCGTCGTCTTCACCGTCACCTCGGGCGGCGGCAGCGGTGGCGGCACGGCGGTGACCGACGAGAACGGCGTGGCCAGGAGCGGCGCCTGGACGCTCGGCGGCGAGATCGGCGAGCAGCGGATGGTGGCGCGCCTCGCCGACGATGACCGCGTCACCGCACTCTTCTCGGCGTACGCGGTGGAGGTGACCGGTGCACAGCTGTTCTGGAACGCCAGGGTCGGGCAGCCGTTCCACGCCGAGGCGGGGTCGGAAGGGCGATACGGTCCGGTGATCCAGGTCCTCGCCCTCGACGGGACACCGCTGCCGGGAGAGATCGTCCGCTGGTCGACCGATCTCCCCACCCGGGCGGTGGTGAGCATCGCGGATACCCGCACCGACGCGCAGGGTCGCGCCCAGCTGCACTCGGTGATCTATCCCGGGCCGGTCGGCCCGGTCGTGATCACCGCCGAGGTGCTGCGCGACAACATCATCCCGCGTTCGGCGCAGTGGGCCTACGTGGTCGAGGCGGGTCCGGTCTTTTCAGTGACGGTCATCGGCGGCGCCAATCAGAGCGCGCCGGCCGGTTCGACGCTGCCGGTCGTCATTCGTCTCGCCGCCGAGGACCGGTTCGGCAATGCGGTCAAGGGGCACGGCAACGTCAGCGTCGTGGAGGGTGGCGGCAGCGTGGCCGGACCCGAGGCCGACAGCGGCACCGGCTTCGAGTGGATCGTCCCGGCATGGACGCTGGGTCCGACGCCCGGTCGCAACGTGATCCGCGTCCGCGTCGGCGCGGTGGACGTCGACATCGAGGCGACCGGGACCTGAGCGGCGACGGGTGGTGACCCGGAGCATCGCGCGAGGGTCATCCCGGCGAACCCTGCCTGGAGGGCGGATGCGGATCCGACGTTGCGCCCTCGTCGTCGTCGCGACGCTGGCGGCATGCAGTGGCGGCGGACCCTCGGCGGAGTCGGCCGACCGGATCTCGCTCGAGATCGTCGCCGGCAACAACCAGCAGCTCGTCCCGCTCGCCGACGTGCCGGTGCTCCCCACCGTGCGGGTGCTCCGCGACGGCGTCCCCGAGGCCGGTGCCCAGGTCACGTTCTCCGTGGCACTTGGTGGCGGCAGCGGCGGTGGGACGGTCACCTCCGCCGGCGACGGCATCGCCCGCGCGCCGTCCTGGCGCCTCGGCCCCGGCACCGGCGAGCACCGGATGGTCGCCGCGGTGAACGACCATCAGGGAATCACCGCGCTCTTCTCGGCCTACGCCACCCAGGCCCAGCTGCACCTCGAGGGCTTTCCGACCAAGCGGACGTGGTCGGGATCGTCCGGCACGCCGAACGCCTACATCCAGATCCTCGACGCCCAGGGCCAGCCGGTGCCGAATGTCGAGGTGGTCTTCGAGTTCATCTCCGGTCCCGGCCACATCATCGGGGCCGACTCGCACACCAATGCCGCCGGGATCGCCAGCCTCGGCAACTGGAGCTTCAGCGGGCCGGGCACCGCCGTGCTGCAGGCCCGCCCGGTCAAGGTGTTCACGGTGCCCGCGACGATCGAGTGGTACTTCACCCGCACCTGAGTGCCGCCTAGCGCACCCGCGCGCCGCCCTTCATCACCAGCACCGGCCGCTCGGTCGCGGTGATGTCCTTGAGCGGATCGCCCGGCACCGCCACCAAGTCGGCCAGCTTGCCGACGGCCAGCTCGCCGCGGTCGGCGGTCCCGAGCACGTTGGCACCGTTGATCGTCCCGGCCTGGAGCGCCGCCATCGGCGCCATCCCGGCGTCGGTCATCGCCGAGAACTCCCGCGCGTTCATTCCGTGCGGCATCACGGCGGCGTCGGTGCCGAGCGCGATGGTGACGCCCGCGGCGACCGCCTTGCGCAGCGACGCGCGCGCCATCGGCAGCACCTCCTCGGCCTTGGCGCGGATCGGTGGCGGCAGCGCGTCCATGTCGATCAGGTGGCCGAGGGCGCTGGTCGGCACCAGCACGGTGCCGTGCTCCTTCATCAGCGCGATCGCCTCGTCGTCGAGGATCGAGCCGTGCTCGATCGACGCGACCCCGGCACGGATCGCCGCCTTGATCCCCTGGGTGCCGTGGGCATGCGCCGCGACCTTGAGGCCGTGGCGGGTCGCCTCCTCCACCACCGCGCGCAGCTCGGCGTCGCTCATCTGCTGGGCGCCGACTGATCCCTCGAACGACAGCACGCCGGCGGTCGCGCAGACCTTGATCACCCTGGCGCCGTACTTGACCTGCTGCCGCACCGCCTCGATGAACTGCTCGGGGCCGCTGGCCACGCCGGTGAGGGGCGACTGCACGGCGATGCCGGGCGCGAAGCCGGTCACGTCGCAGTGGCCGCCGGTGATGCCGAGGGCATGTCCGGCCGGGATGATACGGGGGCCGATCACCACGCCGTCATCGATCGCGTGCATCAACGACACGTCGCTGAACCCGCCGGCGCCGACGTTGCGCACCGTGGTGAAGCCGGCGTAGAGCGTCTTGTAGGCATTGGCGACGCCGTGGATCGCCTCGTCGGCGACGGTCCACTTGACCGGCGCGAGGTCGAAGCCGGGGCCGATCTCGAAGGTCAGGTGCACGTGCGCATCGATGAAGCCCGGCAGCAGCGTCGCGTCGCCGAGGTCGATCCGCTCGGCGCCCCGCGGCGCGCTGCCGCCCACCTGGGTGATCTTGCCGTCCTGCACCACCACGAGTCCCGGCGTGACCATCCGGCCGGCGCGGACGTCGAGCATGCGGGCGGCGCTGATCGCCACCGGGTGGTCCTGGGCCGAGAGCGACAGGCGACTGGCGACGGGCGACAGGAGGACCAGGGCGGCGAGCGCGATCCGGCGGGCGAGGGGCACGGCGGCATTCCTTGGGAACGGGATGAGCGAAGGTACGCGCCACCTGGGAGCCCGGCCAGCAGGGTCCGGCCGCCGAGGCCGGGATCCCCCGCGGGTCATACCGTAGTTATACTATGGTATGAAGACCGCCATCTCCCTCCCCGACGATCTCTTCGCGGCCGCGGACGCCCTCGCCGCGCGGCTCGGGTTGAGCCGCAGCCGCCTGGTGGCCACGGCGCTGGCCGAGTTCGTGGCCAAGCACGAGAGCCGCAAGGTCACCGAGCGGTTGGATGCCGTGTATGCGGCGGGGGACGCGGCGGTCGATCCCTCCTTGCGGCGGGCGCAGCGGCGCACCCTGGACCGCGACGACTGGTGATCCGCCGCGGCAGCGTCTGGTGGGTGGAGCTGGGCGAGCCGCGCGGTGCGGAGCCCGGCTTCAGGCGACCGGTGCTGGTGGTCCAGAGCGACGCGTTCAACCGCAGCCGCATCGGCACGGTGGTCGTCGTGGCGCTCAGCTCGAACCTCCGGCTGCTCGAGGCGCCGGGCAACGTCCTCCTGCCGGCGCGCTCGGCGGGGCTGCCGCGCGATTCCGTCGCCAATGTCTCGCAGATTTTCACGCTCGATCGCGGCGACCTCGATGCCGAGGCGGGCAGGATCGAGTCGCGACTGATGCGCCAGGTGGAGGAGGGAATGCGGTTGGTGCTCGGGGTGTAGGCCTACGACCCCTCCACCGCCCGGAGCTCGCACTCCAGCTCCAGCCCCGGCCAGTTGTCGCGGTGCAAGGCGATGAACTGCTCCGCGAACGACCGCGCCTCCTCCTCCGAATCCACCGCCAGCATCACGAAGCCGCCCACCAGCTCCTTGGTCTCGGCGAACGGCCCGTCGGTCACGGCGACCTTGTTGCCGCCCAGCCGGTAGCGCCGCGCCTCCTTCGTCGGCTTGAGCCCCGCCGTGTCGAGGATCACCCGCTGGGCGAACGCGCCACCCATGAACTGCTCCATCGCCGGCATGAACTGCTCCGGGAATGGCTCGTCGCGCAGCGACTCGGCGTGCTTGATCAGCATCAGGAACTTCATCGTCGGATCCCCGGCTCAGTTGTGAAGGGTGGCGGCCGCGAGACGAACCGCCGCGCGTCGCTGGATGAATACCGGCGCCTGCTCCCGGCGGCCAAGGCAGATGGCGATCGCGGCCAGGCCGACCAGCGCCGGGACAGTCGCCGCTCCAGCCCCCATCGCGACCGCCGAGACCGTGGCCGCACCGGCCATGATCCCCACCAGGCCGGCCGCGGCGAGCGGGACCAGCTCCCGGCGGACCCGGAAGAGGCCCGGGAGCACCAGCCCCAGGGCGCCCAGCACCTCGAGGACCCCGATGGCGCGGAGGAACGCCCCGGGCAGCACCAGCGGACCCTGCTGCAGCATGGCGAGCGGGGCCACCAGCTTGAAGCCGCCGGCGAAGAGGAAGAGGAGGCAGAGGACGGCCTGGCCGGTCCAGAGCAGGGCAGTGCGGGTCTTCGTGGGGCGGGGCATGTCGATCTCCCGATGGGGTGAATGGGTGCCTTCACCCCCATCGTCGGACGAGCGGGCGGGAGATCGACAACGGGTTCGAGCGAGTCGCGGCCTCCTCCGATTCCGACCCCTGGATCACCAATCCAGCCGCCCGCCGCGTGACCCCGGCATCCCCTGTCCGGGTGGCCGCGAGCCCTCCTGGGCAAGCGACGCGCTATTGCATGTCCAGCGCCGCCTGCAGGGTGGCGTCCTTGCCGGCCACGACATCCGCGAAACGGAACGGAGTCCCGATGATCGGAGTCACCGAGGTTCGGGTGTCCTCCGGCGAGCTACGCTGATTCCATTGCGTTGACCATGAGAAGCGGAGTCCGGTCCGCGGCAGCACGGCCCATCGCGTCTCGCCGAAGCCGTTGGGCCGACCCGCGGTCGGTTGCCCGATCAGGACGGCGTGATTGGTGCGAACGGCGTCGAGCGCGTTCCAGACGGCGGCCGAGAAGCTGCCGCGACCGATCAGCACGACCACGGAGGCAACCCGGCGGTCGGCTTGTCGCCGTGCGAGCTCTTCCAAGAACGGTCGCAGCAGTTCTGCGTTCCCGCCCCCGTTGTATCGAAGGTCGAGGATCACCCGGCGCGGGGAGAGCGAGTCCAGCGCGGTGAGCACCCGCGCAGCGGCCGTATCGAGACGCATCTCGTCGCTATTCGCCATCTGATTCACCTGAAAGACGAGGCTCCGGGGCGACTCGATGTGCCAGCTGAACGCCGAAGCCTCCCGGAAGGCGTCGGCGACGCTCCGGCCGCCCTGGCCTTTCAGGGGGTGCCGCCCCTCGCCGGTGGGCCCCATCCGAATCGCGCGCACGGTGCCGTCCCGGAGACGGAAGGTCCAGGTGCTGAGTCCTTCGGCATCCGCGGTGCCGATGAAACGATTGGCCTCATGCGAAACCACGTATCGAGGAGCCAAGCGGAGCACTCCGTTGACGTTGTCGTGAGGAATCACCCCGGCCATCCGGTCGAGAACCTCGCCGGTCCCTGCCGCGCCGATGGTGAGCACTTCGGCCCCTAGGAGCGCCGCAAGGGAATCGACTGCCGCGGTGACGAACATCCCGTCATCGAAGACTCCGACGTCGATCGGGTACTGGCAGCGGCTCCGGAAGGCAGCCCCATCGGGCTGGGCGAACGGCAGCAGGCGTGTATGTCCGTCGCCGATGACGGCGACCCATGCGGCCCATGCAAACACCCGTTCTTCCGGTGAGCGTGAGCCCTGGATCCGCCCGATGCTGTCGCCCAATCGATCCAGCCGCTCGCGTGAGGTGAACCGGTAGGCGTCCGCGTGATTCCGCGTGATCGTGTCGCGAAGGGCGCGGAACTCCGCTGCCCAGACCGCCGCCGGAATGCTGTCCGGGACCCCCTCACAACCGGCCCTGTCGCCAACAGGGGGGCCGCTGGCCAGCAGAAGCAGGGGCACAAGGAGATTCATGGTTCCATTCCAGTCTTCGGGATGTGCACGGGCAAGCCTTGTTCACTACGACTGTAGTATCATGTCGTTTCAGTGGGCTGACCTGGTCGGCTCCGGTGGGTCGGTCGGGCCTGTTGCAGTGCGCGTCGGGAGCCGGTCCTTCATCCTCGACCGCCGCCCATCCCTGGGGCGTGGCCACCAACCGCCGGCGATCGGGGTAGATTTCTGCCATTCTGGCGTCCCCCGCCCCCAGGATGGCACATGCCGAAGCGCGACTACACCAGGATCCCCGACCTCTCCGCCGCCGAGACCCGCGAGCTCCTGGCGCTGGCCGCCGACATGAAGGCCGGCCGGTACGTCGAGCGACCGCTCGCGGGGAAGACGCTGGCGATGATCTTCGCCAAGAGCTCCACCCGGACCAGGGTGTCGTTCGAAGTCGGCGCCCAGCAGCTCGGCGGCAACGCCCTCTTCCTCTCCTCCCGCGACATCCAGCTCGGCCGCGGCGAGCCGATCCGCGACACCGCCCGCGTCCTCTCGCGGATGGTCGACCTGATCATGATCCGCACCTTCGCCCAGGCCGAGGTGGAGGAGCTGGCGCGCTACGCCACGGTCCCGGTGATCAACGGCCTCACCGACCTCCGCCACCCGTGCCAGATCCTCGCCGACCTGCAGACGATCGTCGAGGCGTTCGGCTCGCTTGCGGGTCGCACCGTGGCCTGGATCGGCGACGGCAACAACATGGCGAACTCCTGGATCGAGGCCGCCGGCCTCCTCGGCTTCGAGCTGCGGCTCGCCTGCCCGGAGGGCTACGAGCCCGACCACGCGATCTACGAGGCGAACAAGGCGAAGACACGGATCATCGTCACCGAGGATCCCGACGAGGCGGCCCACGGTGCCCACGTGGTGACGACCGACGTGTGGGCCTCGATGGGGCAGGAGGAGGAACAGGAACTCCGCGCCCAGGCGTTCAAGGGCTACGTCGTCGACGCCGACCTGATGTCGCGCGCCGCCAGCGACGCGATCGTGCTGCACTGCCTCCCCGCGCATCGCGGCGAGGAAATCACCGAGGACGTGCTCGAGGGGCCGCAGTCGCGGGTCTTCGACGAGGCGGAGAACCGCCTGCACGCCCAGAAGGCGCTCATGGCGATGCTGCTCCGATGATCGATCCCGCCGGCTACGACGCGCTCACCAACGGCGCCGCCGCCTGGACCTCCGCCACCCTCGGCCAGTTCGAGGTGAGCGGCGCCGACGCGCACGCCTTCGTCAACCGCGTCACCACGGTCGACATCACGAAGGTGCCGCCGGGCCGCTTCGCCGACGCGCTGATGCTGCACGACGACGCCTCGATCCTCGGCCGGGTGACGATCTACCGCTTCGCCGACCTGGTGATGCTGCTGGTGGACGGCGACTTCCGCGCCGCCGCGTGGAGCTACCTCGTGGCCCGCAAGCGCGGCACCGTGCGGCTCCGCGACATCAGCGAGGACGTCGCGGTGGTGAGCGTGCGCGGCCCCGCGTCGGCGGCGCGCCTCGGCACCCTGCTCGAGCCGGTGCCGACCGAACCCAACGACCTGCTGCGCGCCCGCCTCGCCGGCGTCGACGTCTTCGCCGCGCGCGCCGGCCAGCACGGCCCCGACGGCGTCGACCTCTACTGCCGCGCCCGCGACCTCGAGTCGCTGCGCGGCGCGATCGCGCGGCTGGCGATCCCGTTCGTCGACGACGCGACGTGGCAGCTGGTGCGACTCGAGTGGGGCGTGCCGCGGGTCGGCACCGAGATCCAGCCGGAGGACACCCCGATCGAGGCCGGCCTCGACGGCCTGGTGGCACAGGGGAAGGGCGCCCCGTTCCCGGGCGAGCAGGCGCTCGAGACCCGACGACGCAGCGGCGCGCTCAAGCGACTGGTCGGCTTCACGGTGGCGGGTCACGACGTGCCGCCGCCGGGCGCCGAGGTCCAGCTCGCCGGGCGGACGGTCGATCGGGTCCGCTCCAGCGCGCTCTCGCCGCGGCTCGGCGCGATCGGCATCACCGCCGTGCCGACCGGCTCCGACGTCAGCGGCACGCCGGTGCGGATCGTCGCCCGCGATCGCGAATGGGAAGGCACACTCAAGCGGCTCCCGTTCGTCGGACGCGCGACGTGAACGTCGCGATCCTCACGATCTCCGACGCCTGCTCGCGCGGCGAGCGGCAGGACGCCTCCGGCGACCTCGCCGCGGCGTGGGTCGCCGAGCGCGGCTACACCCTCGCGGCGCGCGAGACGGTGGCCGACGAGACGGCGCAGATCGCGGCGACTCTCGCGCGGCTGTGTGACGACACTGTCGCGGAATTGATCATCACGACCGGCGGCACCGGCCTCGGCCCGCGCGACGTGACGCCGGAGGCGACCCGGGCGATCCTCGAGCGCGAGGCGTCTGGCATCGCCGAGGCGATCCGCGCGGCGGCGCGCGACACGGTGCCGACTGCCGCGCTGGGGCGCGGGCTCGCGGGCGCCCGCGGCCGCTCGCTGGTGGTCAACCTTCCCGGCTCCACCGGCGGGGTGCGCGACGGGCTCGCCGTCCTCGCCCCGCTGGTGGACCACGCGGTCCGGCTGCTGGCCGGCGACACGGAGCACTGACGATGGCTGCCCAGGTCCTCATCACGCTGGCCGACCTCGAGACGGCGATCCCGCTCGACAAGGCGCTGGAGTCCGCCGGCATCAGCGTCGAGCTGGTCGCCTCGGCCGACGAGGGGCGCCTGGCGCTCACCCGCGAGGAGCCGCTGGTGCTGGTGCTCACCGGCGCGGTGCACGAGACCGTCTATCGCGCCCTCGCCGAGCGGGCCCGCGACCAGGAAGTGGCGGTGCTGGTGCTGCTGGAGCCGACCGACACCGAGCGGCTCGAGCGCGCCGCGCGCTTCGGCGCCACCGAGGTGGTCACCAAGCCGCTGCCGACCGACCACCTGGTCGGCGTGGTGCAGCGGCTGCTCGAGCGGCGCGCGCTGCAGCGGCGCACCGGCATCATCGGCGACTCGCCGGCCGTCCAGGAAGTGCTCGTCAAGATCGAGCAGATGGCGCCGGTGTCGAGCACCGTGCTGGTCGAGGGCGAGTCGGGCAGCGGCAAGGAACTCGTGGCGAAGGCGATCCACGACCTCTCGCCGCGGCGCGGCAAGCCGTTCATCGCCGTCAACTGCGCCGCGCTCCCCGAGACGCTGCTCGAGAGCGAGCTCTTCGGCCACGAGAAGGGCGCCTTCACCGGCGCCGCCGAGCGGCGGCTGGGCCGCTTCGAGCTGGCCGACGGCGGCACGATCTTCCTCGACGAGATCGGCGAGATCCCCGCGTCGGTGCAGGTCAAGCTGCTGCGCGTGCTGGAGACGCGGTCGTTCTTCCGGCTGGGCGGCGCGTCGCCGATCAAGGTCAACGTCCGCGTCGTCGCGGCGACCAACCGCTCGCTGCGCGAACAGGTGGCCCTCGGCGAGTTCCGCGACGACCTCTATTACCGGCTCAACGTCCTGCACATCTACCTGCCGCCGCTGCGCGAGCGGCGCGAGGACATCCCGCTGCTGGTGCGCCGCTTCGTGCGCGAGCTGGCGGCGACCCACGACCGGCCGTTCCCGGGCATCAGCGCCGAGGCGATGGAGCGGCTGGTCGAGGCGCCGTGGCCCGGCAACGTGCGGCAGCTCCGCAACCTGATCGAGTCGATGGTGGTGCTGGCGCCGGGGACCGAGATCCGCGCCAGCGACATCCCCGCCGACGTGGTGGACGGCTTCGGCTCGCTGGTGCCGATGCGGATCGCCCACCACGACCGGGAGGGTCCCGTGGTGGGCGGGGCCGAGTTCGAGTTCATCCTGCGGTCGCTGATGGAGCTCCGGGTCCAGGTCGAGGAGCTGCGCCGCCGGCTCGAGCGCGGCCACGGCGACGGGGTGCAGGTGATCGACGTGGACGATGAGACCGCCGTATCGATTCCGGTCTCCGGCATGGCCGCCGTGGGGGTGGAGGAGGAGCCCGAGCCGGAAGTGGTCGTCTGGCGGGAGGGGATGACGATGGCCGAGGTGGAGCGGGCCACCATCCTGACGGTGCTGGACCAGCAGGGGGGGAACCGCCGCAAGGCGGCCCAGCTCCTCGGCATCGGGGAGCGGACCCTGTACCGCAAGCTCAAGGAGTACGACATCGCCTAAGTTGCGGTCCCTCATACTTTTGGGGGCGGTCACCTCTTGACTCTTCTCAAGGCTTTCCCCAACTTGCTCCAGTGCGCACTGGTGCGTGCCTGCCGCTCGGGGCTCCCAATTGCAGCTGACTGTTGATCCGTCGCGTTGCGTCGCGTGCCTCGCGTGCGTCCGGGTGTGCCCCACGGACGCCGTCGCGCTGCCGCCGGAGGCGCGGGTGGTGGAGGTGGTGGAGGAGAACTGCATCCGCTGCGGCGAGTGCATTCCCGCCTGCCCCCACCAGGCGATCGCCGCCAGCGGCGCGGTCGACCGGGCCCTGGCGATCGCCGAGGCCGGCACCGGCGCCCTGATCCTGGCGCCCGAGGCGGCGGCCTGGTTCCATCCTGCAACTCCTGAACAGCTCGTCAACGCCTGCTACGAGGCGGGGTTCCGGCATGTCTCCCGCGGGGTGGTGGGCGACGAGCTGGTGGCCCAGGAGTACCTGCGGCTCTGGGAGGACCCCGACTGGGGGACCCTGATCCGGAGCACCGATCCGGTGGTGGTGGCGGCCATTTCGGCCCACCATCCGGAGCTGGTCCCCTACCTGGCGCCGGTGACCTATCCCTGCGTGGCGGAGGCGCGATTCCTGCGTCATTTGCTGGGGTCCAGGCTCCCCGTCGTGTACGTCGGGACGGGGGCTCCGGGGCGGGTGGGCGAGCTCGACGCGGTGATGACCTTCGGCGACCTGGAGCAGCTGCTGGCGCTCCGGGAGGTCCGGCCGGAGCAGATGCCCGAGACCTTCACCCGCATGCCCTCGGAGACCCGGCGCCACATGAGTGTGGCGGGCGGGCTGCCGCTGGAGATGGTGGTGAGCGGCTCCTCGGCGGGGCGGCGGATCCTCGGGGTCCGCGGGCTCGACGGGCTGGGGGCGCTGGCCCGGGCGGTGGGGCAGGACCGCATCGACCTGGGGTTCGTTGACATCACCTCGCACCAGGGCGCCCTCGGGCACCCCACGGCGGGGCCGAGGGACGAGTTGTATCGGCGGCGGCGGTTGCTGGCGCAGTACGAGCCGGCGCGGAGCCGGGCGCCTGTTGTGCCGGATCCGGCGCCGGTGGAGGTGGCTGCCGCCTTCCCGTTCGCCTCGCGGCGCGAGCAGGCCGAGCCGCAGGCGGTGCGGGCGATCCTCGACGCGATCGGGACCGGCCCGAACGGCAAGGCGTGGGACTGTCGGGCGTGCGGCTACCAGAGTTGCCAGCGCTTCGCCCAGGCGGCGGCGCTGGGGCGGGCCTCGCTTCGGCAGTGCGCCCCGTGGCTGGCGCGGCGGGCCGACGATGCCTCGCGCGACGCGAGCACCGACGGGCTGACCGGGCTGGCGAGCTACCGGACGCTGCAGTTGCGGTTGAGTCACGAGGTCGAGCGCAGCAAGCGGAGCGGCGAGTCGTTCGCCGTCCTCTTCGTCGACCTCGACCGGCTGAAGGAGCTGAACGACCGGCACGGCCACGAGCGCGGCAACACGGTGCTCCGGGCGGTGGCCGACGAGATTCGCCGGACGATCCGCACCACCGACATGGCGGCGCGGTATGGCGGCGACGAGTTCGTGGTGCTGCTGACGCGCACCGACCGGGCCGGCGCCCTGCGGGTGGCCGACGCGGTGCGGGAGCGGGTGGAGCAGGCGGGTGACCGGATGGGCTTCGGCCTCGGCCAGATCTCCGTGAGCATCGGGGTGGCGGAGTACGATCCCGAGGCGCCGGGCGAGGGGCCGCTGCTGGAGCAGGCCGACCGGGCGCTGTACCTGGCCAAGGCCGCCGGGCGGAACACGATCGCCTAGCCACGCGAGAGCAGAGAGCAGAGGGCAGAGAGTCGAGGGGCGCTGGATCAGGTTCGACGCTGCTGGCCATCGGGTGCCGACTTTTTCACGACAGGACGTTCCGTGACCGCTTCTCCGCAGCAGTTCCACGACGCCTCCGGCGCCCGCGCCGGCGGTTCCCCGATCGATCCCGCGACCGATCCGTGGGGGGTGCGCCGTGCCGAGAACCTGCTGACGTCGCTCGAGGGCGTGTTGTCGGCGCGGGTGGTGACCACCCCGCTCGGCGAGGTGAGCGAGATCCACATCCTGGCGACCAACGCGCAGACGCCGAAGCAGGTGGTGCGGAACGTCGAGAGCGCGTTGCTGGCGCACCTGGGGCTCCGGGTGGACCATCGCAAGATCAGCGTGGCGCACACCGCCGAGGTCCAGCCGCTGAAGACGCTGGAGCAGACGGCGGTGCGGACGCAGGCCAACCAGCGCGCGGTGCTGTTCGAGGAGCTGCTGGTGGCGCCGGCCGAGCGGCAGCGCTGGGTGAGCGCGACCGTGACGCTGACCTGCGAGGGGAATGTCGAGACCGCCTCCGAGGAGGGGCCCGACACGCCGCGCAACCGGGTCGAGGCGGCGGCGCGTGCCGCCGTGCGGGTGATCGAGCGGCTGCTCGAGCGTCACACGCTGGCGCTGGAGGGGACGCAGGTGGTGGACGCCTTCGACCGCACGTGGGTGATGGCGGCGGTGCAGGCGGTGGGGGGCCGGAATTCCACGTTGCTGGTGGGGTCGGCCGAGGTGCGCGAGAGTGCCGAGCACGCGGCGGTGTTCGCGGTGCTCGACGCGACCAATCGATGGGTATCGGCCCGGCGGCAGCTCTAGGCGGTCGCGGGGTCGTGGTGATTTCGGTGCCGGCAGGGGTCGGTGCCGCGGTGGACGGATAACCGAAAGGAGTACGGGGGGAAACACCAGGGTCCGGCTGTGAGCGGAGCCGAGCGGTCCAACAAGCGAAGCGTCAGGTAGACCATAGCGGGGTCTGCCCCCTCAGAGGGATTGAGTGTCAAGAGGGGAGGTGACGCACATGCTGGAATGGCTGGCCGCTGCGGTGGATTTCATCGCGGGTCTCTTCCGCGCTGAGACTGTAACCTGGATCTAATGCTGGCCTAGACTGTTTCCCCCCATTTGAAGCCCATGAATCGATCTGTCGTCGCATACGTGAGCGGAATGGCCGTAGCAGCGTTGGTGCTGCTGGGGTTCATTGCTGGCTTGCCGCGGCCAAGCGTCGACTATTGGGCGTTGTTCTCTCTGGCGTTTGTTGGCTTGATGCTGGAGATCTCGAGGACGGCGAATAAGTCAAGCTCAATGGCGGGTTCGCTCGTTTTTGTGATGCACCTTGCGATCGGCGTGGCTCTCGGGGCCTTCTGGGGTGCGATTACAGCAGCATTCATCACCGGGCTTACCCAGGTCTACGCTCGAGTGGCTCCGCTCAAGTTGTTGTTCAATGTTTCCGAGCGCGTGATAAGTGTTGGGCTTGCGTTTACGGCGTATTCGCTGCTTGGCGGTGTGCATCCACCGCCGATCTTGGAGCCCGGCGGCGCAACGGTTCCCTTCAACGCAGCGCTTCTGGAGGTCGCGACATTTCTCGCTGCAGCCTTCATCTACTTCGTAGTCAATTCTATCACTGTGAATGCCGCGGTCGCACTTTCAACCAAGAAATCCGTTTTCTCGACCTGGCGCGCCAATACACTTTGGGTCCTAGGCTATGATATCGCCGCGAGCTTGTTGGCTCTGGTTGTTGCGTATCTCTTTGTCCGCTTCGATCGGTCAGAGGGGTTCGGACGATTTGGGTTCATCGCGATTTTCCTTCCCTTTGTCGCAGTGCGACACTTCTATGGGAAGGTCAATGAGCTTCAGGAGACCCTTCAGGAGCTCGACGCCACGTACGAGCAACTTGAACTGAACGTGCGCGAGCAGCTCGCGATGATGGTCAAAGCAATCGAAGCACGAGATCCCTACACGTCGGGTCACTCGCGACGCGTTTGTGGTCTCTCACGCGCAATCGCCATTGACCTCGGGCTTGAGCCGGAGCATCTCGAGGACATCGAGAACGCGGCGCTCATGCACGACGTAGGAAAGATCCATGAGGAGTTTGCACCACTGCTGCAGAAGGAAGGGAAGCTCACTGACCAAGAATGGGAGGTTATGAAGACTCACTCCATTAAGAGTGCCGAACTTGTGTCGTTGTTCTCAAGGTTTCAGGGCTATGTCGTTAGTTGTGTCCGGCACCACCATGAGCGATGGGATGGGCGAGGCTATCCGGATGAGATTGGTGGCGATTCGATCCCTCTTGGGGCGCGGATCATCACCATTGCCGACACGATCGACGCTATGACGACCAATCGTCCCTACCGGAAGGCGCTTTCGCTGGAGGTGGTCCTTTCTGAGCTGAACAAGGGGCGGGGCACTCAGTTCGACCCGGAGCTAGTTGAGCTGACTGTCAACTCAGTGACGGTTCGACGTCTCATCGCCGACCCAGCCTCCATCCCGGAGTACTTGCCGGAACCCAGGATCCGGGCCCGAGCCGAGGCACTCCGATCTGCGCGTGGAGCAACCGTGCGGTCAGAGGGTCGAGTGTTCCGCAAATCAGGCGGCACTGTCTAGCAGGTTCCCCAGTTGGTACGATTCTTGTCACGGATGAGTCCGGTCCTCCCCATTACAGTCTTGATCATCTCGGGTAGCGCTCTGAGCCTCATTTCAAGCACTTCCTCGGACTGACGTCCATCGATAGACACTTCCATCCCAAGGTAGACTGCGGCTGCTAGAATCTCCGCTTGGTCCTTTGCGTCATACCGCCGGAGATTATCGACAAGCGCTGAGATCTCGACTTTCGCTCTAGCCTCGCTGTCTGTTCCGCGACTGGCGATGGCCACCCATCTCGCATATGGCCCAACAAAGCACTCGTGTAAGACGCCGTCGGTCGCGGCCTCAACCACTCGTCGCGCCATTCTTTCGGCCTTTCGTTTCTGCCCGGCAAGGGCGAGAACATCCGCCCTGATCAACCCATAGGCCTGCACTATCCACTTGGGCCTAGAATGTGTGAAGCGGGGTGCCATTTGGGCCAGGAGCGAGCGGGCCTCCGCTCCACGATCCAAAAGGGCCAATGCCGCTCCGAGTTCGTATGTCGCTGAGAGCATCGTGATGCCCCATTCGTCCGGTGGCGCGTGGGAGATCGCACTCCTAGCCCAATCGGCCTGCCCCTGGCAATCGCCAAGCCGTCCGCGAACCAGCGCCATGCCAGATGACGCGTTGGATTGGAATACTGGATTGTCTAGTCGCCTGGCGAGCTGGAACGCTCGCTCGATGAATGGTTCTGCGATTTGGTATTCACCGATTTGGCAGTATGTAACACCTGTCGCTAGGAGCAAGCGGGTAGCGATGCTGCTGGCGGTAGCAGTGTCATCAATCAAGGACACACCCGATACTAACGCGGGCAGTGCCGCGGCGGCGCCATTCAAGTAGGCAGCGGACCACGCTTGCGCGAGACGCACGTGGATCTGACTATAGGGATCCTTCACGAGCGTGGACAACTCGTCGCAATGCTGTGCGAGTACAGCAATCAACCCAGAATCTCTAGTAGAGGAGAGTAGGGCAACGGCAGCACTCGCTGCACGTGACCGGAGATTAATGTCATGTTGTCCACCCGCGATCGAAAGCACGCGGATGGAGCGCTTGTGGAGTTCCGCGGGGGAGCTGAGGCCCCACCAGCGTCGGTTGAGCGCACGTAGAATTTCCCGGCAGCACTCCTCCGCCTCCTCAAACTCCTCGCCTTTCGCCTCCAAAACTCTCAACGACTCGGTCCAACGACCTAGCTCCTGCAGTGCTTCGGCGAGCAGCAGGATCGCCGTTCGGCGCGGGGCACCATCCAGCGCCGGCAGTCCGGTGGACAGTGCCAAGTCGGCCTCGTGAGGCGCGCCGCGTCGGATAGCCTCGCGCCCGCCAGCAAGGAGGTGCGGTACCGCTTCCTGCAACCGGTCACCACGGACTAGGTGCCAGGCGACCTCTAGTCCTGGGATTGGTGCACCCACTCCCTCCCCGGCGAGCAGTCGGTCGGCAACGAGCGAGTGGAGCATCCGGCGCATCGGTGCCGCCATCGCCAAATAGCACTGCCCGCGCACCACCTCGTTGGCAAACTCGAGGTGACTTCCGGCGTCGCGAAACACCCGGTGGCCGGTGAGGGCAGCCATCGCGCGCATAGTCCTCGCCACCGGCAGGTCGACCAGGGTGTACATCGCCAGGTCATTGAGCCGTTGGCCGAGGATGGCGGCGAGATCGGCTACCGCCCGCGACTCGCGATCGAGCGCACCAAGCATGCCGTCCACCAGTCGGCGAACCGCCGCCTCGCCTGACGGGGCCGCCTCGCGCGTCATCGCCGAGAGCGCCAGCGCCAGCGACGCATCGCCTCGACGACGCCAGTCACCTACCAGCAGCTCCATCATCATCGGGTTGCCACTGGCTGCCGATAACACGGCACGGCGCACCGTTGGGCCCGGCTCCGCCCCGCCGGCGAGGATCGCCTCGAGCAGGTCCGCGGCGTCCACAGTCGGCAATGGGCCGAGTAGCAGCACGGTAGTGCGAATCGCCGCAGCTTGCTCGTGGAATCGTGCCGCGACGGCGGACATCGCCTTCTCGGCACTCGAGGCAGTCATTATCACCATCAACGGCAGCCGCTCAATCCGCCGCAGGACCAAATGGAGAACTGCGAGCGAGGTGCTGTCCGACAGATGTATGTCGTCAATCACGATCACAAGCGGCTGCTCGCCCGTCACGGCGTCAAGCAGTGCCATCACCGCCTCAGTGAACTGGATCCGCGCGCTTTCGCCGCTTACTAACACGGGTTCGGGCAGCGTCGTCCACCGCTGTCGGATCTTCGGGACCAAGCGCGCAAGCTCGGCAAGATGCTCTGGCGCGGTGGCGCCTGCCCCGGGTAGGTCGAGCACGCCAGTCACCAACGAGCCCGCCATCCCGAATGGAAGTGCGCGCTCCAAGTCGTAGCACTGGACCCGCGCGATGGCCGCGCCCTCAAGCGCCAGTGAGGTCGCCACGCGTCCCGCAAATGTGGTCTTGCCGATGCCACTCTCGCCGCGGACCAACACATGCCGTGGCTCGCCGTGCGCTACATGCTCCCATAACGCGTAACATGTATGGTGTTCCGTATTACGGCCGATGAAGGTGCGTTCCTGCCACTGCTCGGTTGGCACCGGTGCCAAGGCCCGCGATGGGCGGTCAATCCCCCGCCGCCGTAGCCGGTCAGCCATGCGTTCAAGCTCGCGTGCCGGGACGGCACCGAGTTCCTCGGCGAGTCGATTGCTCCAGAGTTCGTAGATCCGCAAAGCACCGATGCGGTCGCCTGACATCGCCCGCGCCTCAACCAGAGCGCGCGTCGCGTGCTCCGAGAGGTGGTCCACTCGCCGCAGCTGCTCGGCGGTCGCCTCCAGCCGACGCACGTCGCCGGTACGGCGACAATAGTCGAGCCGCCGGACCAGGTGATCGTGCACCGCAGGCAGTAGTCGCGCCCGTTCGGTGTCAACCCAGTGCTGGAAGTCAGGGGCCCTCGGAATGTCGAATTCCTCGAGGAAGGGCCCCGCCACTAGCGCGTCTTCTTCAAACGCATCGCCCGCTATGAGAAGCGACACGTCACTCACTACCCGCCCCGACAGTAGTCGGATGGTGTCGCGGGTCGCCTCGAATGCTTCGGCACCGAGGCGGCCACGCAGGACCGAGAGGGCAGTGGCGAGCGAGTGGCGCGCCTCCTCCAACGCAACGCCTGGCCACAAGAGGGTGGCGAGCCGATCGCGCCGGTGCGCTAGCGCTGGCTCAATCGCCAGAAAGACGAGGAGTCCGAGGTGCTTGCGAGTGCGGAAACGCACTGCATCTCCATCGGGTCCAACTAGGTGGGGCTGGCCGAGGCAGGTCAGGCGGAATGGGAGCACGCGACCTCGCGACTGGGGAACGGCTTGGTGGTACGATGTACCACTCCCATCAAATACGGCTCAAATCGATTCCGCGCTACCTTCCCAGCATCCCTCGCCCGAGATGTGTCCAGATGATTCACCGCTTGCCCCTCCTCCTCGCGATCGTCGCCCCCCCGATCATGGTTTCCGCCCAGACCCCCCACACCGGACTCGCCGGGCTGTTCGCCGACGACTACGGTTCGGTCCACCAGATCTCTGACTCGGTCTGGGTACACGACGGTAGCTATCGCTATTTGATCGTTCGTTGGAAGATCGCCGACCAGTTTGTGATCGCACGCAATGCGGCCACGAACCCGTCCGACGGCGATCGGTTCACCCGGATCGACTGGATGCCGCTTGAGGGGATGCCACCCTGGCGCTGGGCCTTCTGCCTCGCCACCTGGGACGCCCCCACCGCCGACTCCGCTGCGCGGGTGACGATCGCCCGCCGCGAAATGCCCCGGTCCGGCTGTGGCGGCCATCCTTTCACCCGCCTCCGACCCGTCGACAGGGACAAGCCGTAGGGTGCCTTCACAGGGCGACCGACCTCATCGACGGGCTAACCCACGATTTCGGCCGACGGGTTGTCCGGCCGGCGCGACGGCTCCACCACCTGCAACCATCCACCGATGTGGGGCATCTATCCCTGTGAGGCCGGCAGAAGTTGCTGCTCCTCCGGTCTCGCTGCAGTACCTATCCTCCCTTGCGACCTCCCGGTCCGCCGCCAGTCCTGGCGCGGGCCGCGGACGGTCGTTTTGAGAGGCGTCAGGCGCGGGGCGGGTTGCCGCCACCGCGGAGCCCAGGCTGATTGCCCTCCATGACGATCCGCCCTTTTAACCCCGGCGACCATGCCGAATGGGCCCGGATGCGCACCGCGTTCTGGCCCGACCAGACGGCCGAGGAGATGGCCGCCTGGCTGGCCCGCACCGACGCGATCGTCCTCGTCGCCGAACGCCCCGGCGGCGGCCTCTGCGGCTTCGCCGAGGTCGGCACCCGCCCAATCGCCGACGGCTGCCAGACCTCGCCCGTCGCCTACCTCGAGGGGTGGTGGGTCGACCCCGACAGCCGGCGAAACCACGTCGGCACCGCCCTCGTCGAGGCGGCATTCGCCTGGGCCCGCGCCCAGGGCCACCGCGAGATCGCCTCCGACGCCAACCTGGACAACACCGTGTCGCACCTCGGCCACCGCAAGCTCGGCTTCAGCGAGGAACACCGCTCCGTCCACTATCGACGGGCCCTCGCCCTCCTCCCGCTACTCCTGGCCCTCGCCGGCCGCGCCTCGGCGCAGCAGGTGGCCGACACCGCCTTCCGCCCTGTCGTCGGCGAGCCGGCCTACCCGGCAGGCAAGGGTCCGCTGGTCCTCATCGACGAGGCCCACCAGAACTTCCATACCTCCACCGGCCGCTACCTGCCGTTCGCCCGCGTGCTGCGCCACGACGGCTACCAGGTCGGCAGCAACATCGCAGGATTCACGGCGGCCTCCCTGGCCGGCGCGCAGGTGCTGGTGATCGCCAACGCCGTCGGCGCGCGGAACGTGGGCCGATGGGTCGCGCCGATCGATCCGGCATTCAGCAACGCCGAGATCCGCGCCGTGCACAAGTGGGTCGAGGACGGCGGGTCGCTGCTCCTGATCGCCGACCACATGCCGTTCGGCGAGGCGACCGCCGCGCTCGCCCGCGCCTTCGGCGTCACCCTCCTCGCCGGCTTCGCCGCCGACTCGGCGACCACCAACAGCGACTTCACCTTCCGCCGCGCCGACGGCACCCTGGCGGACGACCCGATCACGCGCGGACGGTCCGCGGCCGAGCGCATCGACTCGGTCCGCAGCTTCACCGGCGAAGTGCTCACCCTCGAGCACGGGACGGGGCTGCTCCGCGTCCCGGGCACCGTGATGGTGATGCATCCCGACACCGCGTGGCAGTTCCACGCCACGACTCGGCGGGAGTTCGTCCGCGATCCCTGGCAGGGTGCCATCCTCGAGGTGGGGAAGGGCCGGGTCGCCGTCTTCGGCGAGGCGGCGATGTTCTCGGCCCAGCTGGCGGGCTCGGATCGGACCCCCGCGGGTATGAACGATCCCCGGGCCGGGCAGAACGCCCAGTTCCTGCTCAACGTGATGCACTGGCTGACGGGGCCGCGCTGAGGCCAGCTTTCCCGGCGGTCCAGCGTCACCCCGCCGAGGAGGAGCCTGCCGATGCGCAGTCGTCGAAAGTCGTTGTCATGGGTCGCCGTGGGGCTCCTCGCGGCGTGTTCCTCCGCGAGCGTCGGCCCGAGCGCTGACGCGCACACCATCCGCTCCCTCTACGACAACGGCACGGCGGGGATCGCGAACCGCCAGGATGCGATCCGCCGCTTCGGTGCACCGACCCGGCTAGAGGTGACGGAGGTGGACGCGACGAGTCGCGACTCGATTGTCGTGGTGGCCCATCCGGGGCGGCTGCATCGTTTCCTCCGGAGCGGGGCGCGTCGTCGCGACTTTCTCGTCGAGGCCCAGCTCAGCCAGCCGGGCGCCACGCTCCCCGGCCCGATCCGGATCGGGCGCACCACTCGCGCGGATCTGGCGACGCTGCCGGCCTGGGACGAGGAGACGACGACCGGCGATACTGTCGTCGTCGCGTGGAAGCGTCCAGGCGAGGATGCCGCCTCGTGGGTGGAGGTCTCGCTGGTGCGCGACACGGTGCGACTGGTGCGCTGGTTGCCGTACGTGGACGGCTGACCCGCTCGTCCGCGGCGAGGGGGCTGCCCCGGGCTCCCCGACCGAGGCGACGACAGGATTCCCGATGGGGCGAGTGGTCGAACAAGCCCGGAGCAGCCCCTCACCGCGATTCCCGGATTGGCACGCGAAGGGCCCCGCGAGTTTGTTCGACCGTTCGGCTGACGAGGAGAGTCGTCTGGCCGAGGTCGGGGAACTCGCGGGGCCCTTCGTGTGCCCCCACGGGCGGAGTCGACCCAGCGCTACGGCGTCGTCGTCGCTCCCGCGTACGCCTTGGTGCCGCCGACCACCGGCAAGGTGATCGACGTGGCGCCGAGCTCCACCTGCAGCTCGGTGCCCGGCGCCGGCCACAGCGTGAAGTCCTTGTCGCTGGAGAAGATCATCAGGCCGAGGCGCTTGCCGGCCGGGATGATCTGGTCGTCGGGCTGCAGCTCGAACGTCATCTCGTAGAACTTGCCGGGCTCGAGCGGCTCGCCGTGCTCGAGGGAGGCGTGGTTCTGCAGGTCGGCCCAGCCGCGGGTCACCAGCGAGAAGTTCGACTGCCGCCGGTCGGTCGGCTCCGTGTAGGGCAGCTCCACCAGGTACACCGACAGGTTCGCCGCCGGCTTGTTCACCGCCACCTTGATCGTCACCTTGGGCGCGCCGCTGATGTGCAGCGGCTGCGACAGCTCCGGCGTCGCGTAGATCAGCCGGTTGTCGGAGCGCGGCGCCTTGGCGAGCGCGGCGCTGCTCGAGTCGACCAGGTCGGTCAGCTTGCCGATGCCGGCGTTGGCCATGCTGCCGGTCACCAGGGTGCCGACGCCGTTGCCGTCACCGGTCGGGTGCAGCGTCACCGGCGCCGAGCCGGGGAGCGGGTAGGACGCGTAGGGCGTCGGCTTGTCGCGCGGGTCGCCCTCGCGGACGATCCAGGCCTTGGGGTCGTTCTCGACGCCGTTCTTGATGCCGTAGAGGTAACGGGTGAACCACTTGTTCATCTGGTCGAGCGGCGGCGGGCCGCCGTGGCCGCCCTGGTGGAAGTACACCTGCACCGGCACGCCGCGCTTCTCGAGCACCTCGGCCACATGCACGCTGTGCTCCGGCATCACGTTCCAGTCGTTGAAGCCGTGGGCGAGCAGGGTGGCGGCCTTCACGCCGTCGAGCTTCTGCCAGTAGTCGCGCTTGGCCCAGAAGTCGTTCCAGTCGCCGGTGGTGCGGTCGTTCATCCCCTTCAGCTCGCGGTCGCGCACCTGCGCGTTGCAGTAGGCGCGGTGCGCCGGGTTGCCGCTGTTGATGAAGTCGTAGAGGAAGTCCATGTCCTCGCCGAGCCAGCCGCCGGGGTGCCGCACCAGGCCGTTGGAGCGGTAGTAGTGGTAGTAGGAGGTGTTGGGCGACACGGGGATGATCGCCTCGAGGCCGTCGACGCCGGTGGTCGCGGCGGCGAGCGGCAGGGTGCCGTTGTACGACGTCCCGGTCATCCCGACCTTGCCGGTCGACCAGGTCGCCTTCACCTCCTCATTGCCGTCGATCGTGGTGTAGCCCTTGGCGCGGCCGTTCAGCCACTCGATCACCGCCTTGGGGGCCAGCTCCTCGTTGGGGCCGCCGACCGTCGGGCAGCCCTGCGACAGCCCGGTGCCCGGCGACTCCGAGTGGACCACCGCGAAGCCGCGCGGCACCCAGTTGCGGACCTCCGAGTTGGAGATCACGTGCCGCTCCGGCCGGAACGGGATGTCGGGCTGCGACGTGCGCGCCGGCGGCGGCTGGTCGACCTCCTGCTTCACGTTCCAGAGGAACTCGCGCGCGCCCGACGTGCCGGCGTAGTAGGGGCTCGTCTCGTAGACCACCGGGACCTTCAGTCCGGCGGCCGTGGGGCCGGGTCGCACCACGTCGACGTGCATCCGGTCCTTCCTGCCGTCGCCGTCGGTGTCGAACGACGTCTCCACCCACAGCTCCTGGCGGATCCAGGTGCTCGTGTCGGCGAACGCGGGGACGATCTGGGCCATGCCGTCCTGGAACACCGGCTTGGCGTCGGCCTGCGCGGCGAGCAGGGCGGGGAAGAGCAGTGCTGTCAGCGGTGCGAGGCGGCTGTGGCGAGCGGGCATCGGGCGGAGTCCGGTGACGAGGAACGGGGATGATACTCTCGGTAAAGGGTGAATGGTAAACGGTGAATGGGCCCGGCCGGCCATGGGTACCCCCATTCACCATTTACCATTCACCCTTCACCACTCGTCACCGTCGCATCCTGAACCAGCGAGGAGTCCTCCAATGGCCCGCGGCACGTTCGACGTGAAGGTCCTTCCCCTCGATCACCACGACACCGCTCCCGGCAGCACGCTGGGCCGCTTCTCGATCGACAAGACGTGGGCCGGCGACCTGGTCGGCACCAGCGTCGGCGAGATGCTGGCCGGCGGCAGCGCCAAGGGGAGCGGCGCCTACGTCGCGATCGAGCGGATCTCCGGCACCCTCGACGGCCGCGAGGGGAGCTTCATGCTCGTGCATCGCGGGCTGATGACCGACAACGTCCCGTCGCTCGACATCGGGATCGTGCCGGGCTCGGGCACCGGCGGGCTCGAGGGGATCAGCGGCAGCTTCACCCTCACGATCGAGGGGAAGGAGCATCGGTGGGAGATGGAGTACAGTCTGACTTGAGAACGGAGGGCGGAGAACCAGTGTAACCGGCGACTGGATGTCGCCTCCCTGCAGCCCTCTCCGCATCTTCCCGGTCCTCCCCCTTCACCCTTCACCCTTCACCTCCATGCTCCTCCCCGGCCCCGACTCGACCACTCTCCGCTCGCTCACGGCCGCCGATGCCGGGGCGCTCCACGCCGCCATCGCCGCTGATCGCGACGCCTTCGACCCGTGGCTCCGCTGGTCGGCGGCGATCATCGACGCCGACTCGGCCGTCGCGTTCATCGCAGCCGCCGCCGAGCGCGAGGCGAACGGCCGCGGCTTCCATCTCGGGATGTGGGAGGGCGAGTGCCTGCTCGGCGGCGTGGTCTGCTGGTCGCGCGACCCGGTGCATCAGGTGGCCGAGCTCGGCTACTGGCTGGTCCCAGCCGCCCGCGGGCGCGGGCTGGTGCACCGGGCGCTCCGGCCGGTGATCGATGGGCTGTTCGCGGACGGCGTCAACCGGATCGAGTTCCAGTGCCGGGTCGAGAACGCCCCCTCGCGCGCGGTGGCCGAGCGGATCGGCGGGGTCCTGGAAGGCACGAGGCGCCAGTCACATTTCGTGAATGGCGCCTGGCGAGACCATGCAGTCTATTCACTGATCGCCGGTGAATGGCGATCGGTGAATGGGAAATGGTGAATGGTGAATGGGGGCTCCCCGTTCGGGGCAGTTCCCATTCACCATTCACCATTCACGATTCACCATTCACGATTCACCATTCTCGATTCACCTAGTGTGCCCGCAGCACGAACAATCCCTCCGCGCTGCTCGTCACCACGATGATCCCGCTCGCGAAGAACGGATAGTTGCTCCACGACCCGCCGTAGCCGGGGACGTTGGGGAGTTCCGGCGCGGTGTCGAAGTAGCCGGCCTGGGTCGGCGCCGTCGGGTTGGTGATGTCGAGCACCCGGATGCCGAACTGGTAGTTGGAGGCGTAGAGCCGGCTGCCCACCACGTAGTTGTTGTGGTCGGTCGCGTTGGTGGGCCCGTGGTACTGGGCCACCAGCAGCGGGTCGTCGAGGTCGGAGACGTCCCACACCAGGGTGCGCGTCCCGCCGCCCGAGCTGCCGTTCCCCTCGTCGAGCTCGTCGTTGACGAAGAAGTAGCGCTGGTTGGTGCTCAGCCACCCCTGGTGGGTGTAGGCCACGCCCGGGTAGCTGGCGTGCGAGACCGCCACCGGCGCGGCCTTGTTGGTCACGTCGGCGATGCTCAGGGCGGTCTCGTTGGAGCCGAGGCAGATCTCGTGGCCGGTGTAGCTGGCGTCGGGGCCGTTGTACACCACGCACTGGACGTCGTGGGTGTAGCCGGTGCGCGAGCGGCCGGTCATCGTGTCGGCGAAGCAGCCGGCGAACGTCGGCGCCGTCGGGTTCTGGATGTTCACCATGTGCAGCCCGCCGCCGCAGGTGGTGCCGCCCGAGTTGCTGCCGACCAGGTAGGCGAAGCCGGTCGCCTCGTTGATGAAGATGTTGTGCACCGACGCGACGCCGGTGTAGGTCGTCGCCGGGGCGAACACCTTGGGGGCGGTCACGTTGCGGAGCTGGTGCAGGTCGAACACCTGCATCCCGTGCGGGCCGGCGCCGTCGGAGACGACGAAGGCGTAGTCGTGGTAGACCTTCACGTCGCGCCAGAAGTTGGTGGCGGCCGCGCTGGTCTTGGGGAGGTAGCCGAGGTAGCGCGGGTTGGTCGGCACCGAGAGGTCGACGAACGCCAGCCCGTCGTAGCGGCCCACCAGCGCGTACTCCTTGCCGGTGCTGGCGTCGGTCCAGCCCCAGTTGTCGTTCAGCTCGATCGAGCCGGCGGAGATCCCCAGCCCGCCGAGCGGCAGGTAGCTCACCAGCGAGACGTTGTTGCACGGGAACGGTCCCGCGAACCCGCCGCTGCACGCCACCTCGGCGCCGATCACCGCCGGGCCGATCGGTCCGGAGAGTTGAACCGAGACGTTGACGCTCGCCTGCATCGAGCCGCTGGTGGCGGTGATGGTGGCCGTGCCGACGCCGGTCGCGGTGACCTTGCCGGCATCGTCCACCGGCAGCGCCTGCGCGTTGGAGGAGGTCCAGGCGATGTCGGCGCCCGCCACGTCGCGGTTGTTGGCGTCCTTCACGTGGGCGCTGAGGGTGACGTTGCCACCCAGCACGCCGAGGACCTGGTTGCCGTTGGAGATCGTCACCGCGGCGGCCACCTGCTCGACCCGCACCTCGCGCTGGGCAAACTGCCCGTCCACCGCGGCGACCACGGTGTCGACGCCGTTGCCGATCGCGGTCACCAGGCCGGACGACGAGACCGACACCACGCCGCCGTGCTTGGTCGACCAGCTGAGCGTCTTGGCGGTCAGCGCCGTCCCGCCGGCATTGCGCGCCGTGCCGGTGAGCTTCGTGGTCAGCCCGAGCGACGCGAACGACACGGTGGAGGCCGGCGTGATCTCGACGGCCGCGACGGTGCCGTCGTCATCGGGCGGGGTGGTGGTGGTCGGCGCGCTGCACGCGACGAGGGCGCCGGCGGCGAACGCCAGCAACGGGACTGCAGGGTGACGCATCTGGGACTCCGACGATTCCATCGTGTGGGCTTGGAAGCTACACTCTCCTGACCCCCTCCCGAGGGGGTGGGTCACCAACGCCTGCCAACTCCCCCGTCTGCACGAACGAGACCACCCCGCCGCACCCCTCGGAGGTCGAGATGCTCCGCACCCTCCCGCTAGCCCTGGCCCTCGTCCTGGCCGCTCCCCTCGCGGCGCAGGATCAGGACTATTTCGGGGCCGCCGTGGCATTCTCGGGGCAGGACCTGCTGGTGGTGAAGCGCTCGCCGGCCCGCGGGCCGGCGGCGATCCACGTCTTCTCCCCGGGGACGAGCGGCTCCTGGGCCAAGCGCACGGAGCTCCGGGCCCCGAACGCCGTGGAGCACGGGCTGGCGCTCTCCCCGTCGATCGTCGCGACCCCCGACGGGATCCTGGTCGGGGCGGGCGATCCCTACGGCCAGTGGGGCGCCCACGCCTGGACCCGGACCGTTGCCGGCTGGGCCGACGCCCCCGGGCTCGAGGTCGGGACCGCCCCCGAGGGGACCCCGGTCGTCTCGCTGGGGACGATCATGGCGGTCCTGCAGCCGAAGCCCCGCAGCATCGCGGAACGCGGCGGCACGGTGATCGTCGGCTACGACAACGCCGTGCGGATCTTCCGACGCCGCGGCGACCGCTTCGAGTCGGTCCCTGTCACGCTCCCCGCCGAGGTGAGCACGGGGGCCGCGGTGGCCCTCGGCCCGGGGCAGGCGCTCGCAGGGGTGCCGCTGACGCGCGGGGGCCGGGGGAGCGTGCGGGTGCTCGTCACCGCCGATGGCCAGCAGTGGGCGGATCACGGCGCGCTCGAGCCCGACGGCTTCGAGGGGACCGCGATGTTCGGCTCGGCGATCGCCTTCGACGACTCGATCGCCGCGATCGGCGCGCCGGGTGCCGCGACGGTGGTGATCTATCGGCGGCAGGGCGACGACTTCGTCGAGTCCCAGCGGCTCGCGCCGGGGGCGGTGGCCGGCTTCGGCGGCGCGATCGCGCTGCACGGCAACGAGCTGCTGGTTGGCGCGGGTCGCGGCGGCGCCGCCTATCGCTTCCGGCTGCGCGGCGGCAGCTGGACCCTCACCGACCGGATCGCGCCGCCGCCGGGCGCCGACACCACCTCGTTCGGCTCGTCCGTCGCGCTCGGCGACGCCGCGATCGCCGTCGGTGCGCCATCGGCGGTCGGCGGTCGCGGTCGGGTGTGGGTCTTCGCCCGGCGCGGCGCCGCGCTCGGCCGCGGCGTCGAGCTCGGACCCGATCCCGGTCCGCAGACGATGACCGCCGGCGAGGTGCGCTGCGCCAACGGCGCCGCCGGCCGCTTCGACTGCGACAACGTCGACCTCGAGTCGTTCCTCACCATCGCCTCGCTCGGCGGCGCGCCGACCGAGCGGGTGAGCGACATCTGGGGCTGGACCGATCCGGTCACCGACCACGAGTACGCGCTGATCGGCCGCACCGGCGCGCTGGTCTTCGTCGACATCACCGACGCATCGGCGCCCAGGGTGGTGGGCCAGATGCCGGCCAACCCGAGCGGGGCGCGCGACATCAAGGTCTTCCGCGACCACGCCTTCCTCACCGGCGACGGCGCGGGCGACCACGGCCTGATGGTCTTCGACCTCACCCGGCTGCGGGGCGTGACGGGTGCGCCGCGCGACTTCACGCCGGACGCCGTCTACCACGGCATCGCCAGCGCCCACAACCTGGTGATCGACACCGCGTCGGCGCTCGCGATCCCGGTCGCGGCCAGCTCGGGCGGCAACACCTGCGGCGGCGGCCTCCATCTCGTGGACATCCGCGAACCCAAGGCGCCGAAGTTTGCCGGCTGCTTCACCGACACCGAGGGACTGATCGCGCCGGGCCGCACCCACGACGCGCAGTGCGTCAAGTACCACGGCCCCGACGCGCGCTACCGCGACAAGAGCGTCTGCTTCGCCTCGAACGAGACGGCGCTGCGGATCGTGGACGTCTCCGACCCGGCGCATCCGGTGGCGCTGGGGCGCGGCAGCTATCCCGGCGCGGCCTATATCCACCAGGGGTGGCTCACCGACGACCATCGGCTCTTCTACCTCGACGACGAGCTCGACGAGGTGGTCGGGATCACCGGCCGCACCCGCACGATGATCTGGGACGTCTCGGACCTCGAGGATCCGGTGATGATCGGGACGTATCTCGGTCCCGACGGCGCCACCGACCACAACCTCTTCGTGCGCGGCGACCGGATGTACCAGGCCAACTACCAGGCCGGGCTGCGGGTGGTCGACATCAGCGACCCGCGCTCGCCGCGCGAGGTGGGCCACTTCGACACCACGCCGTACGAGGGGAACGCGGCGGGCTTCTACGGCGCGTGGGGCGTCTATCCCTACTTCAAGAGCGGCGCGGTGATCGTGAGCAGCATGCAGGAGGGACTCTTCGTGTTGAAGCCGCGTCCCAAGGCGGTGCCCTGAGCGCGCCGCTCCGCGTCCCGGCGCGGTTCGCGACGGCGCGGCTCGCCGCCGAGCCGATGCGGACCGAGCTGCTGCCGGAGATCCGGATCTATCACGAGGACGCGCGGATGCAGGCGCTGATCGGCGGAGTGCGCGACCTGCCGGAGAGCACCACCTATCTCGAGACGCACGCCAGGCACTGGGCCGAGCACGGCTTCGGCTTCTGGATGCTGCGCGACCTGGAGAACGGCGAGGCGTGCGGCCTGGGCGGGTTGCGCCGCCTCGAGCTCGGCGGCGTCACCGAGCTGGAGGTCGGCTACGGCTTCCGGTCGCCGTGGTGGGGGAAGGGACTGGCGTCGGAGGTGACGGCGCGGTTCCTGGAGATCGCGCAGTCACTCGAGGAATTCCGCTCAGTTGTCGCGGTGATCCATCCCGACAACGCCGGCTCGATCCGGGTGGTGGGGAAGCTGGGATTCCGGTTCGAGGGGGACGCCGAGGTGTTCGGGAAGCAGCTGGGGATCTATCGGCGAGAAGCGCGCACCGACGAGGGAATGTCACCCTGAGGGAGCTGCAACCCCGAGCGCAGCGAGGGGGTCAGCGACCGAGGGGGCGAAGCCTGATTGACAGGCTCCGCCCCCTCGCTGTGCTCGGGGTGACAACTAGTTCGACCAGCTTCCCCCGTCGATCAGCTCCGCCACCACGTCCTCGGCGGTGCGGTCGGCGGCTTCCGCCGCGAAGTTGGTCATCACCCGGTGGCGCAGCACGTCGCGCGCGATCGTCTTGATGTCGTCGAGGTCGGCCTGCGGCCGGCCATCCATCGCGGCGCGCGCCTTGGCGCCCAGGACCAGGTACTGGCTCGCGCGCGGCCCGGCGCCCCACTCCACGTACTCGCGGATCAGGGCCGGCGCCTCCGGCTCCGCGGGCCGCGTCATCCGGGCCAGCAGCACCGCGCGCGCGATCAGCGACTCGCTCACCGGGACCCGCCGCACCAGCGCCTGCATCGCGCGGAGCTGCTCGCCGTCGAACACCGGCTGCACCGCGGCGAGGCGCGAGCCGGTCGTCTGCGCGACGATCGCCTCCTCCTCGTGGCGGCTCGGGTAGCCGACCCGCAGCTCGAGCATGAACCGGTCGAGCTGCGCCTCGGGGAGCGGATAGGTCCCCTCCTGCTCGATCGGGTTCTGGGTCGCCAGCACGAAGAACGGCGCCGGCAGCCGGTAGGTCTGCCCGGCGACCGTCACGTGGTGCTCCTGCATCGCCTGGAGCAGCGCCGCCTGGGTCTTGGGCGGGGTCCGGTTGATCTCGTCGGCCAGCACCACCTGCGCGAAGATCGGCCCCTGCACGAAGCGGAAGTGCCGCTTGCCGGTGGCGGGATCCTCCTCGACCAGCTCGGTGCCGGTGATGTCACCCGGCATCAGGTCGGGGGTGAACTGCACCCGGTTGAACGACAGGTTGAGCGCCTCGGCGACGGTGGAGACCATCAGAGTCTTGGCGAGGCCGGGGACCCCGACGAGGAGGGCATGGCCGCCGGAGAGGACCGCCGTCAGGATGCCGTCCACGGCGGCCCGCTGGCCCACCACCCGCTCGGCCACCTGGGTGCGAAGGGCGTCCACGGCCTGGGCCAGGGTCCGGAGCTGGGAGACGTCGTCGGGGGCGGTCGTGGTGGTCATGGTCCGGGTGGATCCTTTGGCGGCCGCGCTGCTTGGGGCGCGGCACTGTCGAGGAAAGTCCAGAAGGCCCGAAAGATAGCCCCCCAGCCGGGTCGTCCCGCCACCGATACGGCCCGCCGGGACGCAGGTTTCCGGGCCCCGGAATCGCTTGCGAAAGATTTCACAAGCCCGTACTTTCCGCCGCCGTGAAGGGGAAGCGGGACGACCCGGCGCGGGCGATGGGGGAGGGGTACACCCTCCTGGGGGTGGGGATCACCTTCGCCCTGACGCTGACCGGATTCGCCCTTCTGGGCTACTGGGTGGACGGCAGGGTCGGCACGATCCCGCTCTTCACCATCGTCGGCACCCTGCTCGGCGCGGGACTCGGCGGGTACTGGATGTACGTCCGGGTGGCGGCGGAGGAGCGGGGGAGTGGCGACGGCGAGTGAGCAGTTGCGCCGCCTGCGACTCGGGGTGGCGTGCACGGCGGCGATCACCGGGCTCGCGTGGCTCGTCTGGGGCCGCGCCGGGGTGACCGCCGCGTTGGCGTCGGGCGCCCTCGCCACCGGGATCCAGCTCTTCGCGGCGCGCACGGCCGGGCGCCTCGGGGTGCCGGCGCCGCGGGACCTGATGAAGGTGTACGTGCTCGGGATGGCCTTCCGGATCGCGGGAGTGGCGCTGATCGGGGCGGCGATGATGATCGATCGGGCGACGTTCCCGCCGGGACCGACCGCCCTCGGGTACCTGGGGACCCTGCTTCCCCTGCTCTGGCTGGAGACGCGACTGGCGTGAAGACCGAGGACGGACCGTTCAGCATCGCCGAGATGATCTTCCATCACACGGGAGACGCTCACGAGCTGGACTTCACCTGGTTCAAGATCGAGCTGCCGCGCTGGGAGCCGATCCACGTGGGCGGCCTGGCGATCGACCTCTCGCCGACGCGGCACGTGGTGTTCCTGCTGCTCGCGGCGGTCATCGTCTTCCTGCTGATGTGGGCCACCGCCCGCGGCGTGGCACGCGCCCGGCGGGAGAACCGCGCGCCGCGCGGCTTCGCCGGCGCGATGGAGGCGCTGGTCCTCTGGGTCCGCAGCGAGATGGCGATCGGCAACATCGGCGACGAGATGGGTCCGCGCTACGCGCCGCTCATCATGACGCTCTTCTTCTTCATCCTCACCTGCAACCTCCTGGGCCTGCTGCCCTGGGGGGCGACGCCGACCGGCAACCTGGCGGTGACCGGCGCGCTGGCGGTGATGGCCTTCGGCGTGATCGAGATCGGCGGCATGGTGAAGCTCGGCCCCAAGGGCTACATGGGGACGATCTTCCCGCACATCCCCGGGATGCACGGCGCGATGGGGACGGTGATGTCGATCGTGATGGCGCCGATCGAGATCCTGTCGAAGCTGGTGAAGCCGATCGCGCTGGCGATCCGGCTCTTCGGCAACATGCTCGCCGGCCACTTCGTGATCCTGTCGCTGTTCGGGATCGTGTTCCTCTTCGGGAACCTCGAGATCTTCCGCTACGGCATCGGCATCAGCACCGCCCTGGTGGTGCTCTGCGTGATGGCGCTGGAGCTCTTCGTGGCGTTCCTGCAGGCGTACGTGTTCGCGCTGCTGACGGCGGTGTTCATCGGGTTGATGCAGCACGAGCACTAGGGCGACAGGCGAAGGGCGACAGGCGAAGGGCGGACCGCCCCTCGCGCTTCGCCCCTCGCGTGTCGCGGTGGTTCCACCGGCCCTCGCGCATCCCGCGGACCGGTGACACGGCGGAATCCTCCGCCTGGCGACTGGGCCGTTGGCCCGCGGGTCGCCACCGCCCGGTCCCCGTTCCGGAAGAGACGGGAGTGCCGGTCGAGCGATGCGAACGACAACTGAATCTTCCACAGCGAAACGGATTGCACGATGACGCTCATGAATCTGCTGATGCAGGCCGAGACGGTCGAGATGGCCAAGGCCGCGGGGTCGGGGTATGGTGCGCTGGGCGCCGGGATCGGGATGGGTCTCGCGCTGATCGGCGCCGGGATCGGCCTCGGCCGGATCGGTGGCCAGGTCGCCGAGGGAATCGCCCGCCAGCCGGAGGCCGAGGGGGCCATCCGTGGCGCCGGCCTGCTGTTCGCGGTGCTCCTCGAGGGCGCCACGATCATCGCCCTGGTGTTCGGCCTGCTCTTCAAGCTCCTCTAGACCGCAGGACACACTGGCCATGACGCTTCCGATGCTGTTCCTCCTCGTGCAGGAAGGCGAGCACGCCGCGGCGGGCTCGCTGCCGGCGCCGTTCCGACCGACGCTTGGGCTGGCGATCTGGACGCTGATCGTCTTCGGCGTGCTGCTCTTCCTGCTGTCGAAGTTCGTGTTCCCGACGATCGTCAAGATGACCGCGGACCGCGAGCAGGCGATCAAGAAGCAGCTCGAGGAGGCCAAGGCGATGCATGCCGAGGCCGAGAAGGTGCTGGGCGAGCATCGGGAGCTCCTGGCCGGGGCGCGGGGCGAGGCGCAGGCGATCGTCGCCGAGGCCCGCCAGGCGGCCGAGCGCGAGCGCACGACCGCCATCGAGAAGACGCGGGCGGAGCAGGACGAGCTGCTCGCCCGCGCGAAGCACGAGATCGGTGCCGAGCGCGACAAGATCCGCGCCGAGCTCCGGCGCGAGGTGGTCGACCTGGCCGTCGCCGCGGCGGCCAAGGTGATCGAGAAGGAGCTCGACGCGGCGGGGGACCGCCAGATCGTCGAGGGGTACCTCGCGGAGATCGGGAAGAAGGCATGAGGTCGGTCACCATCGCCCGCAACTACGCCGACACCCTGTTCTCGCTCGCGAGCGAGGCCGGGGCGACGGCGGCGTGGGGCGACCTGATGGACGTGACGGCGGGGGCTCTCGGGACGCCGTCGGTCGAGTCGGTGCTGATGTCGCCGCGCGTCACCAAGGAGCAGAAGATCCGGATCGTGACCGAGGCGCTGGACGGCGCCCCGAAGCGGTTCGTCCTCTTCCTGGTCGCGGTGATCCGGCGCGGACGCCAGTCGCTCCTCGGCATGGTCGCCGACGAGTACCGCGCGATGCTCGACCTGCAGCTGGGCCGGGTGCGCGCCGGGGTGACGGTGGCGCGGCCGATCGACGAGGCCCGCAAGGCCGAGATCGTCGCGCGCCTGCAGTCGGCGCTCGGCAAGGAAGTGATCGCCGGCTTCTCGGTCGATCCCGCGATCCTGGGCGGCGCGATCGTCCGGATCGGGTCGCAGGTCTACGACGGTTCGGTGCGCAAGCGGCTCGGTCGCCTGCGGAGGCAGCTGATCACCGGTTGATCGATCGCTGCAGTCGGTCGAACGAAGGCGGCGGAACTGGGCAGGTGCCGGTTCCGCCGTTTCTCATTGGGGTCCTCCGCGACGGTCGCACTCGATCCCCGGTCCGAGGCGATCCGGTACAGCAGCACCAGATCCCCCGTCCCCGGCTCCCCGACCTCGGCGAGGCCGCCATCTCTGTGGACCAAGAGGTCGAACAAGCCGGGGACGGGGGATCGAGTGCTGCAGACGGACACGGTGGCGATGGGTCCTCACGGCTTGTTCGACCCCTTGTCCTTTCGGGATCGCCGCATCGCTGCGGTCGGGGAGCCGGGAGGACCCATCGTCACCGGGGCAGGCGCAGTGGCGCTATCCTTCACGGCGTGAGTGATCTCGCCGACTTCAGTGGCGACCGCCGGTCGCTCTTTCGCCGCGCCTTCGGCGACGTGCTCGGCAAGATGGCGCGCGCGACCGAAGAGCGGGTGGTGCACGAGCGCTACGTGCGGCCGCCGGGCGCGATCCCGGAGGTGGCGTTCCTCGCGGCATGCACCCGCTGCGCCGAGTGCGTGAAGGTCTGCCCGGCCGGCGCGATCATGCAGGTGCCGAGTCGTGGCGGTCTCGCGACTGGGACGCCGTATCTGGAACCCGGACGGATCCCGTGCCGCGCCTGCGAGGACATGCCGTGCACGCGCGCCTGCCCGACCCTCGCGCTGGTCGTGCCCTCCGACGGCTGGGCCCACGAGCGGCTCGGCCGGGTCGAGTTCCATCCGGAGCGATGCGTTACCTTCGAGGGGCGTCCGTGCCGGGTCTGTGCCGACGCCTGCCCGGTGGGCGAGTCGGCGCTCGCGATGGACGCCGACGGACATCCCGTCCTCAAGGCCGAGGGCTGCGTCGCCTGCGGGACGTGCGTGCGCGAGTGCATCACGATCCCCTCGTCCTTCTCCTTCCATTCCACGGAGCGCTGATGGCGGACGTTCCCTTTCGGGTCGACAAGCCCTGGGGTCACGAGCTGATCTGGGCCCACACGGACCGCTACGTCGGCAAGGTCCTGCACGTCCGCGCTGGCCACGTGCTCTCGTGCCAGTACCACGAGCGCAAGGACGAGACGATGCACGTCCTCTCCGGCGCGGTGATCTACCGGCAGTGGGCCTCGCCCGATGCCGAGCCGACGGAACGGATGATGCACGCGGGCGAATCGGTGCATGTCCCGACCGGCACGATCCATTCGATCGAGGCGGTGGCGGATGCCGACGTCCTCGAGGCCTCCACTCCCGAACTCGACGACGTGATCCGGATCAAGGACCGCTACGGCCGGAGCTGAGCCCTAGGGCGCCAGGCGGCGCCAGCCCCGGGCGTCGAAGGCCCAGAGTTCGTTGGAGGGGGCGCGGTCGAAGCCGCCGAAGAGCAGCAGCGCCTTTCCCGCCGGGTCGAAGAGCAGCGGGGCGTAGCGGCGGCGGGGGCCGTCGGTGGCGAGGCGAGTCCAGGCGGTGCCGTCGAAGCCCCAGGTCTCCGAGGCGGGCGCGCCGTTGCCGCCGCCGTGCAGCACCACCAGCCCGCGATCGCCGTCGAACGTCATGAAGAGGTGATCGCGAGGGCTCGGTCCCTCCGACGTCGCCAGCGTCCATGCGCTGCCGTCCCACGTCCAGGTGCCGCCGAACGACGCACCGTCCTGCGCGAACGCCGGCGTCCCGCCGAACAGCACCACCCGCCCGCGCAGCGAGTCGTACGCCATCCCGTGGAGCGCGCGCGGCGCAGGGCCGTCCGAGGCGACCTGGTGCCACGCCTCGCCGTCCCATTCCCAGGTGTCGCCCAGCATCTGCCCGTCGGCGTTGCCGCCGAAGAGCACCACCCGGCCGCGGCGCGAATCGTAGGCAAGCGCGTGGCCCGACCGGGGCGGCGGGCCGGCGACATCGAGGCGACGCCACACGTCGCCGTCCAGCACCCAGGTGTCGCTCAGCGCACCGGTCGTCCGCGTGTCGCCGCCGAACATCACCACCTGGTGGTGCCGCGCATCGTACGCCAGTTGCGGCCCGTTGCGCGGACTCGGCCCGTCGTCGGCGATCCGGGTCCAGCGGGTGCCGTCCCAGCTCCACGTCTCCCCGGAGTAGCGTCCGTCGTAGCCGCCGAACAGCACCAGCCGGTGGCGATCGGTGTCGAACGCGGCGCCCACCGAGTAGCGCGGCGCGGGCGCGCCGCCGGCCTGCGCACCGCCGCGCGCGGCGGCGACGGTCACGGCGAGGACGACGATCGGGGCGAGGCGCGACGGATGCTGCATGGTGCGGGGATCGACGGCGGCGGGTGGCATTAGGTTTCAGGGGTTCCCTCCAGTCCAGACTCGTCCCCAAGGATGGCGCGATGCAGGTGATCATCCCCCTCGCCGGCAAGGGCACCCGCCTCCGGCCCCACACCCACCTCGTCCCCAAGCCGCTGCTCAAGGTGGCCGGGCGTCCCGTGATGGACTGGGTGATGGACCGGCTCGACGGCCTCGACGTCGAGGAGCTGATCTTCATCACCGGCCACCTCAAGGAGCAGGTCGAGCAGTACGCCACGACCCGCTACCCGATCCCGTCGCGCTACATCGAGCAGACCGTGCAGGACGGCACCGCCGGGGCGGTGCACCTCGCCCGGCCGCACGTGCACGGGCCGGTGCTGATCGTGTTCGTCGACACCGTCTTCGAGGCCGACCTCACGATCGTCAACCGCACCGACGCCGACGGGGTGATCTGGGCCAAGGAGGTCGAGGACTACCAGCGCTTCGGCGTGGTCGTCACCGACGACAAGGGCTACATGACGCGGATCGTCGAGAAGCCCTCCGAGCCGATCTCGAAGCTCGCGAACATCGGGCTCTACTGGATCCGCGACGTCGAGGCGCTGTGGGCCGGGATCGACGCGACGCTTTCGGCACCGGCCAACAAGGGCGAGTTCTTCCTCACCGACGCGTTCCAGCACATGATCGACCGCGGCCGCCGGATCCTCACGGCCGAGGTGCAGGGCTGGTACGACTGCGGCCAGCTCGGGACCACGCTCGAGACCAACGAGACGCTGCTGCGCCACGGCGCGGCGCGACGCCCCGCCACGGTCCCGGCCGGGGTGCGGATCGTCGATCCGGTGCTGATCGAGGACGGCTGCACCCTGGAGGCGTGCACGATCGGGCCGAACGTGACGCTCGAGGCGGGCAGCACGGTGCGGCACGCGACCGTCGCCCACAGCATCGTGGGCCAGAAGGCGACGATCGAGCGCAGCGAGCTGGTGCACTCGATGCTCGGCGACCGGGTGACGGTGCGCGACTTCCAGGGCGCGGCGACCCTCGGCAGTGACGCCGAGGTGCAGGGCCAGACATGAGCAGCCTCGACGAGCTGCTCGGCTCCTACCTCGACCTGGCGCGCCACCTCGACCCGCTCCGCCACCCGCACGAGGCCCCCGCCGAGGTGCAGCAGCGTCTCGGCCGGTTCGACGTGCCGTGGCTCACCGCGCAGTCGGCGGCGCTCAAGAGCATCGCCAATGCGATCGAGGACCTGGAGGACGTGGAGGCGCTCGAGGACGAGGTCGATCGCACGATGCTGATCAACACCGTCCGCGGCGACCTGCGCTGGCTCGACGACGCGATCGCCTCGGCGACCAGCGACCCGGGCGCCGGGATCCGCCATGCCAACGCCGCGATCGGCGCGCTGCTCGACGAGGACTTCGACGCCCGCCGCGCCGAGGCGCTCGCGGCGCGGCTGGTGGAGCTGCCGGGCTTCCTCGCGACGCTGCGCGAGGAGCGCCGGCCGGCGCCGGCGTTCCTGGT
>CAZKYO010000010.1:80631-84799 GCA_964557115.1 uncultured Gemmatimonadaceae bacterium
CGCATCCTCGAGCTGCGCCGCGCCGGCGTGGAGCGCTCGCTCGTCACCGCCGCCGAGGAACTCGGCTACGGGACCGACTGGCGCGGCGCGGTGCGCGACCTTCCCGAGATCGCCGAGCTCGACCCGCTCGAGCGGCTCGACCTGTGGGCCGAGGAGTGGCAGCGCACCGGCGACGCGATGCGCGACCTGGGGCTCGTGCTCCCGGAGCTGCTGGTGCCGCCGGCCCCGCCGGCCGACGACGCCGCCACGCTCGGCGCGTGGGCGGTGCGGGCCCACGCCGCGACGCTGCTCGAGGCGGCGCGCGCGCTGCAGCCGCGCGCGGTGCGGCGCCTGCTCGTGGCCCCGGGGCTGCGCCTCGGCTGGCAGCGCACCGTCGCGGCGCTATTCCGGGAGACCGCGGTGCTCGGCACCCCGGAGCGGCGGCTCGCCTCGGCGGCGCTCGCGGTGCGCGATGCCGTCGCGGCCGAGGCCGATCTCGCGCTGCAGTCGCGCCGGCAGGGCCCCGACGAACTCGTCGCGTGGGTCGGCGACGCATCCGGACTCGACGGTGAAGCGGCACTCGAATTGGTCGCCACGGTTGCGGGCGAACCGCTCGAGGCCCTCGCCGCCGCGCTCGCGCACGAGGCGTGGCAGGGATGGTTCGCCGAGGATGGCGGCGATCCCGCGGCATTCGTCGCGAGGGCGCTCACCGGCGGCGGACTCTCGGTCGCGCTGGCGCGATGGGCCGCGACCGCCTGAGCGAGGCGCCACTCCCCGCCACCGTGCGGGGACTCTCCTGGACCAGCGGCCTCAACGACGCCGCGAGCGAGATGGTCTATCCGCTGCTGCCGGCGCTCCTGGTGGGAACCCTGGGGGCGCCGGCGCTCGCGCTGGGGATCCTCGATGGCGCCGCCGATCTTGCCGCGGCGCTGCTCCGCATCGCGTCGGGCCGGATCGCCGACGACCGTCGGCGCCGGGGCCCGCTGGTGCTGGCGGGCTACGGGATCGCGGCGATCGCGCGGGCGCTGATCGCGCTGGCGCGCGCGGTGCCGCTGGTGATCGCGCTGCGGGTGGTCGACCGGGTCGGCAAGGGGCTGCGCTCGCCGCCGCGCGACGCGATGCTCGCCGAGGCGGTGCCACCGGGCGATCGCGGCCGGGCCTTCGGCTATCACCGGGCGTTCGACCACGGCGGCGCCGTGGTCGGTTCGCTGCTCGCGTGGCTGCTGCTGTCGCGCGGGCTGTCGGTGCCGACGGTGATCGCACTGAGCGCCGTGCCGGGCGTGCTGATGCTGTGGATGGTGCGCCGGACGGTCCGGCAGGCCCGGCAGGCGACGGACGTCGATGCACCGCGCCGCGCCGCACGCGACGGGGCGACGGTCTTCTGGTCGGCGATCGCGATGCTCGCGGTGCTCATCGCGGTGCGGCTCCCCGAGACGCTGCTGCTGCTCCACCTCCAGCGGATGGGGATCGCGGTCGCGGCGGTGCCGCTGGTGTGGGCCGCGCTGCACGTGGTGCGGAGTGCCGCGGCGTATCCCGCGGGGCGGCTGGTCGATGCGGTGGGCGAACGGCGGGTGGTGGCGCTCTCCGGGCTGCTCGGCGCCGCGGGGGCGCTCGGCTTCGCGCTGGCGCCGTCCCGCGGCTGGCTGGTGGCGGCGTTCCTCGCGGTCGGCCTGGTCACCGGCGTCGGCGAGCCGGCCGAGCGGACCCTGGTGGCGCGATTGGCACCGCGCGGGATCGGCCGCGCGTTCGGCGAGGCGCAGGCGCTCCTCGGCATGGCGGCGCTGCTCGCCGGGATCGGCTACGGCGTGGTAGTGGACCGGCGGGGCAGCGCGTTCGCGCTGGAGGCCTGGGCGGCGCTGGCGCCGCTCGCGACGATTGGGTGGCTCATCGTGACCCGCCGCTCGGTGCTGACGCACCGGGCGACGGGTCAGTGAGCGGTGGCGGTCGGCGCGTCGAGGGTGGTCGAGAGGAGCAGGCGACTGTACTCCCACTTCTCTCTGCGATCCTCCGCGCCGAATCCCAGGTAGAGTCCATCCGACTTCCGGACGTACATGCGGAATCCCCGATCACCGGACTCATTGATCGAGCGGATCATCCACGCATCGAATGTTCCGGCAGGGGTCGTGTACTTGACACTGCCGTCGACGAAGTAGGTGACGAGGTCCCACGATCCTGTTTCACCAAACCCGGAACTCATGAAGATCAGCGCGGAGCCGCTCCATCGCCTCCCGAGGCGCACCGTGGTCAGCTTGGATAGGATGTCAGTCTCATCGACGCTGAACGGTTCGTGGTTGGCGTTGGGAATCGTGAACGAGCGCAATCCAGGCGGCATGACATTGACCATGTTCGGAGGGACTATCCCGCCATACCACACGTCTCGAGTCAGTTCGTTGCCGACGAGACGGTATCGCACCTCTCGGCGATAGTTGAACTTCACGCCCTTGATCGTTGTCCAGGTGTGAGGAGCCAGGGTGCCAGGGTCCAAGGTGACCGTGCCGTCTCCCCGGAACCGTTCCCGTTCGCTGCTGTAGGTGATCCATTCGCCGGTCGTCGCACGAGCATCGGTGACGCGGATCACCGAGGTGTCGATCTTCTGCATGATCCTCTCGATCCCGCCCTCGTAGTTCGGATATCGCTGCGTCGTCACGTACTTCGCCTCATACGGCTTCATCCGCGACGGATCGAACACCATCGGCTCGGCCATCGGCGCCTTGAGCAGCTCCGGCCTCGGGCCGTTGGCGGTGTTGCTGAACGGATGCCAGTCGACGATGAAGCCAATCCACCACTTCCAGGCGCCGGCCAGCGGCGTCATCGGGATCACCGGCACCAGCGCGATCACCAGCACCGCCGCGAGGGCCATGGCGAGCCCGACGACGCCACGCACCGGCCGGCGGCCGGGCGCAGGGTCGACGACCGGCAGCACCACCAGCGCTCCCTGGTCGCGGGAGGCGAGGATGCGCTCGAGCACCCCGTCGGGGGCGAACGGGGTGTCGAGCCGGAGCACCGCGCGCACCGCACGGTGCCCCTGGACCACGTCGCGGCACTGCTGGCAATCGGCCAGGTGACCGGCCAGCCGACGCCGCGCGGCGTCGGGGAGCCGGCCGTCCTGGAACGCCAGGAGCCGTCGTTCACCGGGGTGCCCGATCATCGCTCGCCCTCCAGCTCGCGCCGGAGCCGCTTCATGGCCCGACAATGCCGGGTCATGACGGCGCCCTCCCGAATCCCGAGGAATTCCGCGATCTCGCGATGGGTCCACCCCTCCAGTTCGCGCAGCACGACGACCGTCCGGAGCCCCTCCGGGAGCGTCGCGAGCGCCTGTTCCACCAGCAGCCGGGCCGGCAACGCCTCCGCCTCGGCCCGCGCCGATGGTGCCACGGTCGGCCCCAGGCCGACCTCCCCGCGCCGCCGCCGGGTCCGGAGCCGCTGCAGCGCGACCCGGAGCGCCACCCGGCGCAACCACGCCCCGAACACCCCCCGGTCCTCATAGCGCCGGAGCGCCTCGGGGAGCCCGACGAAGACGTCGTGCAGCACGTCCTCCGCCTCGGCCTCCTCGCCCAGGAACCCCCGCAGCGTCCGCAACAGCCCACCGGCGTGCTCGCGGTAGACCGCCGCCAGGGCCTCGGCGTCGCCGCGGCGGAGCGCGTCGAGGTCGAGACGCACCGGGGCACCGGGGGGACGGGGCGTCGGGGTCACGGGAGCAGAATGCCGCGGCATGGCCCAAGCTTACCGGCCGGGCCGGCCGGCCGGGGCACCCAAGAACTAGATAGACGGCTAATAATTGTGCGGACTTTCAACGATCCTCTTGAAACCGCTCTGTTGTTGGGATGAAACACTACAGTGAGCCGGCTAAGCAGAGTTGCTTCGGTCTCCGCGACCCTCCAAGATTGGCCCCTTCGGTTGCCCTCCACCGCTCGCAAAGGACCCCGACCGTGCCCGACGTGCCACTTCCCGCCCCCTCGCGCCTCGAGGCGCTCTACGGTGCCGACACCTTCTCGCGCCAGGTGATGCAGAAGCGCCTGCCCAAGGCGGTCTACCGGTCGCTGATCCGCACCATCGACAAGGGGGAGGCGCTCGAGCCCCAGGTGGCCGACATCGTGGCGGCCACGATGAAGGACTGGGCGGTGGAGCGGGGGGCCACCCACTTCACCCACTGGTTCCAGCCGCTGACCGGCGCCACCGCCGAGAAGCA
>CAZKYO010000011.1:0-82915 GCA_964557115.1 uncultured Gemmatimonadaceae bacterium
CCTCGACGGTGTACTCGCTGGTGCGCGCGAGGACCAGCTCGGCGATCATCTCCGACGCGTGGCCGCTCACGATGTGGGCGCCGATGATCTCGCCGTACTTCTTGTCGCGGATGATCTTGACGAACCCGTCGGTCTCGTCGGTCGCGCGGGCGCGGCCGTTGGCCGAGAACGGGAAGCGGCCCACCTGGTAGTCGAGCCCGGCGGCCTTCGCCGCCTCCTCGGTGAGGCCGACGCTGGCGACCTCGGGGTGGCAGTAGGTCACGCCCGGCACGTTGCTGTAGTCGATCGCGCGCGGGTGGTGCCCGGCGATCACCTCGGCCACGTGGACGCCCTCGCGGGTGCCCTTGTGTGCCAGCATCGGCGGGCCGGCGACGTCGCCGATGGCGTAGATCCCCTTCACGCTGGTCTGCAGCGTGGCGGGGTCGACCTGGATGAAGCCGCGGTCGGTGAGCTTGACGCCGACCTTCTCGAGCCCGACCCCCTCGGTGTTCACCGCGCGCCCGGCCGCCATCAGGACCTTGTCCGCCGTGACCGTCTCGGTCTTGCCGCCCACCTCGAGGGTGAGGGTCGCCTCGGTCGACGTGACGTCGGCCTTGACCACCTTGACGCCGGCGAGCACGGCGATGCCGCGCTTCTTGTACGCCTTGGTGATCACGTCGGAGGATTCGGCGTCCTCGATCGGCAGGATCCGGGGCAGCGCCTCGATCAGCGTCACCTCGGAGCCGAAGGTGCGGAAGATGTCGGCGAACTCGGTGCCGACCGCGCCGGCGCCGACGATCGCGAGCCGCTTCGGGGCGGCCTCGAGGAACAGCGCCTCGTCGGAGGTGATCACGACCTTGCCGTCCACCGCGAGGCCGACCTGGGGAATCCCCTTGGTGCGCGAGCCGGTGGCGAGGACGATCGCCTTCTTCGCGGTGAGCACGTCGTCGCCGACCTTCACGGTCGTGGCGGACGCCAGCGTCCCGGTCCCCTTGAAGACGGTGACCTTGTTCTTCTTCATCAGGAACTCGGCGCCCTTCGAGTTCTGGTCGGCCACCTTGCGCGAGCGCTTCATCGCGACGCCGTAGTCGCCGCTCACCTCGCCGGTGGTGATCCCGTTCGCCTTGGCGTCATGCTGGATCCCGCGGAGAAGCGCGGCCGAGTGGAGCAGCGCCTTGGTCGGGATGCAGCCGATGTTGACGCACACGCCGCCGAGCTTGTCCTTCTCGACCACCGCGGCCGACAGGCCGAGCTGCGAGGCCCGGATCGCCGCCGGGTAGCCGGCGGGACCGCCGCCGATGATCACCACGTCGAAGGAATGATTCGCCACGATGCTGGTACTCCGATTCGGGTATCACGTTCGTGAATGGTCAATGGTGAATGGTGAATGGGAACAGAGTGGCCCCATTCACGATTCACCATTCACCATTCACCAGACCAGCGCCAGCGGATTCTCCAGCATCCCCACCAGCGTCTTCAGGAACTGCGCCCCCGTCGCCCCGTCGATCACCCGGTGGTCGCACGAGAGGGTCATCCGCATGCGGCGCCGCACCACGACCGCGCCGCCCATCACCACCGGCTTCGGCTCGATCCGCCCGACCGCGAGGATCGCCGCCTCCGGCGGGTTGATGATCGCGGTGAACTCGTCGATGCCGAACATCCCGAGGTTCGACACCGAGAAGGTGGCGCCGGTGTATTCCTCGGGCGCCAGCTTCTTGGCGCGGGCGCGGCCGGCGAGCTCCTTCACCTCGGCGCCGATCTCGCGCAGCGACTTGCGGTCGGCATGGCGGATCACCGGGGTGATGAGGCCCTCGTCGATCGCTACGGCGACGCCCACGTGCACGTCCTGCCACTGGCGGATCCGGTCGTCCATCCACCAGGCGTTGACCCAGGGATGCTGCCGGAGCGCCGCGGCCGCGGCGCGGATCACCACGTCGTTGAACGAGAACTTGCCGTCGGGGTTGGCCGCCAGCAGCGCCTCGCGCGCCTCGGCGGCCCGCTCCATGTCCGCCTCGGCGGTCAGGTAGAAGGTCGGGATCGGCCCGATCGACTGCACCAGCCGCTTGGCGATCGTCTTGCGCATCTGGCTGAGCGAGACGTCGGTGAAGGCGGCGGTGCCCACGCCGGCCGGCGCGGTGCTCGCGCGCGGCGTGACCGCCGCCCCTTCGACGTCGCGCTTGATGATGCGGCCCTCGGGACCGCTGCCCGCGATCGCCGCGAGGTCGAGGCCACGGTCGGCGGCGATCCGCCGCGCGACCGGCGACGCCTTGACGCGGCCGTCGGCGGACGGCGACGGGGGACTGGCGACCTGCGACGGTGCGGCGGGCTCCGCTGCCTTCGGCAGGGTCGCCGCGGCGTCGTCACGCGTCTCCGGTGGCGCGGCGGCCTTGGTCGCCGGCTTCGCCGGGGCGTCGCCGCCGGGCACCGCCTCGCCCGCCGCGCCGATCCAGCCGACGATCTCGGCCACCGGGACCGTGTCGCCCTCGGCGGCGAGGCGCTTGAGCAGCACCCCGTCGGCCCGCGCGACCAGCTCCATCACCGCCTTGTCGGTCTCGACCTCGGCGAGGACGTCGCCGGTGGCGACGGCGTCGCCCTCGGCCTTCTTCCATTCGACGAGGCGGCCCTCTTCCATCGTGGGCGAGAGCGCCTCCATCACGACCTTGGTCGCCATCGGCTCAGTCCCGGTAGCAGACGGCGCGGACCGCCGCGGCGATCTTCGCCGCGTCGACCTTCGCCGCCTTCTCGAGGTGCTTGTTGTAGGGCATCGGCGTGTCGGCCTGGTGAACCCGGCGGACCGGGGCGTCGAGGTCGTCGAACGCCTCGCGCTGCACGAGGTCGGCGACCTGCGCGCCGACGCCGGCGAACTCCCAGCCCTCCTCGGCGATCACCAGGCGGTTGGTCTTGGCGACCGAGTCGAGGATGGCGCGCTCGTCGAGCGGCCGGATCGTGCGGAGGTCGATCACCTCGCAGTCGATGCCGTCCTCCTCGAGCGCCTTCGCCGCGTTGAGCGCCGGAGCGACCGTCTTGGAGTGGCAGACGATCGTCGCGTCCCGGCCGGCGCGCTTGATGTCGGCGACGCCGATCGGCGTCAGGTACTCCTCGTCGGGGACGTCGCCCTTCATGTTGTAGAGCATCTCGCCCTCGATGAACACGACCGGGTTGTCGTCCCGGATCGCGCTCTTGAGGAGCCCCTTGGCGTCGGCCGGCGTCGCCGGGGCGACCACCTTGAGGCCGGGGATGTGGGCGTACCAGCTCTCGAACGCCTGGGAGTGCTGCGCGGCGAGCTGCAGCGCCGCGCCGCCCGGTCCGCGGACCACGATCGGGCAGCCGATCTGGCCGGCGCTCATGTAGCGGATCTTGGCCGCCGAGTTGACGATCTGGTCGATCGCCAGCAGCGCGAAGTTGAAGGTCATCATCTCGATCACCGGCCGGAGCCCGGTCATCGCGGCCCCGACCCCGATCCCGGCGAAGCCGAGCTCGGCGATCGGCGTGTCCACCACGCGGCGCGGCCCGAACTCCTCGAGCAGCCCGCGCGAGACCTTGTAGGCGCCGTTGTACTCGGCGACTTCCTCGCCCATCAGGAAGACGTCGCCGTCGCGGGCCATCTCCTCGCGCAGGGCGGCGTTCAGCGCGTCGCGATAGGTGAGCGTCGCCACTTAGGAGTTCTCCTTCTCGGGCGCGTACACGTCGGTCCAGAGCTGGTCCGGATCGGGGTCGGGCGACTCCTCGGCGAACTGCACCGCGTCGGCGACCTCCGCGGCCACGTCCGCCTCGAGTTCGGCCATGCGGTCGTCGTCGAGCATGCCGAGCTCGCGCATCCGGTCGCCGAGGACGGTGATCGGATCGCGGTGGCGGTGCTCGTCGACCTCGTCCTTGCTGCGGTAGGTGCCGTGCGGCGCGTCCGACATCGAGTGGCCGACGTACCGGTAGGTGATGATGTCCATCAGCGTCGGCCCCTCGCCGCCGCGCGCCCGCGCCACCGCCTCGTCCATCGCGGCGCGGACGGCCACCGCGTCCTGGCCGTCCACGGTCACCCCCGGCATGCCGTAGCCCGCGGCGCGCTCGGCGAGGTCGGTGATCGCGGCGGCGCGGCGCACCGCGGTGCCCATGCCGTAGCCGTTGTTCTCGATCACGAAGATCGCCGGGAGCTTCCAGAGGCCGGCCATGTTGAGCGCCTCGTGGAAGTTGCCGATGTTGGCCGCGGCCTCGCCGAAGAACGTCAGCGCCACCGCGTCGGTGCCGCGGTACTTCGCGGCGAACGCGAGCCCGGCGCCGAGGCCGATCTGCCCGCCGACGATGCCGTGGCCGCCCATGAAGCCGCGCGCCGCGTCGAAGAGGTGCATCGAGCCGCCCTTGCCGCCGGAGCAGCCGGTCGCCTTGCCGTACAGCTCGGCCATCACGCTCCGCGGGGTCAACCCGCGCGCCAGCGCCTGGCCGTGCTCGCGGTAGGCGCTGATCACGTAGTCCTGCGGACCGAGCGCGGAGATCGTCCCGACCGCGACCGCCTCCTGCCCGATGTAGAGGTGGCAGAAGCCGCCGATCTGGCCCACGGCGTAGGCCTCGCCGGCCCGCTCCTCGAACCGGCGGATCAGCAGCATCATCCGCAGCCAGTCGCGGTACTCGTCGCTGTAGCGCGCCTCGCCGGCGGTCCGGCTGCGACGCTCGGTGGAAGTTCCCATCAGCTGGTCCTTGCGGCACGGGCCTGGTCGCTCTGCTCCCAGGCGTGGTACGACGAGCGCGTCAGCGGCGAGCTCTGCACGTGGGCGAAGCCCATCGCGAGGCCGAGGTCGCGCAACTCGGCGAATTCGTCCGGCGTGTAGTAGCGCACCACCGGCAGGTGGCCGTCGGAAGGGCGCAGGTACTGGCCGAGGGTGAGGATGTTGACGTCGCTGCGGCGCAGGTCGCGCATGCAGGTCACCACCTCGTCCCACTCCTCGCCCATGCCGAGGATGATCCCCGACTTGGTGAGCCCGTCGGGCGCCATCGCGCGGGCGTTGGCCAGCACCCGCAGCGCCCGGTCGTAGCGGCCGCCGGGACGCGCGAGACGATACAGCCGTTCGGTCGTCTCGAGGTTGTGGTTCAGGATGTCGGGTGCGGCTTCCATCACGATCGCGAGCGCGCGCTCCGACCCCTTGAAGTCGGGGATCAGCACCTCGACCGAGGTCCCCGGCAGTCGCCGCTTGATCTCGGTGATGCAGCCGGCAAACGCCTCGGCCCCGCCGTTGGGGAGGTCGTCGCGATCGACCGACGTGATCACGACGTGCTCGAGCCCCATCACGGCGACCGCCTCGGCGAGACGCACCGGTTCGGCCGGATCGAACGCCTTCGGGGTGCCGTGCGAGACCGCGCAGTAGGCGCAGTTCCGGGTGCACACGTCGCCGAGGATCATGAAGGTGGCGGCCTTGTGCTCCCAGCACTCCCCGATGTTCGGGCAGCGGGCCTCCTCGCAGACCGTGTGCAGGCCCAGTTCCCGCATCAGGCGCCGGATCCGCAGGTACTCGTCCCCCCCCGGCGCCTTGACCTTCAGCCAGGACGGCTTGCGGGCCAGGGCGATCGGGACCACCGGCGTCCCCGGGCCTTCGGCCGCCGGGGCGGTGCGGGTGAGTTGGACGAGCGGAACGGCCACCGGGCCTCCTCCGGGACGGTCGGAATGAGCCCGGAAAGATAGCCCGGCGATGGAGTTGGGCGCTATTCGATGGAGGGGGTGCGGATGGTGCCCGGCAGGGTCACTCCCAGAACCGCTCGGGCCGCACCACGGCGAGCTGTTCCGGCAGCTCCTCACCGCCGATGCCCTGGGCGAGCAGCTCACCGGTGATCCCGGCCAGCAGGATCCCGTTGCGTCCGTGGCCGGTGGCGTACCAGAGCCCCGGGAGGCGCGGCTCGGGCCCCACGATCGGCAGGCCGTCTGGCGAGCCGGGCCGGAAGCCGGACCAGTGCCGTCGCGGCGTCTGTGCCGCCAGCGACGGGTAGATCTCGGTCAGGCGCACGAGCAGGGCCGCGTCCGCCGTCGCATCGCGGCCCGTGTCGAATCCGGCGTATTCCATCGTCGCGCCGGCCAGGAGTTCGTCGCCGCGACGCAGCAGGTAGCAGTGGTTGCCATAGACGGTGACCGGCTTGGCTCCCGACGGCCAGTCGTAGGCGAACATCGTCCCGCGCACCGGCTCGATCGAGAGCGGCCGGGGCAGTTCCTCGATCCGGCCCGACCACGCACCGGCCGCGATCACCACGGTGCCGGCGGCGACCCGCTCGCCGTTGGCGACCACCCCCGCCAATCGCCCCTCCTCGCGCCACAGCGCCGAGACGTGTCCCTCGACCAGCCGGGCGCCGAGCCGCTCGGCGTCGGCCAGGAAGGCGGCCACCAGGCGCTCAGGAGAGACAAGGCCGTCCCCCGGCGACCAGAAGCCGCCATAGCCGGGACGCAGCCACGGCCAGCCCTGCTTCACTTCCTGGGGGTCGAGCCAGTCGGCCTGCTGGGCCTGCTGCCGCTGCCAGGCCACCTTGTCCTTGAAGCTGTCGACCTGTGACTCCTCGGTCGCGATCTGGAGGATCCCGTCGCGCGTCAGGCCGATGTCCACCCCGGTGGCGGCCCGGAGGCCCGCCGCTTCCCGGGCGTAGAACGCCCGGCCGGCGACCGCCAGGGAGAACAGCGGCTCCCGGGGGCCGGCCTCGATCTGGGCGGCCAGCATTCCGGCCGAGGCACGCCAGGCCTCCCCCGGCAGCTCGCGGTCCCGGATCAGGGTCACCCCGGCACCGGCCTTGGCCAGGGCCCGGGCCGTGGCGGCACCGACGGCGCCGCCACCGACGACGAGGACGTCCGGTTTGGGAGTCATACGGTTCGGTTTGAAACCTTCACTTGGGGCCTGCCGTATCCTTCATCACGGGGGCGCACGGGGCGCCACCGGATGATGCAAGGGAGCGCAAGATGATTCGCAACGTCGCCGGTTTCTCAGTCCTCGCCGTCATCGCGATGATCGCCTGGAAGATGCTCGCCGCGGTGTTCGGGGGCCTGATCGCCCTGGTCCTCAACATCGTCTGGTGGGCGTTCATCGGCTTCGTGATCTACACGATCATCAAGATCTTCTCGCCGGGCACCGCCGCCAAGATCCGTGACACGATCCGCGGGGAACGCCAGACGACGGCCTGACCCCCTTCAAGGGATTCCTCCCCCCCGGCCGGCGTCGCCCACGGAATCGGGCGGCGCCGGTCGTGGTGCATCCGGCTCCGGTGTCGGGGCGGACGAGTGGAGGTGCACGATCCGCCAGGCGCCGTCGCGGGTCCGGGCGATGATCACGGTCGCGATCCCGATCCGCAGCGCGTCGTTCTCGAACGACGGCAGCCAGCGGTACTCCAGCACGCCCCACACGAACGAGCCCTGCACCGACGTCCGGGTCGTCACGACCTGCAGCTGGCCGCCGAGGCCGACGCCGGCGAGGCGTGGCACGCCATAGCGGAGCTCCCCGTCGGCCACGACCACCGCATCCTCGGCGAAGAGCGAGTCGGGCTCCTCAAGCTTCGCCTCGCTGGCAAGCAGGCGGCCCAGGATGAGGGAGGCGACCGAATCGGCCTCCATCGCGTCGAGGGTCGCGGTGATCACCGGGTTCGCGGTCGGCACGGCTGACTGCGGCGCCGGCGCGCCGGCGCACGCGACGCCCAGCGCCGCGAGGCCGAGGCCAAGCCATCCGCTACGCATCGTCGGCCTCGAGCGCCTCGAGCACGCCCCACGCGAGCAGCGGCAGCACGACCTCGTGATGGCCGGTGATCTGTATGCCGATGCCGCCGGTGCGCGTCGGCCGCTGCACGACGTTCATGCGGGGTCGGTAGTGCCGGATCATGTCGAAGTCGGCGGCGAGGAAGTCGCGCGGCCGGCCGTCTCCCAGGTTCCTCGCGATCGTGAGCGCCTTCAGGAAGACCTCGGGCATCATCACCGCGCTGCCGAGGTTCAGCACGGCGCCGCCGCCGTCGATCGCGGGAAGTGCACCGGCGAGCCGACGAAAGTCGCGCGCCGCCGTGGCGCCGAGCGCCGCGCCGTCGAAGGCGGGATGCTGGTGGATGATGTCGGCGCCGATCGCGGGGTGGACGGTCACCGGCACCCCCGCCTCGCGGCAGGCGAGGAGCAGCGAGGCCTCGGCGCCGGCGAGGTCGCTCCGCGCGGCCAGCGCGGCAGCGAGGCCCTCGCCGAGGCCGTGGTCGGCGGCGTGCGCGGCGGCGATCGCGCCGTTCATCGCCGCGCCGGTTTCCTCCACCATGCCGAAGGTGCCGTCGACGAGGCCGGTCTCCACGTCCTCGCTGGTGCCGCCGAAGGCCGCGAGCTCGAAGTCGTGGATCGCGGCGGCGCCGTTCATCGCCACGTGGGTGATCACGCCGCGGCGCACCAGCGCGCCGAGCAGCGGACCGAGGCCGACCTTGATGACGTGGCCGCCGAGGAGCACGACCACTCCCCGGCCGGCGCGGTGGGCGGCGGCGAGGTGCGCGATCACCCGGCGCAGGTCCCGGGCGGCGAGGATGTCGGGGAGCGAGGCGAGGAAGGCGGCGAACGAGCGATCGCCGCCGGGCAGCGCGGCGAGCAGCGAGGCGTCGACCCGGTTGCGCCGCCCCGCGAACGGGACGGTGCGCACCCGGGTCGGGTCCGCCTCGCGGCCGGTCATTGCCCGCCAGGCGCGGGGGTGATCTTCCGGAGCACGAGCTTCACGGTGCCGAACGCGTAGGTGGACTCGATCTCGAGCGGGATGCGGCGCTGGTCGTCGGTGATCCAGAGCTTCGCCTTGCTCGCCTTGCTGAACATCCCGTTCTCCTCGTCGACCACCGGCCGCAGCAGCAGCGCCGGCACCTTGGAGCCGTCCGGGAGTTCCTTCGTGTCGCGCTTCTCGACCTTCACGGTCACCGGGTTGTGCTCGGCGCGGAAGTAGTTGTTGAAGCGATAGGTCCTCTTCAACTCGAGCGGGATCGTCCGCACCCAGTAGATGAAGGCGATGTCGTCGAGCGGCCGGGCCGGGGTCGGCTTGACCTCGGTGTTGTCGTTGCGGCGGAAGAAGCCGGAGTCGGGATAGATCCGGAAGATCTCGTGGCGCGCCTTGCCGTTCTCGGTGATGTCCTTGGAGAACTGGCGCGAGATCCAGTCGTCGATCCCGGTCCACGACCGGATCAGGCTGCTGCTGGTGTACTTGTAGACGCCGGCGTTGATCGTCACGTCGGTCTGGAAGTTGAACTGCCACGATGGCACGCCACGCAGGGTGTCGATCGCCTCGACCGACAGCGTCGCGTCGCCGACGTTGAACAGGGTGAACTTTCCGCCGTACTCAAGCCGCTCGCCCACGCCGAACGGCACGGCCGGCGACGTGGCCGTCGCGGCCTGCAGGGCGAGGATCAGGGCAGGGACCATCATGACGCGGCTTCCTTGCTCCGGGCCGGTCCCCGGGGCTGGCGGTCCCGGGACGGCGCGGCAGATCGAGGGGGAGCGACCAGGCGTCCGCGGGCCTGCCAGAGCGCGCGGGCGAGCGGCCACGGTTCGACCCGGCTGGGGCGCTGGCGCCGGTCGGCGTGCACGGTGATCGGCACGCTCTCGGTGCGTCGCGCCCCCGCGGCCGCCCAGGCCACCAGTTCCGCGTTGGCCGCCCAGCCGTCGGCGTGGAGCCATCGGTCGGCGCGGTCGGCGAAGGCATGGCGCAGGGCGACGAGCCGGAAGGCCGCCACCCCGGAGACGACATCGCGGACCCCGGGGACACGCACCCGGCGCCCCAGCAGGCGCGGCGCCCAGCGGCGGACCAGGCGGCGGCCCCGGTCGGGCTCGCCGACCAGCGTCCCCTCGCCGACCACCACGTCGGCACCCGAGTCGAGCCGCTTGAGGAATTCCTCGATCGCGTCGGCGTCCACCGTGTAGTCGGCCGGCCAGAGGATCGCGATGTCGCGCTTGTGCCGGTCGGAGCGGTCCAGCGCCTCGCGCAGCAGGCGCTCGACCGTCGCCGCATAGCCGATCGGCCGCTCGCTCCGGAGCAGCGTGAGCGGCAGCACCTTGGCATAGGGGGCGAGGACTTCGGCGGTGCCGTCCGACGAGGCGTCGTCGCCGACGAGCAGCTGGTACTCGCGCCGCGAGTCGTGCAGCACCTGGCGGATCTTCCAGAGCACCAGGCCAATCGTGCCGGCCTCGTCCCGGGTCGGGATGCAGAAGTAGATCATCGTGCGCTTGGGGTCATGGCGAGCGAACGATACACATCCAGCGTCCGACGGACCATCTGCGCCACGGTGAAGCCCTCGGCGGCCACCCGGCCGTCGCCGGACAGGCGCTCCCACTGGCCGGGGTCGTCGAGCAGCGTCTCGACCGCGCGGGCCAGCTCGCCGGGGTCGCCCGGCGGAACCAGCAGGCCACCGCCGGCTGCCAGCGACTCGGGGAGGCCGCCCGTGTTGGAGGCAACCACGGGAACGCCGAGGACGAGGGCGTCGAGCACCGAGGAGCCGAATCCCTCACTGCGCGACGGCTGCACCATGACCCGGGCCCGGGCGAGCACCGCCTCGGGATGCTCGACGTGGCCCGGGAGGAGGACCACCTCGCCGAGGCCGAGGGCCTTGCGGCGGGCAAGGAGCTGGTCGCGCTGGGGTCCGTCGCCCAGGACGATCCACTGCAGCGTCGGCCGTGCGTCGTGGAGACGCGCCGCCGCCTCGAGCAGGACATCCACGCCCTTTTCCGGCGTGAGCGCCGCGACGCAGGCGATGAACGGCGAGGCGTCGGTCCGCATCGGCACCGCCGCCGGCCAGGGCGGCACCCGTTCGAGCAGCAGCGGGTCGTGGGCCGGAGGGATCACGGTGATGCGTCCCTCCGGCACGCCGACGGCGAGCAGCCGCTCGCGCACCGGCATCGAGAGCGCGATCGCGTGGTCGAGTCGCTGCCATCGGCCCGACTGGCGGATCGCGAAGTCGACGCGCCGGGTGACGACGAGTCGCGCGGAGCGGAGCCGCGTCGCGGCGTCCGCGATCGTGTGGGCGTGGCTGTCGTGCGCATGCACGATGGTGCCCGGCGTGATCGCGCCGATCAGCGCCGCGACGATGCGGGGGTCGATCCCCATCGACCACGATGCGGTGAGGAGCGGCACCTCGGCGGCGGCGAGCCGTTCCGCGAGCACCGTGCCGGTCCCGGTGAGCACGAGCGTCTCCACCTGTGGATGGGCGCGCAGCCCGTCGGCGAGCAGCAGCACCTGCCGCTGGCCTCCGCGCCACTCGCGTCCGCTGGCGACATGGATCACCCGGAGCCGGGTTGATTCCGTCGCCGCCGCTGTCGAGACTTGAGTCACCAGCCCACACGTCCTTTCGGGTGGCCGCGATGATCCGAGCCAATGCCCGCCGCCGATTGCGCGAGGCCGATCTCCAGCTCGTCCTGATCGTGCTCGCGCGAGGCAGCGCGGTCCGCCGCGCCGACCTCGAGCGACGCCTCGAGCGCGAGGGTCCCGATGCGCTCCTCGACGACCCCGACCTCGCCGAGCGATTGCTGGCCGTCCGCACCCTGCTGGCGCCCTCCGCGCCGCTCGTCGTCTACGTGCTGGTGCGGCGCCACCTCCAGGCCGCCGGCTTCGCCGACCGGGAACTCGCCGACTACCTCGCCGCGCTGGTGCTCGACTTCGGCGCGGGCTCGCGCGCCCGGACGGTCGAGGCCAGCGACGGCGTGCCGCGCGACTACCTGGTGGACCTGCTCGCGGCCCTCGAGGCGGCGGATGACGTGACGCGGTTCCGGACCCTCGCCCATCTCGGAAACTATGCCCTCTGGCTCGCGGGACTCTTCCCGGATCGGATCGCGGCGCGCCACCTCCGCCGCGGCGGGCCGGACGTGAGCTACTACGACCGGATCGGCCGGATGGGATTCCGGGAGGCGAGTCATCATGCCTTGGCCGGCCCTGCCGGCTTGTCCGGACTCTTCGCGGGCGCGGCGGAACGATTTCCGGGACTCCGGGCCGCACTCAACCGGATGAGCGACCGGGTCTTCTTCCCCCAGGTGGTCACCGCCGACCGGATCCTGCGCGAGCTGGGACGCGACGCCGCCTGAGCGGGGCCACTCACCGGGAAGGGAAGAGCGGGCAGCGGGCATCCTCGACCTTCGCCGGCGTCACCGCGAGCCCGAACAGCGGCAGCGTGGAGTCGCCGACGGCCACCGTGCCGATCTGCACCGCACCGCGCACCGCCATGCCGTCGTAGATGAGGATGCCGAGCGGTGCGGCCTCCCGATCGACCAGCAGCACGCCGTAGCCAGGCGCGGCCCGCTCCGGCGGGGCGACCTGCACGGCGGCGATCACCCGCATCGAGTCGTCCCGGCTGACCAGCGCCTTCCCGACCGGGCCGGCCACGTACCGCGCCAGCAGGGAGGGCGGCAGCACCGGTGGCGCCGCGGCCAGGCCGTCGTCGCGGGCGAAGCCCTCGAGCACCACGAGCGGTCCGGTGAGCGCGGCGATGCCGCAGGCTGCCGACGGCCGATCGGCGCCGCCGCATCCCGCCGAGGCTGCCAGGAGGAGGAGGCCGAGTCGATGAATCCCGCGCATGCGCGCCTCCGTCGGTGGGGTCGCGGGGAATCTAGTCCCCCGGCGATTGCTTGACCGTTCCACCGCCCGCGACCTACCATTCGTCGTCCCGCCCCGCCTTCCCGCCTCGCCCAACCGATGAGCTTCGACGACCTCAAGGCCCACCTCGACCGGCTGTTCGCCCAGCGTCCGTCCGGCTCCACCCGGGAGCAGGCCGCGATGCTGCGCGAGGCGCTGATCGAGTTCAAGGTGGCGTTCGACCAGCTGCGCGAGGGACTGGCGCGGACCGAGGCCGAGCTCGAGCGGGCCCGGCGCGAACTCGGCGACTACGAGCGACGGGGACGCCTCGCGGCCGAGATCGACGACGCCGAGACGGTGCGGATCGCCGAGGAGTTCATCACCCGCACCCGCCAGCGGGTCGACCTGCTGGAGCGGAAGGTGATCGTCCAGCGCGACGAGGTGGTGATCGCCGAGCGGGAACTGGAGGAGACCAGGCAGCGCCACCAGCGCGCGTCCCATGGCCTGGCGAGCGACCCGACCCCCTCGCCGGGGGCGGCTGACGATGGCATGCTGGCCGATGATCCGCTGCTCGACCGACGCGCCCGCGAGGCCGCGGTCGATGCCCAACTCGAGCTGCTCAAGAAAAAACTCGGACGGGAGTGATCGTGACCGCACCCAAGACGGGATTCTTCGGCCATCCGGTCGGCCTGCGCACCCTCTTCCTCACGGAGATGTGGGAACGGTTCTCGTTCTACGGGATCCGGCCGCTCCTCATCCTCTTCATGTCGGCCGCGCTGCTCGACGGTGGGTTCGGCTTCGAGCGCAGCCAGGCCTCGGCGATCGTCGGCATCTACGCCGCCTCGGTCTACCTCTCGTCGCTGCCGGGCGGCTGGATCGCCGACCACTGGCTCGGGTTGCGCCGGGCGATCTCGATCGGCGCGCTGCTGATCACCCTGGGCCACCTGTCGATCGGCCTCTCCGGCTTCGCGGGCCAGGGGCGTCCCGGCAAGAGCGTGTTCTTCCTCGGCCTGGTGCTGATCGTCATCGGCACCGGCCTGCTCAAGCCGAACATCTCGGCGATCGTCGGCGACCTCTACCCCGAGAGCGGCGCCCGGCGCGACGCGGGCTTCTCGATCTTTTACATGGGGATCAACACCGGCGCGATGCTCGGCCAGCTGGCCACCGGGCTGCTGGGCGAGAAGATCGGCTGGCACTGGGGCTTCGGCATCGCCGGGTTCGGCATGTTCCTCGGCCTGCTCTCGTTCCGCTACTTCGCGCCGCGGACCCTCGGCGACCTCGGCCTCGACATCGTGCGGGATCCCGACCCGGTGGTGCAGGCGGCGCGCGAGCGGAAGGTGAAGATGACGGTCGCGGGGCTGGTCACCGTGCTGGCGGCGGTCTTCCTGGCCGGCGCGGCGGGGATGTTCGCGTTCGACGCCCAGCGGATCGGCGAGTCGTTCTTCGTCGTGCTGCTCGGGATCGCCGTGATCTTCTTCGGCTACGTCTTCCTGTTCGGCGGGCTCTCCCGCACCGAGATGAAGCGGGTGCTCGTCATCATGGTGCTGTTCATCTTCGCGTCGATCTTCTGGGCGGCGTTCGAGCAGGCCCCGACCTCGCTCAACCTCTTCGCGCGCGACTTCACCGACCGGACGATCTTCGGCTGGGAGATGCCGGCGCTCTGGTTCCAGTCGATCAACTCGTTCTTCATCATCATCCTCGCCCCGGTCGCGGGGGCCGTCTGGGTGGCGCTCTCCAAGGGGCCCGGCGACCTGTCGAGCCCGTCGAAGTTCACCCTCGGGCTGCTCTTCGCCGGCATCGGCTTCGCCCTGATGATCCCGGCGGCGAACAAGGTCGTGGCGGCGAATGGCGCGCTGCTGGTGTCACCCTGGTGGCTCACGGCGAGCTACTTCTTCCAGACGATCGGCGAGCTGTCGCTCTCGCCGGTCGGGCTGTCGTCGATGACCAAGCTCTCGCCGCGGAAGTTCCTGGGGCAGATGATGGGGATCTGGTTCCTCGCGGCGGCGATCGGCAACCTGATCGCCGGCCTGGTGGGCGGCCGGGTCGACCCCGAGAAGCTCGACCAGATGCCGCAGCTGTTCACCATGACGGCCGTCTTCCTGTTCGTCTCGGCGGCGATCCTGGCCCTGATGATCATCCCGATCCGGCGGATGATGGCCCAGCAAGACTGACGAGAACCGAGAGCCGAGAACCGAGAACGGAGAGCCCGAGGCGGCTCTCCGTTCTCCGTTCTCGGTTCTCCGTGGTCAGGGCCTTGACGCATCAAAAAATATTGATATGATTGAGCCATGGTCACTGCCACCCAGCCCTCCGCACCGGCCACCGGCCGCCTCGCGGTTCTGGCCCATGCCCTCTCGGACGAGACTCGCCTCGGGATCCTGGCGACGCTGCGGGATGGGGAACGGTGCGTCTGTGACCTCCAGGCCGACCTCGACGCCGCGCAGAGCCGGTTGTCATTCCATCTCCGGGTCCTGCGCGAGGCGGGGTTGGTGGTCGATCGCCGGGACGGGCGCTGGAGTCATTACGCCCTCGTCCCGGCGGCGATCGAGGAAGTCCACGACCTCGTCACCGCGCTCCGCCCCCGGCAGGGACGCCTGCCGGTCCTGGCCGGCGGTTGCTGCGGATGACCCCCGGCCGTGGCGAGCGATCCACCATTCGACCGAAAGGAGAACCACGTGAACGAGGATTGCTGCATCGGCACCACGTGCATCACGAGCGAGTGCTGCTGAACCGATGAGAACGGAGGACTGAGAACGGAGAACGGAGAACGGAGGGCAGCGCCTACCGGGCCCTCCCGACCCCAGTTCTCTGTCCTCTGCTCTCTGTCCTCCCTCCTTTCTCCCTTCACCGCGACCTGGCCTGTGACAGTCTCCATCCGCCCCGCCGTGCCCAACGATCTCGCCCGCATCGAGACGCTCCTTGCCGAGTCCCGGCTCCCGACCGAGGGCGTCCGGGACGCGCTGGCCGGCTTCGTCGTCGCCGAATCGGCGACCGAGGGGCTCGTCGGTTGCGGCGGGCTCGAGGTGCTGGGTCGCGAGGCGCTGCTGCGGTCGCTTGCCGTGTCGGCCGCGGCGCGCGGCACCGGCCTCGGGCACCGACTCGTTGCGCGACTGCTGATGGATGCCGCCGGGCGAGGCCTCGAGCGCCTCTGGCTCCTCACCGAGACCGCGGAGGGATTCTTCCCGCGCTTCGGCTTCCGCAGGGTCCCGCGCGAGCGCGCCAGTTCGGTGCTGCGTGCCACGGCCGAGTTCTCCCGATGCTGCCCGGCCAGTGCCGCGGTGATGGTGCGCCGGGTGGCCCCGTTGCGGGTGCTGGTGCTCTGCACCGCCAACAGCGCCCGGAGCCAGATCGCCGAGGCGCTGCTGCAGCACCGGGGCGGTGGCCTGTTCGCCGCCGGAAGTGCGGGGACGGCGCCGGGCAAGGGACCGCACCCCGATGCGGTGGCGGAGCTGGCGCGGCGCGGCATCGACTGGCAGGGGCGACGCAGCCGTTCGATCGACGAGGCGGGCGACGACTGGGACCTCGTGATCACGGTTTGCGACGGGGCGCGCGAGAGCTGTCCCGTGATGCCGGGCCGGGCGATGGTGCACTGGGGGCTGGAAGACCCGGCGGCGGTCGCCGATCCCGCGGCGCGCCGGGTGGCGTTCACCGAGGTGGCGGACGCCCTGGAGCAGCGGGTGGAGTCGCTGAGTGCCCTGCCGATCGGGGCGATGACGAACGCGGAGATCGCGGCGGCGGCGAAGGGTGACGGGTGACCGGCCACCCGTCACACGTTACGGCATCGACTTGACCCGGTAGGCCGCGTCGGCCGGCGCACCGCCATTCGGCCAATCGTTCTCCTTGCCGGGGAGGTCCGGTCGCGGGCGCGAGACCACGTACGCGGCGACATCGATCGCCTGCTGGTCGGTGAGGGTGCCGGGTTGGTCGAACGGCATGTTGTGGCGGATGAACCCGGCGGCCGTGCGCAGGCGCGCCATGCCGGCGCCGATGTTGAACGAGCGCGGGCCCCAGGTCGGCGGGGCGAGGGCGCTGCCCTGGCCGTCGGGGCCGTGGCAGCGCGCACAGGTCGAGCGCCAGGTCGCGGCACCCGCCACCGTGTCGCCGCGCGCGGCGTCGAGCTTCTGCACCCCCTGGCCGCGGACGGTGTCGCCCACGGCGATGCCGCGCGAGGCGTGTGACATCCACGCCACCATGTCGCGCATCGCGGGATCGTCGTTCGCCAGGGCGGCGCCGTTCATCGAGCGTAGCAGGCAGCCGTTGATCCGGTCCTCGATCGTGATCACGCGCGCCGCGCGGCCGTTGTACTGCGGGAACCGGGCATAGACGCCGACCAGCGGGATGCCGCCGGGTCGGCGGCCGTCGCCGAGGTGGCAGGAGAGGCAGGCGAGGTCGTTGCCGACGTGCGAGGGGAGCGAGTCCGCGGTGTGGCGCAGGATGGCGTAGCCGCGCTGGATGCTGGCGCCGAGCGGGCCGTCGGGGATCGGGGCGATCGCCAGGTCGCCGGTGTCGGGCAGGGCGGCCTGCCCTTGCGGCGGTGCGCCCGGCGAGCAGGCGACAAGGGCGAGCAGGAGGGATGCGGTGCGGCTCGGGGACATCGGCACTCCGGGGTCGAACGGGTCACCTCAAGTTGCGACGGTCCGGCCCCGGACGCGACACCCCGACGCGCGCCGTCAGGGACTCGCCTTGACCCACATCCTGATGGCGATCACGACGAGGAAGATGGCGAAGCCACGCTGGAGCGCCACGCCGCCGACGTGCTGTGACCACTTCGCCCCGACCCATGCGCCGAGGAAAAGCCCGGCGGCGATGATCGCGCCTGCCTTGAGGTCCACGCTGCCGGCCTTCCAGTACTCGGCGACGCCGAGGATGCCGACCGGCAGCAGCAAGGCCACGAGCGACGTGCCGGTGGCCTTGTGGATCGGGAACTTGGCGATCCCCACCAGCGCCGCGACGATCACGACGCCGCCACCGATTCCGAAGAGGCCCGAGAGGATGCCGGCACCGAGGCCGACGAGCGCGAGGGCGAAGTTCAGAAGGTCACCTCCAGGCCGAACCGGATCTGGCGCGGCGGTCCATAGACGAACAGGGGCTGGGTGAGGTCCTTGGCCGCCGCATAATACAACGGGAAGAGCTCGTCGTGCCCGGCGATCCGTCCGTCGCCGTTGAGGTCGCCGAAGCGCCGGTAGCGGGGCGACTCGAACGGGATCGGCTGCGGGTTGGCCTGATAGGCCTGCTCGGCGATCGTGTTGAGGTAGGTCTCGGACGGGTCGGGGTTGCCGGTGTCGCGCCGGACCGCCAGGACGTTGCGGGTGTTCGCCACGTTGCGGACGTCGAGGTACAGGCCGCCGCGGAAGCCGCCGATCCGGATCGGCTTGCGCAGCAGCATGTCGAGCGACCAGGTCGATGGCAGGCGCGAGCCGTTGGGCTCCGCCGCGAGCGAGTCGCCGGTGATGTCGGTGCGCGAATAGGGCAGGCCGGAGCCGTAGCGCAGCACCGCCGAGGCGAGCAGCGAGCCGAGGGGATGGCCGCCGAACATCGTCGGGCCGGCGTTCTCGTGGAGCTCGCCGTCGAACGTCGCGATCAGGGCCAGGCGACGGTCGAAGTCGAGCGGGAACTGCGCGCGCGCGGGCGCCGCGAGGGTGTCGCCGGTGTTGGGGTCGATGCGGATCAGCCGCTGCAGCTCGAACGCGTCGGTGACCGTCCCCTCCGCGCGCTGCACCACCAGCGCCAGGCGGGCGCCCCAGCCGTCGACCCGCTCGCGCTCGAAGATGAACTCGCCGCCGATGACGTGCCCCACGTCGGCGTTGACGAACTTGCTCGAGTCGGGGTTGACGCCGAGCGGCGCGGTCGCGACCAGGCCGTCGAGGTTCTTGGTGTACACGTTCAGCTTGAGCGACGAGGCCTCCCGCACGCGGATGCGGCCCGACAGCTCGAACTGGGTCCCCTGCTCGAAGCCCAGGTCCGGATTGCCCTGCCGGAACCGGCCGGTGCGGGTGGTGTCGTCGAACGCGGCGTCGACCAGGTACTGCAGGTCGGGCGGCTGCGAGAAGCGGCCGACGCTGCCGACCACGGTGGCACCCTGCAGCACCGTCGAGACCGCGGCCCGCGGATTGATCGAGGTGCGCGAGCCGACGGTGGCGTTGTTCAGGTCGCCGCCCGGATTGAAGCCGTCGAAGCGCACGCCCGCGGTGAAGCCGAGATCGGCGGCCCGTGCCTGCGCCTCGGCGTAGAGCGCGGTGATCACCGGCTTGAACGCCGACGCGGTCGGCGGCGGGACGTCGCCGCCCACCGGCTCCGCGGCGAGGATGCGCTGGAACGTCTTCACGTCCTGCGCGGCGTAGAGTCCGCCGAGGGCGAGGTCGGCGTTCTGGCCGAGCCCGACGGTCATGTCGAGCTGGGTGCGCAACTCGGTGAAGGTGTTCCAGGAGATCTCCCCGGTGCTCGAGCCGCCGAGGAAGAAGCCGGGAACGCCCCACGGCGAACGGTCGGTGAAGCCCGGCGGGGTGAAGCCGGCGACCGCGTTCCGGGTGGTGATCGTGTCCTGCGCCTTGGCGAGCTCCTCGCCGCGGATCGTGAACGGATCGAAGGTGAAGGCGCCGAACGTGTAGTCCGGGACGTCCACGGCGCCGCGGGTGAACTCGCGGGTGAAGTAGCCGACGCGGAGGTCGCCGAGGATCGGCGTCTTGCCGGTCCCGGGGAGCAGCTGCAGGTCGCCGGTGAGGAGGGTCCCGTCGACGCGGCGTGCCGGGCCGAAGTTGGGCTCGTACTTGTAGCGCTGGTCGTAGAGGTACTGCTGTTCGTTGCTGCGGATCCCGAAGGCGCGGGCGATCACCCGCTCGCCGAACGGAATGGTGAGCTTGGCGGCGCCGGTCCACACTTCGCCGCTGTTGTGGGGCAGCGGACGCGGCACGTCGTGGCGCGGGTCCTGGGTCGCCTCGGGGGCCGGCGCGTTGACGGCGTCGTAGTCGAGCCGGGCCGAGAGGTCGAGCACGCCGACGAACTTGACGCCGCCCACGAGCGGGCCGTCGGCCGCGAGCACCATGCGGTCGAGCCCCAGGTCGGCGACGCCGGAGAGGGGACGGTCGGTCTCGTAGGCGATCCGGCCACGCCACGTGTCGCCGCCGTCGCGCGTCGTCACGTTGACGAGGCCCGAGAGCGCCTGGCCATACTTGGCGCTGAACCCGTTCGTCACCAGCTGCGCCTCGGTAATCAGGTCCGACGGGATCCGGATCCCGATGCCGTTGGTCGACGCGTCGAGCTGGTTCTTGACCCCGAGGCCGTCGAGGACGAACGCCGACTGCCCCACGCGGCCGCCGCGGTACGACTCGCCGACCACGCCCGCCTGCAGCGAGATCGCATCCTCGAGGCTCGACACGGGCAGGCGCCGGAGGTCGGCCTCGGTGATCCGCTGCACCGACTGGGTGGCCAGCGGGTCGAGCACCGGGTCCTGCACGCCGACGGCGGTGAGCTCGCCGAGCTCGACGGCGGTCGGGGCGAGGCGGATGTCGACGCGCACGATCTCGCCTGAGCGGACCATGACGCTGTCGCGCCGTGCCGGTCGGTAGCCGGGGAAGATCGCGCCGACGACATGCTCACCCGCCGGGATGCCGCGGAAGCGGTACTCGCCGCGGGCGTCGGTCGTCGCCCGGAAGCGGCCGTCGTCGATCCGGACCTCGACGCCGCGGATCGGCGTCCCGTTCGACGCGTCGGTCACGGCGCCGACGATGCCGCCGGCGACCTGGGCGGCGAGCGGGGAGGCCGTCGCGCCGAGCGCGAGGCCGAGGACGGCGAGGATGAGGCGCAGGAGGCGCGGCATCGACATTCCTCGTTCGGGGAGTCGGTGATTGGGCATCGGTGGGACAGTGCGGGGGGTCATGGTCCCACCTCGATCTGGTAGATGTCGCTGGTGGTGCGTTCGACGGCTTCGGCCAGCAGGTGACGGCCATCGGCGGAGGCACGGATGCGGCCCCAGCGCCAGGAGAAGGCCGGGGCGACCTGGCGAAGCGAACCGTCGGCCATCACTTCGCTGATGTCGCTGAGCAGGGTGGCACCGATCGGGACCGTCCCGGGCGGGACGGTCGGTCGCCAGCTGCGGCTGATGAAGAGGCGGCCGCCGCCGCTCGCCACGCCGTGCAGCCGTTCGAGCGGTGCCGCATCGAGCCCGGCCGTCCCGTAGCGCAGCACCGGCGCGCCGCCGCCGATCGGGATGGCATAGACGCTGTCGGCGAGTGATTCATGAAACGTCTCGGCGAGGTCGGGCCGGGCTCGCTGCACGATGTAGTACGCCATGCCCGCGCCCTGATCGATCGTCCAGGCGATCGCCTCGAACATGGGGATGGTCGCGACGACGGTCGCGACGTCGCCGTCGATGCGCAGTCGCGCCAGCTCGATACCGATCGGGATCGTGTCGCGAATCGCGGTGCGATCGCGGTCCCTGGGCGGCGGGCAGAGCCCGCAGTCGCTTGCATTGACGAGAAATCGGCTGATGGCGAGCCCCATCAACTCGCCGCTCGGCAGCCAGACCGGATCGATGAGGCCGCTCCAGCTGGCCGAGGCCCCCGCCGGGCGCTGGCCGAGCGCGAGCACCCTCCGGGCGCCCTGGATCGAATCCGGGTCGCCGAGGTACAGCCCCATCTGATGGCTGGTGAGCCCGCCGCGTCCGCCGGTGTACATCGTGAAGGCGAGCATGCCGTCATGACGGAGTGCCGCGCTCTCGAGTCCATCCGACGAATCGGCCTGCCCCAGGTACCAGGCGCAGAGGCCGGCCCGCCGGGTGCCGCCGCCGGCGGGCATGATCCCGAGGCACCGGTCGTGGTCCGCCCCCGATTCCTCGTAGACATATGTGATCGACTGGCCGTCCTCGCTGAACGCCGGCTCGAAGTCGCTCAGCGTCGAGAGGCTGAGCCGCACCGGCGCCGACGCCTCGAACGGCGCATCGTGCCGCTCGGCCGTCGAGGCGAACGGCTCGCTGTGGCCGCAGCCGACCGAGGCGAGAACGGCACCCATCACCGGAGACAGCCTCACGTGCCAGGCTCCAGCAGGTACAGGTCGACCTGTCCGGCGAGGATGCTCTCCGCCACGATGTGCTGCCCGTCGGGCGTGAAGGAGAGGCGTCCCCAGATGCTGCCGTTGCTCGTGAGCCGGGTGTCGATGACGCGCAGCGAACCGTCCGCCTGCACCTCGCCGACGTCGCTGCGCGTCTCGATGCCCCCCGGCGGGATCGGCAGGTTGCGTCGATTGTGGACCGCGACGAAGAGCCGGCCTTTCGCGACGGCGAAGCCGTCCAGGCGCTGGTCGAAGGTGCCGGCCACCGGGGTGCGTCCGTACGCCACCTCCGGGGTCCCTCCGGCGAGCGGGACCCGGAAGATCGTGTCCGCGACGACCGCGAACGATCCGCTGCCGGGTGCCGCCGAGTACGTCGGCACGTGGTAGTAGAGGAGGTTGGAGGACTGGTCGAGCGTCCAGCCTGTCGCGTTGGGTGTGAGGGCGAGCGACGTGATCGTGGCCGGCGTGGTCGAGATGTCGAATCGGGCGATCTCGATCCCGACATAGGTGGTGTCGACGGGTCCGAACGCGACCGTCGGGCCGATGTAGGCGTCGGTGGCGAGTGCCAGGAACTGTTTGTCGTTCTCCGCGACCGGTCCGAGCAGGTAGCGGTAGAAGCCGTTGCCCCCGGTCGGCCGCTGCAGCAGGCTGAGCACCTTTCGCGCGTCGCGCGGCGCGTCGATCGATGCGACGTAGAGGCCGGCCGAATCGGGCGACTGCTTGCCGCGCCCCGAGAGGGAGCGGACATAGGCGACGGTGATGTCGTCGAGCATCACGGCCGACCGGAACTCGTCGGAGCGCCCATTGTCGTCCACGTCCCAGGCGCAGAGCGAGGCGTAGCGCTGGCCGCCGGCCGCGGGCAGGATGCCGGCACAGTAATCCTTGTCGGTGGTGCCCCGGGCGAAGCGGTAGGAGATCCACCGCCCGTCGCGGCTGGCCGTGGGCCAGTTGTCGTCGCCGGTGCTGAAGGTCAGCCGGATCGGCGGCGACAGGTCGTACGAGCCGTCGCCAGTTCGCGGACCGGTCGGGAAGGGGTCGGTATGGTCGCAGGCGGAGAGGAGCACACCCGTCCCCAGCAGCAGCGTCGCAGCGATTCGTGAGCGCATCGTCAGTCCAGGGGAATGCGATAGAGGTCGAGCTGCCCACCCAGCATGAGTGTGCCGCTCAGGGTCGAGCCGACGACGCTGCCGGCCACAAGGCTCCGGCCGTCGGGACTTGCCGACAGTCGCGTCCAGAGGCTCGGCGCGATGCTGATCCGGGTGTCGAGCGTCACCTCGCCGGCCGCCGTGATCTCCACCAGCCGGCTGCGGGTTTCCGGTGGCGGGACAGGCTGGCCCGGGGGGGTGCCTGGCTGTCGGCGGTCCCAGGGGGTGGCGAACAGCCGCCCCATCGCCACCGCGAATCCTCCCATCCCCTCCGCCAGGATCGTCGTATCGGTGAGCGCCAGTTCGGGGCGGCCCCAGGCCACCTCGCGATTGCCGCCGGCGAGCGGGACGCGCCAGATGGTGTCGGCGACGACCCGGAAGGCGCCGCTGCCGGGTGGCGCGGAATAGGTGGGCACCTGGTAGTAGAGGCGCCCGGTTGACCGATCGAGGGCCCACGCGACCGCGGCGGTGGCCGGAGCGACCGGCGTGACCGTCGCCGGGGTGGTGCTCACGTCGATGCGCACGATCTCGATGCCGAGGTAGGTCGTGTCCACCGGCCCGAACTGGACCCGTGGGCCGAAGACGGCGTCGGCCGCCAGCGCGAGCAGCGTGTGGCTGTCCTCGCGCACCGGATCGAGGAGGTAGCGATAGAGTCCGCCGCCGCCGGCGGGCCGCGCCAAGAGCGACAACACGGCGCGCGCGTCGCGCGGGGCATCGAGGTCGGCGACATAGAGCGCCGCGGCCGTCGGCGACGCACTGCCGGTTCCCGAGGTCGAGCGGGTGTACGCCACGGTGTGGTCGTCGAGGAGCACGACGGACCGGAAGTCGTCGGACCGATTCCGGTCGTCCTGCTCCCACGCGCAGAGGCTGGCGAGGCGCTGGCCGCCGTTGGCCGGGAGGATGCCGGCGCAGAAGTCGCGATCCGCGGTGCCACGGGCGTAGCGGTACGAGAGCCACGCGCCATCCGGGCTGATCGTCGGCCAGCCATCGTCCGCGGTGCTATAGGTGAGCCGGATCGGCACGACGGCATCGAAGGCGCCGTCCCCCGTTCTCGCCCCGGTGAGGAAGGGGTCGCTATGGTCGCAGGCGCCCAGCAGGAGCAGGACGGCGATACCGGTCACTCGCATCGTGGACCAGCCCGGAAGCGGTTGAGATCGAGGGCGAGACGGTCGGTGTCGTGCGGGACCACGTTGCTGCTCCCTCCCTGGCGGGAGGGCGCCCAATGCTACCACCGAACCCGGCCCACCGTCAGGCGGTGGGGCCAGGGTCCGTGGGTCAGGGGGCGTTCCGTGCGGTGATGAGACCCGGGGTCGTCCGACGGCGTCACATGGGGGTGGGACGGACCGGCCGGCTCTGGTTGCTCAGCCGAACAGGCCGAGCCGCGGGCCGGGGGTGTGGTCGGGGAAGACGGCGTCGAGCGAGGCCGCGCCGAGGTGCCCGGTGAGGATCTCACCGAAGAGGTCGCGGTAGTCGGTGGTCAATGCGAGGTCGCGGCCCTCGTGGCGCGCCTCCGGGGCGAGGCCGGGCCAGCGACCGAGCACCCGTCCGCCGCGGACCGCGCCGCCGATGGCGAACATCGCGGTGGCGTGCCCGTGATCGGTGCCGCCGGTGCCGTTCTCCTTAACGGTCCGGCCGAACTCGCTCATGGTGAGCACCAGCACGTCCCGCATCCGCTCGCCGAGGTCGGTGCAGAAGGCGCCCAGCGCCTGGCCGAATTCGTCGAGCCGCAGGGCGAGCTGTCCGTCGCCGCCGCCCTGGTTCACGTGGGTGTCCCACCCGCTCACGTCCGCGAACGCGATCTCGAGTCCGAGGTCGGCCTTGATCAGCTGGGCGATCTGCTGCATCGACTGGCCCAGCTTCCCGCGCGGATAGCTCGCGCCGTTCGCGGCCGGCAGCGCGGCGGGGTCGGCGGCCTTCAGCATCCGGATCGCCTCGAACCCCTCGGCCGAGGACGAGGCGACCAGCCCGGTGGCACTGCCCTGGTACAGGGCCTCGAACGCGCGGGTGAGCCGCGCGTCGCCCTCGCGTCGTGCCTCGCGCACGCCGAAGGTGCGCAGGTCGTCGATGGCGAGTGCCGGCGCCTGACCGGCGAGGATCCTCGGCAGCTGCGGCCCGAACGCGACGGCGCGAAACGGTGTGTCCGCGTGCTCGCGCGCGTGGCTCGCGGCGAGCCGGTTCGCCCAGCCGTCCGTCGTCGCCTTCCGGTCCGGCGTGCCCGACTCCATGAAGTCCTGCGCGTCGAAGTGGGAACGCGTCGTCGACGGCGAGCCGACGGCATGGATCGCGGCGAGCATCCCCCGATCCCAGAGCGGCTTGAGCGGCGCCAGTCGGGGATGCAGGGCAAAGGTGCCGTCCAGATCCAGCAGTGCCTCGCGCGGCACCGCGATCCGGCTGCGCTCGCGCCAGTACCAGGGGTCACCGGCAGGCACGACCATCGAGAGTCCGTCGACTGCGCCGCGCTGGAATAGCAGGACGAGCGTCTTGCCGCTCGCCCCCGGGGTGCGGCGCAGCGCGTACGCCGCCCGGTCGAGGAAGAGCGGATCGCCGCCCAGGGAGACGAACCCGAGGGCCCCGGCCTTGAGGAAGACGCGTCGCGAGATCGACATCACTGCCTCTGGAAGTCGGGGCCGCCGAGGGCCAGGCCGATCGCCATCGCCCGCGCAGCGCGCGGGTCGGCAAGGTCGGCGATCTCCGCGAGGATGACCTGCCTGGTATTGGCGGTCATGGCGCCGCCGAGGACGTCACGGTCGATGGCGTCGACGAGGGCGGCGTGATCCGCGCTCGCAGGGACGATCCGGTCGAGGTCGCTCCGGACACCGGGGACCCGGCCTGCCGCGAGGGCGACGCCGAAGTTCATCCGGGCGAGGAGCGCCGCGCTGCTCACCCAGTCGTCCTGCGTCTCCGGCCATCCGGTCGGCGCGCTCTGCTGGAAGAGGGGCTGGCCGAGCTGGGCGAGGCGGCCGACCAGCGCCGGGGCCAGGTCGGTTTCGCCGCCGAGCGCCCGGACCGCGCTCACCAGGAACTCCTGTGGCGACTTCATCTTGGCACCGCGATTCGCCGCGGCCCAGAAGTCCGGACCGTGCACGATCGCCGCGACGACCTGCCGGATGTCGCCGTCGCTCCGGCGCCAGGCGCGGACCGCATCGTCGATGCAGCCGTCGGGCGGCACGTCGGCCACGAGGCGAGTGCAGAGCTGGGCGCTCACGTGGTGCATCGTCGCCGGATGGGCGGCGAGCATCCGGAGCAGCCGCACGCCCTCCTCCTCGCCGCCGCCGGCGGCGAAGTGCGTGCCGAGGACGGTCTTCTCGCCACGATCGTGGGCCCACGCGTTGAAGGTGAAGCGTCCGGTGCGCCGATCGAGCGACCATCCGGTGAGGATCCGGGCCACCCCAATGACGTCGGCCTGCGTGTAGCCGCCGTCGACGCCGAGGGTATGGAGCTCGAGGAGCTCGCGGGCGTAGTTCTCGTTGATCCCCTTCGGCATGCGCGCCATCAACTGTTCGACCCGGGGATCGGCGGGTCGGTTCGCGGCCCGCCGCCGTGCCGCCGCCGGGAGTCGTTCGCGGATCGCCTCGCGCGGGTCGGCGCCGTCGGCGATGCTCTGCGCGTTGTCGAGGTAGAAGAGCATCGCCGGCGACTGTGCCGTCGCGAGGAGCAGGTCGGCAAACGTCCCCAGGGCCCGGGGCCGGATCACCTGCTCGACGTAGTCGCGGAGGAAGACCCGGTCGAGTCCCTTGTTCTGGTGGACGTTGAAGTGGTTGAACCAGAAGTCGGCCAGCACCTCGCCCAGCTGGTTGGGAGAGTCCACCTCCCGCCGCAGGGTGAGGGCGGCGTATTCCCCCAGCACCTCTCGGAGCGGGTTCCTCGGCCGGGCCATGGCACCGTCCGACGGGGGCCGGAGTCCGTCGGGGCGGCCGCCGCTGTCGGGACGGGCCTGGGCGGCCTGCCGCCGGAGCTCGGCCTCGACGGCGATCAACTCGGTCGTCGGGGTCCCGAGGGAATTGAGACCTCGTTCGCGACTGGCCGTGGCTGGGTCCGCGACGGCCGCCGCCAGCTGGGCGTCTATCCATCGCATGACCCCGCCCTTGGCTACTGCCTCGACCTGGCCCGGGGTGGGCCCCCAGGCGAGCCGGAGCAGGGCGTGGCGGGCCGAATCGGCCGAGGTGACCATTTGCTGGCCGGGGAGGGTCCCTGTCAGGGTCCCGGCGAGGAGGGCGTGCGCCCCGAGTCGTCGAAGGTCCATGTCCGGGAGACGCCCCCAGCCCCCCGCCGTTAGCACCGCCGGTCAACCGGCGCGCCTAGATTTCCGTAGTAGCTGGGTCGCCCCGCTCTGCGCGGGCCCCGCCCCTGTCCGCCATCCCGGGAGTTCCCCCTGTCGAGACGCTTCCTCCCGACCCTCGCGGTCCTGTGCCTCGCCGCCTGCTCGGCCGCCGGTCTGGAGCTCCAGAACTACGGCTTCTACGGGGCGGTGCCGACGCCGGATGGGGGGCGACTCAAGCCCGTGAACGTCGTGGAGAAGGTCACCCGGTCCGCGACCACCGACACCGTGGACGTGATGGACGGCGAATTCCGGCTGGACACCACGCGCGTCGGGGCGGATCGGGCCTGGCTGGTCACGCGCCGGTCGATCGACGTGCTGGGACAGCCGGTGCTCGACAGTGTCTGGATGGACCGCTACACCCTCAAGACGATCCGCAGCGTCCGGTACGACTCGCAGGGCGTCACGCGGCTCGAGATCGACCGGCGCATGGTCCGCGGCCAGCGGATCACGAAGGACGGCCGTCGCCAGAGCTGGCGCGGGCTGCATGAGCAGTCCCCCTACGGACTGGCCGGCATCGACGTGGTGCTCGGCGCGATGCCGCTCCGGCAGGGCTCCGGCGGGGCGCTGCCCGTGGTGACCGACATCGGCGACCGGATGCACTTCCTCGAGTACGAGGTGAAGGACTTCACCACGATGCCGCGCCTGGTCAGCGGCGGGATGGTCTTCGATCCGGTCTGGATCGTGGAGGCCCACCTCGACGGCCGCACGCTGCACTACTGGATCGACCCGGAGATGCGCGCCGTGGTGCAGCGGACGGCAGTGGCCCCGGACGGCGAGCACTTCCTGGTGAAGCGCGGCAACACGGTGATCCGAGTCGAGCTGGCGCCGGTCGATCGGCTGCCGTCGGCGACGAACGGGATGAAGGCGATCGGGGGCGAGTAGCCCCCGCCGTCAGGGGACGGTCGCCAGGTTGTACATCGCGCGCCACGCCCGGAAGACCTCGGGCATGTCGGCGTGACCGAACGCGACGCTCCGGGCACCGAGGCGTCGTGACCCCGGGACGAGCTCAGCCATGTCGGCGTGATGCGTCCGCACGAACTCGACCACCAACATGACCGGCGAAGCCGGCCGGAACGGGGCCCGACGGCTCGCGAGGGCGCGCGGCACCGCGGCGGCGATCGCGGCGCGCGCCGTTCCCGGGTGCAGCGAGCACGCGGCGTGACGCGCGAGCGCCTGCTTCACGGTCACGGTCTCGAGGTCGGTGCCGAGCAGGGCGCGCGCCTCGGCGCAGGCGGCCTGGTCGCCGCTCACCAGCACCACCGGCACCCCGTGCCAGCCGGCGTAGGCGGCGTTGAGCCCGATCTCCCCGACCGGCGTGTCGTTCAGGCGGACGGCATAGATGGTGTCGTTGTACGTGTGGTCGATCGTGGCGGGGGCGGTGCCCGCCATCGCGTGGTACCCGAGGAAGAACGCCGCGTCGAACCCCTCGATGCCGTCGACCATCGCGAACGGCTTGGGTGAGCCGGTCGCCAGCTCGGCCGCGGGGTCGAGTCCCTCGGCGAACAGGTTCCGCATGTGCCAGTGCGAATCGTTGACGACGATGCGCTTGGCCCCGGCCGCCGAGGCGGCACGCACCGCGGCGTTCGCCTCGCCGAGCATCAGGCGTCGGGCCTCGGCGTAGTCGGCCGCGGCCGTCGCCTTGTAGGGATCGGTCTGGTCCTCGTGCCCGATCCCCGCGACCCCTTCCATGTCGATGCTGATGTAGATCCTCACGCGAGCACCTCGGCCTCCAGGGTGGTGACGGCGCGGCCGGTGAGCTCGACCCGGTCGCCGACGAGGCGGCAGCGGACCGTGCCGCCGCGCGGAGAGCACTGCCGGCCGACCAGCGCGTCCCGTCCCAGCCGTGCCGACCACCACGGCGCGAGGGCACAGTGGGCGCTGCCGGTGACCGGATCCTCGGGCACCCCGAGGGCCGGGGCGAAGAACCGGGAGACGAAGTCGATCCCGTCGACGTCGCCTGGCGCGGTGACGATCACGCCGCGCGCGTCGAGCCGGGCGATCGCGCCGAGGTCGGGGTCCAGGGCCCGCAGTGAGGCGGCGTCCTCGAGCACGCACATCAGGTCGAAGCGCCCCCGATGCACGTCGACGGGCCTGACGCCGAGCGCGGCCTCCAGCCCCGGGATCGGACTCGCCGGACGCGAGGCGATCGCCGGGAAGTCGAGCGTGATCGCGTCGTCGTCCCGGCGTGCGGTGAGGATGCCGCTGCGCGTGCCGAAGCGCAGGACCGTCTCGGCCTCGCCGTGGTGGTGCCAGAGCGCGTGGGCACTCGCGAGCGTCGCGTGTCCGCAGAGGTCGACCTCCGCGCGCGGCGTGAACCATCGCAGCGACCAGCCGTCGTCGAGCCGGCGCACGAAGGCGGTCTCGGCCTGGTTCATCTCCATCGCCAGTGACTGCATCCAGGCGTCGTCGCGGGCCGCGTCGAGCCGCACCACCGCCGCGGGATTCCCGGTGAACGGGCCGTCGGCGAAGGCGTCGACGAGATGGAGCGTCAGCGGCATCCGGGCCTCAGGCCTCGTGGTGGCAGGCCACGCTGCGGTCACCCAGGACCCGGAGGCCGGGGCGTTCGGCGCGGCAGCGCGCGTCCTTCGCGGGGTGGAAGCAGCGCGGTTCGAACGGACAGCCGGGCGGCGGTGCCGCCGGCGAGGGCGGTTCGCCCGCGAGCACGATCCGGTCGGGCCGCCGTTCGGGATCGGGATGCGGCACCGCCGAGACGAGGGCTCGCGTGTACGGATGGCGCGGTGCGCCGATGACGCTGCGCGCCGGCCCCAGCTCGACGATCGTGCCGAGATAGAGCACGGCGACCCGATGCGCCACCTGCCGGACCACCGCGAGGTCGTGGGCGATGAAGAGGTAGGCGAGCCCGCGCCGCTCGCGAAGGTCGAGCAGGAGGTTGAGGACCTGCGCCTGGATCGAGACGTCGAGCGCCGAGACCGGCTCGTCGCAGACGATGAAGCTCGGTTCCACCGCGAGGGCGCGCGCGATGCCGATCCGCTGGCGCTGGCCGCCGGAGAACTCGTGCGGATAGCGGTCGGCCAGCGACGAATCGAGTCCCACTTCCTCGAGCAGCGTGGCCACCCGGGCGGGAATGTCGCGCGCGGGGGCCAGGCCATGGATCACGAGCCCTTCGGCGATCGAGGCGCCGACGGTGCGCCGGGGATTGAGCGCGCCGTGCGGGTCCTGGAAGACGACCTGCATCCGGCGGCGCAGGCGTCGCAGGGCGGCCGGCTCGAGCGCGGCCAGGTCGTTGCCCTCGAATGTCACGGTGCCCGCGGTCGGCGCCTCGAGGCGGAGCACGGCCCGACCGATCGTCGACTTGCCGCTGCCGGATTCGCCGACGAGTCCGAGCGTCTCGCCGGGGGCGACGGTGAACGAGACACCGTCGACGGCACGGACCGGCGGCCGGTTCGGCGCCAGCCAGCCGCCCTGGGCGTAGTGCTTGACCAGGTCGCGGACGTCGACGAGCGGCGCGGTCATGCCGGCACCTCGCGATCGGCCATCGCGACCCAGCAGGCGGCGGCATGCGTCGCCTCGAGCGTCGCCAGCGGCGGCACCTCGCCCCGGCAGCGGTCGATCGCCTGTGGGCACCGGGGATGGAACCGGCAACCCGACGGCCAGCGATCGGGCGGGGGCACCGCACCGGGAATCGGCTGCAGCCGCCCCGCCGTGGCGTCCATCCGCGGCAGCGACCCGAAGAGTCCGCGCGTGTAGGGGTGGAGCGGTTGCCGGAAGAGATCCGTGGTGGCTGCCGATTCGACGATGCGCCCCGCGTACATCACAAGCACGCGCTCGGCGCGACCGGCAACGATGCCGAGGTCGTGGGTGATGAGGAGCACCGCCATCCCGCGCGCGGCGCGGATGGTGTCGAGCAGCTCGAGGATCTGCGCCTGCACCGTCACGTCGAGCGCAGTGGTCGGTTCGTCGGCGATCAGGAGCTCCGGCTCTCCCGCGAGGGCGATCGCGATCATCACCCGTTGGCGCATGCCGCCGCTCAGCTGATGGGGCCACGCGTCCACGCGCTGTTCCGGGTCGGCGATGCCGACCTCGCCCAGCAGGGCGATGGCGCGCCGGCGCGCCTCGGCTTTGGGGACATCGCGGTGGGCACGGATCGCCTCGATCACCTGGGCACCGACTCGCATGACCGGATTGAGCGAGGACATCGGATCCTGGAAGACCATCGCGATCCGCGCGCCGCGATAGGGCCGCAAGGCCGCGTCGCCGAGGCCGGCCAGGTCGGTGCCGTCGAAACGCACCACGCTGCCGCGGCCGAGGGTCGCGCCGCTGGGGAGGAGCCCGAGCAGCGCGAGTCCCGTGAGACTCTTGCCGCAGCCCGACTCGCCCACCAGCGCGACCAGCTCGCCGCGGTCGATCCCGAACGCGACGTCGTCGACCGCCGCGACGGTGCGATTGCCGTCGCCGGGGAAGCTCACGCGCAGCTGGGAGACCTCGAGGAGTCGATTCATCGCGACCGGGGGAGCAGGCGGGTGCGGAGGGCGTCGCCGAGCAATGTGGCCGCGGCCGTCGCGACAACCAAGGCCGCGCCCGGCGCGAGGATCAGCCAAGGGGCCGCGCCGAGGAACGGGCGTGACTCGAGGATCATGTTGCCCCAGGTCGGCGTCGGTGGCCGGACGCCGATCCCAAGGAACGAGAGTCCCGCCTCCAGCAGCAGCGCATCGGCGAGGCCGAGGGTCGCCGCGATCAGGGCCGGCGGAAGGGTGCCCGGCAGGATTTCCCCCAAGAGCACCCGTGCGGGCGACGCACCCAGCGCTCGTGCCGCCACCACGTGGCCGTCCTGCCGGATCCGCATCGCCTCGCCGCGCACCAGCCGCGCAATCGCGGGCCAGCCGGTGAGGCCGAGCAGGAGTCCGAGCGCCGGCCAGGGAATCACGCCGACCGCCGCCACGAGGACCAGCAGCACGACCACGCGGGGCAGGGCGAGGGCGAGGTCGATCAGCCGGCTGGTGCATGCGCCGGTGATGCCCCCGGTGCCGCCAGCGACCAGTCCGAGCCCCGCCCCGAGCACGCCGGCGACCAGGACCGCGAGCGCGGCGATCCCGAGCGAGAGGCGGGCGCCATGCGCGAGACGGGCGAAGACGTCCCGCGAGAACTGGTCGGTGCCCAGCCAGTGCACGGCGGAGGGCGCCAGGAGCCCACCGGCGGCGGGATCGGGCTGGGCCAGCGGGTCGCCCGCGACGAGCGGGCCGAGCAGCGCGAGCGCGAGCACGGCGAGTGCGCACGCAAGGCCGAGTCGGGCGGCGCCGCTCACGAGGCGCGCTGCACCGGGTCGACGATCCGGTAGAGCAGGTCGGCGACCAGCGACCCGAGCTGCACGGCGATCACCAGCACGATGCCGCAGCCGATGACGAGCGGCACGTCGCGATTCGCCGTCGCCTCGGCGATCAGCGCCCCGATGCCCGGCCACGCGAAGACCGCCTCGACGAAGACCGCCCCGGACACGAGCAGCGGCAGCCAGAGGCCGAGCAGCGTCACGATCGGCGTGAGGGCCGGGCGCCACACGTGGCGGCAGGCGATGCGCCACGGCGCCACGCCGCGCGCGCGCGCGGCGGTGACCCACTCTGCGTCGCGGGCCCCGGACGCGGCGGCCGCCTGCTGGCGGATCGGCACCGCGATGGTGGCGAGGACCAGCGTGGCGAGCGGCAGCGCGAGGTGATGCAGTCGGTCGAGCAGGATGGCCCAGGCGCCGGCGTCGAGCGGCAGCAGCGCGTCGCTCGCCCCGCCCGCGGGGAACCACCGCAGTTCGATCGCGAAGACCCAGACCAGCACGAGCCCGATGACGAACGACGGAATCGTGTACGTCACGAGGGTGAGGGCCCCGACGGCGCGCGCGGCGAACGTGCGCGGGCGGAGTGCCGTCCAGAGGCCGATCGCCAGCCCGATGGTGAAGTCGACGAGGAGCGTCATCCCGCCCAGCAGCAGGGTGGGACCGAGGCGCTCGGCGAGGATCGTGGTGACGGGCCGCTCCTGCAGCAGCGACAGGCCGAGGTCACCGCGGACGGCCCCGGAGAGGAACGCCCCGAGCTGCTCGAGGAGCGGCCGATCGAGGCCCCAGCGCGCGCGGAACGCGGCCTCCACGGCGGGATCGAGGGCCCGTTCGCCGAGCATCGTGGCGACCGGATCGCCCGGCAGCAGGTGGACCAGCAGGACGAGCACCAGGGTGCCCGCGACGGCGAGCAGCACCGCCGCGAGGACGCGCCGGATCGCCCAGGACGCCACGATCAGCGATCGCGAGGCAGGCCGGCGCCCTGACTGACTCGCCAGCGCCAGAGATCGGTCCACGGATGGGCCCCGTGGACAAGGGTGTTCTCGTAGCGCGGATGGATCGCGACGATCCGGATCGGTGCGGCGAGCGTGACGGCGGGACGCCAGGCGGCCATGCGCGCGAGGGCCTGGCGGTAGCCGCTGGCCGGGTCGGGCATCCGGCTCGCCGCCCTGAGGAGGCGGTCGAACTCGGGGTCGCACCAGCGGCCCACGTTCGACGTGCCCTTCGCCTCGCTCTCGGCGCACGACCAGGACTGCACGAGCGAGAGCGGACTCGGATCCTGGTCGACGCCGGACAGGTCGATGTCGAAGTCGCCGGCGTTGCGCTTGGCGATCCACACCGGCCCCTCGAACGGCTCGAGGATCGCCTTGATCCCCGCCGCCGCGAGCATCCGCTCGATCTGCACCGCGAGGCCGCTCCGCACGGCGGAGGGCCCGGGATAGGTGACGTGCAGCTCGAGCGGCGTGCCGTTGCGATCAAGGACGCCGTCGCCGTCGGCGTCCCGCCAGCCGGCGTCGGCCAGCAGGCGGCGGGCCGCGGCGAGGTCGGCGCCCGGTGGCGGCGGGATCGGGCCGAGCCAGCCCCAGAGCTGGGAGCGGACCGCCTCGGGCGCCAGGGTGGACGCCCCGTAGGCACTGGTGGCGAGGACCCGGCGATCGAGCGCCTGCGCGATCGCTTCGCGCACCCGCACGTCGGCGAGGATCGGGTGCGGTGCGGACGCGTCGCCGCGTGCCCGGCTGTTCATCAGGGCGTAGAGCACGAGCGTGTTTGGCAGGGTCAGCAGCCGCATGCCACGGCGCTGCTGGACGGCGGGGACCTGCTGCGCCGCGAGGTTGTCGAGCACGTCCACCTCGCCGCTCAGCAGTGCGTTGAAGCGGGCAGTGCCGTCGGGGATCACCCGGAAGAGGAGTCGCGTGATGCCGGGGCGGCCGAGAAAGAACGCCGGCACGGCGCGCAGTTCGTAGAGCTGTCCCGGCACCTGCCGCACGAAGCGGAACGGCCCGTTGCCGACCGGCGCGCGTGCGAAGGCCGAGGCCGAGAGCGACTCGGCGGCGATGCCGGCGAGCAGGTGCGCGGGGAGCGGCGTGAGCTGGAAGCCGACCGTGTACACCTGCTCGCCGCTCGGCTGGGTGAATCGGACCCGGAAATGCCCGGCATCGATCGCGACGATCGTGTCGATCAGGGCGAACGGCGCGAGCGACACGCCGAGCGCCGGCGCGTGGATCAGCTGCCAGGTGAAGGTGACGTCGCGCGAGGTGACCGGCCGGCCGTCATGCCATCGGGCGCGCGGGTCGATGGTGAAGTCGACGGTGACCGAATCGACGCGCCGCCAGCCGCTGGCGAGCTGGGGCTGCATCGCCGCGTCGCCCGAGGTGCGGAGCGAGGGGCCCAGGCCGGCGATGCGGAGGAAGAGCTGGTCGGCAACGTCGGCGTCGTGGGTGTTCCGCCCGCCGAAGTAGGGCAGCGGCCGGGGCTCGCCCGGGATCGCGAAGACCACCGTGCCGGGTGTCGCCTGCGCGACGACCGGTGCCGTGGCGAGGGCGAGCCCGGCGGACAGCGGGCCGAGGCAGCGAAGCAACTTGAGCGGTCGGCGCATCGGCGGCCCCTCGGTGTCGGGAAGCGTCGGTCAGCGTCGCCAGGTCCACGCCGGATCGCGGAACTGCGATCCGTGCTCCACGCTGGCGGCGAGCAGGCGTTCGGTCAACTCGTCGGGCGCCGGGGTCGAGCCGTCCTCGCGCCAGGTGGCGAGGATCCGCTCGGCCAGTCGGGGCGCCTCGGGCAGCGTGGAATCCTGCGATGTTCGTGCCGCGGGGGACGAGCCGAGGCGGTAGCGGTCGAGGGTCGTCACTCCAGCGATCGCGATTGCACCGTGCTGCAGCAGGATCCCCCCCAGCACCTTCTGGGCGGAGCCGACCACCTTGCGGTCGCCGACGAGGATCTCCCCGCCCACGGCGAGGTCGAAACAGGCCCCCGGAGCGAGGTCGGCCCGGCCGCTGGGACGGTCCGCGAGGGCGACCGGTGCGGCGCCCCGGTCGATGGCCCGCGCCAGCTGCCGGTGCAGATCGCGGTAGCGCCGGCGGGGGCCGGCCGGACCGCCGCTGGGGCCGGCCCAGGCGTAGGTGAGGTCGTTCCGGTCGTGCCAGACGGCGCGGCCGCCCGTCGGTCGCCGGACGCACGGGACACCGTCGCGCTCGAGGGCCTCGCGATCCCAGCTGCGCGTCGCCGCCTCGTTCGCCCCGAACGAGACCGTGTCGGCTCGCCACTGGTAGAGCCGGAAGAGGGTCGCGCCGGTCGTCCGGGCCACCTCGACCATGGCGCGGTCGATCGCCATCTGCTCCCAGCCGTCGCGCGGCACCGGGTCGTGCCACGCCAGGACGCTCATTGCCGCACCCGTTCCCACGCCTCGTCGGTCCGTCGGGCGAGGGTCTCGAGGTCTGCGTCGTTGTCGATCACCGCGTCGGCGCGGGCACGCTTGGCATCGGAGGGCATCTGCGCGGCGATCATCCGGTTCGCGATCACCGGGTCGAGGCCGCGCAGCCGCACCAGTCGCTCGCGGCGGAGCGCCACCGGCGCGTCCACCACGAGCACGGCGTCGTACGCGTCGGGGTCGTCGGCCTCGAACAGCAGGGGGATGTCGCAGACGACGACCGATTCGCCGCGCGCGGCCGCCGCACCGACCTGCGCCTCGCGACGGGCGCGCACCGCGGGATGGACGATGCGCTCGAGGTCGGCGCGCGCGTCGGCGTCGTCGAAGACGCGGCGCCGCAGCGCGGCACGATCGAGCTGGCCGTCGGCCGCCAGGATCGCGGAGCCGAATCGGGCGACGATGGCGTCGAAGACCGCTTCCCCCGGGCGCTGCAGCTCATGCACGATCCGGTCGGCGTCGATCACCGTCACGCCGCGCGCGCGGAGCCGGTCGGCCACCGCCGACTTCCCGGCGGCCACGTTGCCGGTCAGGGCGACGGTGCGGATCACAGCAGCGGGACCTGGTCCTCGTCGTGCCGCGGCAGCTGGAAGCAGCGACGACAGCGGGCCTCGTAGCTCTCGCTGCCGCCCACCATCACCACCGGCATGTTCCACCGCGCGGGCTGGCCGTCCACGAGCCGCTGGTTGCGGCAGGCGAGGTCGCCGCAGACGACGCAGATCGCCTGCAGCTTGGTGACTTCCTCCGCGATCGCCATCAGGTGGCCCATCATGCCGAACGGTTCGCCGCGGAAGTCGGTGTCGGTGCCGGCGCAGACGACGCGCACGCCGCGCTCGGCGAGATGCGTCGCGACCTCGACGATGCCGGCGTCGAGGAACTGGACCTCGTCGACGGCCACGACGTCGACCGCACCGGGTTCCTCGACGTGGCGGAGGATCTCTTCGGAGCGGTCGATCGGCAGCGCCTCGATCGCCACGCCGGTGTGGCTGGACACGCGATGCAGCCCCTCGTACCGGGCGTCCAGGTGCGACTTGAACACCCGCACCCGACGTCGCGCGATCAGCGCCCGGCGGACCCGGCGGATCAGTTCCTCGCTCTTTCCGCTGAACATCACGCCGGCCACGACCTCGATCCGGCCCTGTCGGTGGTGCATCATCTGACCGCTTCCGTCAAGTGGTGTCCGGCGGGAGGCCTTGTCCCGCAAGGGGTCCACGGGGGCATCACCGGGAAAAGCAGGGATCTTGCGGAGTTTCGCGCACGGTCCCCATATTCTCGCGCGACCCCGGCCGTCCGGGCCAGGGGACCAGCCCCACTCATTCCAACCCAGGAGCACCCCGTGAACAAGATGGAGCTCATCGAGGCCGTCGCGAAGGCCCTCGACACCTCGAAGGCGCACGCCGGCGAGATCGTGGACCTCTTCTTCTCGGCCGACGGCCTGATCGCCAAGGAGCTGAAGAAGGGTGGCAGCGTCAACCTGACCGGCTTCGGTTCGTTCGAGGTCCGCAAGCGGGCCGCGCGCGAGGGCCGCAACCCGCAGACCGGCGCCACCATCAAGATCAAGGCCTCGAAGGTCCCGGCGTTCCGCCCGGGCAAGGGCCTCAAGGACATGGTCAACAAGGCCAAGTAAGCGGCAGCAGTCGACCTACGCCAATCTGCAGTCCCAAGGACTACGGGCCGCCCCGCTGGGCGGCCCGTCGGCGTTTCCGGCCCCCGGCTAGCGCCGAGGCGGCCGGCCGCCGCCGCGGCTCGGCAGCCCGCGATCGACCCGCGCCACCAGCTTGCGCCGCCGGATGGTGAGGCCGGTGAGGGCGCTGGCGACCCGATCCGCCTCGCTGGCCGGCACCTCGACGAGCGAGAAGGTCTCGCGCAGCTCGATCCGGCCGACCGCCTCCCGGGTGAGCCCGACCTCCTTGATCAGCACCGCGACGAGGTCGCCCGGGGTCGCGTCGTCCCGGCGACCGACACCGACCCAGAGCTTGGCGTTGGCCACGCCGCCGACCGGCGTGGCCGGCTCGGCCCGACGCGTCGCCTCGGGTGTCGGCGTCGCGGCCGCCTGGCCCCGGCGCCAGAGGGCGAAGCACGCCGCGGCGATCGCCTGGGGGTCGTGCCGGTCGAACAGCGGCGCCAGCACGTATCCGGCCGACCGGAGGTCGCCCTTCAGGATGGTGTCGGTGACCTCCTCGCGGAGCGCCGCGTCGCGGTCGCGGAGGCGGTCGACCTCGCCGGCGACCCGGACCGGCCGGATCCCGGGGGCGATGCGGGCGACATAGCCCTCGGTCCCGGGCGGCACCATCAGCACGACGTCACGGTCCGCCCCGAATCCCTGCAACTCGCCCGGCGTCGGCAGGTCGTGGCAGATCACCATCGGCGCGTCCGGCTCGGCGCCGGTGACGACGGCGGCCCCGGGCAACTCGGCGAGCGCCAGTCGAAGCGCCCCGAGATCGCTGCGGTCGGCGGCCCACACGGCCACCTGCTGCGGATCGAGCGTCTCGAGCAGGGCGGCGATCGCCTCCGCCCTCCCGGTCCATCCGGTGTGGAAGGCGCGCAGCGACCGCGGGGGCTGCCCCGGAAGGGCCGCTGAATCGCTGAAGCCGACGGTGAGGGAGCGTCGGGCGTGGCGCTCGACCAGGTCGACGATTCCGCGCGGATCGCCGGTGAGGACCAGGCGCTGGGAATCCTTCGAGAGATCGCCGAGGAGGACCGTCAGCGCCTCGTCGGCGTGCCAGTCCTCGGGCCAGGCGAGTGCCAGGGTGGTGATCCGGTCGATCGCCAGGGCCGAGCGGGTGTGGAGCGAGAGCGCGACGGCGGGGGAAGTGACCAGGAGGTCGACCGTGTCGCCGGAGAGGTGCCTCGCGGCGCGGGAAGGGCCGCTGGCGGTCACGACGCGGACATCGCTCCCCTGGGCCAGGCGTGCGGCCTCGCGGCCGACCGCGGGGACGAGCGCCGGCGCGGCGAGGATCAGTCCGCGGCCGCGGCTCGAGGCGATGGCGGCGATCATCCCGGCGAGCGCCGGGGCCGCGCGGGCCGGGGACGGCGGGATGGCCACCACGGCGTTGCCGTGACGGGCCACCGCCGGCAGCACCTGCCGGACGCTCTCGTCGTCGCTCTGCCACCCCAGCTCGTGCAGGGTGCTCACCACCTGGGGCGCCAGCCCCCACCAATCCTCGTGCGTCACGCCGCCCTCGATTGTCAATGCCTGCGTCGTCCATCCCGCGGGGAGGGAATCGTACTCGCCGCAGCGTTGGCGGCCAAGGGTCCGCCAGCGTTGACACGTGGGGGGGAGCGGCGAAGCTTTCCCCATTCCGCCCCCATCGTCCCTCGATTCCATCCCGGATCAGTCGATGTCCTTCGAGCCGTCCGCGAATCTCGCCCACCTCAAGGCCTCCGAGACCGTCGCCATCAGCAACGAGGCGAAGCGCCGCCAGGCCGCCGGCGAGGACGTGATCGACCTGGGCGTGGGCGAACCGGACTTCGGGACGCCGGGCGAGGCCGCGGAGGCCGGGATCGCCGCGATCCGGGCCGGGAAGACCAACTACGCGCCCAACATCGGCACCATCGAGCTGCGCGAGGCGATCGCCGGTGCGCTGTCGAGGATGAGCGCTGGCCGCGGCGTCGATCCCGCACGCCTGGTGGTCAGCTCCGGGTCGAAGCAGTCGCTGTTCAACTCGTGCTTCGCGCTCTTCGGTCCGGGCGACAAGGTCCTCATCCCGTCGCCGGCGTGGGTGTCCTATCCGCAGATCGTCCACCTCTGCCGTGCCGAGCCGGTGCCGGTGCCCGGTGACCCGGAGTGGGGGCTGAAGGTGTCGGTGGACGACCTCGAGCGGTGCCGGGACGCGCACGTGAAGGGCCTGATCCTTTGCTCGCCGAGCAATCCGACCGGCGCGGTCTACACGGCGGCGGAGGTGCGCGCGATCACCGAGTGGGCCGCGCGTCACGGGATCTGGGTGATCAGCGACGAGATCTACCGACGGATCCACTACGGCCCGGGCCCGGCGCCCTCGCTGCTCGACCTCGACGATGCGCTGCTGGAGCGCGCCGTGGTGATCTACGGCGCATCCAAGGCCTACGCGATGACCGGGTGGCGGATCGGCTCGGCCTACGCCCCGCCGCCACTGGTCAAGGCGATGGCCGCGCTGCAGAGCCACACCACGACGGGCGCCAATCATCCGGCGATGTGGGCCGCCACCGCCGCATTCAGCGACCCCGCCGTCGATCGCGAGGTGGACCGGATGGTCGCCGCGTTCCGCCGCCGCCGCGACTACCTCGTCGCGCGCTTCCGCGACCAGGCGCCGGGCGTGGAGTTCGTCGAGCCCCACGGCGCGTTCTACCTCTTCTTCCGGGTCGACGGCCTCGCCACGCGGACGGCGATGGCGGGGATGCCGTTCTGCGAGCAGCTGATGGCGCGCGAGGGGGTCGCCCTGGTCCCGGGCGGCGCCTTCGGCGACGACCGCTGGGTGCGGCTGTCGTACAGCGTCTCGGATGCCGAACTCGAGTCGGCGATCGATCGCGTGATGCGGTTCATCGGCTCGCTCGACGGGTCGGCCTGATGGCGCTCGACGTCCACGTGCTGCCGCTGGCGGGCGCGCTGCCCGAGGTCCGGTGGCGCCGGGATGTCGAGACCGACATCCTCTCCGGCAGCTTCCGGCCCGCCAGCGGGCAGGCGGGGTACAACGGCACGGTGGAGCTGAATGACGAGGACGGATCCATCGCCGTCGTCGACGTCGCCGGCGGCGTGCTGTGCGGACTGGACGTCGTGGTCTGGCCCGAGCTCGCGGTCATCCCCGACCTGGCGGGGCCGTCCGGCGCACGCCCCGGCGTCGTGGTCGTGCCGACGCGGACCGCGCGCCGCGGCACCGCCGCGCTGGAGGTCGACACGACGCTCTCGATCGCATGCGACGCCGAGGAGCGACTCTTCCATGTCCGGATCGGGACGCGCCGCAGCGTCGAGCCGGTGCGGGTCGCCGCGCGGCTCGTGGTCGAGGTCGACGCCGCGCGCCGCCTCGCCGGCTTCTGGCTCGAGGACGTCCCGGTCGAGACGGAGCCCGCCTGAGGGCGGGGCGATGCCGATGATCGCCATCCAGCAGTTGCGCCGTCGGCTCGTCGCCGTCGGGGGGCGTGCCGCGTCAGGCGGCCTCGAGCACGCCGCGCGGCGCCAGGACGACGCGACGATCCGCCCGGCCCGGCTGGTCGAGCCGCCGCTCCGTCACATCGATCCCGGTCCGGCCACGCCGCTCGACGGGCCGCTGGCGTTCCTCGACGGCGTCCAGCGCACCGAACTGGTGGGCTATGCCGGGACCGAACCGATCCTGATGGCACGCATCGCCGCGGGCGTGCGGCGGCGGGTCACCCGCGTCGCGCACGGTGCGGTCACGCGCGAACGGCACCTGCTGGTCGGGCGGCCGGCGGCCCTTGCCGCGATCGGTCCGCTGCCCGAGGGACTCGAGCCGCTGGCCACGGGCGAGCACGAGCCCCCGCACCCGATCGGCGACCTCGACCGCGCCCGCGCCGCGGTCGACGCGGCGCGCACCGCCCTCGAGATCGCGGTCGCGCGAGAGTTCCGGGAGCGCCACGACGACTGGCTGGTGGCCGACGGGACGCTCACGGTCTCGCCCGAGTGGGCCGCCGATCCGCGCATGCTCGGCGTGGTGAAGAGCCATGCGACGCTGCCATTCGCCGGCGCCGAGCTCGAGTGCTACCTGACGCTTCCCGCCGGTCGGCGCACGTCGGCGTTCGATCCCGCGACGCGACAGGTGGCGCCGGTGCATTCGTGGGGGCTTCGCCTCTGGCCCTGGCAGGGTCGCGACCTCTTCCACGGCCTCGTGCGCATCGAGACCGCGTGTAGCGACGCGGCGCTCGAGGGCGCGGATCGGGTCGCCCGTTGGCTGCTCGCCGAGCGCGCCCCGCTCTCGAACGATCCGCGCCAGGACCGCCTGCTGTACGGCATCCACGACGTCGAGCGCTGGCTGCGCGCGAGGTCCGCATGACGCCGCCGATCGTGGGACGGGTGGTCGCCACCGAGCTCCATCCGAGCACGCCGCACGGGTTCCGCTTCTGGACCGGGGCCGACACGCGCCTCGGCATTGGCAGCATCGTGCGGGTGGACGCGCCCGACCGCACGGTCTACGGCGTCGTCACCGAGGCGTTCGCGTACGCCGACCTGGCCCGTCCGCTCGACGCGGTGATCGGGGCCGATGGCGATCCGACCGCCGTGGAGTCGGAGCCGACCCGCCGGGCGGAGATCGCCCTCTGGCACGCCGCGGTGCTCCGGCAGTTGCCGGACGAGCCGATGCAGCCGGTGCCGTTCGGCGCCGTCGCGCTCGCCGATGACGCCGACGTGCGCGTGGCCCTGCGCATGGATGGCTACACCGAGGGCGACGATCCCCGCGGCGTGCCGGTGGGGCTCTACGCCGCGGGCGGCGCCGGCGCACCGGTCCTCCTCGATGCCGACTTCCTGCTCGGCCCCGAGGCCGCGCACCTCAACATCACCGGCGTCTCCGGCCTGGCGACCAAGACGAGCGCGGTGACGTTCCTGCTGACGAGCATCTTCCAGCGCTTCCCCGCCAGCAAGGGGTCGATCGCCGCGGTCTGCTTCAACGTGAAGGGGCCGGACCTCTGCTTCCTCGACCAGCCGGCAACCCTCGGCGAGGACGACCTGGCCCTCTGGCGGCGGCTCGACCTCGCCGCGGTGCCCTTCGCCGACGTCACCGTGTTCGCGCCGCACAAGGCCGACGGCGTCAACCTGAACACCCTGCGCAGCCATCCGGCGCTCACCGACCGCGTCGAGCCGCTGGTGTGGGGGCTGCGCGAGATCCTCGACTACGCCGAGGTGGTGCTCAACCGCGACGACATCGACGCCAAGGCGGGGGCGCTGATCGACTTCCTCGCCGACCGGGTGGTCGGCAAGCGGTTCCACGCCCCCGAGCTGCGCGACCGGGAATTCGAGGTCGAGTCGTTCGCCGACCTCGACGAGCTGTTCCGCGCGGTGTTCGACCACCTCGAGGTGCACGGCCGCGGGGGCGAGGTCTGGCGGACGCACCACGTGGCCACGATCCGGAAGGTGCGCAACCGCCTCGGCAACATCGCGACGCGCAGCAAGGGGCTGGTGACCGACGACGCGATCGCCAACGACCTCCCCTGGGGCCGGTTCCGTGACCGGTCTGTCACGGTGATCGACGTCGCCGGGGTGGATCCGCTGGCCCAGGACCTGGTCTTCGCGCGCGTCATCTCGCGCCTGCGCGAGCACCTCGAGCGCCGCGACCTCGGCGTCGACCACGTGATCGTGTTCGTCGACGAGCTCAACAAGTACGCCCCGGCGGAGGGTCACGACACCTATGTCAAGCGAATGCTGCTCGACATCTCGGAGCGCGGCCGCTACCTCGGGCTGGTGTTGTTCTCGGCCCAGCAGTTCCGGTCACAGGTGGTCCGGCGCGTGATCGGCAACGCGGGCACCGCGGTGTACGGGCGGATGGACGGCGACGAGCTGGCCCTGCCCGGCTACGCGACCTTCTCGCCGGCGGTCAAGGCGAAGCTCGCAGGCCTGCCCAAGGGCGAGCTGCTGGTGCGCCATCCGCACTTCACCCAGCCGGTGTTCGTCCGATTCCCCCGGCCGGCGACCCTGTCGGGTCGCGAGGGCGTCGAGGCGTTTCCCCCGGCGCCGGACCTGCCGTTCGACGAGGCGGTCGTCCTGCGGTTGCGCCGCTTCGACCCGTCGATCGCGGCGGACGCGGTGCGCCTCGCCATCGACGGACGCCCCGAGGACGAGGTGCGACGGGCGCTCGGCCAGGTGGCGCGCGAGCGCCCGGCCGACGTGCTCGCCTATTTCCAGGCCTGCCTCCGTCGCGTGATCCCGGTCGATCGCGGCCCGCCTCCCCGAGGTCCGGCCCCGCTCGCGCACGACGCCGACGACCCGTTCGCACCGTACTGACCGATGCGGATCGCCCACATCGCCGACCCGCACCTCGGGTTCCGACAGTATCACCGCCTGACCGAGCGCGGTCACAACCAGCGCGAGGCCGACGTGGCGCTGGCGCTCTCCCGCGCGGTCGACGGGGTCATCGCCGCCGCGCCCGACGCGGTGATCGTCGCGGGCGACCTCTTCCACGCGGTGCGGCCGACCAACTCGGCGATCCTGCAGGCCTTCCGCCAGTTCTCCCGGTTGCGACAGGCGCTGCCCGACGCGCCGGTGATCCTGATCGCGGGGAATCACGACACGCCGCGGTCGACCGACACCGTCTCGATCTTCGGGCTGTTCCACGACCTTGGCCTCCACGTCGCGCACCTCGAGGCCCGTCGGTTCGAATTTCCGGCGCTCGATCTCGCGGTGCTCGCGGTACCACACCAGGCGCTCTTCGAGCAGCCGCGGCCGGCCCTCGAGCCGGCCGGCACGCTGCGCCATCAGGTGCTGGTGCTCCACGGCGAGACACCCGGACTGTTCGGTCCTGACCGCACCACCGCCGAGGCGGGCGGCGCCCTGCTCGGCGCCGACGACATCGGCGGCGCCTGGTCCTACGTCGCACTGGGGCACTACCACGTCCAGCACCAGGTGCAGGAGCGGGTGTGGTATGCCGGGGCGCTCGACTACGTGTCGCCGAATCCGTGGGGCGAGCTCCGCGAGGAGCGCAACGAACGGATCGTCGGCAAGGGATGGCTGCTGGTCGATCTCGACGACGGCACGGTCCGGCGGCAGCCGATCGTCGCGCCGCGGCGTGTGATCGACCTGCCGTGGCTCGACGCGGACGACATGGCCGCGGTGGAGCTCGATCGGCTCCTCGCCGAGGCCGTGGGCGGCCTCGCGGATGACCTCACCGGAGCCGTGGTGCGGCAGGTCGTGCGGAACGTGCCGCGGGCGGTGGCGCGGGAGCTCGATCATGCCGCGATCCGGGAGTGGAAGGGACGCGCGCTGCACTTCCAGCTCGACCTCAGGCGACCGGAGCCGGGTGCCCGCGAGGTCGGCATGGGGGCGCCGGGCGCGCGACGCACCCTCGCCGAGGAGGTGCGGGTCTACCTCGAGGGGCGAAAGCTGCCGGCGGGGATGGATCGCGATCGGTTCATCGCAGAGGGCGTGGGCCTGCTCGACGAGGCCGAGCGCGCGGCGGGGGAGGGCTGAGTGCAGCTGCTCCGGCTCCGCCTCATCAACTTCCGGCAGCACGAGCTGACCGACCTCGAGCTTGGTCCCGGCCTGCTCGGCGTGGTGGGGCCGAACGGCTCCGGGAAGAGCACCCTGCTCGAGGCGATCGCATGGGCGCTCTACGGCACCGCCGCCGCGCGCGGCACCCGCGAGACGATCAAGCGGCGCGGTGCGCCGCCCCGGGCGCGGGTCGAGGTGGAGCTGGAGTTCTCGCTGGGGCCGCACCAGTACCGGCTCGCGCGCACGCTCACCAACGCAGAACTCGCGCAGGACGGCCAGGTCATCGCGAACAGCACCGGTGCCGTGACGGAACGGATCGTCGCGCTGCTCGGCATGACGCGCGAGGAGTTCTTCAACACCTACTTCACCGGCCAGAAGGACTTGGCGGTGATGGCGGCGATGACGCCCGCCGAACGGGCCCGGTTCCTGTCGCGCGTGCTCGGCTACGAACGGCTGCGCGAGGCCCAGGAGCGGCTTCGCGAGCGGCGCAGCGCCCGGCGGGCCGAGCTGGCCGGCCTGGAGCAGGGGCTCGCCGACCCGGAGGAGCTTGCCGGCGCGCTGTCCCAGGCCACGGAGGCGCTCGAGCAGGCGCGCGCCGGTCGCGACGTCGCGGCCGCGGCCGCCGAGAGCGCGGCGCAGGACCACGCCGGGATTGCGCCCGAGTGGCAGGCGGCCACCGAGCGGCGCACGGCGTGGCAGGGGCTCGATGGCGAACGCCGGGTCGCCGAAGGCAAGGTGCAGGCGGCCCGCGCGGCATTCGACGCACTCGATCGTGAGCTGGCTGGCGCGCTCGCGGCCCGCAATCGTCTCGCCCCGCTCGCCGAGGCGCTCGCGGCGTGGGGGCCCCTGGCGGAGGAGCGGGAGACGCTCGATCGCGCGGCGGCCGAGGTGACGGCGCGCAGCAAGACGGTGGCCCGACGCGAGGCGGCGCTCGCACGGCGGACCGCGATCGACGCGGAACTCGGCGACCTGCCGAGCGACGAGGCGATGGCCGGGCTGGCCGAACGGTGCGCGATCGCCCTCGCCGCGCGCGACGCCGCGGAGGGGCGCCTCGCGGAGCGGCGCACGCGCTGGAACCAGGACGAGCAGGAGGCCAAGACCAAGCTCGACTTCTACCGCGATCGCTACAAGGAGCTCCGCGACCAGCGGGCGGCGATCGAGGCGGCCGGCGCCGACGGGATCTGCCCCTTCTGTCATCGGCCGCTCGGCGCCGATTTCCCGAAGACGCTTGCGCTCCTCGCGGCCCAGATGGAGGAGGTCGAGGCGAGCGGCAACTACTTCAAGCAGCGCGTCGGTCAGCTGCGCACCCCTCCGGAGGATCTCGCGGCCCTCGAGGCCGAGCGTGCCGATCAGGAGCGCACGCTTCGCGCGGCGACGGAGGCTTTCGCCACGGCCGAGGGGCAGCGGGCACGTCGCGCCCGGCTCGGCGAGGAGCGGGCCGGCCTCGAGGCGGAACTCGCGACGCTCGAACGGGAGCTGACCGTGTCGGTGGCGAGCTACGATGCGGATCGGCACGCCGCGGTGCGGACCCGGCTCGCCGAGCTCGATCCGGTCCGGCGGGAGCACGACCAGCTCGCCGGCCTTGCCGCTCGGGCCGAGACGCTGGTGGGGGAGGCCGCGTCGGCGGAGCAGCGCGCGAGCGAGGCCGAGGCCGCCCTCGCCGAGATCGACCGACGCATCGCCGCCCTGGCATGGGACGCCGAGGCCTTCGCGGCGCTCGAGGGAAGGATGACGTCGGTGCGCGTCGCGATGCAGCAAGCCGAGGTCGCGCTTGCCCGTGCGATCGAGGCGATCGACGGGGCCACCCGCCTGCGCGCCGCGGCGCTCGCGCGCCAGGAGGATCGCGCGGCCAAGGCCGAGACCGCGCGCCGGCTCGGTGCCGACATCGAGCGCTGGAACGAACTGGATCGCGCCCTCGGCGACCTGCGCAACGCGCTCAACCAGCAACTCCGGCCCGACCTGCGCGAGCGGGCGTCGGGCTTCCTCCACGAGCTGACGCGGGGTCGCTACGACGACCTCGAGCTGAGCGAGGACTACATCCCGACGATCATCGAGGACGGCGAGGCCAAGCCGGTGATCTCGGGCGGCGAGGAGGACGTGGTGAACCTCGCCCTGCGGCTCGCGATCTCGCAGATGATCGCCGACCGCGCCGGCCAGCCGCTGTCCCTCCTCGTCCTCGACGAGATCCTCGGCGGCCTCGACGAGGAACGCCGCCAGGCGGTGGTGGACCTGCTGCGCGCCGTCGCCGACCGGTTCCCGCAGGTGATCCTGATCTCCCACGTCGAGGGCCTGCGCGATGCCTTCGATCGGGTCGTCCGCGTCAGCTACGACGAGGAGCGGGGCATCACGACCGTGCGCGAGGACAGCGCGGAGCCGGCCGGTGTGGCGGACTGATCGCGAGGTCGGCGCGCCCGTCCGCGCGACGTCGAGAGACATCGGGGCGCTCAACCGCCTCTTCAGCGAGGCCTTCACGGAGCGCTACCGTCGCGACGGAATGCAGGGCATCCGGGTCCCTTACCTCAATCCGGCGGTCTGGCAGTACGCGATCGCCTGCGCCGGCGACGGGGCACTCCTGTGGCGGGACAGTCGCGGAGACCTCGTCGCCTTCAACCTCGCCCATCGCTCGGGAAGCGAGGGCTGGATGGGGCCGCTCGCGGTCCGGATCGATCGGCAGGCCGAAGGGCTCGGTCGACGGATCGTGACCACGGCCGTCGAGGCGCTGCGCACCGCGGGCGCACGGACGATCGGCCTCGAGACCATGCCGCGCACGATCGACAACATCGGCTTCTACTCGCGCCTGGGCTTCCTGCCAGGTGCGCTCACGTTCACGCTCCAGGCGAGTGCCGTGCGGGGCACGGCGCCCCGGACCTCGCGCCTCGGCGAGGCGCCCGAGGCCCGGCAGCGCGAGGTGCTGGAGGAGCTGGAGGAACTCACCGAGGCGCTCGCGCCCGGCGTCTCGTTTGCCCGGGAGGTGGGCCTCACCCGCGAACTCGAGCTGGGGGACGTGCAGCTTGTGACGGGCGAGGACGGGACCCTCGCGGGGTTCGCGCTGTGGCACGCGGCACCGCTCGCCGAGGGGCGTCGTGCCGAGGACCTGCGGATCCTGAAGCTGGTCGCCCGCAATCTCGACACCGCCGAGGCGATCGTCCACGGAGTCGCCGACGAGGCCGCCCGGCGACGTCTTCCCCACGTCTCGGTGCGTTGCCAGGGCGAAGAGACGGCGCTCTACGCCCGGCTGATCGCCGCCGACTGGCGCGTGCAGTGGACCGACCTTCGCATGACGCTCGCGGAATTCCCGGCGCGCCCGGTGGACGGCGTGGTCCTGAGCAACTGGGAGATCTGACCGGGGCGTCCCTACTCGGGGTCCTTGAACTTCACCGCCTGCGCCTTGTCGCCCAGCTGCTCATACTCGGCCGCGAGGTCGGTGCGTGCCGCCTTCACGAAGGTGGCGGGCGGGTCGCTCCGGGCCATCAGCAGGTCGTAGCCCTTTCGGGAGGCCTCGACCGCTTCGCGGTACCGCTCCTGCCGAAGCAGGGATCGGCCGAGCTTGATCCAGCCGATGGCGGTGTTCAAGTGCTCCGGCCCCTGCCCGTCGGTGAATTCCGCGATCGCCTTCCGGTACAGCCCCTCCGCGTCGCGGTAGCGCTTTGCTGCCATCCACGTGCTGGCGAGGTTCGACTCCGCGATCCCGATCAGCCAGTGATGGCCACCGTAGAGTGAATCGTAGATCGCGAGGTTGCGGGTGTAGTAGCGCTCCGCGTCCGCGAGCCGGCCCTGGACCAGCGCGTTCGTGCCGAGCTCGTTGAGCGCCGACGCGACCCGGGGATGCACCGGGCCGTGGACGCGCTCGAGGATCCGGACGGCCTCGTTCAGGATCGAGTCGGCGGGCTCGAATTTCTCCTGCCGGACGAGCGCACGGCCGATCAGTGTCAACGTGGACGCCGTGGTCGGATGGTCGTGCCCATACCACGCCTCGGTCCGGCGCAGCGCCTGGCGGTCGTAGTCCTCGGCGCTGGTGTAGTGCCCGCGCTCGAACTCGGCGGCGCCGAGGTTGATCAGCGCCTCGGCCACCAGCGGGTGCTCGTCGCCGCGCCGCGCCCGGTAGATCGCGAGGGCGGCGCGGTTGAGCGAATCGCTGACATCGAGGTGACCGGCGTAGAAGTGGCTGCTGGCGAGCGCGACCATCGCGCTGGCATACTCGAGCGAGGTGGTGTCGGGCCGCAGCAGTGCGAGCACCGTGTCCTCGAGGGCGATTGCCTCGTCGAGGCGACTCTCCTCCTCGGCCACGCGGGCCAGGGTTGCGAGACCCTCGCGGACCACCGGATGGCCGACGCCGAGCGCGGGGCGGGCCAGCATCAACGCCTCGCGGGCCAACGTGTCGGCTTCGGGGAAGCGGGCCTGGTCGATCCGGAGGCGGGCGAGCGCGAGCCGGACCCTCGCCCGGTCGGCCGCGGTGGCCTCGCTGCTCCGATCGCGACTCGCCAGCGCGAGGGCGAGCAGCGAGTCGCTCTGCGGCAGCTCGCCGAGTTGCCGGCGCAGCTCGCCGAGGGTCTCGCGCAACTCGGCCTGGACCATCGGCTCGCCGTCGAGCGCGGCCGCCTCGCGCTCGCCGCGATCGATGAGCGCGACCACCCGGAGCGAGTCGGCCGGCCCGGCATCGGGATCGTCGCCCTGGAACAATCCGAGCATGAACTCCTGGATCCTGGCGGTGCGGGCGGCCTCCCCGCGGGCGGCGTCGCGGGCGCGCCGGAGCGAGACCGCGTATCCCGCCGAGAGCCCGACCACCGCGATCGCGACGACGGCGGCGACGGCGACCTCGCGCCAGCGGCGCCGGAGGAAGCGGGCGGTGCGATAGCGCCAGCTGTCGGGGCGGGCCTCCAGCGGCTCGTTCGCGAGGTAGTGCTCGATGTCGCGCGCCAGCGCCCCGACACCCTGGTAGCGCCGGGCGGGATCCTGGTGCATCGCCGTCTGCACCAGCACGTCGAGCTCACGCCAGCTGGCCCGTCCCGGCGCGGCGCCGGCCCGCTCGGCCAGCAGCGAGGGCCGAGTCACCTCGCGACTCCGCCCCAGCAGCGGGTCCCCGCTGGTCTCCCCCTGCGGCGGCCAGGGCAGCTGTCCGGTGAGCAGCAGGTAGAGCATCACGCCGATCGGGTGCACGTCGGTCCACGTGCCGATCGGCCCGCCGGTGAACTGCTCCGGCGCGGCATAGGCGGGCGTGAGCATCCGGTAGCCGGTGCGGGTGCGTTCGTCGGCGTCGATCGCGTCGAGCTGCTTGGCGATGCCGAAGTCGAGGAGCTTCACGTCACCGGACGGGGTGACGAGCACGTTGGAGGGCTTCAGGTCGCGGTGGATCACGGCGTGCGCGTGGGCATGCTGCACGGCCCGGCAGACCTGGCCGATCAGCGCGAGCCGCTGGGCCACCGAGAGTCGCCGCGCCGCGGCGTACTCCGTGATCGGCGTCCCCTCGACGTACTCCATCGCGAACCAGGGCGTGCCGTCCGGGAGCGTGCCGGCGTCGTGCAGCTGGGCGATGTCGGGATGGCTCAGTTGGGCGAGCGTGCGCTGCTCGGCGAGGAAGCGCTGGCGCCGTTCGTCGGACACCCAGGCGTCACGGAGGATCTTGAGCGCGGCATGCCCGCCGACCGCCTCGCGCTCGACGAGATAGACGCGGCCCATGCCACCCTCGCCGAGCAAGCGCACGATCCGGTATCGCCCGACATGGCTCGGCGGCGCGGCGCCGGTCACGTCGCCGATCAGGCCGGCCACCACCCCGCTGCGCCGGTCGAGGACGCCGAGCCGGCCGGCGTCGGCGGCAAGCATCGCCTCGAGACGCTCGGCGAGGTCGGCGTCCGAGGCCGCGAGGTCGCGCAGCAGTGCCTGTCGTGCCGCGGGATCGAGCCCGCCGGCCAGCTCGAAGAGCTCGGCCAGCCGGTCCCAGCGATCCTCGCCGTCGGTCAACCGTCCACCCCGGAGAGCTCCGCGGCGAGCCAGGCCCGTGCGGTGCGCCAGTCGCGCAGCACGGTCGCCTCGGAGATCTCGAGCACATCGGCGATCTCGAGCGTGGTCAGTCCGCCGAAGAAGCGCGCCTCCACGACGGCGGCGGGACGGGGATGCGCGCGCCCCAGGGCCTCGAGCGCGTCGTCGAGCTGCAGGACGTCGGCCGCGGCGGCGGAAGGATCGGAGAGATCGTCATCGAGCGTGATCGCCACGCGGTCGGGTCCGCCGCGCTTCTCGGCCCGGCGGCGCCGCGCCGACTCGACGAGCACCTGACGCATCGCGCGGGCCGCGATCCGCTTGAAGTGGAGCGGCGACGTGTCGGCGAGCTCGGGAGACCGCGAAAGCTTGATCCAGGCCTCGTTCACCAGGCCGGTCGGATCGAGCGTGGTGCCGGGCTCCCGGCGCTGAAGGTGCCCGGCGAGGCGGCGAAGCTCGTCATACGCGGCCACGAAGGCGGCGTCGAGGCGGCGGCGGTCGGGGGGCATGGGGCTGGGAACCTGGAACGGTCGGAGACGCATCGAATCTACCTCGGAACCGGGGACGGAGAACGGAGAACCGAGAACGGAGCGCCGGGCGCCGCACGTCCCCGCCGGGCCCTCCCTTGACGAACCCGCGGGTCGTCGGGTAGTGTGGGACACCATGTCACGCGCCTATCGCTTCGCGTTTGCCTTTGCGGCCTTTCTCCAGGAGAGGGCCGGGAGTCGGCGCACGCAGTAGCGAACGCACCAGCGCAACGACACCCGCGGCCCTCTCGATCCGAGAGGGCCGTTTGCGTTTCCACCCATTCCGTGCCGGAGCAGATGATGCGAATTGCCTATCAGGGCGTCCCGGGCGCCCACAGCCACCTGGCCGCCCTCGGGCGGGTCCCCGAGGCCCGCCCCGTGGGGCTGGGCGACTTCGGGGCCGTGGCGGCGGCCGTCGCATCGGGACGGGTGGACGGCGGGCTGTTCCCGGTGTGGAACACGGTCATGGGGGAAGTCACCGCGGCCACGGCGGTGCTCGCCGAGTGGAGCGGACTCGAGGTCGTCGATCGTTTCGACCGGGTGATCGAGCACTGCCTCCTGGCGCTCGAGGGCGCCGACCTGCCGTCGTTGCGCTGGGCCGAGTCGCATCCGGCTGCACTCGCCCAGTGCACCCGCTGGCTCTCGGCGCGACGTCTCGCCCCCCGCGCCGTCAGCGACACGGCGGGTGCCGCCCAGGCGATCGCGCAGGACCGCGACTGGACCCGGGCCGCCATCGCCTCCGCGGAGGCCGGCGAACGCTACGGACTCGCGGTGCTGGCCCGCGGCATCGGCGACGCCCCTGACAACCGGACCACCTTCGTGCTGCTCGCCCGCCGTGCCGGGGTGCGCGAGGAGGCGGCGTGATGCTCGCCCGATGGCTGCAGCGCGCGCTGCCGGTGCCGACGATGCGCGCCATCCGCGGCGCCACCGCCGTGGCACAGGATTCACCGGAGGCGATCGATCAGGCCGTGCGCGAGCTGCTCGACCAGCTCCGCCACCAGAACGGCCTCCAGCCCGGCGAGGTGGTCTCCGCGATCTTCACCGTCACGCCGGACCTCTCGAGCGCCTTCCCGGCCGGCGCCGCGCGGGCCGCCGGCTGGCACGACGTGCCGCTGCTCTGTGCCACGGAGATCGCCGTGCCCGACGGGCTGCCCCGCTGCCTGCGGGTGCTGCTGCACGTGCAGCGACCGTGGAACGGCAGCCCGCCGCGCCACGTGTACCTGCGCGAGGCGACCCGGCTGCGGCCGGACCTGGAGGGCAATGGTGAATCGTGAATGGTGAATGGGAGAGCCCGGGGGGATGCCCCATTCACCATTTACCATTTCCCAGCGTGCGGCCATCTTCCGGGCTCCGTTCCTCCGGGAGTCCGTGGTGCCGCGTCCGACCAGCATCCTGCAATCGATCCAGCCCTACGTCTTCACCACCCTGATCGGCAAGAAGCGGGTGGTCGAGGCCGCCGGTCATGCGGTGCTCGACCTGTCGCTCGGCTCGCCCGACCAGCCGATGCCGCCGGCGCTGGTGGAGTCGGTCGTCGCCGCGGTGCGCGACACCAGGGCGCACGGCTACCCGATGATGTTCGGCGAGCCGGCCTTCCACGCGGCGTTCGCGGCCTACATGTCGCGGCGCTTCGGCGTGGAGCTCGAGGTGCCGGCGGAGGTGACGCCGACGGCGGGTGCCAAGGAGGCGCTGGCGCACCTGGTCTCCGCCTACTGCGCGCCGGGCGACGCGATGCTGATCACCGACGTCGCCTACCCGGTGTACGAGCGCGCGGTCGCCGCGAGCGGCGCCGAGCTGGTGCGGCTGCCGGTGCGCGGCGCGGACGATTACTGGCCCGACCTCGAGGCGGTGTCGGCCGACCACGCGCGGCGCGCCAAGTTCCTGCTGCTCAACTTCCCGAACAACCCGACCGGCGCGGTGACGACCCGCGACCGCTGGACCGAGGCCGTCGCCTTCTGCCGGCGACACGACATCATCCTGATCAGCGACCTGGCCTACAGCGAGCTGGTGCTGGAGGGCGAGGCGGCGCCCAGCGTGTTCGAGGTCGAGGGCGCCCGCGACGTCGCGGTCGAGATCCATTCCGGCTCGAAGAACTTCTCGATGGCCGGGATGCGCCTCGGCGTGGTGTGCGGCCGCCGCGACGTGATCGCCGCGCTCAATGACTACCGCACGCTGGTGGGCTACGGCGTGCCGACGGTGGTCCAGCGTGCCGGCACGTTCGCATTCGCGCACGCCGAGGAGCTCTCGGCGACGCTGCGGGAAGGGTATCGCACCCGGTTCGCCGCCGCCGTGGCGGGCTTCGCGGACGCCGGGGTGACGGTGCTGCCGCCGAGGGCGGGGATGTACCTCTGGATCCCGGTCCCCGAGGGGACCACGGACTGGGCAGTGACCGAGCGACTGCTCGCCGAGGAGCGGCTGGTGATCACCCCGGGCAGTGGGTTCGGACCCGGCGGCGCCCCGTACGTGCGGATCTCGATGGTGGCGTCACCCGACGTGCTGCGCGATGCCTGCCGGCGCGCGGCCGCGCCGTGGGTCGCGGCGGCGGTGCGCTAGCGCGGCCCGCGCCGCACGATGCCGCGGATGATCAGGCCGACCGCCGCGATGAGCACCACGTGGATCCAGCCCGTCGCCGGCTGCACGACGAATTGCAGCACGAACCAGGTGACGAGCAGGACGACACCGATCAGCAATTCACTCATGCGCGCCTCGGGGCTGGTGAATGGTGAATGGTAAATGGGGCCTTGGAGATCGGCTCGGTGGGGAGCGGGCGGTCGCAATCTTCCGGCGGCCACCCGGTTCCCCGTGCCGCGGCCCCCTTCCCGATTCACCATTCACCATTCACCAGGTCGTTTGACGCGCCCCGACCCCGCCGGTATTATTCCCTTGGCCGTGCGGTGGCGGGGAGCCATACGTACTTGAGCCAACATGTCCGAGGATGGGCCCGCATGCTTCATCCGAACGTCACGCCCCCGTGCGGGGAAGACGGACGATGGGGTGAGGGCGCCGAACGTTTCTCCCCGGGCTTCAAGAACACCTCCCCGCCATCGCCACGGCCCTGCGGCGCCGCTTCCCCGTCGGGCAGCGACGCCGTTCGCGCTTCCGCCACCCGGGAGACCTCCTGATGCCGACTGCCGTGGTGGTGCGTCGCGGGCACTTCAACGCCGCCCACCGGCTCCACAACCCGGCCCGCTCGGACGCGTGGAACCGCGAGACGTTCGGTCCGTGCAACAACCCCAACTTCCACGGCCACAATTACGAGGTCGAGCTGTGCGTCGAGGGCGAGATCGACCCCGACACCGGCTACGTGGTGGACGTCGCGGTGCTGAAGGCGCTGCTCGACGCCCACGTCCACGCCGTGCTCGATCATCGCAACCTGAACCTCGACGTCGCCTGGTTCGCCGACCGACTGCCGTCGGCCGAGAACATCGCCGTGTTCATCTGGGAGCAGATCGCCCCCCGCGTGCCGGCGGGTCGGCTGGTGCGGGTGCGACTCTGGGAGACGCCGCGCAACTACGTCGAGTACGCCGGTGGCTGAGCCGGCCACCCCGCTGCAGGGCCGCTTGGCGCTTGTCACCGGCCCATCGCGCGGCATCGGGGCCGCGACCGCGGCGCGCCTCGCCGCCCTCGGTGCCACGGTCGTCCGGGTCGCCCGCTCGGCGATGCCGCCACTCGACCGGGCGATCGACTTCCGGGCCGACCTCGCCGACGCGGCCGAGCGCGAGGCCTTCCTCGACCGGATGCTCGGCGAGGCGGGGCTGCCGCACGTGGTCGTCAACAACGCCGGCGCGTTTCTCCTGGCGCCGCTCGAGGACACCAGCGACGCGCTGCTGCGCGAGCAACTGGCGATCAACGTCGAGGCGCCGTTCGCCATCGCCCGCCGACTGCTGCCGTTGATGCGCAAGCGCGGCGCGGGACGCCACGTGCTGGTCGGTTCGGTCGCCGACCAGCGTGCCTTTCCCGAGAACGCCGCCTACTCGGCGTCCAAGTTCGGCGCCCGCGGCCTGCACGAGGTGCTGGTGGAGGAATACCGGGGCAGCGGGGTGCAGTGCACGCTGGTCTCGCCCGGACCGACCGACACCACGGTCTGGGATCCGTTCGATCCCGATCATCGCGAGGGGTTCCCCGGGCGCGAGGCGATGCTGCGGCCGGACGACGTGGCCGACGCGATCGCCTGGGCGGTGACCCGGCCGGTGCGGAACCACGTGGAGTCGATCCGGCTGGGGCCGGGATGAGTCGAGATTCGGGATTCGAGATGCGAGATTCGAGCGCGAAGGGACAGGCGACAGGCGACAAGCGACAGGTGGTGCGGCGCGGCCGATCCATGCCGTTGCTGGTCGCCATGTTGCTCGCCACCGCCCCCCTCGCCGCCCAGCAATTCCCGCAGGAGCTCGATGGCTGGCCGGTGATCAAGCTCACCGAGGTGACGCGCCCGAACGGTGAGATCTGGGTCGGCACCTACGGTCACGGCATCCTGGTCCGCGACGCCGGCATGGGCCGCCAGGCCTGGCGACGGATCCAGAGCGACACGGCCAAGACCTCGCTCTCGTGGGACTTCGTCCACGCGATCGCGTTCGGGCCGCGCGGGGAGATCTGGTATGGCACCATCGGCAACGGGTGGGGCCTCTCGACCGACGACGGGAAGACGTGGAAGAACTGGACCTATGCGGAACTCGGACCGGAGTGGCAGTACGTGGCACCGGGAGGCATCGTCACGCGGGGCGACACGACCGTGATCGCGACGGCCGATGGGGTGCAGGTCACGATCGATGATGGGGCGCACTGGACCGCCGGCATCGATGGGGTCGGGCCCGCCGCCAGGGGGCCTGCGGACACGGCGCTCGTGGTGCTCAGCACCGAATACTTGCTGGGAACGGCATCGATCGCGACCGGGTCGTTCATGGTCCAGCAGGGTTCTCGCACGAACCCGGTCCTCGAGGTCGTGAATCTGTCGGCGCTCGTGGCGCATCGACCGGTGCCTGCACGTCGGCAGATGTTCTCCACGATGGACACCGAGCCGTCCGGCCGCACCGTGTCGCCACGCCCCCCCACGCCGGCGTCGCGCCCGTGGTCGCCACCGTTCGGGCGGCCGATCGAGCTCCCCGGCAACATCTACATCGACCAGACCTACCGCTACGGCTCGACCATGGGCGGCAACTTCCAGCCCCACCAGGGGGTCGAGTTCAACAACGCCGACGGCACGCCGGTGCACGCGATCGGCGACGGCACGGTCGCCTGGAGCGGGCCGGCCGAGGCCGGTGCACTGACCGTGGCGATCCGGCACGATTCGCTGCTCCGGCTTCCCGATGGCACCACCCGCGTCATCTTCTCGACCTACTACCACAACTCGGCGCTGCTGGTGCACGTGGGCGATCGCGTCACCCGCGGCCAGGTGATCTCGCGGGTGGGCAACACCGGCCGGGCGACGAACGATCACCTGCACCTCGAGGTCCACGCCGCGCCGACCGACTCGGTGGGTGCGATCGTCGATCCCGACAACCGCTACCCGGCCTACACGACCAATCCCGAGCTCTGGATCGCCCTGCTCCACGGCACCGGGATCATCGCTGGGCAGGTGTTCGGCGCCGACGGGAAGCCGGTGCCGCAGGCCAGGATCTACGGCATCCGCAAGCCGGAGCCGCGCGAGACGCCGTTCGCCTTCGCCGAGACGTACGGTCCGCGCAACCATCCCTCGCCGATGTACGGCGAGCACTTCGCGATCAGCGACGTCCCCGCCGGCGAGCACACGTTGCGCGCGAAGATCGGCGATCAGTGGGTGGAGCGAACCGTCACGGTCGCGCCGGGGATGATGACCTGGGTCGAGTTCCGGCCCTGACGCCGTGCACATCGAGCTCACCGACCACCTGCGCTGCCCGGATGAGCACGATGAGGCGTTTCTCGTCCTGATCCCGGACCGGATGGAGGGGCGCCGGGTGGTCGCCGGCCACCTCGGCTGCCCGGTCTGCGGCTGGAGCACCGACTGGGACGACGGCGTGCCGAGCTTCGGCGAGCCGCCCGCCACGGGTGAGGGCGGACCGCCGTTCGACGCGGATGCCGCGCTGGCGATGCTCGCGATCGAGGGCCCCGGTGGATGGGTGGCGCTCGGCGGGCGCGCCGGCGCGCTGGCCGAGGCGCTCGCGGCGCGACTCCCTGATGTCGGCATCGTCGCGGTCAACCCGCCGGTGGGCGTCGTCCCGCATGGCGCGGTCAGCGTGCTCCGCGCGTCGCGCTGGCCGCTCAAGCGCCATGCAATGCGCGCGGTGATCCTCGGTGCCGATGTCGATGCGCCGGCATCGGCCGTCGTCAGCGCACTGCCCGGCTTGCGCGTCGTGGGCGAGGGCGCGCCACCGCCGCTCGGTCCGGGCGACGAGTTGATCGCCGAGGTGCCGGGCCTCTGGGTGCTGCGACACCGATAGCCGCGTAGACAAGGCGGCTGGCCACCGTGGGTGACCAGCCGCCTTGCTCAGCGACCGGGGGAGGGTGGTCGCCTTGGAGCGGGGCCGCGGGTGGCGGTCCCCTGGCCGGTCAGGTCGCAGGGGCCGTGCCGCCCGCCTGTCGGCTTTGCATGTGCAAGGCGGACAACGACTTGTGAGGAGGAGCCCACGCGGGGCCCTGGCGCCCGGGGGCGCCGGTGCGGCGCCCGGATGTCGCGCGGGCGCTACGCCGGCGGCTCGTCCTCGTACATCGCCTCGATCTGCGCGCCGAACTTCTTCTCCACCACCTTGCGGCGGATGGAGAGCTTGGGCGTGAGCTCGCCGCCGTCGATCGAGAAGTCGCGGGGCACGATCAGGAACTTCTTCGGCGCCTCGTAGTGGGCGAGTCCGCGCAGCGACTTGCGGGCCTCGCGCTCGAGCTTCTCGCGGACGTCGCTCCGCTCGACCAGTTCCTCGGGCGGCAGGTCGGGGATGCCCTTGCCCTTCGCCCAGGTGCGGAGCGTGTCGAAGTTCGGCACCAGCAGCATGCTCGGGAAGCGCCGCTTGTCGCCGATCATCACCGCGTTGTTGACGAACTCGTTGGTCTTCAGCAGCGCCTCGATCGGCTGCGGGGCGATGTTCTTGCCGCCGGCCGTGACGATCAGGTCCTTCTTGCGATCGGTGATCTTGAGGTAGCCGTCGTGGTCGAGCTCGCCGATGTCGCCGGTGTGGAACCATCCGTCGGTATCGATCGCGTCGCGCGTCGCCTCGGGCCTGTTGAAGTAGCCCTGCATCACGTTCGGGCCGCGGCAGAGGATCTCGCCGTCACTCGCGATCCGGACCTCGACGCCCGGGATCGGCGGCCCCACCGTGCCGGGCTTGATCCGGTCCGGCGGGTTCACGCAGATCACCGGCGAGGTCTCCGTGAGGCCGTAGCCCTCGAGGATCTTGAGGTCGGCGGCCAGGAAGAAGCGGCAGATGTCCGGATTGAGCGGCGCGCCACCCGAGACGAAGAACCGCAGCGCCCCGCCGGTGCGGGCCCGCAGCTTCGCGAAGACGAGCCGGTCGCCGACGGCCGCGGCCAGGCGGAGCAGCAACGGGCTGCGGGTGCCCTGCAGCCGGTGCTCGAGCAGCTGCAGTCCGGTGGCGCGGGCCCACTCGAAGATCGCCTGCTTCGTGCTGCCCCCGCTCATCGCCGCCTCGACGACCCGGGCGTAGATCTTCTCGTAGAGCCGCGGCACGCTCGCCATCAGCGTCGGCCGCACCTCGACCATCTCGGCCGCGACGGCGTCCATGTTCGTCGCGTAGTGGATCGTCACGCCGCCGCGGGCCATGGTGTAGTGCCCGACCATCCGCTCGAAGATGTGCGACAGCGGCAGGAAGGAGAGGCAGCGGTCCCCGGGCCGGAGGTCGAGGATCGTGAGGCAGGCGACCACGTTGCTGGTGATGTTGCCGTGGGACAGCATCACGCCCTTCGGGTCGCCGGTCGTCCCGGAGGTGTAGATCAGCGTGGCGAGGTCGTCCGGGCGCACCTCGAGCGCCTCGCGCTCCCAGTCGGGCCAGCGGTGGGCCGCCTCGGCGCCCGAGCGCTCGAACGTCGCGAACGACTCGATGCCCTCGGTGGCCGGCACGTCGTCGAAGCAGACGATCCGCTCGAGCGCCGGCAGCCCGGCGCGCACCTCGAGGAGCTTCGCCACCTGCTCGGCGCTCGAGCAGAACACCATCCGGCTGCCCGAGTCGCGCAGGATGTAGGCGACCTGGCTCGCCGGGAGCGTGGGGTAGACGGGGACGTCGGCGCAGCGCGCCGCGAGGCAGGCATAGTCGGTGATCGCCCATTCGGGGCGGTTCTCCGAGAGGATGGCCACGCGGTCGCCGGGGGCGATGCCGGCGGCGCGCAGCGCGGCGTGCACGTGGCGGACCCGCTCGCGCAGCGCATCGTGGCCGATCGGCTGCCAGGTGCCGTCGCGCTTGGCGGCAAGCGCCGGCGCCTGCCCGCGGTGCCGCGTCATCGCGTCGAAGAACAGCTCGTTCAGCGTGGTCGGCGGCATGACGTGGACTCGAGGCGGGGCGGGCTCAGGTGCCCGAGGCGGCCTGCAGCGAGAAGGTGACGATGTCGGAGTGGAGCGACCCGGAGGCGGCCTGCACCCGGCCGGTGCCGGTGCCCGACACGGCGGTCACCAGCCCGGTCGACTCGTCGACGACCACGGTGGTGTCGGGAGTGCGCCACGTGATCGTCGCGGTGGACACGACGTCGCCGTTGCGGTCGAGCGCCCGGGCGCTCAACTGCACCGACTGCCCCTCGACGAGGGTCAGGGTCGTGGGGATGGTGACCTCGAGGGCGACGACGCCGTCGTCACCGGTCGGCAGGTTGCCGCAGCCGGCGACCGACCCCAGGAGCGCGAGCCCGGCGAGTGCCCGCCTCATTCGGCGGCCTCGTGCAGCGGCTGTTGCTCCAGCCGGGCCAGCGTCTCGCGGGCGTGGCTCACCCACCGGGTCATCTCGGCGTCGCGGGGCGGCCGCGCCAGGAACTCGCGCAGGTGTTGCGCCGCGCGCTCCTCGTCACCGCGACGGAGGAGCAGGAAGGCGAGGCCGTAGTGCGCCCCCGCCAGGTTGTCATCGAGTTCGAGGGCACGGCGATAGTGACGGATCGCCTCCTCGAGGCGGCCGGTCTTGGAGAGGGCGATCGCGATGTACTGGAGGATCCGGACGTTGTGCGGCTGATCGCGGAGCGCGAGCTGGTACGACGTCACCGCCCCCTCGAAGTCGCCCTGGCGCTCGAGGGCGAGCCCCTCGTTGAGGTAGTCGAGGCGGCGCGGGGCCAGCGACTCGTCGTCGCCGGTGAGGATCCGCTTCCACCAGCTCATGCGCGGGGACCGATCGGGGCGTGGGGCATCCGGTGCAAGTTAGGTCGCGCCGGAACCGCGGGCAACGCGCCCCGCCCGGCCGTTCAGGGCGGCTGGCATCGTGGCCCGGGGGATGTACCTTGCCCTCAGGCCTCTCCCGCAACCGGTCCCGGAGGTTCCCGCCATGCCCAGGCCCCGTCCCACGCCTACCCGAGCCGTCCTGGAAGTCGACTGGGCCTTCTTCGGCGAACTCTGCCGCGCGCTGGCGGTGCACGTCTCCCGGGGCTTCGATCCCGAGGTGGTCGTCGGGATCGCGAAGGCGGGCGTGATCCCCGCCGCGATCGTCGCGACGATCCTGCAGCGCGAGTTCGTGTCGATCGGAATCCGCCGGGCCAGCGAGGGGGCGAGCCCCGAGCTGACCGGCGGGGTGCCGGCCTCGCTTCGGGGCCGTCGCGTCCTGCTCGTGGACGAGACCTGCGACACCGGCGACACGCTCAAGCTCGCGATCCACGAGGTGCAGGCGATGCAGCCCGCCGACCTGCGCACCGCCGTCTCGTTCAAGACCGGCCGGTGGCACCCCGACTTCCACGCCTTCGAGACCGAGAAGGCGATCGTGCTGCCGTGGGATCGCGAGGTGGTGGAAGCCGGCGAGCTGGTGACCCGTCCCGACCTCCGGGAGTGGGTCGGCGGCTGACTCAGGCGTCGAGCGGCGCGGCGAACGCGTCGCGCCAGCTTCCGCCGGCCACGATCAGGTCCCACGCCACCGAGAGCTGCTCCGAGGAGCCGGCCAGGAAGCGGCACGCCTCGGCGCCCGCCGAGCGGCACTCCACCTCCAGCACGGCGATCGGCGCGCGCGCCTGCGCGGTCAGGAAGGCGGCGAGCGCCCCGGCAGTGAAGTGGCAGGCGGGATGCCGTGCGCTGTCGGGCTCCGCCTCCGCCCACTCGCCCGCCTCGAGCAGCAGCGCCTCGCGCCCCAGCTCGGTGACCGTCAGCGAACCCCAGCCAAGGTCGACGCACATCTCGTCGAGGAGCGGGCCGAACCAGCGGGTGTCGAGCCGACCGGCCTCGTCGAGGCCGGTGCGCTCGGCGATGCGGTTGCGCCACCGGGCGGTGAGCGCCTCGCCGGTGGCGAAGCCGGCCTCGTGGAGAATCCGGGCGCTGGCGGCCGGACCGCTGCCGTCCAGTTCGCGGCGCAGGCGGTGCAGCGAGGCCGCGTCGATCGTGAAGGCGTCCATCGTGGCGCGAAGCTACCCGTCGCGTCCCGCGCGCCGCAAGAGCTCGGCCTCGTCGATGACCTCGATGCCGAGCGCCTCCGCCTTGGCGAGCTTGTCGCCCGCCTCGGCCCCGGCGACCACGACGTCGGTCTTCTTCGACACCGACGACTTCACGGCACCGCCCGCCCGTTCGATGAGCTCCGCCGCCTCGGTCCGCTTCAGGGTGGGGAGCGTCCCGGTCAGGACGTAGATCTTGCCGGCCAGCGGCCGCGGGCCGTCGGTCGCGACGCCGGGCTCCACCTGGGCGACCCCGAGCCTCGCGAGGGCGTCGAGCACCGGGCGGTGCTCCGCCGAGCGGAAGAACTCCACCACCGAGGCGGCGATCACCGGGCCGATCCCCTCGAGCGCCTCGAGCGCCGGCACGTCGGCGGCGCGCAGGCCATCCATCGTGCCGAAGCGGCGCGCCAGCAGCTTCGCCGCCGTCGCCCCGACGTGGCGGATGCCGAGGGCGGTGAGGAGTGCGCGGAGCGGCCGCGCGCGCGAGGCGTCGATGGCCGCGACCAGCGCGTTCGCCGACTGCTCGGCGAATCCCTCGAGCGGCACCAATCGCGCCGCCTCGACGGCGTAGAGTCCGGCGGCGTCGTGGATGAGCCCCGCCTCGAGCAGCATCCGGACCCGCTCCGGCCCCAGGCCGGCGATGTCGAGCCCCGCCTTCGAGACGAAGTGCACAAGCGCCTCGTAGGCGCGACCGGGGCAGCGGGTGTTGAGGCAGTACCGGTTGGCTTCGCCCTCTGGGCGCACGAGCGCCGTGCCGCAGTACGGGCAGTGGGTCGGCGGTTGCCACGCCACCTCGCGGCCAGTGCGGCGCGACCGGTCCGGGCCCAGGACCTTGGGGATCACCTCGCCGCTGCGGATCACCTCCACGACGTCGCCGATGCGCACGTCGCGCGCGGCGATGATGTCCTCGTTGTGCAGGGTGGCGCGGGTGACCGTCACGCCGCCGATCCGCACCGGCTCCAGGATCGCCGTCGGCGCCAGCGCGCCGGTCCGGCCGATGTTGACCTCGATCGCGAGCAGCCGGGTGTGCGCCGACTCGGCCGGGAACTTCCGCGCGATGGCCCAGCGGGGGACCCGCTCGCCGACCGTGCCGAGCTCGTCCTGGAGCGCGAGGTCGTCCACCTTCACCACCAGGCCGTCGGCGTCGAAGGGGAGCTCGCGGATCCGTTCCTCCCAGTCCTCCGTCTCGGTGATCACCTCCTCGAGCGAGGCGCAGGAGTGGTGGTGCGGCTCGACGGGAAATCCCCAGCGCGCCAGCGCCGCGAGCTCGCCCTCGTGCGTGGTGAACGGCAGCGTGCCGCGCACCGCGACGACCTGGTAGGCGAGGAAGCGGAGGCGCCGGTGACGCGCCTCCGCCGGGTCGAGCGCCCGCAGCGCGCCGGCGCCCGCATTGCGCGGATTCTGCAGCGGCTCGAGGCCCTCGCGCTCGCGCCGCGCGTTGACCTGCTGGAAGGCGCGCCGGGGGATGTAGACCTCGCCGCGGACCTCGATCTCCGGCGGCACGTCGTCGCCCGCGAGCGCCAGCGGGATGTCGCCGATGGCGCGCACGTTGGCGGTGATCTCCTCGCCCTCGACGCCGTTGCCCCGGGTGACCCCGCGCACCAGCGTCCCGTCGCGGTAGGTGACCGAGAGTGCCGCGCCGTCGATCTTCACCTCGAGCGCGAGGCGCGCCGTCGCCGCGCGGCCGTCGGCCCGGACCATCCGCTCGTGCCACGCCCGCAGCTCGTCGCTGGTGAAGGCGTTGTCGAGCGAGAGCATCGGGATCGCGTGGCGCGCCTTCGGCAGCGCCGTCGCCGGCTCCCCGCCGACCCGCCGGGTCGGCGAGTCCGCCGCGGCCAGGTCGGGGTGCTCGGCCTCGATCGCCTGCAGCCGACGGAAGAGCAGGTCGTATTCGGCGTCGGAGATCTCGGGCGCGTCGAGTTCGTAGTACGCACGGTTGGCGCGGTCGAGCTGCGCACGCAGCGACGCGGCCTCCTCCGCCAGGGTCGGATCGCTCATGGCGTGCGGCGCTGCCTGGCGACCTCGACGGCGAGGCGCGCCGCCTGGCGGCGATAGGCCTGGTCCATCGGCTCGATCGAGGGAAGTCGCTGGATGGTGTCGAGCTCCGCGGCGGCCGCGTCCCACGCCTCGCGGTCGCGCAGCACCTCGGCCAGGTCGAGGCGGTGGACGATCCGGGCCGGGTCCTCGGCCACCGCGGCGCGGAGGTAGCGCTCGGCCTCGTCCCACGAGGCCGCGTCGAAGATCCCGGCGCCGAGAAACGTGCGGGCGAAGAACTTCTGGAGCGAGGAGAGCCGCATGATCTCGGCATGCCAGCGCCCCATCACGTGGAGCGCCCCGGCGTGGTGGGGATCGATGGCGAGTGCGGCGAGGGCCTCCTGGCGGATCTCCACCGCGCGGCCGATCCGCTCGCGCTTGCCCAGCGTCAGCGAGACGCGTCCGATCGCGCTGGCGAGGACGAAGTGGCCGTCGGCGCCCCCGGGGTTCGCCGCGACGGCGGCGCGGGCGTACCTTTCGGCACGGGCGTAGAGCGTGTCGCGCGCGGGACTCTTCACGCTGTCGGGGGTCGACTTGCCGAGATCGAGCAGCACGTGGGCGAGCCGCCAGTTGGCCTCGTAGCTCGTGGGCGATTCGCTCACGGCCTGGCCGAGCCAGCGCTCGGCCGCCGAGAGATCCCAGCGCTCCATGGCCGCCGCGCCCCGCGCGAGCGCGGACTGCTGCGCGGCGAGCGGGGCGGCGACCAGCGAAAGCGCGGCGAGCCAGTGCGCCGATCGGGTTCCCGGCATGTCAGTCCTTTCCGAGCCGTGTTTCGCCTCCGAGGGTGAATGGTCGTTCCACGACTGATCGAACGCAAGCGAGGCGGCGCCGCCCTGAGCGAGGCCGAATGGCGCGCGCTGATCGCCGGATTCACCGCCGGCACGGTGCCCGACTACCAGATGTCGGCGCTGCTCATGGCGGTGATGTTCCGCGGGCTCGACGACGGCGAACTCGCGGCGCTCACCGACGCGATGCTCTGCTCCGGGGCACGGATGGCGCGCAGCGCCGACGGGCCGCCCCGGATCGACAAGCACTCGACCGGCGGCGTCGGCGACAAGACCTCGCTGATCCTGGCGCCGCTGCTCGCCGCGTGCGGCGTGACGGTGCCGATGATGTCCGGCCGTGGGCTGGGCCACACCGGCGGGACGCTCGACAAGCTGGAGGCGATTCCCGGGTTCACCGCCCGACTGCCGCTCGCAGCGGCGGAGGCGCAACTGGCCGCGATCGGCGTGGCGATGTTCGGGCAGTCCGACGAGATCGCCCCGGCCGATCGGAGGCTCTACGCCCTGCGCGACGTCACCGGAACCGTGGAATCGATTCCGCTGATCACGGCGAGCATCATGTCGAAGAAGCTCGCCGAGGGCCTCGATGCGCTGGTGCTCGACGTGAAGGTGGGGAGCGGCGCGTTCCTGCCGGAGCGCGAGGACGCGCGCGCGCTCGCCCGCACGATGATCGGGGTCGGCGAGCGGGCCGGGTGCCGGACGGTGGCGCTGCTCACCGCGATGGACCGCCCGCTCGGGCGGATGGCCGGCAACGCGCTCGAGGTCGCCGAGGCGATCGCGGCGCTCCGAGGCGAGGCCGCTGGCGACTTGATGGAGGTCACCCTGGCGCTCGGGACCGAGATGCTCTGCCTCGCCCAGCCGGCCCTCACCCCACCCGACGCGCTGGCGCGGCTCAAGGCGGCGCTGCGCTCCGGCGCCGCGCTCGACCGGTTCCGGGAGGTCGTGCGATGGCAAGGCGGCGATCCCGCGGTCGTGGACGATCCCGGCCGCCTGCCGCGCGCCCCGGTCGTGCGCGAGGTCGCCGCTGGGCATGCCGGGCGGATGCCGCCGCTGCCGCCGCGCGTCCTCGGCGAGCTGGTCGTCGCGCTGGGCGGCGGGCGTCGCGTCGCCGAGGACAGCATCGACCCGGCCGTCGGGCTCGAGCTCCGGCCGCGCGCCGGGCAGCGCGTGGAGGCGGGCGAGCCGATCGCCGTGGTGCACGCCCGCACGGCCGCCGATGCCGATGCCGCCGAGTCGGCGCTCCGTCGCGCCATCGACCGTGCGTGGCAGGAGGGCCACGTCCCGCTGCCGCTCGTGCTGGAGCGGATCACGCACGAGACAACCACGACGACCGGGGAGATGCCGTGACCGGAACCCTCATCGGCCTGGCGGCGCTCGTCGCCGTGCTGCTCTGGTTCGTCGGGGCGGGGAAGCGGGAGGGGATTCCCGCCCCCGAGGACGACGTCGACACGCCACTCGATCGCGACGAGCTCGCCGAGGCGGAGGCGGACCTCGCCGCCGACCCCGACGCGCGGCCGATCCACGAGGAACTGGAGGATGATGACTGGGGGCCGGGCACCGGCGGCGGGGCGCTGCCGGGGATTCTCTGAGGATCGCGAATCGAGAATCGAGACTCGAGGGTGCGACCTCGAATCTCGATTCCCGAATCGCCAGTCTCACACGTCCAGCACGCTCACGTACTTCGCGTTCGCCTCGATGAACTCCCGCCGCGGCTCGACGTTGTCGCCCATCAGCTCCTCGAAGAGCTTGGAGGCCTCGACGGCGTCCTCGAGCGTCACCCGCAGGATGGTGCGGGTCTCGGGGTCCATCGTGGTGCGCCAGAGCTGGTCCGGGTTCATCTCGCCGAGGCCCTTGTAGCGCTGCAGGCTGACGTTGCCGCGGCCGCTCGCCTCGCTGAGCCGCTTGGTGAAGGCCGCCCGCTCGTCCTCGTCGTAGGCGTAGTACTCCTCCTTCCCCCGGGCGACGCGGTAGAGCGGCGGCTGGGCGATGAAGATGTAGCCCGCCTCGATCAGCTCGGGCATCTGCCGGAAGAAGAAGGTGAGCAGCAGCGTCCGGATGTGGGCGCCGTCGACGTCGGCGTCGGTCATCAGGATGATCTTGTGGTAGCGCGCATCCTCGAGCTTGAAGTCGTCGCGCACCCCGGTGCCGATGGCGGTGATGATCGCCCGGATCTCCTCGTTGCCGAGGATCCGGTCGATGCGGGCGCGCTCGACGTTGAGGATCTTGCCGCGCAGCGGCAGGATCGCCTGGAACTGGCGGTTGCGGCCCTGCTTGGCCGAGCCACCGGCCGAGTCGCCCTCGACCAGGTACAGCTCGGAGAGCGCCGGGTCGTCGACCGAGCAGTCGGCGAGCTTGCCGGGGAGCACCGCGTTCTCGAGCCCGGACTTCTTGCGCACCAGCTCGCGCGCCTTGCGGGCCGCCTCGCGGGCCCGCGCGGCGCTGACCGCCTTCTCGATGATCGCCCGGCCCACCGCCGGGTGCTCGTCGAGGAACTGGCCGAGGTGCTCGTTGACGATCGCGCGGACGATCCCCTCGACCTCGCCGTTGCCGAGCTTGGTCTTGGTCTGCCCCTCGAACTGCGGCTCGCGCACCTTGACGTGGAGCACGCAGGTCAGCCCCTCGCGCGCGTCGTCGCCGGAGAGGGTGAAGTCGGCCTTCTTCAGGGCGTTGCCGCGCTTGGCGACCTCGTTGATCGTGCGGGTCAGCGCCGAGCGGAAGCCGGTGAGGTGGGTGCCGCCCTCGTGGGTGTTGATGTTGTTCACGAAGGTGAAGGTGTTCTCGTTGTACCCGTCCTCGTACTGCAGCGCGATGTCGACGTCCACGTCATCGCGCGAGGCGCTGAAGTGCACCGGCTTGGGGTGCAGCGGCTTCTTGTTCCGGTTGAGCCACTGGACGAACTCGACCAGGCCGCCCTTGTAGAGGAAGGTCTCGGTGCGCGGCGCCTCGCCGCGCTCGTCGGTCAGCACGATCGTGATGCCGCCGTTGAGGAACGCGAGCTGCCGCAGCCGGTCGGCCAGGGTGCCCCAGCTGAACTCGAGCACGCTGAAGACCTGGACGTCGGGCTTGAACGTGATCGTGGTGCCGGTCCCCGCGGCCATCCCGATCACGGTCAGCTTCTGGGTCGTCTGGCCGCGCACGAAGGCCATCTGGTGGCGCGCCCCGTCGCGGTCGACGGTGACGGTGAGGTGCTCCGACAGCGCGTTGACCACCGAGACGCCGACCCCGTGGAGGCCGCCCGACACCTTGTAGGAGTTCTTGTCGAACTTGCCGCCGGCGTGGAGCACGGTGAGCGCCAGCTCGACGCCCGGCAGCCCCTCGGTCGGGTGGATGTCGACCGGGATGCCGCGGCCGTTGTCGGCCACCGTGATCGAGTTGTCGCGGTGGATCGTGACCTCGATGCGGTCGCAGAAGCCGGCGAGCGCCTCGTCGATCGAGTTGTCCACCACCTCGTAGACCAGGTGGTGGAGCCCGTTCTCGCCGGTCGACCCGATGTACATGCCGGGCCGCTTGCGCACCGCCTCGAGCCCCTTGAGCACCGTGATCGACTGGGCGCCGTAGCCGTCGGCCTTCTTGTCCTTCGCCATCACGTCCTCGCGTTCGATGAAGATCAGGGCCGGTCGAGGGGACCGACCATCCAGCGCACGTGCTGCACCCGGCCCTGCCGGGAGCCGTTGATCCGGGCCAGGATCCGGGGCGTCATCAGCCCCAGCTCGGTGGCCCATCCGTTCGTCGCGACGCGCACCAGCAGGGTGCCGTCGGGCGTCACCGCCAGCGCGCGGGTGGCCTGCGCGATCTGCGGGCCGACCAGCTCGGGCCACGCCTCGACCACCTCGGCCAGGTCGAGCCGCTTGCGGAGCCCCGACCGCGCGATCCACGCGTCGAGCGCCTCGCCCAGCGGCGTCGGGCTCGCCGGGGAGCTCACCCCTGCCGGATCGAGCCGTCGTGCACGTGCCACCGTGGCGCCTCCAGCGCGTCGGGGAGGTCCTCGCGCCGCGGCGCGGTGACCACCAGTTGCACCGCCGCCTCGTGGAGCCGGCCGGCGAGTCGCGCCTGCCGCCCACCGTCGAGTTCGGCGAAGATGTCGTCGACCAGCAGCGCCGGCCGGCTGCCCCGGGCCGCCGCGAGCGTCGCGTGCTCGAGCAGTCGCAGCCCGATCGCGGCGGTCCGTTGCTGGCCGGTCGAACCGAACTCGCGGATCGGCCGGCCGTCGAGCGACAGCGCGAGGTCGTCGCGATGCGGACCGATCGTCGTCTGCCCCCGCTGTCGGTCACGCACCCGCGCGGCCTCGAGCCGCGGCCTCCACGCCGCCGGATCCGCCAGCGCCGCCTCGCCCCGATAGCGCATCGTGACGTCCAGCGGCTCGCCCAGTCGGGCCAGCTCCTCGCGCCACGCGGCCTCGGCACCGGCGAGCCACGCCAGCCGCCCCGCCACCACGGCCGCCCCGGCGCTCGCCAGGGCGCCGTCGAAGGCCGCCGCACTCGCCTCGTCGCCACGACGCAGCGCCGCGTTCCGCTGCGCCACCGCCGCACGGTAGCGGAGCAGGGCCTGAAGATACGCGGCCGTGCCGAGCGACAGCATGCGGTCCAGCCACCGTCGCCGTTCGGCCGCGCCGCCCTGCACCAGCGCGAGGTCGGTCGGCAGAAAGGTCACCGCCAGCCAGGCCCCCAGCGCGTCGGTGATCCGCGGGTGCTCCACCCCGGCGATCGTCACGCGCTTGCGACCATCGCTCGCCTGCCACGTGGTCGCGATCACGGTGCCGTCGTCGCGCGCCACCGCCACGTGGAAGCCGGGCCCGCCGAAGCGCGCGACGTCGCGGTCGCGTGCGCCGCGGAGCGACCGGAACAGCACCGGATACGCCAGCGCCTCGAGCAGGTTGGTCTTGCCGTGGCCGTTGGGTCCGAGCAGCGCGACGCCCTGCGGCGGCAGCTCGAGTTCGGCGTCGGCAAGGTTGCGGAAGCCGCGCACCAGTAGCGTCGCGGCCCGCATCGCCTCACCGTCCGCGGAACGCCGGTGCCCGCTTCCCGAGGAACGCCGCGGTCCCCTCGGCCTTGTCCTCGCTGGCGCACGCGGCGCCGAACGCCTCGGCCTCGAGGGCCAGGCCCTTGTCGAGCGACGCATCGAGCGCGCGATCGACCTGGTCGAGGCACAGTCCCACCGCGATCGGTCCCATCCCGAGGATCGTCGTGGCCATCGCCCGCGCCTCGTCGAGGAGCGCCTCGGCGGCCACCACCTTGTTGACCAGGCCGATCCGCTCGGCCTCCTCCGCGTCCACCATCCGCGCGGTGAGGAGGATCTCCAGCGCCCGCCCGCGACCGACCAGCCGGGGCAGCCGCACCGTGCCGCCGTAGCCGGGGATCAGGCCGAGCTTGACCTCGGGCTGGCCGAACCTGGCCCGGGGGACCGCGAGGCGGATGTGGCAGGCCATCGCGAGCTCGCAGCCACCGCCAAGCGCGAAGCCGTTCACCGCCGCGATCACCGGCTTGGACAGTCGCTCGATCGCGCGGAACACCCCCTGCCCGCGCTCGGCGAGGCGCTTCCCCTCGCCGCCATCCACCGCGGCGAGCTCGCCGATGTCGGCTCCCGCCACGAAGGCCTTCTCGCCGGCCCCCGTGATCACCAGCGCCCGGATCGCCGCGTCCTCCGCGACGCGCTCGGCGAGGCGCCCGAGGTCGGCGATGACGTCGGCATTCAGCGCGTTCAGCTTGTCGGGGCGGTTGACGGTCGCGACGGCGATGCCGTCGGTGCCGAGGTCGAGCAGGAGGGTGGTGAAATCCATCCCCAAATATAGACGCGGCGCGCCTTCGGTGAATGGTCAATGGTGAATGGGGACGGGGGGGCCGCGGCGAGGCGCTCGGCTCGCCTCGGGTGGTCCGGAACCGGTGTCCGGGAGCCTGCCCGGGCACCCCATTTACCATTCACCATTCACCATCGACCGGACCAGTCGCTTGCCGAATTTCCTGGCCCTCGACCAAGGCACCACCGGCTCCACCGCACTCGTCCTCGACGGCGAGGGTCGGGTGCTGGGGCGCGGCTACCGCGAGATCCCGCAGCACTTCCCGGCGCCGGGGCAGGTCGAGCATGAGCCCGATGCGCTGGTCGATGCGGTGGTGGTCGCGGCGCGCGAGGCGATCGAACGTGCCGGCGTGCGGCCCGACGCGATCGGCATCACCAACCAGCGCGAGACGGTGGTGCTCTGGGAGCGGGAGACGCTGCGGCCAGTGGGCCGCGCGATCGTCTGGCAGGATCGCCGCACCGCCGGGCGCTGCCGCGAGCTGCGCGAGACCGGGCGTGCCGACCTGATCCGCGAGCGCACCGGCCTGGTCGTCGATCCGTACTTCTCCGCCACGAAGCTCGAGTGGCTGCTGCGCGACCCGGCGACGCGTCGTCGTGCGGAGGGCGGCGAGCTCGCGGCGGGGACGGTGGAGAGCTGGCTGGTGGCGCGCTTCTCGGGCGGGCGGCACGTCAGCGATCGCACCAACAGCTGCCGCACCATGCTGGCCGACCTCCGCACCGGCGACTGGGACGACGAGCTGCTGGCACTCTTCGGGGTGCCGCGCGTGCTGTTGCCGCAGGTGGTCGCCTCCGCCGGCGAGCTGGCCATCGCCCAGGGCGAGTGGTTCGGCAGGGACCTGCCGATCGCCGGGCTCGTGGGTGACCAACAGGCCGCGCTCTACGGGCAGGGCTGCGACATCGCCGGCGAGGCGAAGATCACCTATGGCACCGGATCGTTCCTGCTCCGCTTCACCGGTGATGCTGCCCCGCCGATCCCTGAGGAGGGGATCCTCGCAACGGTCGCGGCCGGGAAGGGCGGCGGGCTCGGCTGGGCCCTCGAGGGCTCGTCGTTCATCGCCGGCGCGGCGGTGCAGTGGCTGCGCGACGGGCTGGGGATCATCGCCCAGGCCGGCGAGACCGCCGAGCTCGCCGCCAGCGTTCCCGATTCGGGCGGCGTCACCTTTGTCCCGGCCTTCACCGGACTCGGGGCGCCGCACTGGAATGCCGAGGCGCGGGGGACGATCACCGGGCTGACCCGCGGCACCTCGCGGGCGCACCTGGTCCGCGCCACGCTCGAGGCGATCACCCAGGGCACCGCCGACCTGGTCGAGGCGATGGGCGGCGTGACCGAGCTGCGGGTCGACGGCGGTGCCTCCGCCAACGACTGGATGATGCAGCAGCAGGCCGACCTCCTCGGCGTGCCGGTGATCCGGCCGGCGGGGGTGGAACTGACGGCCTACGGCGCCGCGCGCCTCGCCGCCGTCGGGATCGGCACCGCGCTGCCGCCGGCCCCCGACCTCGGCGCGATGACGGTCTTCGAGCCGGCGGCGGGCCGCGACTGGCGCGAGGAGCGTCGCGCCGCCTGGCGGCGGTCGGTGCGGGCGGCGGTGGCGTGGGCGGAGGGGTGAATGGTGAATGGGGAAACGGTGATGCCTCGGGTTGGCATTGATCGCTCTCGATCGGTCCCCCACGCCCCATTCACCATTCACCATTCACCCTAGCTACCCGGCCAGGTATATTTTCTGTCTGGAGGGTCGGATAATGAAGCCCAGCACCAAGTTTGCCCTCGGCGCGATCGTCATCGTGGGGAGCGTGTCGCTCCTGATCGCCCAGGGGATCAAGCAGACCGGCACCTACTTCCTGACGCCGACCGAGCTGGTGCAGCGCGTCGCGCAGGATCCCTCGTTCCACGACGTCGGCCTCAAGGTGAGTGCCAAGGTCGTGAAGGGGTCGATCAAGCGCGACCAGGCGGCGCAGCGCGTCGACTTCTCGATCACCGACGGCAGCAACACCTTCCCCGTCACCTACGTCGGCATCGTCCCCGACACCTTCACCGACGACAACGACATCGACGTCGTGGTCGAGGGGAAGTACGGCTCGGACCGGGTCTTCCACGCCACCGACGTGATTGCCAAGTGCGGCTCGCGCTACGAGGCGGAGTGGAAGGACCAGGGGAAGCAGGCGTGAGCCGGCCATGACCCTCCTCGGCCAGTTCGCGCTCTGGACCGCCTTCGTCCTCGGGCTGTGGAGCGCCGGGCTGGCGTTCCTGGCCCCCTGGCAGCAGCGCCCCGACGTGGCGCTCACGGTGCGGCGCGGCGCCTACGGCGTCTTCGCCGCACTCTTCGTGGCGGCGATCTGCCTCTGGAAGGGGATCTTCGCCCACGACTTCAACATCGAGTACGTCGCCTCCTACACCTCCCGGAACCTCCCCGAGTACTACCTGATCTCGGCGTTCTGGGCCGGCCAGAAGGGCTCGCTGCTCTTCTGGGCGGTGGTGCTCTCGATCTTCGGCGCGCTGGCCCAGGTGCTGACCCCCAAGCGCCACGAAGGGCTGCTCCCCTACGTCGCGGGGATCACCAACCTGGTCGCCGCCTTCTTCATCGCGGTGATGCTCTTCGGCGAGCACGCCAACCCGTTCGAGCGGCTGGCGTTCACGCCGCCCGACGGCCGCGGCCTCAATCCCCAGCTGCAGAACCCCGGGATGGTCGCCCACCCGCCGATGCTCTACCTCGGCTACATCTCGCTCACGGTGCCGTTCGCCTTCGCGATCGCCGCACTGCTGGCCCGCAAGCTCGACGCCGGCTGGATCATCGCGATGCGGAAGTGGGCGCTCGCCAGCTGGCTGTTCCTGTCGGTCGGCATCACCATCGGGATGTGGTGGGCCTACGTCGAGCTCGGCTGGGGCGGCGTCTGGGCGTGGGATCCGGTCGAGAACGCCTCGTTCCATCCCTGGCTCACGCTGACGGCGTTCCTGCACTCGGTGATGATCCAGGAAAAGCGCGGCATGCTGAAGCGCTGGAACATGGGGCTGATCATCGGCACCTACCTGCTCAGCATCTTCGGCACCTTCATCACCCGCAGCGGCGTGATCGCGTCGGTGCACTCGTTCACCCAGTCGAGCGTGGGCTACTTCTTCCTGGCCTTCCTGCTGGTGACCGCGGTGGTGTCGTTCACGCTGCTCTACACCCGCTGGCCCGAGCTCGAGCCGGAGGCGAAGCTCGAGTCGATGGTGTCGCGCGAGTCGGCGTTCCTGTTCAACAACCTGGCGCTGGTGGGGATTGCGTTCAGCGTGCTCTGGGGCACCCTCTTCCCGATCGTGTCGGAGGCGGTGCGGGGCACCAAGATCACCGTCGGCCCGCCGTTCTTCAATCGCGTCAACGTGCCGCTGGGGCTCTTCCTCCTCTTCCTCACCGGCGTCGGGCCGCTGATCGCGTGGCGCAAGGCGTCGGCCCGCAACCTCCAGCGCCAGTTCGTCGTGCCGGGGCTTGCCTTCGTCGTGACGCTGGCCGCGACGTTCGCGCTGGGACTGCGGGGGTACCCGGTGATGACGGTCGCGCTGGCCGCCTTCGTCCTCGGCACCGTGGCCCAGGAGTTCGGTCGCGGCATCCGGGCCCGGATGCGGATGCACGCGGAGAACGTGGTGACCGCCACCGGGCGGCTGCTGGCGCGCAACCGGCGCCGCTACGGCGGCTACATCGTGCACGTCGGCGTGGTGATCTACTTCGTGGCGTTCGTGGGGCTGGCGTTCCAGGCCAAGACCAGTGCCGAGCTGGTGCCGGGCGAGGAGGTCACGCTGCGCTCGCCCTACGGCCACGACGTCACCTTCAAGTACCTCGGCACCTCGCAGCTCGCCCAGCTCAACCGTCGCGTCTCGGCGGCGACGATGCAGGTGAGCCGCGACGGCAAGCCGATCGGCACGATCGTCTCCGAGAAGCGGCAGCACATCGACTCGTTCGGCAACAAGCTCTTCGAGCCCAGCACCGAGGTCGGCCTCAAGAGCAACCTGCAGGAAGACCTCTACGTGGTCTACACCGGCACGCCGGACGGCACCGAGCGGGCCCAGTTCTCGATCATCATCAACCCGCTGGTGAGCTGGTTCTGGATCGGCGGCGCGGTGCTCGTGCTGGGCGGGCTGCTGGCGATGTGGCCCGGTGGACCGCAGATCCGCACCAAGCGGCGGCTTCCCGAGGAGCAGGCGGGTTACGCCGTGCCGCTCACCGAGGCGGAGGTGGGGGCGTGATCTCGCGGCGCGGATTCCTGGCCCGGGGGGCGGTGTCGCTGGCTGCCGCGTCGCTTGCGGCGCGGCCGACTGCCGCCCAGACGCCGACGCAGTCGCCGGGCGGAGCCGCCCCCGCCGCCGACCCGCTCCGCGAGCAGGACATCGTCGGCCGGCTGCGCGACTCGATCACCGCCCTCGACAACGACCCGGTGATCGTGGCGCTCGAGCGGCGACTCCGCTGCACCTGCGGCTGCACGCTCGACGTCTACACCTGCCGGACGACCGACTTCACCTGCACCTACTCGCCGGCGATGCACCGCGAGGTGCTCGACCTGCACAAGGCCGGCAAGACGCCCGACGAGATCGTCCAGGTGTTCGTGGCGCGCGAGGGCGAGCAGATCCTGATGGCGCCGCCGGCCGAGGGCTTCAACCTCGCCGGCTACCTGGTCCCCGGCCTGGTGATGGTCGCCGGGGTGCTCGGACTCGCCGCCTGGATCACCCGCCGCAAGCAGCTGGTGGCGGCCGCGGTCGGGCCGGAGGGAGGCGCCGCGGGCGGGGCCACCGCATCGACGCCGACGGTGGCGCCGGATGCAGCCCAGCAGGAGGCCCTCCGCCGCGCCCTCGACGAGGTCGATTCCTGATGCTGCTCGAGGCGATCGCATCGGGACTGGTGGGGGCCGCCATCCTCTGGCTGGTGCTGCAGCCGCTGCTCGCGCCGGCCGCCCCGGCCCCCGCGATCATCGACCCGCCCGAGCCCGAGGAGACGGCCCGCGGGCGCGCGCTGCTGGCGCTCAAGGAGATCGAATTCGACCGCGCCACCCAGAAGCTTTCCGACGAGGACTACCAGATGCTCCGCGCGCGCTACGAGCGCGCCGCCATCGCCACGATGGAGGGCTGCGCCCGCTGCGGTGCCGCGATGCGCGACACCGACCGGTTCTGCAGCCGCTGCGGGGCCAGGCGATAGACGATATCCGATGGGCGATGGACGATAGACGATGGACGATGGGAAGGGCCGGTTCCTCATGGGATGCGGCCCTTCTTCGCGATGGAGGATTGCACTCGTCCATCGTCTACCCTCTATCCTCCATTCTCTACTCTCTACTCTCTACTCTCTATCCTCCATCCTCCATCCTCGATCGTCTACGGCTGCCACCGCGTTTCAAGCGCCCCGGTCAGCCTGGCGCCCTCGCCGCGCAGCGTGAAGTTGGCGGTGCCCGGCGTCCAGCCCGCGGTCGAGATCTCGACGGCATGGCCGAGGAAGTCATCCGACGTCTTGATGATGTTGCGGGTCGCCTGGGCGAGCCCGAACGCGGCCGGTGCCGCACGGATCCCCTTGATGAGCGTCGGGTCGCTCTTGCCGCCGGTGAGCGACTTGTAGGCCTGGTCGACGAACTTGACGATGTCATTGAGCAGTGACGCGTTGGTGTGGGTGACGCACGGCTCGTCGTCGTCCTCCCACATCACGATTCGCACCACCCCCTTGCTGTTCTTCTTGAGGTAGGCATCGATGTCGGCCTTGGTGAGCAGCGCCGCCGATCCCCGCCAGGTGGTGCCGTCGGCGTTCCAGTAGTACGGACCGGCCGTGTGCTCGCCAGTGCAGCCGAGCTGGACCGTGCTGTCGCCGACCTCGCCGTAGAGGTGCACCTCGAGCTCGGGATTCCCCTTGAGCCATCCCTCGCCGTCGTCGAGCAGGTCGGTGCCGACGAGGTAGAGTCCCGGCGCCGAGCTCCCGCTGCCGCCGCCCCCGGCGCCCCCGTCGGCGCAGTCGCCGCTCGCGCACATCGCGAAGCTCGGCCGGGTGAAGTCGGTCTCCTGAGGCACCAGCGCGATGACGGGGATGTCGGGCGGGTGGTCGGCCGAGAGCAGGGTGCGTCGTCCGCCGGCATCGAAGGCGACCGGGCGCTCGCCGTCGTGCTGCAGCGTGGCGACGAGGAAGCGTGCACTGCCGTGCCACGCCGCGCGTTGCGCCGCCACCGGGAGGTACAGCTCCAGCTGGCGCGCGGCGTCGAGATCCGCCACCATCTCGGCGACGCTGGTGCCGCCGCTCGCGGCGAGCCGGGCGAGCAACCGGTTGCCGTCGGCTTGGGCGAGCGCCTGGAACTGCAGCTTCCCCTCCGCCACCGGCGACTCGGCGAAGCGTCGGGACAGCTCCGTGCGGAGCGCGGGATCGGCGAGCGCCACGGCGAGCCGCGCCGCGAGGCGCTCGCGCGCGTTGGCGGGAGCATTCGTCGCGACGGCGTCGCCGGGCGGCGACAGCGTCACGGCGTCGCGCTCGCCGCACGCGGCGAACGCCAGTGCCGCCACGAGCGGCATCAGGCAAGAACGGGACATCGGGACCTCCGGAGATGAATGGCCAGTGGCGCGTGACGGGAAACCGTCGCGCACCGGGAGCATTCATCCTGAAGGCGGGCCGCCGAGGCTCCGGGAAGCGCGGCGGGCGTCGAGATAGCGGGAGCGCAGGCCGTCGTGCCGCGGCTGGGATGGTCCCAGGCGGGTCCCGGCCCCCCTGGGGCGCGTGGCGGCTCGACTCGGCCGCTTACGCATCCTCAAGCATCCCCGGTCCCGCCGCGGCCAGCTTGCCGTGCCTGGGTACCTTCCGTTCATCGATTTCCAGGAGGTCTGTCCCGTGCGCATCGCCATCTCCGGTGCCGGCGTCGCCGGTCCCACGCTGGCGCACTGGCTGCTCGAGGGCGGTCATGACGTGACGCTGATCGAGGTCGCGCCGGCACTGCGCACCGGCGGGTACGTGATCGATTTCTGGGGGCACGGCTACACGGTTGCCGAACGGATGGGGATCCTTCCCGCGGTGCTCGAGGCCGGCTACCGGCTCGAGGCGATGCGACTGGTGGATGCCCGGGGCGACACCGTCGGTGGCTTCGACGCGGACGTGTTCCGCCGGATGACCGGCGGCCGCTACACCTCGCTGCCCCGGGGCGAGCTGGCCGGGATCGTCTATCAAGGCGTCGCGGCGCGAACGGAGACGATCTTCGGTGACTCGGTCGCCGCCATCGAGCAGCACGACACCGGCGTCCGGGTGACCCTGGAGAACGGTGGCACCCGCGACTTCGACCTCCTGGTGGGAGCCGACGGCCTGCATTCCCGCGTTCGCGAGCTCGCCTTCGGACCGCAGGCGCGCTTCGAGCACGACCTCGGCTATCGGGTCGCCGCGTTCGAGGTGGCCGGCTACCGACCGCGCGACGGGCAGGTGTACGTGGCGCACGCCGATCCCGGCCGGCAGGTCGCCCGCTTCGCGCTTCGCGGCGACGTCACGATGTTCCTGATTGTCTTCACCAGCGACAAGCTCGGCGGCCCCGAGCCCCACGATCGCGCGTCACGGCAGGCCGCGCTTCGCCGGGTCCTGGGCGGGATGGGCTGGGAGGTGCCCGGCATCCTCGACGCGATGGACGATGCCGGCGAGATCTACTTCGATCGCGTGAGCCAGATCCGGATGCCCCGCTGGTCCGACGGCCGGGTGATGCTCCTCGGCGACGCCGCGAGCTGCGTGTCGCTCCTGGCGGGGGAGGGGACAGGGCTGGCGATGACCGAGGCGTACGTGCTGGCCGGCGAGCTTGCGCGTGCGGGCGGCGATCACCGGGCGGCATTTGCCGCCCATGAGCAGCTCCTCCGAGCGTTCATCGAGGGGAAGCAGGCCTCGGCAGCCAAGTTCGCCGGCGCCTTGGCGCCGCGCACGGCGTTCGGCGTCTGGTTCCGCAACCAGGTGACCAAGCTGATGCGGATCCCGGCGATCGCGAACCTCGCCGCGGGCGACCTGCGCGACGACCTGGAGCTGCCGGAGTACTGAACGAGATTGGCGAATCGCGAATCGTGACTCGAGGAGCCGGTGAAACGGTCCGCTCGAATCTCCAATCGCGATTCGCTACTCTCGGTTCATGCCTCCAGCCGCTCCAGCGTCGCCACCGCCCGCCGCATCGGGATCCAGCCGGCCAGGATCGCCAGCACCGTCGCCCCGGTGAAGAAGAGGATCGCCTCGGCCGAGAGCCGCACCGGCTCGCCGTTGCGGAGCGCGCGGAGATGCTCCACCACCGGCACCGACTCCAGCATCACGATCAGCGCCAGCAGCGCGATCGCCAGCAGCATGAACACCAGCCCGCCGAACGAGGTCGGGATCTGGGCGGCGTTCTCGGTCTCGTACTGCGGGTAGAGCGTCCCGATGCCCAGCGCCAGGCCGCCCACGGCCAGCGTGAATCCGATCACGGTGAGGATGCTGACCGCCATCATGAAGGTCGAGGCCTGCAGGATCGTGTTGGTCGTGATCGTGAGGATCAACGCCAAGACAAGCAGCGGCAGCACGCCCACCAGGTACTTGCTGCGGAGCATCGCCCGCGGGTCGAGCGGGCTCGAGCGCAGCAGCCAGAGCTGGCGCCCCTCGAGCGAGACGCTGGGGAAGATGAAGCGCGCGGCCACGGCGGCGATCACGAACCCCGCCAGCCCCTGGTTGAGGAAGACGATCAGCGTCACCAGGAAGACCGGCACCTGCTCGCCGGTGAAGAGCGGCAGCGCCCGGATGTTGAAGAGGTACACCGCCACCAGCACGCCGAGCAGGATCAGCTGGCTCCACTGGGTGGAGTCGCGGAAGAAGATCCGCAGGTCCTTGAGGATGAACTCGCGTCGCATCGCCGGGACGCCGGGCATGAGCACTCGGGCCACGCGCGACCATGAGGCGCCGCGGGTCGCCGTGTCGGCGCCCTCCTGGGCCCGCGAGAAGCCGCTGGCGTACAGGCGCAGGTGCACCAGCGCGCCGATCACCACGAATGCCCCGGCGGTGGTCCAGAGCAGAGCGATCGGGAGCGGGTCGCCGACGTTGGTGAGCCAGTTCATCACCATGGCGCTGGCCCACTCGCTCGGCAGCAGCGGATGGCTCGGCGCGCGCAGCACCGCGATGAAGTCCACCAGCGACCGGAACCCCTCCGGACCGGCCAGCTGTTCGGGGCGCATCAGCCGGAGCAGCAGCACCAGCCCGCCCGCGGCGAGGATCGTCACCAGGCCGAGGAGGTCGCGGGTGCGGCGGGCGGGGAAGACGTTGACGAGCACCACGGTGACCGCGGTGCCCAGCACCCCCGGGATCACGCAGAGCGGCAGCAGCGCGCCGAGCGCGATGAACGGGAAGAGCGGCCCGCCGTTCCAGGCGACGCCGTAGGCCGCCAGCAGCGGCAGCGCCAGCAGCACCACCATCCAGCTGGAGTGGACGATCGTCTCGGCGAGCTTGACCAGGTAGAAGCGGCCCCAGTCCACCGGCGCGCTCACCAGCAGGTCGAGGTCGCGCGCCAGGAAAAAGGTGCTGAGCGCGCTCACCAGGTTGGAGAGCAGCAGGATCGACGTGAACGACAGGAACGCCATCCCGAGGAGCTTGCCCGCCAGCAGCGGTCCGATCTCGGGGACGCCCTTGAAGTAGCTGACCACGCGATAGGCGATGTAGAAGCCGAGGCCGAGGAAGGCGAAGGCGGCGCAGCCGAGCAGCAGGGTGCGGCCGCCCGAGCGCTCGCCGGCGCCGCGCCGGAGGCGCGCCAGGATGCTGCGCCACTTGGGACTGGTGAGCGCGACGAACGACGGCTGGCGCGGCAGCGTCATCTCAGCCCAGGACGGTGTCGAGGTCGGGCTCGGTGTGCTCGCCGGTGAGCCGCAGGAAGAGCTCCTCCAGCTGCGCCCCCTCGGCCGCCGCCTCGGCGCGCAGCTCGGCCACGGTGCCGCAGGCCACCAGCTCGCCGTGGCGGATGATCCCGACCCGGTCGCAGAACCCCTCGATGATCTCGAGGGTGTGGGTGCTCATCAGGATGGTGCCGCCCTTGTCGGCGAACCGGCGGAACAGCGTCTTGAGGATCCGGGCGCTCTTGGGGTCGAGGCCGACCATCGGCTCGTCCACCACGATCACCTCGGGGCGGTGCACGAACGCGCTGGAGATGATCAGCTTCTGCCGCATCCCGTGCGAGTAGCTCTCGGTGAGCTCGTCCTTCCAGCGCAGCAGCTCGAAGAGGTCGAGCAGCTCGTTGATCCGCGCCTCGACCTCGGGGCCGTCCTGGCCGTAGAGCGCCGCGGTGAAGCGGAGGAACTCCGCGCCGGTGAGCTTGTCGTAGATGAACGGCCGGTCGGGGATGTAGCCGAGCTTCGCCTTGGCGGCGAGCGGATGCCTCACGATGTCGAAGTCGCCCACGGTGATCCGGCCGCCGGTGGGCGGCAGGATGCCGGCGATCATCCGCAGGGTGGTCGTCTTCCCGGCGCCGTTGGGGCCGAGGAAGCCGAACAGCTCGCCGCGCGGGATCTCGAGGTCGAGTCCCTTGACCGCCACGAACTTGCCGTAGCGCTTGGTCACCGCCTGCAGTCGAATCACGGTCCCGTTCCCCCAGGGCGATCCACCGGCATGAAACGTACATCGGCGAGTCGCGGCAGCAGTTCATCGGCGCGGGTCGAGCCCGCGAGCGCGACCCGGATCAGCGCGGTGCTGGCCGGCCCGCCGGTAAGCGGGTCGAAGGTGAGCACCGGGCCACCCTGGGCCGTGAATTCCACCCACGCGTGGGTGTACAGCGTGTCGCCGCGCGGCAGCACGCCGATCGCCAGTCGTGCCGGCGTCCCGGTCGCGCGGAGCAGTGCCACGGCGAGGCGCGCCGCCCCTTCCGGTCGGGCACGGCCCAGTCGCAGTGCACCGGCCGCGTCCTGGGGGAGTGCCCGCGCCGTGTCGATCCTTACGCTGCGCCGGAGCACGCGACGCAACGAGTCGAGCCGGACCACCCAGTCACCGCGCAGGTGCGATGCCAGCTCGGCCACCGCCGTGTCGGTGTCCTGGATGAACGGGTCGCTCGGCTCGCGGCCGAGCCGCCGGGGCAACCCCGGCCCCTGACCCGCCACCAGCAGGAGGCCGTCCGCCCCGGTCCGCTGCCGTCCGCTCGCCAGCATCGCGAGCAGCGCGGTGTCCACCGGGCTGCCGTCCCGCCGGCTGATGCGCCAGGCCACGGTCTCCCTGCTTGTATCGGCGGCGAGGCGCGACCCCGTGAGCGGCCGGAGGATCGGCAGGGCCTGGCGCACCGCGTCGCGCAGGTGGGGCAGGTCCACGCGGTAGCTCGAGCGCGCCACCGAGAAGTCCTCGCGCCGCCAGTGGGCCCCGAAGAGGTACTCGACCTCGAGCACGTCGCCGCGCGTGTCGACCACCAGCCGGAGCGGGCCCCCGGGCGCGTCGATCCGGACCGAGCGGCCGGTCGCGGTGTCCCAGGCGACCGGCACCCAGCGCTCGCTCGCCGGATCGACCTCGGACGAATCGGCGAAGACGATCGTGGTGTCGGCGCCGATCTCGGTCGTGGTGAGGGAAACCCCGAGTGGCCAGCCGTCGGCGACCTGCAGCCGCCGGGCGTCCCGGGCCGCAATGGCGCCGACCAGCCGAAGCCGGAGCGGCACCACCCGGAGCGGCACGATCGTCACGGGCTGGCCCTCGGCGGCCTGGGCCGTCAGCGACCCCTCGGCGGTCGTGACGCTGTCACCGGGGCGAAGTGCAACGGTCCACGCACTTCCGTCGGCGAGGGCCCGGTAGACCTCGGTTCCGGCCGGCGATGTCCGCCGGGAGGAGAGCGAATCGACGAGCAGGCCGTGGCCGAGGTAGAGGTCCGTCGACTGGACCACCCGGTCGAGCCCGTCGGGTCCCGGGAGATCGAGATTGACCTGCTCGCGGATCCGGTAGGTCCCGTCCGGCATGGTGTCGAGGGTGATGCCGGCGTAGCCGAACTGGGTCTCCCCGCTCGTGACCCGGAACCAGGCGTCGCCGGGGGCGAGCCGCAGCGCGGCCTGGTTGCTGATCACCGTGGCGTCGCTCTGCGACAGCTGCCGCAGCCCCAGCCAGGTGAGGGCGGCACCCCAGGCGATGATCACCGCCACGGCGGCCCAGTTGCGCTTTGAGACGGGCATGGCCCCCGATGCAGCAAGGGTTGGGCCTCGGGGGGGAGCCTCCGCGTTGCTCTCGATTCGGCCCTTCCCTTACCATTCGGGGCTTATGGCCGAAGAGTTCCTCGTCGTCCGCGGTGCCCGCGAGCACAACCTCCAGAACGTCTCGGTCCGGATCCCCCGCAATCGCCTGACGGTGATCACCGGGCTCTCGGGGTCGGGGAAGTCCTCGCTCGCCTTCGACACCATCTATGCCGAGGGCCAGCGGCGCTACGTCGAGTCGCTGTCGGCCTACGCCCGCCAGTTCCTCGGGTTGATGGAGAAGCCCGACGTCGACGCGATCGAGGGGCTCTCGCCGGCGATCTCGAT